>DASYKY010000076.1:0-47237 GCA_035995025.1 Actinophytocola sp.
CTGGATCCACGGCGCCGCCGCTTGTCGTCTGCTTATGCGGCTGTCTTGACCTTTCCGTTCTTCTTCGCGGGGTTCGGGGCCAGGCCGTGCTCGACGAGGCTGTACGCCGTGTCGAGGATGCTCTCCTGCGGCGAGCGCATCGTCCAGCCGAGCTCGCGGCGGGCCTTCTCGGCACTCACCAGCTCCCGGCGTCCCACGTGGTCGATCGCCTGGCGCACCGACGGGTCGAACTGGGCCAGCAACCGGCCGAACCACGCCGGCAGCACGCCGGTCGGCACCCGGTAGCCCTGCGGGTTGAACTCCGCGGCCAGCATTTTCGCGACGTCGCGCATCCACATGTGCTCGCCGGCGAGGATGTAGCGGTTGCCGGCGGCGGCGGGCGTCTGCAGCGCGAGCCGTTGCCCGACCGCGACGTCGCGCACGTCGACCGGCGCGAAGCCCATCTTCAGCGACGCGGGCACCTCGCGGTTCAGCAGCCTGCGCACGACCTCGACCGACGTGCCGACCGACGGGTGGCATACCGGGCCGAACACGATGCCCGGCGCCACGACCACGAGCTCCACATCGGACTGGGTGGCGAAGTCCCACGCGGCCAGCTCGGCCAGTGTCTTGCTCCGCGTATACGGCGAACTGCGGTCCACATCGGACCAGTCGGCCTCGGTCCGGGTCACCTCGTCATGGTGGCCGCTGCTCACGGCCACGACCGAGGACGTCAGCACGACCCGCTTCACGCCCGCGTCCGCCGCGGCCCGCAGCACGCGCTGCGTGCCGTCGACCGCAGGGCGGATCAGCTCGCTGTCGGTTCGGGGCGCGTCGCGCGGGAACGGCGACGCGACGTGCATGACGTAGTCGCAGCCGTCGACCGCCTCGGCCCAGCCTTCGTCCTTCGACAGGTCAGCGGTGACCACGTCGTCGAGGTCGTCGACCGGCCGCCGGGCGGTTCCCCGGACGGTGTAGCCGTGCGACCGCAGTTCGGCGATGACGTACCCGGCCATGAAGCCTGACGCGCCGGTCACCAACACTCGCTCGGACATTTCCTCTCCTCAAACTTGCTGCTGCACTCGGTTGTTGGCGGCGGAAGCGGTGGCACCTCGCCGCGCGGTGCGCCGGGCTCCGGTCAGCCAGAGCATGAAGTGGTTCATCCGCGGCATGTGCTGGCTCGACGTCGCGACGAACTTCATCTGCCAGGGCATGATGACCGTCCCGCGGCGGCGCTCGACGGCCTTGCAGGCCGCCTCGGCCACCTGCTCGGGGGTCACGGTGGGGACCATGCGGGCGATCTTCGGCAGCTTGTCCTCCGAGCCCGGGTTGTTGGCGAAGTAGCTGCTGCTCACCGTGCCGAGGACGATCTCGGTGGCGCCGACGCCCGAACCGCGCAGATCGCTCTTGAGCGCCAGGTCGAGCCCGCGCAGCGCCCATCGTGCGCTGGCGTAGCCGACGGCCCCGGGCCAGACGGCGCGGGACACCCCGGAGTTGACGGTGACGATCCAGCCGGAACGGCGCTCCAGCATGCCGGGGACGAACGCCCGGGTCGCGAGCAGGGCGGCGAGGTAGGGCACCTTCGCCATGTCCAGCAGCTCGTCCGGGTCGGTGTCCTCGATGGACACCCAGCGCCCGGCGCCGGCGTTGTTGACCAGCACGTCGACGCCGAGGCCGTCCGCGTGGACCGCGTCGGCCAGGGCCTTGATGGCCTCCGGGTCGCCGACGTCGCACGGGTAGGCGTGCGCCCGGATGCCCAGCTCTTCGGACAGCGCCTTGAGCTTGGTCTCACCGCGGGCGACCAGCAGCACGGTGGCGCCGCGGGCGTACGCCTCGCGGGCCACGGCTTCGCCGATGCCGCTCGAGGCCCCGGTGATCAGGACGGTACGGCCGAGAAGTTTCATGTTTCCGGTCCCTGTCAGTGGCGGTGTTTCTGGAACCCGCACGCCGGGCAGGCGGCTCGCTCGCGCAGCCTGCGGGCGCGCAGGTGCTGCATCCGGTTCATGGCCTTGGCCAGCACGGTGCCCTGCGGCGGCACGATGCCCAGCTGGCGGGCCGTGTCGAGGCAGTCGTAGATCGTCACGTTGTGCGCGAGCAGACCGTCGCGAAAGCGCCACTCGTCTATGCACCGGATCGACATGGCCTGGCCGGTCGCCGCCATGTTGGTATACGGCCACGTCCGGGTCAGCGTGCCGCTCATCGTGTAGCGGGCGATCGCCAGCGGCTCCTCCTGCGACGCGACCGGGCCGCTGACCCGGTCGATCTTCAGGTCGGGGTAGGAGGTCGCCAGCGCGTTGACGAACTTGACCAGTTCCTTGCGGCCGCGGACCGGGCCGGGCAGGCTCGGGTCGATCCACACGACGTCGTCCGTGCACGTGTCGGCCACGGCCTCGGCGTCCAGCGCGTCCCATGCGGCCAGGTTCCGGTCGGCCCACTCCTTCAGAAACACCGGATCCAGTGCTCCGGGCTTCTTGGCGGTGGCCCTGATAGGTGTGGCCATGGTTGTTCCTCCTGCGGGATTCCTTGTGCGTCCATTTCTCTGGCTCGAGGTGTCAGCAAGAATTGTGCTGATGATCCTCCCGCGTGGCCAGTGTGGTGGTCATCCGACGGGATGCGAAAAGGCCTGACTTTCCCCTGAGCCGATCACCGCAGCAATGTGTGTTTTTCACATCGACCGGCTTGATAGCGCGGTTGAGCTGGGGTTTCCGTCATCGCTGATGACCGTGAGAATCCTCGCCGGGCCTTGTGGCCGTCTCGAGGGGGTTCCCTGGCAGTGACTGGCCATGTGACTATGAATTATCAGCAGGACACCGAATGGGGCCTGCGACGGGCCCGACGGGCAGTTCAGTGGTGGAGTTGAAAAGTCATGAAGTTCAGCCTACTCGGCGCATTAGAAGTCAGCGACCGCGAAACCGTGCAGGTCGACCTCGGTGGCGTCAAGCAGCGCGCGGTGCTCGGCTATCTTCTCCTGCACGCCAACCAGGTGGTGCCCAACAGCCGGATGCTCAACGCCCTGTGGGACTGCCGGCCGCCGTCCACCGCGCGCAAGATGGTGCAGAACGCGGTATCCGCGATCCGCCGGATGCTGGCCGCCGCGGGACCGGACTGCTCCGCGGAGCTGGTCACGCACACGCCCGGCTACCAGTTCAAGGTGGACCCGGACGCGGTCGACATGTACCGCTTCCGCCAGTTGGTCCACAATGGACGTACCGCGTTGGCGTCCGGCTCGCCCGTGCGCGGCACCCAGCTGCTGCGCACGGGGATCGCCCTGTGGCGTGGCCCGGCGCTCGCCGACCTGGTCGAGTGTGGGACGTCGTGGTCGGAGCTGAGCGCCCTGGAGGACGAGCGGCTCACCGCGCTGGAGGACTGCTTCGATGCCGAGCTGCAGTGCGGCCGGCATCGGGAGATCACCCCCGAGCTCGAGGTGCTGACCGCCGCCGAGCCGCTGCGCGAGCGGCTGTGCATCCAGTTCATGCTCGCTCTCTACCGGTCCGGACGCCAGGTCGACGCGCTGAACGTGTACCGCCGGACCCGCACCGCGCTGGTCGACGGTCTCGGTATCGAGCCGGGCCCGGACCTGCAGGCGCTGCAGCACATGATCCTCGAGCACGACGCGTCGATCCAGGTGCCGGTCTACGCCTGAGGCGTCGCGTTGCGCACTCGCCAACGGGAGACGGAAGGGCTGGGAAGCCGAATGGGACGGTCCAGTTCGTACGACGAGCGGGGGCGGCCACTGGTGCGCCGTTTGCCCGCGCCGCTCGCGTTCTCCTGCTTCGTCTTCACCTCCGACGCCCGGCTCCTGCTGACCATGCGGGGGCACACGAAGAAGACGTGGCCCGGCGTGTGGACGAACTCCTGCTACGGCCACCCCGGGCCGGGGGAGTCCCTCGCCGGCGCCGTGACCCGCGGCCTCACCGGCGAGCTCGGCCTGCCCGGTGTCCCCGCTGACGTGGTCCTGTCCGCGTTCCGCCACCGGCTGACGACCGGTGACGGGCACGCCGTGCACGAGTTGTGCCCGGTGTACCGGGTGGTGACCGACGAGCTGCCGCACCCCGACCCGGGCGAGGTGGGCGACTTCGAGTGGGTCGGCTGGGCCGACTTCGTCTACGCGGTGACCTCGGGTGACATCTCCGTGTCGCCGTGGTGCCGCCAGCAGGTGGCCGAGCTCCGCGCACTCGGCGCCGACCCGATCCGCTGGCCGGCGACCGGTCACGCGGTCCCCGCGGCCTGAGCGGCGCCGTCCTGTTCGTCACCTTCCTGTTCGTCACCTTCCTGTTCGTCACTGTTCTGATCGTCACCGTCCTGTTCGGACATCTCGGACCCTCCCGGCCGGGGCGGTTTCCGCGACCCGGGAACTGTCCGGTAAGAACCGGGAAACCAACCGGTAAACGCGCGCGAGAATTGTCGTTGATTGTGCGCGGTCTCATTGCCCATCATCGTGCTCGAGATGCACCATGAGATGACTCGAGTAAAAGCCGGGAGGGTCCGTGTCCATAGGAATTCTTGGTACGGGTTCGTACGTGCCAGAGTGGGCGGTGACCAACGAGGAGATCGCCCGGCGCGTGCCCGGTACCTCAGCCGAGCAGATCGTCACCAAGACCGCGATCCGCTCCCGCCGGTTCGCCGGCCCCACCGAGGCGACCTCGGACCTCGCGGCCGCCGCGGCAGCCGCCGCGCTCGAGTACGCCGCGCTGCCGGCCGAGCGCCTCGACTACCTCGTCGTGTCGACCTCCACACCGGACCATCCGCAGCCGCCGACCGCCTGCCTCGTGCAGGACCGCCTCGGCGCCTACGGCGCGGCGAGCTTCGACGTCAACGCGGTCTGCGCGGGCTTCGTGCACGCGGTCGTACTTGCCCGCGCCCTCGTGGCCGCCCGGCCCGGCTCACACGCGCTTGCCATCGGCGCAGACCTGTACTCCCGCATCCTGGACTTCGACGACCGGCGCACCGCCGTCCTCTTCGGCGACGGCGCGGGGGCCGCGGTCATCGGCCCGGTGCCGCGCTCGCGCGGCGTCATCGACTTCGAGCTGGCCAGCCGCGGCGACGCGCACGACCTGATCGGTGTCGCGGCGGGCGGTAGCCGTCGCCCCGCGTCGGTGAAGACGCTGGCCGGTGGCGAGCACCTCTTCCGCATGAAGGGACGGGACGTCTCCGAGATCGTCCTGACCGAGGTACCGCCGTTCGTGGACAAACTGCTGGCCCGCGCGGGCACGACCGCGGCAGAGGTCGACCACCTCGTGCCGCACCAGGCGAACGGCGTGCTGCTGGACCAGCTCGTCGAGCGATGCGGGCTGGCCGGTGCGTACACCCATCGCACCGTGGAGATGTACGGCAACGTCGGCAGCGCCGCGGTCCCGCTGACGCTCGACGAGGCCAACCGCGCCGGCCGGCTGGCCGACGGGGACCTCGTCCTGCTCCTCGGGTTCGGCGGCGGGATGTCGATGGGTGCGTGCCTGCTGCGGTGGGCCGCGCCGTTACGAGCGGATTCACCAATCAGCTCTCCAGGGAAGTGATCTGTATGAACAGGATTCGACGCGTGGGCGTCGTCGGGTGCGGCGTCATGGGCGCCGGCCTCGCCGAGATCTGCGCGCGGGCCGGACTCGACGTGCGCGTCGCGGTGTCACGGCCGGGCCGGGCGGCCGACGGCAGGCGGCGGCTGCTCCGCTCGCTGGACACCGCCGTCCGCAAGGGAAAGCTCGCCGAGGCCGAACGCGACGCCGCGCTGCGGCGGGTGTCGTTCACCGCCGACCTCGGCGACTTCGCCGACCGCCAGCTCGTCCTCGAGGCGGCGCCCGAGCAGGAGTCGGTGAAGCTGGACGTGTTCGCGACGCTGGACAAGGTCGTCGCGGACGAGCACGCGATCCTCGGCTCCAACACCTCGTCGTTCCCGATCATCCAGCTGGCCCGGGTCACCGACCGGCCGGGCAAGGTGATCGGCACGCACTTCTTCAACCCGGTCACCGTGCTCCCGCTGGTGGAGCTGGTCGGGTCGGTGCTCACCGAGGACGACACCACCGCCACCGCGGAGGCGTTCGTCACCGAGGTGCTCGGCAAGCAGGTGGTCCGCACGAAGGACCGGTCCGGGTTCGTGGTGAACGCGCTGCTGATCCCGTACCTGCTGTCGGCCATCCGCATGTACGAGTCCGGCATGGCCTCGCTGGCCGACATCGACAAGGCGATGAAGCTCGGGTGCGCGCACCCGATGGGACCGTTCAGCCTCATCGACCTGATCGGGCTGGACATCGTCCAGGCCATCAGCGAGTCGCTGTACGGCGAGTACCGCGAGCCGCACTACTCGCCGCCGCCCCTGCTGTCCCGGATGGTCTCGGCGGGCCTGCTCGGCAAGAAGTCCGGCCGCGGGTTCTACGAGTACGCGCCGCGTGCCGCGGCCACCACCGTGCAGGCCGCGGCATGACACGGGAGGACGGCGTGGCCGACTTCGCCGACTACCGGGTGCGGATGCGGGCCGGCCCTCCCGCGGACGTGCGCTCCTACTACCTGGCCGGCCTCACCCATGGCGTCCGCCGCGGCGGCGGGGCGGACGACGCGGAGCCGCGCCGCCTGCTGGCCGACGCCATCCGTGCGCACCACCCACACACGGTGGTGCACGACCCGGTAGCGGCCTGGTACGGCGCGGATCGGCCGGCCATGCCGGAGCCCGCGCGGCTCGCCGAATTCCACCGGCTGACGGGGCTCGCGGCGAGCAGCGAGGTGTGCGTCGCGTGGCTGCCCGACCGGGATGCCATCACCGACTCGGTGGCGGAGCTGCAGGCCGCACGCTGCGGCGGCGGCACGGTGGTGGTCATCACCGGCGAGGCCGACGACTTCCTCGTGCGGGCGTTCGCCTCGGTGGTCCTGCCGGATGTGGCCGCGTTCGCCGACTGGCTCCCGGCGGCCGCCTGACCGGTGGCCGGGACGGTCTCTGCCCTGAATGCCTCCCGAGGCATTCAGGGCATTTCGGCGTGCACCGCATCGATGAGGAAACCGGGTGAATACGATCGGGGAGAAAGAGGAATTCAAGGCGCCTTTATGACGGAAAACCGGGAGCACCGTGAACACTACACACAGTGCCATGCACCGAGTCCGCCCGTTTACCGCGTTACGTGAATAAGGGGCCTCATGAACACCCGTCGACGTTCGACTGTCCACGAACTGTTCGCCGCGTGCGCCGCGGCGCAGCCCGATGAGATCGCGGTCGTGTCCGCTGACCAGCAGATCACCTACGGCGAGCTGGAAGCCCGGGCGAACCAGCTGGCCAACTACCTGCGCGACGCCGGCACCGGGCCCGGCACGGTCGTGATAGTCCACCTGGAACGGTCTGTCGACACGATGGTGGCGCTGCTCGCGATCCTCAAGGCCGGCGGGGCGTATCTCCCGGTCGAGCCGAGCGTGCCAGAGAGTCGCATCAGGACGTTCATCGCGGAGACCGGCTGCACCACCGTGATCACGAGCGCGCCGGACACCGCGCGCATCGGGGAGTTCGCCGAGCTGGTTCTCACCGCGTCGACCGGAGTGTGCGCCGGTTACCCCACGTACGCGCCGGGCGTGCCGGTGGCCGGCTCGTCGCCCGCGTACGTCATCTACACGTCCGGGTCGACGGGCACGCCGAAGGGCGTGGTGGTCGACCACGATGCGCTGGGCCACGTGATCGGCGAGCTCGTCGACTGGTACGGGATCACGCCGGCCGACCGGGTGCTGCAGTTCGGCGCGCTGTCCTTCGACACCTCGATCGAGCAGATCATGGTGGCGCTGACCGGCGGCGCGCGGCTGGTGCTGCCGGACGTCGGCTGGGCGCCGAGCGAGCTGCCGGAGCGGCTGCGCAGGCACGGGGTCACGGTCATGGACCTCACCCCGGCCTACTGGCGCCGCTTCCTCGCCGAGCTCGCCGCGCGGCCGGTCGAGCTGCCCGTGCGGCTGTCGATCGTCGGCGGTGAGGCGGTGCGCACGCAGGACTGCCGCACCGCCCTCGAGCTGCTGCCGGACGTGCGGCTGGTCAACGCATACGGCCTCACCGAGACCACGATCACCTCGTGCGTCGTGGACTTGACCGCCGACGTGCTGCCGGCGCGCGGCGACGCGCCGGTCGGCTCGCCGCTGCCCGGCACGTTCGTGCACGTGCTCGACGCGGACCTGCGCCCGATCGGGCCGGGGGAGCGCGGCGAGGTCTACATCGGCGGCACGGGCGTGGCGCGCTACCTCTGCGCGGATGCCGCCGCGCACGCGCGGTTCGTGCCCGACCCGTTCGCCGGCACGCCGGACGCGCGCATGTACCGCACCGGCGACCTCGGCGCCTGGACGCCCGAGGGGAACCTGGCCATCGCCGGGCGCATCGACCGGCAGCTCAAGATCCGCGGCTTCCGCGTCGAGCCCGGCGAGATCGAGGCGGCCCTGGCCGCGCACGAGCTGGTCGGCGACGTCGCGGTGACCGACTACGAGCAGGGCGGCCAGCGCCGCCTCGCCGCGTACGTCTGCGTCCCGGCAGGCGCGCGCGGCGCCACCGCCAGGCAGCTGCGTGACTTCCTCGCCGCCCGGCTGCCGGAGTACCTGGTGCCCACCGCGTTCGTCGAGCTGCCCGAGCTGCCGGTGACCGTCAACGGCAAGGTCGACCTCGCCGCGCTGCCCGCCCCGTCCGCCGAGCCCGCACGGGAGAGCGCCGGGACGGGCGCGACGGTGGTCAACCTGTTCGAGCGCGGTGTGGCGCGGTTGTGGCGCCAGGTGCTCGAGGTCGACGCAATCGGCCCGCACGACAACTTCTTCGCCCTCGGCGGCAACTCCATCCTCGCCGCCGAGCTGCTGGCCAAGGTGCGTGGCACGTTCGGCGTGCTGATCACCCAGGTGCGGCCGCTGATCCGGTTGCTGCTCGAGGACGCGACGCTGCGCAGCTTCGCCCAGGCGGTCGAGGCCGCGCGGGCCGGCACGCTGCCCGGCGACGACACCCGCAAGAAGGTCGACTTCGCCGCCGAGTCCGAACTGGACGTGCCGATCGCGCGCGTCGCCGACCCGCCGGACTGGCGCGACCCGAAGCACGTCCTGCTCACCGGCACCACCGGCTTCCTCGGCAGCTACCTGCTGCGCGAGCTGCTGGCCACGACGGACGCGGTGGTGCACTGCCTGGTGCGCGCCGAGGACGCCGATGCGGCGCTGGCCCGCATCCAGGCCAACGCGCGGCACTACTTCGGCGACGACCTCGCTGCCCACCGCGTCGGCGGGCGCATCGTGGGCCTCGCCGGCGACCTGGAGCGACCGCTGCTCGGTCTGTCCGAAGAGGACTTCGACCGGCTGGCCCGCACGGTGGACGTGATCCACCACCCGGGTGGACGGGTCAACTTCATCTACCCGTACTCCCACATGCGCCCGGCCAACGTCGACGGCACCCGCGAGATCATCCGCATGGCAGGCCGGTACCGCAACGTCCCGGTCCACTACACGTCCACCATGGCCGTCGTCGCCGGGTTCGGCACGGCGGGCGTGCGCCACGTCGACGAGGACACCCCGGCCGCGTACGCCGACCACCTGTCGGTCGGCTACGTGGAGAGCAAGTGGGTCGCCGAGGCACTGCTGCACAACGCCTCGCGCCGGGGGCTGCCGGTCGCGATCTACCGCGCCGCCGACATCGCCGGCGACCGGGTGACCGGGGCGTGGAACACCGCGACCGAGATGTGCGCGATGAAGAAGTTCGTCGTGGACACCGGCACGGCTCCGATCGCCGAGCTGCCGCTGGACTACACGCCGGTCGACGTGTTCGCGTCCGCGGTGGCCCACATCGCGGCGAGCGCCTTGCCGGCAGGCGAGGTCTACCACCTCACCAACCCCGGCAAGGTCAACATCTCCGACCTGGTCGACCGGCTGCGGCTGCGCGGCCACCGGATCCGCGAGGTGTCGTGGGACGAGTGGCTCGAGGAGATGGTGGCGCTCGCGGTGGAGCAGCCCGACCACCCGATGACGCCGTTCGCGCCGCTGTTCATCGACCGCTGCGCCACCGGGAGGATGAGCGTCGCCGAGATGTACCTGGAGACCACGTTCCCCGTGTTCACCCGCACCAACGTGGAACGGGCGCTGGCCGGCAGCGGGATCGAGATCCCTGCCGTCGACGCCGCCATGCTCGACAGCTACATCGACTACCTCACCGGCATCGACTTCCTGCGGGCCGCGTGATGGACCGGCACCTCAGCGCGGTGACCCCGTGGCGGGCGCTCGACCTCTCCGGCGCGCCCGCGGACGGACCGGTCGCCTTCCACGACGACCTCGGACCGCAGGCGCTGCTCGACGCCTACCGGCACGGCCTCTACCCGTTCCCGGCGGACACCGACGAGCAGAAGATCATGAGCGAGCTCACCTATGAGGGCCGGGTGCCGGTGCTCGGGCAGGGTACGGACCCGTACGCGGTCGCGTGGTGCTCGCCCGACCCGCGGCCGGTGATCCTCGTCGACGAGCTGCACCTGCAGCGCAGCCTGCGCAAGCAGCTGCGCAACAAGGTGGAGTGGACGACCACTCTGGACGCCTGCTTCGGGCGGGTCGTGCGGCAATGCCGGGTCGGCCGCGAGCCCCGGTGGCTCACCGACCGGCTGGTGGCGAGCCTGGCGCGGCTGCACGAGGCGGGCCACGCGCACAGCGTCGAGGTGTGGGACGGCGACGAGCTTGTCGGCGGCACGTTCGGGGTGCGGGTCGGTGGCGTGTTCAGCGCCGACTCGCAGTTCACCGTGCGCAGCGGCGCGGCCAAGGTCGCGGTCGCCTGCCTGGCGCGGCGGATGGCCGGCAGCGGGGGCGTCGCGGTCGACGTGCAGCACGACGGCGACCACGCCCGGTTGCTCGGCGCGGTGCCCGTGCCCCGCGCCGAGTACCTTGCGCTGCTGCGCGAGCACGCCGACGTGGACGCCGCCATGCCGGCCGACCCGTTGCCGGCCCGCGAGCTGGCCGCCTGAGGACCGTTGGGAGGCAACGAATGTCCATCCCCATGACCTTTCCCACCGACCTGCGAGTGATCACCCTGGCGGAGCGGCCGGACCTGGAGCCCGCGATGCTCGACATGGAGGCGACGTGGCCGGAGTACATCCGCCCCGACCCGGTGGTGGTCGGCTGGGCCTTCGAGCGGTACGCCCGGCACCAGATCATGGTGCTGGACGACGAGTCCCCTGTGGACACCGTGGTCGCGCGGGCGGCGACCGTGCCGTTCACCTGGGACGGTGACCCGGCGAGCCTGCCCGACACCGGGTGGGACGAGGCGCTGCGGATGAGCATGCTCGACACCTACGACGGCCGCGAGCCGAACACGCTGTGCGCGCTCGAGGTGGCGGTCGTGCCCGGCAGGCGCGCACGCAACCTGTCCGGCCGCACCCTCGCCGCGGTCGCGGACAACGCGCGCCGGCACGGCTTCCGCGACGTCGTGGTGCCGGTGCGGCCCAGCATGAAGCACCTCGAGCCGCACGTGCCGATGGCCGAGTACGTGGCGCGGACCCGCGCCGACGGGCTGCCCGCCGACCCGTGGCTGCGCGTGCATGTGCGCGAGGGCGGGCAGGTCCTCAAGGTCTGCCCGGTCTCGATGACGATCTCCGGCAGCCTCGCCCAGTGGCGCGGCTGGACCGGCCTTCCCTTCGACACCAGTGGATCGGTGACGCTGCCGGGTGCACTGAACCCGGTCGACGTCAGCGTGGGACACGACCGCGCGGTCTACGTCGAGCCCAACGTCTGGGTTCGGCACCGATTGGTCCCGTAGGACTCCCGAAAATGGCCATGACACGGAAAGGTGCGCCAAGATGACCAGCACGGTCCCCGTCAACTCCGCGAAGAAGATGCGCAACCGCGCCGCCCTGATCGAGGTGATCGGCGGGTACATGGCGGCGCACGCGCTCGGCCTCGCCGTGGAGCTGAAGATCGCCGACCACATTTACGCCGGCGTGACCACCAGCGAGGAGCTGGCGAAGGTCACCGGCGCGCACGAGCCGTCGCTGCACCGGATGCTGCGGTTGCTCGCGTCGGAGAGCATCACCACCGAGCCCACGCCGGGCACGTTCGGCCTCACCGAGGTCGGCGAGCAGCTGCGCTCGGACTCGCCGGACTCGCTGTACGCGTTCACCCGGATGTTCTGCCACGAGTCGCACTTCAGCGCCTGGCAGGGCCTGGCGCACTCCGTCCGTACCGGACAGTCCGCGTGGGACCACGTGTTCGGCAAGAACATCTACACCTACCTGGCGGACCTGCCGGAGCTGTCCGAGCTGTTCAACGTGGCGATGAGCCAGGAGTCCCGGATCGCGGCCGGGCACATCGCGGCCGCGTACGACTTCTCGGCCGTGCGCAAGGTGGTGGACATCGGCGGCGGCGACGGCACGCTGGTGTCGGCGATCCTGCGCGCGAACCCCGGCCCGGCAGGCGTCGTGTTCGACAGCCCGAGCGGCGTGGCGCAGGCGCCCGCCGTGCTGGCCGAGGCGGGCCTGACCGACCGCGGCGAGGTCGTCGCGGGCGACTTCTTCGAGTCCGTGCCGGGCGGCGGTGACCTGTACGTCATCAAGAGCGTGTTCCAGGACTGGGACGACGGTCCGGCCAAGGCGATCCTGCGCACCGTCCGCGCGCACCTGCCGGCCGGCGCGAAGCTGCTGATCGTGGGTTCGGTGCTGCCCGAGACGGCCGCGCCCGGCGAGCCGATCATGTTTTACACGGACATGAACATGTTGGTGAACTCCGGCGGCCGGGAGCGCACCGAAAGCCAATTCCGCGCGCTGCTGGCGGACACCGGCTTCGCGGTGGAGTCGGTGGCCCTGAAGGCCGCGGGCCCGCTGTCGATGATCGAGGCGACCCCCGTGTAGTCCACACCCTCACCCCCGCGAGTCCAACGTTCCGCCCTCGCGAGTTCAACGTTCCCGCCCCCGCGGGGTTCGAGGTGGTCGCCGCGGGCGAGCGTTGGACTCGCGGGTCGCCAGTGTTGGACTCGCGGGTGGTGGGGTCAGGCGACGCGGCGGTGCAGGTTCACCTGCTGCGACGGGCCCGGCGCCGGCTCGGCGATCCACGGGCCCTCGATCGACGGGTCGAGGACCCCGTCCTCCAGCCACGTGTGCCGGTCGGCGAGCACGCCCGCGGCCAGCGACCGGTCGTTCTCGTCGGTGTTGTGCCACAGGTGGTCGAACAGCGCCGAGACGCGCCTGCGCGCCTGTTGACAGAAGGCGCCGGCGAGCTCGGTCGCACTGCCGCCCCCGCGGGCCCTGGCGTACACGCACGTCACGCTCATCGCGTACAGCTCCGCTGCGATGTCCACGATCCGGCCGAGGAACAGCTGCCGCTCCTCGAGGCCGTCCGCCCAGCGCGCCCGGCCGTGCAGCAGGTGCTGCGCCACGCTGCGGCTGGTCTTCTCCACGTACCGCAGGTGCGGTGCCAGGTCGCCCCACTGGTCGAACGTGCGCGCCGGGCCGGGCCCGGACGAACCGGCCCGCGGGCCCGCGGCGTCGATGCCCGCCAGCGCCTCGTGCGCGATGAACCCACGCAGCGCCTCGGTCGATCCGTCGAAGATGCGGCCGATGCGCAGGTCGCGCAGCAACTGCTCGACCGGCACACCACGCTCGCCGCGGGCGGCGGCCGACTCGGCGGTCTCGTAGCCGCGGCCGCCGCGGATCTGCAGCAACTCGTCGGCGACGAGCCATGCCTTCTCCGAGGCGAACAGCTTCGCGAGCTCCGCCTCCATACCGGTGTCGACCACGCCCGCGTCCGCGTGCCGGCCAGACACCTCGATGATCGCCTCGAGGGCGAACGCGGTCGCGGCGATGAACGCGATCTTGCCGGCCACTGCCTCGTGCTCGCCGATCGGCCTGCCCCACTGCACGCGCACACGTGACCACTCGCGGGCGATCTTGAGGCTCCACTTGGCCGCTGCCGCGCACACCGCGGGCAGCGACAGCCGCCCGGTGTCCTGCGCGGCGAGCGCGACCTCCAGGCCCTGGCCCTCCGCGCCGATCCGGTGGCGGGCGGGGACCACGACGTCGTGCAGCCGGATGACGCCGTTCTCCAGGCCGCGCAGCCCGAGGAACGCGCCGCGGTGCTCGACGGTGACGCCGGGGGAGCGGGCCTCGACCACGAACGCGGTCATCCCGGCGTCCGGCACCATGGCCAGCACGACGACAAGGTCGGCAAGCACCCCGTTGGTGACCCAGGACTTCAGGCCGTCGAGGGTGTACGAGCCGTCGTCGTTGCGTGTGGCGGTGGTGTGCATGCGGAACGGGTCGTTGCCGATGTCCGGCTCGGTGAGGGTGAACGCGGAGATCTCCCGCACGCAGCGCGGCAGCAGCTCGCGGCGCTGCTCGTCGGTGCCGCACCGCAGGAGCGGCTGGGTCAGCCCGATGGCCTGGTGCGCGGCGAGCAGCTCGCCCAGCGCCGAGTGCGCGGTGTTGACGATCATCAGCGCGCGGTGGTAGCAGGTGCCCGGCAGACCGAGCCCGCCGTACTCCTCGGGCAGCTTGACGGCGAACGCGCCCAGGTCCTTCAGCCCGGCGATCACCTCGTCGGGCACCCGGTCCTCGCGCTCGATGAGCCGGCCGTCCACCTTGTCCGCGCAGAACTCGCGCAGCCGGGCCAGGAACGCCTCGCTCGCCGCGTCCAGCTCCGGGACCGGGCCGGGCAGCGGGTCCAGCAACGACAGCCGGAAGCGGCCGAGGAACAGCTCCCGGCCGAAGCTCTCCCGATCCTCCACAGTAGACACCCGCTTTCAGATCGTTCCGGGGACCCGGCCGGCCGGGGTGGCCACACCGTTGGGGCCACCCCGCCCGACTCCTACACCGCGGCGCCCTCGTCGCTCGTCACTGGCGCCGGGGCGTCCTCGGCCGCTTGTCCGGCGGCCTTGCCGGTCGGCGGCACGTGCCGTAGCCGGACCGCCGCGAGGACCGCACCCGCCGCGGCGATGACCGCCGCGACCAGGGCACCGAGGTTGAGCCCGCTGGTGAACGCGGCCCGCGCCGGCTCGAGGATCGCGGACGCCACGTCCGGCGACAGCGCGCTCGCCGCGGACACGGCGCCGTCGAGGCTGTCCTTCGCCGCGGCGGCAGCGTCGGCCGGCACGGTCGCGGGCAGCGTGCCGGCGATCTCGCCGCGGTAGGTCGCCACCCCGATGGCGCCGATGAGCGCGATGCCCAGCGAGATGCCCAGGTCGTTGGCGGTCGTGCTCAGGCCGGACGCCGCGCCGGCCTTCTCCGGCGGCACCGAGCCGACCACCAGGTCGGTGGTGAGCGCCATGGCCGGGTTCACCGCCGGGTACAGCACGATGAAGCCCGCGATCAGCAGCGGCAGCCCGCTGACGCTCTCGACCTGCGTGAGCATCAGGTAGCCGACCACCTGGATGGCCAGGCCGACCGCGATGATCACGCCCGGGCGCACCCGGCGCGCGAGGATCGGCGAGAACATCGACACCGCGACCAGCAGGACCGCCGCGGGAAGGATCGCGAAGCCGGTCTGCAGCGGGGTGAGGTCCGCGACCAGCTGCAGGTACTGGGTGAACATCAGGTACACGCCACCCATGCCGGCGGCGGCCAGGATGAACACGCCGAGCGCGCCGGAGACCGTGCGGTTGGTGAACAGCCGCACGTCGAGCAGCGGGGAGGACGCACGCAGCTGGCGGACGACGAAGCAGGCGCCGAACGCGAGCCCGACGACGATGGCGCCGATCGCGACGCCGAGCGAGTCGTCCCTGGCCAGCGTCTTCACGCCGTAGATGAACGGCAGCAGCGTCGCGAGCAGCAGCGCCACGCCGACCAGGTCGAGCTTGCCGGTGCCCGCGTCGCGGTGCTCGGGCAGCAGCAGCGGGGCGCCGATCACGACGACCGCCATGACCGGCACGGCGACCAGGAACGTCGCCCGCCACGTGAAGAGCTCGAGCAGGACGCCGGACAGCAGCGGGCCGAGGGTGACGCCCGCGGAGATGCTGGCCGCCCAGACACCGATCGCGACACCGCGCTGCCTGGCGTCGCGGAACATCGTGAAGATCAGGCCGAGCGTGGACGGCATCTGGGTGGCGGCGGCGATGCCGAGGATCGCGCGCCAAAGGATCATCATGTTGGGGTCGTCGGTGAACGCGGCGGCGACGGACACGACGCCGAACACCGCCGCGCCGATCACGAGCAGCCGCCTGCGGCCGACCCGGTCGGCGAGGGTACCCATGGTGACCAGGAACCCCGCCATCAGGAAGCCGTAGATGTCCAGGATCCACAGCAGCTGCGTGCTGCTGGGGTTCAGATCCACGGCGATGTGCGGGATCGCCAGGAACAGGATCGTCAGCATCATGAACAGCAGCAGGGACGGCAGAACCAGTAGGCCCAACCCCAACCATTCCCGGCGGCCGGCGCGTGGCTCGGATGCGGTGTTCGCGGCGGACATCGGTGTTCCCTTCGTGGCTTTTCACGGTCCTGCCTCAACTCTGGCAAGAACTCCTTGCGCCACACTGGCAACGCACTTGTCCCGCACTCGCACGCCTGGACGCGCCCGGCCACCCGGTGCTGGTATACGTGCGTGACCACAGCCAGCGGCACCAGTACCCAGGTCGCGGACCTCGTCGCCCGCGCGCGGCACGAGATCGCCGAACAGGACACCGGGAACCGGTTCGTCGACCTGCTCGAGGCGGGCGCGGTGCCCGCGGAGCGGCTGCGTGTGCTGGCCGCCGAGCTGCACCTGCTGGTCGCCTGCGACCAGCGCAGCCAGGCGCTGCTGGCGTCTCGCTTCCCGGCCGCGCCGGCCGGCGAGTTGTTCCGCGCGCTGGCGCAGGGCGAAGCCGAGGCGCTGCGGCTGCTGGCCGACTTCGCCGCCGCGGTCGGCGTGGACGCGGCGGACCTGCCGGCGTACGAGCCGCTGCCGCTCGCGCGGGCCTACCCCGCATACCTGGCGCAGGTGGCGGCGTTCGGGTCGAGCAGCGCGATGGCGCTGGCCCTGCTGGCGAACGTCGACGAGTCCGGTGGCACCTATGCCCGCGTGGCCGCCGCGCTGCGCTCGCGGTACGGGCTGGCCGACGACGCGGTCGGCCACTTCGTCTTCTTTGCCGAGACCCCGCGGGAGCTGCTCGACCAAGCCGCCGCGGTGGCCGCAGCCGGGCTCGCCGCGGGGGAGAGCGCCGCCGAAGCGGTGCGCACCGCGCGGATCGTCGCCGCGCTCGAAACCGTGTTCTGGGACACGCTGGCCGAAGGGATCTGAGCGGCCCACCCACACGCCGTCAGATCGTGTCCAGTTCGGACAGTTCGGACCGTGGCACCTGGACGCGGCGGTCGATGCGGTCCTCCGCCCAGGTGCTCGTGTCGACCAGCCACCACTGTTCGACCTCGATCAGGTACAGCCGGTGCTCGGCCGGCTCCAGCAGCGCCTCTGGTGGCAGTGTCCACTCGGTACGGTCCCGTGCGTCGGGCAGCACCGCGTCGTAGAACGTGGCGTGGTAGCGGTGGACCTCCGCCGCGCACAGCTCGACGCAGCTGCCGCTGAACTGGGCGCCGTCCACCGCCAGCAGTTCGCCGCCTCCGGTCACGAACAGCGATCCGCTGATCCGGGGGCGGGTGGCGACGTGCCGGCTGTGGCGGGCCTGGATGGCCGAGCCGAACAGGAAACGCAGTGGCTCCCCGAGCCAGGCGTACTGCAGCACCGCCGACCACGGCCGGCCGTCGGTGGACACGGTGCCGAGCGTCAGGTATTTCGCCTCGTCGAGTAGTCGCCGGCTGCGGCTGGCCAGGCTGTCGTCTCCCATGCGGAAATTCCCCCTCTTCGGAACGACTCAGGCGGCCTTGACCGCGTGATGGCGAAGCAGCACCGGCAACGCGGCGACGTCGTTGGCGATGAACGAGTGCAGCGGCTGCACGTCGCCCGGCGCGACGGCCAGCGCCAGGTCGGGGAAGCGCTCGAACAGCGCGGGCACGGCCACGTGCGCCTCGAGCCGCGCGAGGCGGGCACCGGGGCAGAAGTGCGGGCCCGCGCCGAACGCGATGTGCTCCTTGTCGGCGCGGTCGATGTCGAACACGTCCGGGTCCTCGTGCACCCGCGGGTCGCGGCCGTGCGCGAGGTAGTTGACGAGGATCGCGTCGCCGGCCCGGATCACCACGCCCTCGCCGAGGTCGATGTCCTCTTTGGCCCAGCGCATCGGCAGCGACGACACCGGGCAGTGCACGCGCAGCGCCTCCTCGACCGCATCGGTCCAGCGGCTCGGGTCGGCCAGCACGGCGGCCAGCTGGCCGGGGTTGGCCAGCAGCTCGCGCACGGTGTGGTCGATCAGCGACACCGTGGTCTGGCTGCCCCCGCCGATCAGCAGGAGGAGCATGTCCACCAGTTCCTGCTCACCAAGCGGGGCCTCGTTCTCGACGCGGGCGGCGATGAGGAAGCTCGTCAGGTCGTCGGCGGGCTCGCGGCGCTTGAGGTCGATGAGCGTGCGCATGGCGACGTTCATGTCGGTGTAGACGGCGGCCGACTCCTCCGCCGGCACGTTGTCGGTGTTGAGCACCACTCGCAGGATCCGCAGCACCTCGGGTCGCAGGTCGTCGGGCACACCGAACAGGTCGCAGATCATCCGGGTCGGCAGCTGCTGCGAGTACGCCGTGTGCAGGTCGATCGGCGCGTCGGCGGGGCGCGTCACCAGGTCGTCGAGCAGCTTCGCCGCGATCGTCTCCAGGTGCGGGCGCATGGCGTTGATCCGCTTGGGAGTCAGCGCGGGCGCGACGAGCTTGCGTAGCCGCTGGTGCTCGCGACCCTCCGCGGTGGACATCGACTCGACGTCGATCCACGGGGACAGCCATTTCACCTCGCCGGGCTCGTAGCTCGCGACGTTGTTCTCGACGTTGCGCGAGACACCCGGGTGCGTCAGCAGCTTCTTCACGACGTCGCCGCGGGTGACCACCCACGCGGAGAACCCTTCCGGCAGCTCGACCGCGACGGCAGGCCCCTGCGCGCGCAGCGTGTCGAGCTGCTGGTACATGCACCCGCCGCCCCTGCTGTCGATCTGCGTGCTGGGTGTGGTGCTGAAGCCGATCATGGTGCGCCTCCTGGAAGTACGCGGGCCGCAGGGCCGTCGGGTGGGATCCCGCACGTGGTCTGCCGTCGCGCGGGCGACGACAACTGAAAAGTACGTCCGCGGCCAGCGGCACGAAACCGGCCGCCGACATGCCAGTGCCGCCATTTCCGCCGGGTACTCGCAAACCCGCAGGCAGAGGCGTTCCGTGCCGAATCGTCGCGTGGTATTCCAGTGGAAATAGAGTGAAATGCGGGCGCGCTACATGAATGCGTACGGGCGGCACGCGAGCGGGTCGTATACCGGACGTGACCAGGCCACCACGGCGTGATCGGCCAGCTTCTGGGCGCTTGTGCGCGCGTCGGAAATTGCGTCGCGGATGATTCGCCTTGCGTTACATGTAACGCCCTGTGGAACACGCCCGATTTCCGGGCATCGGGACTGTGCGAGTTGGATTCGGCCGGTGCCGCTTGGGTGTCGGTGAATTCGCCGCCCCTTTCTCGGCGGCGATCTGGAGGCGAATCAAAAATGGCGAACTGGCGTGAGCCGGGCTATATCGAGTATCAGCGGCGACGGGGCACCGAGGCGCTGCTGGAGATCGTGGACCGGCCGAGGAGTCCCGGTGACAACGAGTTCATCGTGGTGTGCGGCGTCGGCGGCCGGACGCCGTTCTTCCGGTGGTACGCGGCAAGTGCCAAGGAAGCGCGGACGACGTTCGCGAAGTGGATCGAGGACGACACGTGGTGGAAGCTGACCACGGACGTCTACGGGAACACGGTGCCACAACACCACGACTTCAAACCGGCCCGGATCGAGTGGTTCGCGGTGGCTGGAGAGGACGACGGGTACGTGGCGGTGCGATGATCGGCCGGTAGCATTCCGCGTGCCGTTCGCGAGCCCGTTCGGCGGCATTGCGGACGGAGGGGGTTGAGCTACCGGTGTTGATCGTCGTGCTGCTGGCGGGCTGCGCGTCGGCCGTCGTGTTCGCGGTCGCGTTCGCCGTCGTCCGCTGCCGCCGGGCCGGCCGGCTCATCGACCGGATCCTGGCCGAGGAACTGGACCCCGAGCCGGCGGCGGCGCGCGGCCGCGCGGGAGTTACCTGAATGTAGTCCCGCCGGCAGCGGGAATATGTCCAGTATTTGTCCTGTCCGCCGCCCTATCTTGTCTTTTCCCGGGTCGCGAACTCGCCTAGCATCTGAGCGTGCCGGGCTACGAGTTCGACGTGTTCATCAGCTATATCCGCAGCGGGAATCCGCGGGACTGGGTGCACCACAACTTCCTGCCGCGCCTGCGCAACTGCCTCGCCGATCATCTTGCCGACGAGCCCCGGGTGTTCGTCGACGAGGAGATGGACCGTGCCATGAACTGGCCGCTGCGGCTGGAGAACGCGCTCAACCATTCCAGGATCATGGTGGCCGTCTTCTCCCCGCAGTACTTCCGCTCGCCCTGGTGCCTCGCGGAGCTGCGGACGATGGAGGCGCGCGAGCAGCTGTTCGGGCTGAACTCCGTGGCGCAGCCCCATGGGTTGATCTATCCGGTCCTGTTCTCCGACTCGGAGAACTTCCCCGCGTACGCGCGCGACCGATCCTGGCGGGATCTCAAGGTCTGGAACCGGCCGGACGTGGTGTTCCAGCAGACCGTCCAGTGGATCGACTTCCACCAGCAGGTCGAGGACATGGCCATCGAGCTCGCCAAGCTGCTGCCCCGGGTCCCCGACTGGCAGCCGGACTGGCCCGGGTACCGGCCCGACCCGCCGTTTCGCACCGCGACGCCGCTGCCGAGGTTCTGACGTGACCGGATCGGTGGTGACGTTCTACTCGTACAAGGGTGGCGTCGGGCGCAGCTTCGCGCTGGCCAACACCGCGATCCTGCTGGCCCGCTGGGGTTATCACGTGCTGACCGTCGACTGGGACCTCGAGGCGCCCGGCCTGCACGAGTACTTCGCGCCGATGCTGTCCGGGCCACCCAAGGTGGGGATCGTCGAGCTGGTCGACGACTTCGCCGGCGGCGCGGACCGAGCGCCGGCGGACTACGTCACCGCGCTCGACACCGGCGAGCGCGGGGTGGTCGACCTGCTGGCCGCGGGTCGGCTCGGGGCGGACTACGGCGGCCGGGTGCAGGCGATCGACTGGGCCGGGCTCTACGCGGACGGCTTCGCCGACCTCCTCGAGCGGCACCGGGCGGAATGGACGGCCAACTACGACTTCGTCCTCATCGACAGCCGCACCGGCTACGCCGACATCGCCAGCATCTGCACCGCGCACCTGCCCGACCGGCTGGTGCTCGTGTTCACCGCAAACGAGCAGAGCGTGCGCGGCGCCATCGGAGTGGCGGAGCGTGCCGACGTCGCCCGTGACCGGATGCCCTACGACCGGCCGCGACTGGCGGTGCTGCCCGTACTGTCCCGTTTCGACAGCCGGGTCGAGTACGAGCGGGCGGAGTCCTGGTACCAGACCTGCACCGACCTGACCGAGCCGCTGTTTCGCAACTGGCTCGTCCGGCACGTGCCGGCGGCCCAGATGCTGCGCCACCTCACGCTGCCGTACGTCTCCTACTGGAGCTTCGGCGAGCAGCTGCCGGTGCGCGCCGAACGGGTGCCGTCCTCCGAGCAGATCGCGTTCGCGCTCGAGACGGTGGCCGCGGTCGTCGCGCACGGGTTCGACCGGACCGACCTGCTCGCCGACAACCGGGACGCCTACGTCGCCGCGGCGCGGGCGCCGGAACGCGGCTTCGAACTGGACATCCTGGTCAGCAGCCCGCGTTCGGCGCAGTCGGCCGCGACCGAGATCGTCACCGAGCTGCGTGCGCTCGGCGCCCGGGCCGAGCCGTCGTGGTCCGCGGATCCCGGCTTCCTCACGAAGACGCTGGACGCGACGCGGCACCTGTGCCTGGTCGTCGACGACCAGGTCAGCCGCTGGCAGCAGGCGGAGGCCGAGCAGTTCCTCCGGCACACGCTCGCCGCGGGCGAGGACCGCAGGCTGATCCCGGTGCTCACCGCGTCCGCCGATCCCGCGCTGCTGCCGGCATTCCTGCGCAACTTCCAATACCTGCAACTCGGCGCCGGGACGAGACCGCGGGACGTGGCGGGTGTGCTGTTCGCGCAACTGCCGGGCAACGGGTCCGCGCCGCGCGCCGATCACCGCCTTTACGCCGACGCGTCGGCCGCGCTGAACCGGGTTCGGGAGACCAAGCTGCACGCCACGCGGTGGTACTGGGTCGAGCAGGCCGTCGAGGTGATCGGCACGGCGCTGCGCACCGGAGATCTGGATGCCTTGCGAGACAGCACGGTCGACCTGGAACTGGCCAGCCGGGTGCACGAGTCGGCGGGCACGGCGAACGAGCGGGTCGAGATGCCGAAACACCTGGCACCGTTGATCTCCAGCACGATCGACCGGCTTGCCGGACGCGTCGCGACCTAGCCGCCGTGTCCTAGAACTGTCCAGTTTTAGGTATTCCTGGCCCGCGCTCCGCGTGCTTACATGGACCGGTTGTTTCCGGCTCGGAAGAATTCCTTTGGGGAGTATTCACCTATGACAGACCGGCTGGAAAATTCGCATGTCTCCGCATTGTTCGTCCTCATGGGATTGTCGCGCGCGGCGTCCAATACCGAGCTCCACGAGATGGCCGGAATTCGGATCGACGGCCGGGTGCGCCGGGACCTCAACGAGCAGCAGCTGGTCGTGAGCACCCGGGCGAACGGCCGGGCCCCGTTCGTGCACGAGCTGACCGACAAGGGCTGGCGCCGCTGCGAGGACCTGCTGACCGCCGAGCTGGACGGCCGCGCGACCTCGCTGGGCAAGGCCCTGCACGTGGTCCTGGCCGGCCTCGACCGCTACCGGCAGCGCAAGAACCTCCGCCTGGCCGACATCTTCCAGCCGCCCGCCGAGATCACCCGCGACGAGCTGGAACCACACATCCGCGCCGCCTACGCGAAGCTCGCCCGCGAACAGTACGACTGGGTCCGTCTCGCGGATCTGCGTGGCCTGCTCGACGGCGCATCCCGCGAGGACGTCGACGGCGCGTTCCTTGAGATGAGCCGCAACCGCAAAGCCCAGTTCTCCTCCGCGTCGAACAACAAGGCGCTGACCGACGCCGACCGTGCCGCGGCGGTCGAGATCGGTGGTGAGAAGAACCACCTGATCGCGATCGAGACGTCATGAGCGAGCAGCCGCGAGAGGCTCTCGCCGAACTACGCTTCAACAACGCCGAGGCTCCCGACCACGTCTGGCATCCGTCTCCGTACCATGTGGACGGTCTGCACCCGGAGGTCGAGCGGGTCGTCCTGCGCGGCATTCGGGACGCCGAGCACAGCGACGGCCCCAGCCCGATCGGCCTGGTCCTCCAGGGGCAGAAAGGTGTCGGCAAGACACACCTGCTCGGCTGGGTGCGGCGCGAGGCGCAGCACCGGGGTGGCTACTTCTTCCTCGTCGACCTCAGCAGCGGCGCGATGTTCTGGGAGGACCTTGCCGAGGCGGTTCGGGACGGTCTGCTGCGGGAGGACGACCAGGGCCGCACCCAGTTGGCGACCGCGCTGGGCCGCCTGTGCGAGCTGGCCGGCGTGCCCGAGATCGCGGATGCGATCGCCGGACGGGCCTCGCTGAGCGCCGGTCATCTCGGTCGGTTCGTCGACGGCTTGCGCCAGCTCGACCGATCGGTCGGCGTCGAGTGTGGCGACGTCGCCCGCGCGCTGGTCCTCTACGGTTCGGCCAACGCCCGCGACGCGGAGATCGGCTTGGACTACCTGCGCGGCTACGACGAAGCCGGCCGTGGCGAGCGGCGCAGCTGGGGCCTCAACACCCGCACCAAGCCGGCGCGGTCGGTGGTCAAGGACATCTCTCGCCTGCTCGCCCTCACCGGCCCCGCGGTGATGGCGATCGACCAGCTCGACACGCTGGTGGCCAAGTCGACGACGCGATTCGGTGATCGCGAGCACGACACGGAGCTGCGCCGGGAACTGTCGCTGATCGCCGACGGGCTGATGATGCTGCGGGAGACCACCCGGCGGACCGTCTCACTGGTGGCGGCCCTCCCACCGACCTGGGACGCGCTCAGGCAGGAGGCGATCGACTCGGTCGCGGACCGGTTCCGCGTCGCGGGCATCCTAGGCCGGGTCACGAACGGTGGGCTCGCGCGCGAGCTGGTGGCGAAGTGGCTGGCCGTGCAATACGACCGGATCGGCTTCACGCCGCCGCACCCGACCTGGCCGGTCGCGCCGTCGGCGTTCGCCGAGCCGTGGGACGGCTACACAGCGCGGCTGCTGCTGCGGCGCATCGACACCCACGTGGCGAACTGTCTCGACGGGCAGATCCACGAGCTGGAGTCGTTCGACGCGGAGCCCGTGCCCGTCCTGCCGACACCGGCGTCCGGACCGGAGCCCGCGCACTTCGCCCGGTTCGACACGATGTTCGCCGAACTGGCGACGGCCGCGGACGTCGACGCCGCCCTCGCGGAGCTGACCGAGGACAGCGTGATGCCGGAGCTGCTCTCGGCCGCGCTGCGGTCCTGGATCACGGAGTTCGGCAACGACGACATGGAATGGACGACCGACCCGGTGCCCGACGGCAAACCGGTCGTCCACGCGGGCCTGCACCGGACGCTCGACGAGACGCTCGACGCCGAGGAGCGCTGGTCGTTCCGGGCGATCGCGGCCAAGCACCACATCTCCGCGCTGCACCGCCTGCGCGGGCTGCGGTCCGCCGCCGGAGTCAAGGCCGCCGTTGGCAACCGGCACCTGATCCTGCTCCGCAACGCCCGCTTCTCGAAGGGCAAGCAGACTCAGGCCGTGCTGAGCGAGCTGACCGCGGCCGGCGGGCGCGTGGTCGAGATCGCGCCGGACGACGTGCGGACGTTCAGCGCGCTGCGCGAGATGCTCACCCGGCAGAGCGCCGGGCTGCGTGAATGGCTCGTGGCCCGCCAACCGGCGAGCCGTTCGGCGCTGCTCAGCGGCGTGCTCCCGGGTACCGCCACGCCGGCCGGCCGGGCCGTGCGGCCGACCGCGAACGCGCACCAGGACAGCAGGCCGCCGCCGGGGCCGGTCATCACCCTGGGGGTGGACAACGGTGTCGCCTCGCCGGTGCGCATCGACCTCGAGTCGCTGCGCAAGCACGCGGTGATCTTCGCCGGGTCGGGCTCTGGCAAGACGGTGCTCATGCGGCGGATCGTCGAGGAGTGCGCGCTGCGCGGGGTGTCCGCGATCGTGCTGGACCCGAACAACGACCTCGCCAGGCTCGGCGAGGGCTGGCCCGAACCGCCGCGGGCGTGGCAGCCCGGCGACGAGCGCACCGCGCGCGAGTACCTGGCGAACACCGACGTCGTGGTGTGGACGCCGGGGCGCGCCGGCGGCCGGCCGCTGACGTTCCACCCGCTGCCCGACTTCGCCGCCGTGCTCGACGACCCGGACGAGTTCGGCGCGGCCGTGGAGGCGTCGGTCGCCACGCTCGCCCCGCACGCCAGGATCGCGGGCACGACCAGCCGGGCGAGCCGCAGCAAGGCGGTCCTGCGGGAGGCGCTGACGTACTACGCGCGCACCGGTTCGCGCAGCCTGACCGGCTTCGTCGACGTGCTCGCCGACCTCCCGGACGGGGTCAGCAGGCTCGGCGGCGGCACCGCGATCGCGGCGGATCTGGCGGAGACGTTGAAGGCCGCGATGGTCAACGACCCGCTGTTCGGCGACGCGGGCGAGCCCGCCGACCCGGCCGTGCTGTTCACGCCCGCGGACGGCAAGCGGGCGCGGATCTCGGTGGTCAGCTTCGTCGGCCTGCCGTCCGAGGAGCAGCGGCAGGGCTTCGTCAACCAGCTGCAGCTGGAGATCTTCGGGTGGATCAAGCGGCACCCGGCGGGGGACCGGCCGCTGGGCGGGTTGCTCGTGATGGACGAGGCGCAGACGCTTGCGCCGTCGACCGGGGTCACCCCGAGTACGCACAGCACGATCATGCTGGCCTCGCAGGCCCGCAAGTACGGCCTGGGCCTGCTGTTCGCCACGCAAGCGCCCAAGGGGCTGCACAACCAGATCACCGGCAACGCGACCACGCAGTTCTTCGGCAGGCTGAACAGCCCGGCGCAGATCGCCGCGGCGAACGAGATGGCCCGCGCGAAGGGCAGCACCGTCGGGGACATCTCGCAGCTGGAACGCGGGCAGTTCTACGTCACCGGCGAGACGTTCGGCTTCCGCAGGTTGCAGGCGCCGCTGTGCCTGAGCCACCACCCGCCGAGCCCGCTGCGACTGGAGGAGGTCGTCGAGCGCGCCCGGAACGGCCCGGCGTGAGGTGGTGCGGGTTCGGTCCAGCCGCAGTACATCGCCAGGAGCGACCCTGGGCAGCGGGTCGGGTGCTGCGGACGGCGGTGGAGGACCCGGATGGTTGCGCTGGCGGACCTGGTCAGGGAGTTGAAGGCGCTCCGCAAGGGGCGCGGTCTGCTCGCCAGCCACATCGGGGATCGGATCGGGTCGGCGCTGCGGGCGATCTGCGACGTGCGGGACGACGACGGGCCGGCCGTGATACGGCAGAAGGTCGCGCAGCGGCTGGAGATCCTCGCCGGGGAGCTGCCGGCCGACCTGCGTATCGCGGTGCTCGCCGCGTTCGCGATCGCGCCTGACGCGCGGCTGCCGTTCTACCAGGACCGGGTCAGCTGGACCGCGCGGCGGCTCAACCGGGATCCGCGGACCGCCCGGCGGCGGATCGACGCGGGCATCGACCACATCGCCCAGCTCGCGACCGTCCGGCCCGTCCCGGCGGCCCGGCAGGCGAAGGCCGCGGCCGCCCCCGCGGCGACCGGGTGGCGAACCCTCGAGCTGCGGGTGATCGCGCTGCTGGACCGCACCCACCCGGAGGTCGTCGAGCTGCACCGGATCGTCGCCGGGCGCGACGACCTCGCGGTGGTCGACGTGCCGGTGCCCGCCGCCGCCGATGTCCTCTACGGCGCCACGCACGCCGGGCGCGGGACCGTCACCCTGCCGCGGGCCCTGAGCCGCGGCGACGAGCACGAGTTCGGCCTCCGCTACCGCGTCCCGGACGCCGCCGCGCCGCACCTGGTGCGCACTCCCGACCACCCGTGCGACCTGTTCGACCTGCGCCTGCGCTTCGACCGCGCCCGGCCGCCGTGGCGGATCTGGCTGCTGGCCGGCGCGCTGGACCGCGACCTCGCCGGCCCGGAACGCACGGGTGAGGCACGCGAGACCGACGCGGCGGGGGAGCTGCACCTCGTCTTCCGCGACCTCACGCCGGGCCTCGCGTACGGCGCGCGCTGGGACCGTGCGTGAACGTCAGGACTCGCGGCCGGTCAGCAGCTCCGAGCGGCTGCGCCACGCCGTCGCCACCAGATGTCGCCGCAGCTGCGCGCCACCGCCGGTCTGCGCGCACACCCAGTCCAGCTCGCCGGCGAGCGTGGCGCCGAAGATGCCCGGGTCGTCGGAGGCCACCACCACCGGCAGGTCCGCGGCGAGGAACCGGTGCACGGGGTGGTGGGCGGGGTCGGTGATGCCGCCGATCCGCCGGTTGGACGTCGGGCACACCTCGACCACCGCACCCGCGGCCCGGACGCGGCTCATCGCGTACACCTGCCGGCGGCGGACCTCCTCGAGCCGGGCGGCGTCGTACTCGACGGCGACGGTGCCCTTGCGTGGCAGGCGGGCCTGTTCGGCCCGCAGCGCCGCGTCGTCGACGGCGACGCCCGCCGCGCGCAGGCCGGCCGCGTGGGCGAGGTCGTAGGCGATCTGGTCGCGCCGCTCCTCGACCGGCTCGGCACGGGTGTGCGGGCCGAACACGGCGGGGTCGATGCCGAGCGCGATCGCGTGGCCCAGCCGGTTCGCGCCCAGCTCGGCGCTCTCCTGGACCCAGCGCACCGCGCTCTCCAGGCTCTTGTCCCGGAAGCTCTCCCCGACGTGGTACAGGATCGCGAGCGCCCGGTGCGGGTGCGCGGCGTTGAAGTCCCGCACCGCGGCGAAGAACTCCGCCTTGTCCTTGGGCGGGAAGCCCTCCTCGACGTGGCAGAAGTCGACGCCGGTCACGATCGCGCCGCGCGGGCCCAGCGCCAGCTCCCGGACCCGGTCCCACGCCGCCCAGGGATCCTTGCGGCTCAACGACAGCACGAGCCGCTCGGTCGTCACCCCGTCCGGCTCGGCGTAGCCGGCCAGCAGCGTGTCGAGCACCGCCCGGTCACGCGGGCCGGCCAGCGTCGGGCCCAGCAGCAGCCGGGTCTCGGCGTAGGTGACGCCGTTGCGGGCGTGGTCGGCGCGGATCGCCGCGGTGTACGCGGCCACCTCGCTCTCGATGTCGGCGCCCGGGGCCTCCCGGTCGAACAGCGCTGAGCCGGCGCCGAGCAGGTTGAACTTCGCCTGGAAGCGGTCGAAGTTGCCGGCGTCGCGGTCCCCGAACACGAACAGCTCCGCGAACAGCGCCTCGGCCTCGGGGTCGCCCCGCCGGTACCGCTCGACCACGTCACGCGTCGGCGGCACGGTGCCGTAGGCCGCGCGCATGTGCTCCTCGTACCAGTCCCACCGGATCCGCTCGCGTGACGCGAGGTGGCGCAGCAGGTCGGCCGGGCGGATGCAGCCGTAGAGATGAAGGTGCAGGTCGGCGAGCATGGCACCGAGCATCGCACTGCGGCACGATGGCGGGCATGGGGGAGCGGTACCTCGAGGTGAACGGGACGCGGCTGTTTCTCGACCTGCGTGGCGACCCGGCGTCACCGCCGCTGCTCTACCTGCACGGCGGCCCGGGCGCCTCGTGCCACGCGTTCATGACCGCGCAGGGTGACCGGCTCGCCGAGCGCCTCCACGTCGTCGGGCTCGACCAGCGCGGCGTGCTGCGGTCCGACGCGCTGGCCGGCGGCGACGTGCTCACCGAGGACCTGCTGGTCGACGACTGCGAGGCCGTCCGCGCCGAGCTGGGCATTTCACGGTGGACGGTCCTGGGGCACTCGTTCGGCGGCCGGGTCGCGCTGCGGTACGCACTGCGGCACCCCGACCGGGTGGCGGCGGTGTTCTTCGAGAACCCGTTGTGGGACTTCGACGAGACCGAGCGCCTGCGGCTGCCGGCCGCCGCGGCGATCTTCGACGAGCTCGGCGACCCGGCGGCCGCGGCGCGCTGCCGCGAGCTCGCCGCCCGCCCGGAGCGGATCTCCGGCTGGCGGGAGACGACCGCGCTGATCGGCCGCCTCCAGGAGCACGACCGCTACGACGACCTGTACTTCGCCGGCCCGGTGGCGCGGGCCCGCTGGGGCGAGATCGAGTCGGCGCCGTTTCCCGAGGAGCTGCTGGCCCGGTCCCGGGCGCACGGCGAGCAGGCGCTCGACGGCTGCCTCGAATCGCTGCTGCCGAAGCTGGCGGGCCTCGCGGTCCCGGCCGATCTGATCGTCGGAGGACGCGACCTGGTGTGCGGACCGCAGCAGACCGACGCGTTCCGGACCGGGGTCCGCAACGGGCGGGTGCACGAGTTTCCGCAGGCAGGACACTTCGTGGTGGCGGAGGAACCCGAGCGGTACGCAGACCTCGTCATCAGTGCTACGGACGGCGGCCGCCGACGGTTCACGAAGTCTTTGTGATCTATGTCACGTGAACCCCGAGGGGATCGCCTGAACGTTCGATCCGTTATCCAACGTATATAGGGGCGTTGGCGATGGGCGAGCCGTAGTCCAACAACGTCGTTGACGAAGCTGGTCGTCCAGGTACTTGTCGTAGAAGGAGACGTGTCCAGATGCGGAGTCGGAGCGCTGGGGTGGTGGGGATAGCGGTGTTGGCGCTGCTCATCTCCCTCCTTGCCAGTGGTTGTGAGCTGCGTGAAGGCGCCAGGACCGAGTACGGCGAGTACGGCCTGAAATCCACGGAAAAGATCACGGATTTGCCCGATACTTTATCTGGGCAGGACGTGAATAAATTCTGACGGTTTTTTGGGGCACACAAACAATGCGACGCGGAATAACTAGATGGGTCATCGCGGGTCTTTTGGTGATCTTGGGTGCAGCGTTCCCGGCCGTCGGGGTGGCCTACGCCAGCAGCCAGAACAGCCAGGCCGCGCGGGCAGCATCCGACACGATCGACGCCCGGGACCGTGAGTTTCTCACGGTGATTCGGTTCGCGAACCTGTGGGAAATCCCGATGGGAAAGCTCGGTACCGAGCGCGGTACGACCAAAGAGGTCAAGACCGCCGGCGCGACGATGCTTTCCGACCACACGAAGCTGAACACGGTGGTGAAACAGCTCGCCGACAAGTACGGCATGCAGCTGCCCACCCGGCCGACGTCCTCGCAGCAGTCGTGGATCAAGGAGATCTCGAGCAAGCAGGGCCGGGAGTTCGACAAGACCTTCGCCGACCGGCTGCGCGCCGCGCACGGCACGGTCTTCGGCCTCATCGCCGAGGAGCGGGCGGGCACCCGGAACAAGGTCCTGCGCGACTTCGCCACCCAGGCGAACAACATCGTCATGAAGCACATGACGCTGCTCGAGGCGACCGGCTACGTCAGCGCCGACCACGGCGAGTTCGCCGAGGCGGCCGCCCGGAACACCGCCTACCCGGAGAACCAGCTGGGCGGCGGTGCGCTCCTGGCCGGCGGCATCATCTTCGTGGTGGTAGCCACCGGGACCGTGATCGGTGTCCGGACGCTGTCCGCAGGGCGGTCCAAGTGATCGTTGCGACCTCCGTCATCGACATCGCGCTGCCGCAGCACGACATCGGCGTCCGCGAGACGGCCGCGCTGTCGGCCCGCATCGCGTACGTGCTGATGTGCCTCACGCTCTGCTGGGGCATCTTCACCGCGACCGGCTGGATCCGCCGCCTCACCGGGCACCAGGCGATCCGGTCGAGCCACATGATCCTCGCGACCCTGACGGTGGCGTTCGGCTTCGCCCACGCGATCGTGTTCCTGCTGCTGCGCGAGCAGGGCCTGGATCTCGCGGGCATCGCGGTCCCCTTCAGCGGCTACGCCCGCCACGCGATGGGGATCCTCGGGCTCGAGCTCATGATCGCGATCACCCTCGCGACGAGCCTCAAGAACTACGTGAACTACCGCCGCTGGCTGCGGTTCCACCAGCTGGCGTACCCGGCGGTCGCGATGATCGTCGTCCACTCGTGGTTCGGCGCCATCCACAACGGGCACCTCTCGGTCACCTGGCTCGGCGGCCTGACCGTGCTGACCCCGGCCATCACGCTGACGGCGCTGCGCCTCACCCCGCCGAGCCTGCTGATCAAGTGGGGCCTGCTGTCCGCGGCGCCCAAGGCGGCGCCGCCCCAGTTGGTCGAGGCGACCCCGGCCGGCGCGATGAACCGCAACGGCAAGAAGATCACGGTGAGCGTGGACAACCAGCGGTGCCGTCGCTACGGCATCTGCCAGGCGGAGTCGCCTGAGTTGTTCCAGCTCCTCGCGGACGGGCGGCTGCGCTACGTCCGTGATCCGGAGAACGGGAAGCGTGCCGGGGCACAGGCCGCCGCCCGGTCCTGCCCCATGCAGGCCATCCAGTTGCAGGAGGTACGCGGTCGATGAACCGTCGTGAACGGATCGTCATCGTGGGCGCCGGCTTGTGCGGCCTGCGGGCCGCCGAGCGGCTTCGCGAGCTGGGCTTCGAAGGCGAAGTCATCATCATCGGTGACGAGGCCTCGCCGCCCTACCACCGGCCGGCGCTGTCCAAGCAGCTGCTCATGGGCACCATGCGTCCCGACGACCTGCTGCTGCCCGCGTACCAGAACGTGCACGCGAAGTGGCGGCTGAACACGCCCGTGCAGTACCTGCTGCCGCGCAGCCGCACGCTGCGCCTGCCCGGCGAGGAGGAGCTCAAGTACGACGGGCTCATCATCGCGACCGGTGTCGAGGCGCGCCGGGCCAACGACGTGCCCTACGAGGACCACCGGATCCACGTCTTGCGCACGCTGCCCGACGCGCTCGACCTGGAGCGGACGCTCAGCGAGAACCGCGGCCCGGTCGCGGTCATCGGCGGCGGGTTCACCGGCTGCGAGATCGCGTCGAGCCTGCGGCACATGGGCCGCGAGGTCACGCTGATCCAGCGCGGCAAGACCCTGCTGGGCAACGTGCTCGGCCAGGATCTCGGCGTGTGGCTGACCAAGCTGCACACCGACCACGGCGTCGACCTTGCGCTGGGCAACCGGGTCAAGCGGTGGGCGCCCCGCGAGGACGGCATCGCGCTGCAGCTGACCGACGGCTCGACGATGCTCGTCGGCTCCGTGCTGCTCGCGACCGGCACCGTGCCGTCGACCACCTGGCTGCGCGGTTCCGGCCTGCCGCTGGACAACGGCGTGGTCTGCGAGGCGACGTGCCACGTCGTCGGCGCGGAGGACGTCGTCGCCGCCGGTGACGTCGCGCAGTGGCCGAACATCCGCTTCGACACCGTGCCGCGGCGCATCGAGCACTGGCTCAACGCGATCGAGATGGGCCGGGCCGCCGCGGAGAACCTGCTGGCCGGGCGCGCCGCCGCGACGCCGTTCACCCCGATGCCGCGCTTCTGGACCGAGCAGCACGGTGTGCGCATCCAGGCCGCGGGCGTGCCCAAGCTGGGCCCGGAGATCGTCGCGCTGGGCAGCCCGACCGACGGCACCGGCACGCTCGTGGGTTACGCCAAGGAAGGCCGCCTGATGGGCGTGGTCGGCATCGACTGCCCCAAGTCGGTACTGGCCTGGACGGACAGCGTCACCCGCCAGAACCCGGTGCCCGGCGAGAAGACCGAGCCGGTGCCCGCCGCCGAGCGTCCGGCCGCGATCGAGCGGCAGGCACCTGCCGCCGCGGCCAGCGCGACCACGGCCGCGAGCAGGCCCGCCGCCCCGGCGACCCGCCAGTCCATCTCCGTCGGCACCCGCCCGTCCTCCTCGCCCGGCACCAAGACGCGGGTCCGCGGGTTCGCGGCCAAGTCCGATGGCAAGAAGGGCAGGCACGCGCTGCCGCCGAAGGAGGAGCGGCGCTCGCAGCAGGGCCGCGGCTCCGACTGGGCCGAGCAGGCGGACCCCGCGGCGAGCGCGTCCGCCTCGAGCGCCCGCATGCGACCGGCGGACGCCTCGAGTGCCCGGATGCGGCCGGCGGACGCTTCGAGTGCCCGGATGCGGCCGGCGGACGCCTCGAGTGCCCGCATGCGGCCTGCCGACGCTTCGAGTGCCCGGATGCTCCCGGCCGACGCTTCGAGCGCGCGGATGCGACCGGCGGACGCTTCGAGTGCCCGGATGCTCCCGGCGGACGCCTCGAGTGCCCGGCTGCTGCCGCCCGAGCTGTCCGACCCGCGGCTGCGCCAGCACCGCGGCGGGATGGTCGACGCGGACGGCAGGCTCGTGGACGCGACCGGCCGGATCGGCCGGATCGACGCCGGCGGAGAGCTCGTGGCGGACCCGAACCCCGCGATGGGGCCCGGCGCCTCGCACGCCCGCATGCGGCCCGCGCGCCCCGGTGGCGCGATGCCGATGCCGGGCGGGCCTGCCGCGTCCAGTGCCCGGATGCGGCCCGCGGACCCGAACGGCCGCATGATGCCGGGAGCCCGTCCCGGGCCGGAGGACTCGTACGACCGCCTCCCGGCGGTGCCGCCGATCAACGACCGGCTCCGGTCGAACGGCCCGGGCTCCAGTGCCCGGATGCGGCCGGTGGACCCGCCGTGGCGGGGCCGTGGCCCCGAGGACTCCTACGACCGGATGCCGCCGGTGGACGCCAGCGGCTACCTGCGGCCGGTGCCCCCCGCCCGGCCCGGGCCCGCGGACTCCTACGGCGCGATGCCGCCGGCCGGTGCGTACCCGGCGCAACGGCCGGGTCCGGCCGACTCGTACACGCGGCTTCCGGAGGTCGACCAGTGGGCCGCCGTCCAGAACTACGGTCCGGCGGACTCCTACGACCGGCTGCCCCCGGTGGACCGGCACTCGTACGAGATGCCGCAGCTGAACCTCCAGCCGTGGGAGGGCAGCGGCCCGCGCGCGGGCGACCCGTACGGGCGCCCCGGCCCGGCCGACTCGTACGACCGCATGCCCCCGGCCCGGTCGGGTCACGTGCGCCCGCTGCCCCGTGGTCCGGAGGACTCCTACGACCGGATCCCCCCTGCCTTCCGGCAGTACGGTCCGGAGGACTCTTACGACCAGTTCCCACCCGTCCGCCGCGATCCGATGGGCCCGGCGGACAGCTACAGCAACCTGCGTCCCGTGCAGCGGCGGCACCACTGATGACAACCTGACAACCGAGATTCCCGGCGGGTCCTGGCGCCCCAGAACCCCAAGCGTCCGGACCCGCCGGCCCTACCCCCGCCCGACTCGTTGAGCTCCCCGCCCGATGCGATGCGCTCGCCACCGTGCCCCGGCGAGCGCATCGCTGTCGCTAGGGCCAGCCGATCAGGACGAGCCGTTCGCCCCCGCGCAGGGCCTCCAGCGCGGTACGCACGTACGGCACGACGTCCGTCGGCAGGACGTCGTGGTCGGCCCAGACCAGCTCGGTGCACTTCGCCGGCTCGCCGATCGAAACGGTGCCCCGCCAGCGGCCCACGGTGAACACGAGGTCGAGGTACTCCGGCCCGCCGAACGGCTCGGCCGCGCGGTGCAGCACCATCGCGAGCGCGCAGGAGCCCGGGTCGGCCTCGATGGTCAGCTCCTCGCGCAGCTCCCGCACCAGGCCGGTGACCGCGTCCTCGCCGCCGTCGAGATGGCCGGCGGGCAGGCCCAGCTCGCCGTCGTGGTAGCCGGAGCCCGCGCGGCGCATCAGCAGGATCCGGCGGCCGTCCGCCAGCACCGCGTACACGGCGGCGCCGAACCTCGCGCGGGCGCTCACGGGGCGTCCACGAGCTTCTGCAGCACCGGGCCCTGCAGCTCGACCAGGCGCTGCGCCGGGAGGGCCGCCACGCCCGGGAGCTTTATCGCCAGGCGGACCGCGCCGAGGCCGGCGAGCTGCGCGCAGATCAGGTCCGCGCGCAGCCGCGCGTCCGGGCCGGGCAGCCGGGCGGCGAGCGGCTCGGCGAAGTAGTGCTGGAAGGACGCGGAGAACTCCGCGCCGTTGGGCCGGAACGCTGCCATCACCGCCCGCAGGAACGGGTCCGAGTGCGCGCGGTCGTGCAGCTCGAGCAGCGTGCGGACCAGGTGCTCGCCGAGCCGCTCCAGCGGGCAGTCGAGCAGCGTCCGCGCCTCCGTCTCGAACGACACCGCCTCGGCGAACAGCCTTTCCTTGGTACCGAAGTACTTCAGCACGAGCGCGGCGCTCACCCCGCACTCGAGCGCGATGTCACGCAGCCCGACCTCCGCGAAGGCCCGCTGGGTGAACCACCGTCGCGCGGCGCGCAGGATCGCGTGCCTGGTCTGGCCGCCTGCCGTCAGGTCCGCAGCGGAGCTGCCGGCACGGGCCGGGTCCGTGCCCATGGCGGGGAGCGTACTAAGCGACCAGAGCGTCGTCGGTGTCGCCGTCGAGCGTGGTGACCTCGGCGAGCCGGGTTCCGGCCCGGCGCACGGCGACCGTCACCGCCACCGCGAGCCCCGCCGCGGCCAGCGAGCACCCGGCGGCGATCCAGTAGGTGAGGACGAACCCGGTCGCCGACGCGACGGGGGCGCCGCCGACGTCGATGGTGAACGCGGCGAGGAACGTGCCGCCGATCGCCGCGCAGGTGCTGGTGCCGATCGTGCGCAGCAGCGCGTTGAGGCTGTTCGCCGACGCTGTCTCGGTGGCCGGCACCCAGTTCATGATCAGCGTCGGCATCGCCGAGAAGCACAGTGCGGTGCCGATCGACAGCAGCATCAGCACCGACACCAGGACGACCAGGTTCGGCGGCAGCAGCGCCTGCCAGACGTTGCCCACGACCATGATCAGCGCACCGGTCAGCAGCGTGACGTGCGCGCCGCGGCGGGCCGACAGCCGGGCGGAGACGGGGGAGAAGACCAGCATGCCGAGGCCCATGGGGATCATGCAGACGCCCGCGACCAGGACCGACACGCCGAACCCGTAGCCGGTGGCCGTCGCGGCCTGCAGCTCCAGCGGGGTCAGCATGAAGCTCGCGAACATGCCGACGCCGACCAGCGCGGTCGCGAGGTTGGTCAGCAGCACGACCGGCTGGGTCGAGGTCCGCAGGTCCACCAGCGGCGAGCGCACCCGCAGCTGGTGGAACGACCAGACGGCCATGACCGCCACGGAGCCGGCGAACAGTCCGATCGTCGGCACGCTCGCCCAGCCCCAGCGCGAGCCCTGGGAGATCGCGAGCAGCAGCGACACGAGCCCCGCGGCCAGCCCGAGCGAGCCGAGCACGTCGAACCGCCCGCCGGAGCGCACCGGCGACTCGGGCACGAACACCACGACCAGCACCACCATCGCCAACGACGCGATGGTGGCGGCCCAGAAGACGGCGTGCCAGCTCAACAGCTGCGCGATCACCCCGGCGAGCGGCATGCCGACCGCGCCGCCGACGCCCAGTGTCGAGCTCATCGTGGCGGTGCCGGCCATCATGCGGTCGGGCGGCAGCTCGTCCTTGAGGATGCTGATGCCCAGTGGAAGGACGCCGAACGCCGCGCCCTGCAGCGCCCGCGCCACGACCAGCGAGCCGAACGACCAGCTCACCGCGCCGAGCAGCGAGCCGAGCGTCATGAGCCCGAGCGCGTAGGCGAGGATCTTGCGCTTGCCGATCATGTCGCCGAGCCGGCCCGCCACGGGCGCGCACACGGCGCCGGCGAGCATCGTGATCGTGAGCAGCCAGGACGCCGAGTCCTGGGTGAGCCCCATGTTCCGGGAGATCTCGGGCAACAGGGGGACCACGAGGGTGTGCATCAGCGACACGGTGACGCCGCAACCACACAGCACGATCATGAGCCGGCCGGACCGCTGCGACCGGGACCGTGAACCGATGTTCACCCCATGGAGTAAACAGATGTTCACCCCATCCGGTCAATCGGATGTGACCATCGCCCAAGCGTTCTGACAGCGCCTCGTCGCCCGCGAGTCAGCGATGGGTAGGCGCGCGCTCAGGCCCCGGTGCGCAGTGGGGTCAGCAACCGGTGCGGCTCGCGCAGGGCGATGCTGACCTGGTCCGTCCGTTCCCGGCCCAGACCCGGGCCCGGGCGGATGTCGATCTCCTCCGGTGGGGGCAGTTCGCCGCAGGACGGGCACTGGCCGCTCGGTACCAGGTCCGCCTTGCACGGCGCGTGGCTGAAGATCCGCCGCGGGCCGTCGGGGGAGTTGTGCCGCTCGCCCCACGTCGACAACGCGAACAGCGTCGGCCACAGCTCCCGGCCGTGCGGAGTCAGCGTGTACTCGTGGCGCCCGCGGCGGTACTCCGTGCGGGTCAGCACGCCCTCGTCGACCAGGCGGGTCAGCCGGTCGGTGAGCACCGCGCGCGGGATGTCGAGGTGCGCCTGGAGATCGGTGAACCGGCGGACGCCGAAGAAGAGGTCGCGCAGCACGAGGATCGTCCAGCGCTCGCCGACCACCTCCAGGGCGCGGGCCAGCGCGCAGTTCTGTCTCTCGTACTCCCGTCCCAGTGCCACATCGTGGGAGTCTACCCCAGTTCGGTTCAGTCATTGAACCGTGAGTGTTAGAGTTCGGTGACTGAACCAAGGAGGCAGACGTGCGGTCTCGGACCCTGGCCGTCTCGGCGCTGGCGACGTTCCTCGTTCTCGTCGCGTTCACCACCCCGCTGGCCACGCTGGTCAGCACCGCCCGCTCGCTCGGCAGCGGGCCCGGCGGCCAGGCCTGGATCCTCAGCTCGATGAGTGTCGGCCTCGCGGTGGCGCTGCTGGTGACCGGCGCGGTCGGCGACGACTACGGGCGCCGCCGGATGCTCGTGCTGGGCGCGGCCGTCCTCGCCGCCACGAGCGCGGTCGGCGCGCTCGCCCCGACCACGCTGGTGCTCGTCCTCGCGCGGGTCGGGCAGGGGATCGGCGGCGCGGCGGTCATCTCGTGCAGCCTCGGTCTCATCGGGCACACCTTCCCGGCCGGCCCGGAACGCACCCGCGCCACCGGCGTGTGGGGCGCGACCGTCGGCGCCGGCATCGCGGCCGGCCCGCTCGTGATGGGCTGGCTCGACGGGATCGCCGGCTGGCGCGCCGGGTTCTGGCTGCTCGCCGCCGGCTCGGTGGCGCTGGTCGTGGCCGGCAGGCTGCTGCTGGAAGAGTCCCGCGCCCAGCGGCCACGCCGCGTGGACGCCGGCGGCGCGCTGTTGCTCGCGGGCGGACTGGTGGCGCTGCTCGCCGGGCTCGTGGAGGGCCGGCTGCACTGGGGACCGGCGGCGATCGTGCTGCTCGCCGCCGCCGTGGTGCTGGTCGGCGGGTTCGTCCACTGGGAGAGCCGGGTCGCCGCACCGATGCTCGACCTGACCCTGTTCCGCCGTCCGGCGTTCGTCTCCTCGATGGCGGCCGCGCTCGCGACCGGCGCCGGGGTGATCGGGCTGATGTCGTTCTCGCCCGCGTTCCTGCAGCGCGCGCTGGGCTTCGGCACGTTGGGGGCCGCGGCGATGATCTTCGCCTGGTCCGGCACGAGCGCGGTGGTGGCGCTGCTCGCGCGGCGGCTGCCCGTGGCGTTCACGGTGCGGTACCGGCTGGTGGTGAGCCTGGTGGTGGTCGCGGCCGGGCTCGCGCTGCTGACCGGGCTGCGTCCTGGCTCGGGGGTGCTCGACCTGCTGCCGGGCTTGCTCGTCGCGGGTGTCGGCAGCGGCGTGCTCAACGCGGCGCTGGGCCAGATCGCGGTCGCGAGTGTCCCGGTCGGACAGACGAGCGTGGGCAGCGGCGCGAACAACACGGCCCGCTACGTGGGCGGCGCGATCGGCGTCACGATCGTGGCAATGCTTGCCGCCCAAGACAATCCGGCCGCGATGGTGTCCGGCTGGGACGCGGCGGCGGTCGTCACGGCGGCGCTGTCGGTGGCCGGTGCGCTCGCGGTCCTGGCGACCGGGCCGCGGATGCGCCGGCCGGTCGCGTCCGCCGCGGCGGAACTCGGCTGAGCGGCGCCGCCAGGTGCGGCATGATGCGAGCGTGGAACAACCCAGCCGGCTGCGCAGCGTCGTGGCCACCCGGTACGTCACGCCGTTCCGCGAGGGCGGGTCGCTGCCCGGCCTGGTCGAGGCGGACGACCTCGGCATGTACGTGCTCAAGTTCCGCGGCGCGGGCCAGGGCCTGAAGGCGCTCGTGGCGGAGATCGTCGTCGGCGAGCTCGCCCGCCGGCTCGGGTTCCGGGTGCCGGAGATCGTGCTCGTCGAGGTCGACCCGCAGCTGTCGAAGGCGGAGCCGGACGAGGAGATCCAGGACCTGCTCAACGCGAGCGGCGGGACCAACCTCGGCCTGGACTACCTGCCCGGCTCGTTCGACTTCAACCCGCGGGTGCGCGACCCGGGCGGCGACCTCGCCGCCCGGCTGCTGTGGCTCGACACGCTCGTCCTCAACGTCGACCGGACCTGGCGCAACCCCAACATGTTGCTGTGGCACCGCGAGGTCTGGCTCATCGACCACGGCGCGTCGCTGTACTTCCACCACCGCTGGGGGCCGGGCTGGCAGCCGGCCGCGGAGTACCGCTACGACGTCGCCGACCACGTGATGCTGCCGGTCGCCGGCTCGGTCACCGACGCCGACCGCGCGCTGCGGCCGCTCGTCACATCCGCCGTGCTGGACGAGGTGCTCGCGCTCGTGCCGGACGAGTGGCTCGACGCGGCGTTCGGTTCGCCCGCCGAGGTGCGGGCCGCGTACCGTGCGTTCTTCGAGAGCCGGCTGGGACGGGCGGACGCCTGGGTTCCCGCGTTGGAGGAGGCCCGTGCCGCACGTGTTTGAGTACGCGCTGGTGCGTGCGGTCCCAAGGCAGGAGCGCGGCGAGTTCATGAACGTCGGCGCGATCGTCTACTGCGCGGCGCTGCGGTTCCTGCGCTGTCAGACCCATGTGGACACCGAACGGCTGCGCGCGCTGGACCCGGCGATGGACCTCGAGGTGCTGCGCGACGCGTTGCGCTCGTGGTGCCAGGCGTGCGACGGCACGGGCCCGATGGCCGACAGCTCGCCGGGGCAGCGGTTCCGCTGGCTGACCGCGCCGCGCAGCACGATCGTGCAGACCTCGCCCGCGCACACCGGTCTCACCGACGATCCGCAGGGCGAGCTGGACCGCCTGATGCGTACCCAGGTGCTGCCCCCTGTCGATCACCCCTAGGCTCCTTGTGTGGCGAAGTACTTCGACGTGCACCCGGAGAACCCGCAGCGGCGCGCGATCGGTCAGGTGGTGGCGCTCCTGCGGGAGGGCGGGTTGATCGCGTACCCCACGGACTCGTGCTTCGCGCTGGGTTGCCTGGCCGGCAACAAGGAGGGCATGGAGCGCATCCGGCAGATCCGCCACCTCGACGACCGGCACCACTTCACGCTGATGTGCCACGACTTCGCGCAGCTGGGCCAGCTCGTGTACCTGTCGAACACCGTCTTCCGCACGATCAAGGCGGCCACGCCCGGCAGCTACACGTTCATCCTGCCGGCCACCAAGGAGGTCCCGCGCCGGCTGCTGAGCACGCGGAAGAAGACCGTCGGCGTGCGGATCCCGGACCACGCGGTGGCGCAGGCGATCCTGACCGAGCTGGGCGAGCCGCTGCTGTCGAGCACCCTGCTGCTGCCCGGCGAGGACGAGCCGATGACGCAGGGCTGGGAGATCAAGGAACGCCTCGACCACGTGGTGGACGCCGTGATCGACTCCGGCGACTGCGGCACCGTGCCCACGACGGTGATCGACTACTCGGACGACGAACCGGAGATCGTCCGCGCGGGCGCGGGTGACCTCGCGCTCTTCGAGTGACGGCAGTGCCGGCGGGTGGGAAATAACCTGGTGGCGCAGGTCGTTACGCTCGTTCGCGTATGAGTGTGTCCGCCGAGCGACCCGACCTCGCCGATCTCCGCAAGAGCCTCTCCGGGCTGACGTTGCGCGACGAGCGGCGGCTGGCGCGCAGGCTCGACGGGCTCGGCAAGGTCCGCGACCAGGCCGCCAGGCGTCAGCGCATCGCCGATTTCGCCGGTGAGGTCGACAAGGCCGCAGCGCGCGTGGCGCGGCGCCGTGCCGCCGTGCCGGTCGTCACCTACCCCGGCGAGCTGCCGGTCAGCCAGCGGCGCGAGGAGATCAAGAAGGCGATCGCCGAGCACCAGGTCGTGATCGTGGCCGGCGAGACCGGGTCCGGGAAGACCACGCAGCTGCCGAAGATCTGCCTCGAGCTGGGCCGCGGCGTACGCGGGCAGATCGGGCACACGCAGCCACGCCGCATCGCCGCGCGGACCGTCGCCGAGCGGATCTCCGACGAGCTCGACGTGCCGCTGGGCGGCGCGGTCGGCTGGAAGATCCGGTTCACCGACCAGGTCGGCGACGACACGCTGGTCAAGCTCATGACCGACGGCATCCTGCTCGCCGAGCTGCAGTCCGACCGCCAGCTGCACCAGTACGACACGCTGATCATCGACGAGGCCCACGAGCGCAGCCTCAACATCGACTTCATCCTCGGCTATCTCCGGCAGCTGCTGCCGCGCCGGCCCGACCTCAAGGTGATCATCACTTCGGCCACCATCGACCCCGACCGGTTCTCCCGGCACTTCGGTGACGCGCCGATCGTCGAGGTCTCCGGCCGCACCTACCCGGTCGAGGTGCGCTACCGCCCGGTCGTGGACCCGGACGACCCGGACGCCGACCCGGACCGCGACCAGACGCAGGCGATCCTCGACGCGGTCGGCGAGCTGTGCGCCGAGGGTCCCGGCGACATCCTGGTGTTCCTCTCCGGCGAGCGGGAGATCCGCGACACGGCCGACGCGCTCACCGCCCAGGAGCTGCGCAACACCGAGATCCTGCCGCTCTACGCGCGGCTGTCCACAGGGGAGCAGAAGCGGGTCTTCCAGCCGCACCGCGGCCGCCGGGTCGTGCTCGCCACCAACGTGGCCGAGACCTCGCTGACCGTGCCGGGCATCAAGTACGTGATCGACCCCGGGTTCGCCCGCATCTCCCGGTACTCCAACCGGCTCAAGGTACAGCGGCTGCCGATCGAGAAGGTCTCGCAGGCGTCGGCCAACCAGCGTGCCGGCCGCTGTGGGCGCACCTCCGACGGCATCTGCGTCCGCCTCTACGCCGAGGACGACTTCGACGCGCGCCCGGAGTTCACCGACCCGGAAATCCTGCGCACCAACCTCGCCTCGGTCATCCTCCAGATGGCCGCCGCCGACCTCGGCGACATCGCCGAGTTCCCGTTCGTCGAGCCGCCCGACCGCCGGCACATCACCGACGGCATGAACCTGCTCAACGAGCTGGGCGCGCTCGAGAGCTCCACGAAGGACTCCACGCCGCGGCTGACCTCCTTGGGCCGCAAGCTCGCCCGGCTGCCCGTCGACCCGCGGCTGGCGCGGATGGTGTTGGCGGCCGATCGCGAGGGCTGCGTCAGCGAGGTCGTGGTGATCGCCGCCGCTCTGTCCATTCAGGACCCGCGGGAGCGGCCGGTGGACAAGCAGGCGCAGGCCGACCAGCAGCACGCCCGCTTCCGCGACCCCGACTCGGACTTCCTGGGCTACCTGAACCTGTGGCGCTACCTCACCGAGCAGCGCCGGGAGCTGTCCGCGAACCGGTTCCGCAAGATGTGCCGCACGGAGTACCTGAACTACCTGCGGGTGCGCGAGTGGCAGGACGTCGCCGCGCAGCTGCGGCAGATGTCGAAGAGCCTGGACGTCACGGCGAACGAGCAGCCGGCCGCGAGCGAGAGCGACGGAGCGTCCGCCGTCCGGACTGACGAGCGCGCGCAGGCGCGTCAGCGCCGAGCACGGGAGGAGGGAAGACGGCGGGTAGCGGAGGAGCGGAGCGAGCCATCGAGCACAGCGATCCACCGGGCGCTGCTCGCCGGGCTGCTCTCGCACATCGGCATGAGGGACCCGGCGAGCCGCGACTACCTCGGCGCGCGCAACGCGAAGTTCGGGATCTTCCCGGGCTCGGCACTGTTCAAGAAGCAGCCGCGCTGGGTGATGGCCGCCGAGCTGGTCGAGACGACCAGGCTGTGGGGCCGCGTCGTGGCCCGCATCGATCCCGAGTGGATCGAGCCGGTCGCCGCGCACCTGGTGCGGCGAACGTACAGCGAGCCGCGCTGGGAGAAGAAGCGGGCCGCGGTGATGGCCTCGGAGCGGGTGACGCTGCTGGGCCTGCCGATCGTGGTGGACCGGCCGGTGAACTACGGGCGGATCGACCCGCCGGTGGCCCGCGAGCTGTTCATCCGGCACGCGCTGGTGCAGGCGGAGTGGTCCGCCGACCACCGCTTCCTGCGGCGCAACACCCAGCTGCTGGCCGAGGCCGAGGAGCTGGAGCACAAGGCACGCCGCCGCGACATCGTCGTCGACGAGGAGACCCTGTTCGAGTTCTACGACCAGCGCATCGGCGCCGATGTCGTGTCCGGGCGGCACTTCGACACGTGGTGGAAGAAGACCCGCCGCGACCAGCCGGACCTGCTGACGTTCGACCCGGCGATGCTGGTGAGCCCGGACGCGGGCGACGTGAGCCCGGATGCGTTCCCGGATGCCATGTCCCACAACGACATCCGGCTCGAGCTGCAGTACCGGTTCGAGCCGGGCACCGCCACCGACGGCGTCACCGTGCAGGTCCCGCTCGCGCTGCTCGGCAAGGTCAGCGCGGACGGGCTGCCCTGGCAGGTGCCGGGCATGCGCGGCGAGCTGATCACCGCGCTGATCCGCTCGCTGCCCAAGCCGCTGCGGCGCAACTTCGTACCGGTGCCGGACTTCGCGGCGGCCGTCCGCGACCGGTTGGCCGACGTCGCCGAGCCGACCCTGGACCAGGTCGCGGCGCAGCTGCGGGCGCTGTCCGGGATCGTCGTGCCGCGCGACGCCTGGCAGCTCGACCAGGTGCCCCAGCACCTGCGCACGACGTTCCAGGTCGTCGACGAGGGCAAACCGGTGCTGGAGGGCAAGGACCTCGGCGCGCTCAAGCGGGAGCTGGCCACGCAGGTGCGCGCGTCGCTGGCGTCCGGTTCCGAGGGCCTGACCCGCGAGGGCCTCACCGCGTGGACGTTCGGCACCCTCGAGCGTGCCGTGGCGCTGCGGCGGGCCGGCCAGCGGGTCACCGCGTACCCGGCGCTGGTGGACACCGGCTCGTCGGTGGCGATCCGGCTGTTCGACAACCCCGTCGAGCAGGCCCGCGAGATGTGGCGGGGGACCCGGCGGCTGGTGCTGCTCACCGTGCCGTCGCCGGTCAAGCAGGTGGTGCGCAGGCTGCCGAACGCGTCGAAGCTCGCGTTGTCGGCGAACCCGCACGGCAGCGTGCCCGCGCTGCTCGAGGACTGCCTGAACGCGGCGGCCGACTCGCTGGTCGCGCGGTCCGGCGGTCCGGTGTGGACACCCGACGAGTTCGAGGCGTTGTGCACGGCGGTCCGCGGCGATCTCGCGGACACGACGTACGCGGTGCTGGACGCGGTGCGCGGGGTGCTGACCGTCGACGCCGAGGTCGACACGGCGCTGTCCCGGATGACCGGCGGAGTGTTCGCCGAGTCGGTCGCGGACATGCGCGCGCAGCGCTCCGCGTTGGTGTACAACGGTTTCGTCACCGCCACCGGCCTGACCCGGCTGTCCGATGTGGAGCGTTACCTGCGCGGCATCCTGCGCAGGCTCGACAAGCTGCCCGAGCGCCCCGACCGCGACCTCGAGTGGACCTACATCGTGGCGGACGTGACGCAGGCCTACGCCGAGGTGCGCGGCGCCGCGGGCGACGACGGGTCGGTGCGGTGGATGATCGAGGAGCTGCGGATCAGCTTCTTCGCCCAGACGCTGCGCACCGCGTACCCGGTGTCGGAGAAGCGCATTGACAAGGCGATCGAGTCGCTCTTGCCCTGAGGACCCCGCCACGGTTGACTCCTGTCAGCGTCCACCGAATGTTGGTGAGGAGTTCTCATGGGGGTTCGTGTCGCCATCGGAGTGAGCCTGCTGGCCCTGGTCGCCGCCGCGACGGCGGTGCCGGCGTTCGCCGCGCAGGCGCTGCCGTCCGCGAACATGGAAGCCGTGGTCAAGGCCGCGCAGATCGACCCGATCCGGCCGGACGACACGATGACGCCGGGTGCGAAGGCGAGCGTGCTGCTGGTCGAGCAGGCGCTGGACGCGAAGAACCTGCTGGACCCGACGTACGTGGACGGCTACTTCGGCACGAAGACCATTGACGCGTATGCGGCCTACCAGCGTTCACTGGGCTACACCGGCCTGGACGCGTCGGGCCTGCCCGGCAGGACGTCGCTGCAGACCCTGGGCGAGGGCCGCTTCACGGTGACGAACGCGCTCACTCCGGGCGCGCGGCTGACCTACCACGGCGCCGCGATGAACACCCGCACGAAGGCGATGCTGGTCGAGGCGGAGGGCGTGCTGGGCCGGCAGCTGGGGATCACGCAGGGCTCGTACAACCCGGGCGGCGACCCCGACTCGGCAGGCACCCACGACGGCGGCGGGGTGGTGGACGTCTCGGTGTCCGGCATGACGGAGGCGACCCAGACCACGGTGGTGCGCCGGCTGCGCGAGGTCGGCTTCGCGGCGTGGCGGCGCACGCCGGACCAGGGCAACTGGGGCTTCCACATCCACGCCGTGGCCATCTCCGACACGGACATGTCGCCGAGCGCGCAGAACCAGGTGGGCGACTACTACCTGGGCAAGAACGGTCTGGCCAACCACGCCCCGGACGACGGCCCCCAGGTCACGAAGGTGACGTGGGAGGAGTACCAGCGGGCGCACTGACGAACTCGACGAACAGCGGGCTCGCGACCACGATCCCGAGGTCGGCCGTGTCCAGGGTGACCCGGGCTACGCCGCCCAGCCAGGTCGTGGCGCGGGGCTCCACGTTGCGGCGCAGGTAGCGGCTCAGCTGGTCCATGCCCACGGCGTAGTACCCCGGCCGGTGCGGTTCGAGCTCCGCCCCGCCGTCGGCGTGCATGAGCTCCCCGAGCAGCTGCCGGACGAACGTCGCGCGCGACGCGCCCCGCACCCGTTGCGACGGCACGTGGACCTCGCCGGTGAGGTGCTCGGGCGAGCCGTGGAGCAGCAGCGTGCCCGGCTCGTCGCCGCCGAGGTCGGTGAACAGCACGGCGCGCACGCTCGGCTCGTACAGCGTCACGGAGCCGAGCCGCACCTCGAACTGGACCCACTGGCCCGGCGGCAGGTCGTCCTCGGTGTACCAGCGCAGCTTTCCCGGCGTCCCGGTCAGGTACGCGAGCACCTCGTCCAGGCCGGGACGCTCCACCTGCGCGGCCGGCAGGTCCGCGCCGACCTTCGCGACGCCCGGCATCCCGAGCTCGCCACGCAGACCCGGCCGGCGACGGCGGGGTTCGGGGTGGAAGGCGGCGAGCTTGCGTTCGGAGAGGTAGAGCAGCTCGCGCATCAGCTGAACGGGCTGTGCGGCCGCTCCTGGGGCTCGCCGTCGAGGATGATGTCGACCTTCTCGTTGTAGAAGCACGCCAGGCCGGTGACCTTCTGGCTCTCCGGCAGCGGCGTGCGGTAGATCCACACCACGTCCTCGTGCACGCCCTTGCCCGTGTCCAGCGTCCAGTACGACGCGGTGCCCTTGTACGGGCAGTGGGTCCGCGTCTCCGACGCGCGCAGCAGGTCCATCCGCACGTCCGGCAGCGGCAGGTAGTACCGCGGCGGCAGGCCCGTCTCGAACAGGATCCTCGGCTGGTGGGAGTCGGCGACCGTGACGCCGTCGACCTGGACCACCACGTGGCGGGAGCTGCCCAGGATGTCGACCCGCTTGTACGGGTCCCGCGGGTGGACGTAGATCGGCTCGTCCTCCTCCAGCCATTCGTCCATCGCGTCGAAGTGGAGCTTCACCAGGTCGCGCAGCTCGGGGATCGGCGAGGCGAGGTAGCGGCTGGCGGCGGTCTTCACGACCGTGCCGTCGACGACCACGTCGTACAGGGTGGCCTCGCCGCGGCTGGGGGAGTGCTCGGTGGAACCCGTGGCCTCCAGCTTCCCGCGCAGGTCCTCCAGCGGCACGTAGATCGTCGGGTAGTACGGGATCTCCCACACCAGCGCCGGCCGGCGGGTGTCCGCGACGAGACGGCCGCGGACGTAGGCGCGGATGCGCTTCGGACTCGTCTCGACCTTGACCCTGCCACGCGAATCAGCCATGAGCTCAAAACTACTCCCGAAAAAGGGCTGGACCCGAAGCGCGCTCCAGGTCCCAGGATGAGGTGCATGACTGCACAGACGAACATCTGGACGGGGCGGCGGACGCTCGGGGACGTCGAGGTCAGCGCGCTCGGCTTCGGCTGCTGGGCGATCGGCGGCCCGTTCGCCGACGAGGAGGGCAAGCCGCTGGGCTGGGGTGAGGTGGACGACGACGAGTCGGTCCGCGCGGTGCACCGCGCGCTCGACCTCGGCGTGACGTTCTTCGACACGGCCGACACCTACGG
>DASYKY010000077.1:0-1508 GCA_035995025.1 Actinophytocola sp.
GTGTACCTGTTCCGCGGGCCCGCCGACGAGGTCCTCTACGTCGGCACCGCGGTCGATCTACGGCGGCGGGTCGGGCAGTACTTCAACGGCGCCGACCCGCGCACCCGGATGAAGGAGATGGTGGCGCTGGCCACCCGTGTCGACCACGTCGAGTGCGCGCACGAGCTGGAGGCCGGCGTGCGGGAACTGCGGCTCCTGGCTGCCCACGCGCCGCCGTACAACCGCCGGTCGAAGTTTCCGCACCGGTGGTGGTGGGTGGTGCTCACCGACGAGCCCTTCCCCCGCTTCTCGGTGGTTCGGGCGCCCAAGCACGACCGCACCGTCGGACCCTTCAGCTCCCGCGCCGACGCGGTCGAGACCGCGGCGCTGCTGGCCCGATTCACCGGCGTGCGCACGTGTACCGCGCGGCTGGGCCGTACGGCGCTGCACGGACCCGCCTGCGAGGAACGCGAGCTGTCGCCGTGCCCGGCGCCACGCGACGTCGCCGCCGACGGGTACGCCGAGGGCCCGCTTCGGGCGGACCGCCTGATCGCGGGTACCGACGGCGCCGCCCTGTGCGCGGCGCTCGCCCACGTGGAAGACCTTGCCGCCGTTGGCCGCTACGAGACCGCGGCACGGCTGCGCGACCACGCCGCGACGGCGATCGACGCCCTGTGGCGTGGGCAACGGCTGCGCGCCCTGACCGCCGTCGACGAGTTGGTGGCGGCCCGGCCGGACGGTAGCGGCGGCTGGCAACTGGCAGTGATCCGACGGGGCCAGCTGGGCGCAGCGGGCAACGCCAGACGCGGGGTTCCCCCCATGCCCGTCGTCGACGCGATTCGTGCTGGGGCACAAGCGATTCTGCCCGCCGACGCACCACTGGGCGGAGCGCTGGTCGAGGAGACGGCACTGCTCGCCCGGTGGCTCGCGCAGCCTGGGGTTCGCATCGTGGCGACCAACGGGCAAACCGGCTACGCGACGCCGATCACCGCTGCGGGCCGGTGGGCCGAGTGGGCGGCGCAGGCCCGGTCGGCGCGCATCGCCGCCGAGCAGGCCATCGGGGACGACTACGACGTGCTCTACGGCCCGCGCGCGGCCCCCCAGCGCCGTCAGGTGCTCAGAGCTTCTGGGTGAACCGGGCCCACCGCGCGAGCAGCTTTTCGGCCGCCCCGGAATCGATCGCATCGGCGGCCCGGGCCAGCCCGGCCTCCCAGGCGGGCACCCACTTGGCGTCACTGGACAACCCGGCGTGGGCCACCATCGCGCCTGCCGCGTTGAGCACGACCGCGTCGCGCACCGGTCCCTTGGCCCCGCCGAGCACATCGCGCGCCGACGCGGCGTTGGCCTCGGCGTCACCACCGATCAGCTCGCTCAATTCGGCCCGCTTGAAACCGAACGCCGCCGGGTCGAACGTCAACCGCTCGACGGTGCCCGCCTGGACCCGCCAGATGACGCTGGTGGTCGTCGTGGTCAGCTCGTCGAGCCCGTCGTCGCCGTGCACCACCAGCACGCTGGATCCGCGCGTTGCG
>DASYKY010000078.1:0-27321 GCA_035995025.1 Actinophytocola sp.
CGAGGGGGCGCAGGTGACCGGCGACCCGCGGGGGGTGCGGGGTGAGGCGGATGCGCGGGGCCTGCAGGATGAGGCGGACGCTCGGGCCGAGGGTGAGCCGGGCGGTGTCGCGGCGAGTGGGGCGGCTCGCGGTGTGGATCCCTTCGACTACCCGGGGGACTGGGTGGCCGACCTCGTCCTGTCCGACGGCGGCACCGTCCACTTGCGACCAATCGTGCCCTCGGATGCCCCGGCACTGCTGGCTTTCCACAGCCGCATGTCGGAGCGGACCCGGTACCTGCGCTACTTCGGCGCCTACTCGAAGATCCCGGCCCGTGACCTCGAGCGCTTCACCACCGTCGACCACCACGACCGCGTCGCCTTCGTTGCCACGCTGGGGGACGACATCATCGCCGTGGCCCGGTACGAGCATCTCGAGGGCACCGGCTCGGCCGAGGTCGCCTTCGTCGTCGAGGACGCGCATCAGCACCGGGGGCTCGGGCCGATCCTTCTCGAACACCTCGCCGCAGCCGCGCGGGAAAGCGGCATCCGCACGTTCGTCGCCGAGGTGCTTGCCGAGAACTCCGGGATGCTCGGCGTTTTCCGCGCGGCGGGGTACCAGCTCTCGCGGGCCATCGAAGAAGGCGTCTTCCACCTCGAGTTCGCCATCGACCCCACCGAGAGGTCCGTCGCCGTCGCGCGGTCGCGGGAGCAGGCCGCCGAGGCGCGCAGCGTCCACAACCTGCTGCACCCCCGCTCGGTCGCCCTCATCGGCGCCTCCGCCGACCCGGGCAAGATCGGCTACGCCGTCCTCGGCAACCTGCTGCGCGCCGACTTCGCCGGGCCCGTGTTCCCGGTCAACGCCGAGCGGAAGTCCGTGCGGGGCGTGCGCGCCTACCCGAGCGTGCTCGACATCCCCGACCCGGTCGACCTCGCCGTCGTCGCCGTGCCCGCCGCCGGCATCGACGAGGTGATGGACGCCTGCCTGGCCAAGGGTGTCAAGGCGCTCGTCGTGATCTCGTCCGGCTTCGGCGAGGCCGGACCGCACGGCGAGAGCGCCGAACGCCGCCTGGTCGACGAGGCCCGCGCGCACGGCATGCGCGTCATCGGCCCCAACGCGCTCGGGGTGATCAACACCGACCCGGCCGTCCGGCTCAACGCCACCCTCGCGCCGCGCATCCCCGGGCGCGGCCGCACCGGGTTCTTCTGCCAGTCCGGCGCGCTCGGCACCGCGATCCTCGCCGACGCCAGCGCCCGCGGGCTCGGCCTGTCCACCTTCGTCTCCGCCGGCAACCGTGCCGACGTGTCCGGCAACGACCTGCTCCAGTACTGGGAGACCGACCCGGGCACCGACGTCGTCCTGCTCTACCTCGAGTCGTTCGGCAACCCGCGCAAGTTCGCCAGGCTCGCGCGCCGCCTCGGGCGGGTCAAGCCGATCGTCGCCGTGAAGTCCGGGCGCAACGCCGTCCTGCCCGCGCTCGCCGCCACCTCGGTCGAGGTCGACGACGCCAGCGTGGCCGCCTTGTTCGAGCAGGCGGGCGTCATCCGCGTCGAGTCGCTCGCCCAGCTGTTCGACACCGCGCTGCTGCTCGCCCACCAGCCGCTACCGCGGGGGGAGCGGGTCGCGGTCGTCGGCAACTCCTCGGCCATCGGCGTGCTCGCCGCCGACGCCGCCCTCGCCCGCGGCCTCGTGCTCGCCGGCCCGCCCGTCGACGTCGGCGCCGCCGCCGGGCCGGACGTGTTCGCCGGCGCCGTGCGCACCGCCCTGCGCGACCAGCGGGTCGACTCGCTCGTCGTCGTCTTCGTGCCGCCGCTGTCCATCCCCGGCGCCGCCTACGCCCGGGCCATCCGCGAGGCCGCCGCCGACCTGGACGAACGCAAGCCCATCGTGTCGACCTTCCTCGCCACCGAGGGCATCCCGGACGAGCTCGCCGTGCCGGGCCCCGGCGGCGCGCCCGGCCGCGGTTCGACCCCGTCGTACCCGAGCCCGGAGCGCGCCGTGTTCGCGCTGGCCCGCGCCACCCGCTACGCGCAGTGGCGCCACCGCCCGCAGGGCGAGCTGGTGCGCCCGGACGGCCTCGACGTCGAGCAGGCCCGCGAGATCGCGGCGTCCGCCGCGGCCGAACTGTCCGATGAGGACACCGTGAAGCTGCTGCGCTGCTACGGGATCGACGTCGTGCCCTACCGGGTGGCGGCGAGCGCGGACGAAGCGGTCGCCGCGGCCGGGGAGCTGGGCCGCCCCGTCGTCGTCAAGGCCACCGGCGAGCGGTTCCGCCGCCGGGCGGACCTCGTCGGCGTCCGCCTCGATCTGTCCACTTCGGACTCCGTGCGCGCGGCGTACGCCGAGATTACCTCGCTGTCCGGTACCGGCGAGGTCTACGTGCAGCGCATGGCACCCAAGGGAACCGGCTGCGCGATCGGTGTCCAGGACGACCCGTCGTTCGGCACGATCGTCTCCTTCGGACTGTCCGGGGTGGTCGGCGACCTGCTCGGCGACCGGGCCTACCGCGCGCTGCCGCTGACCGATGCCGACGCGCACAGCCTCGTCCGCGCGCCGCGGGCCGCGCCACTGCTCACCGGCTACCGGGGCGGTGAGCCCGCCGACCTCGACGCCCTCGCCGACCTGGTGATCCGGGTCGCCGCGCTCACCGAGGACGTGCCACGGGTGCGCCGGCTCGCGCTCGAGCCGATCCTGGCCTCGGCCGTGGGCGCGCAGGTCGTGCGCGCGCGGGTGCAGGTCGGCCCGCCGCCCTCCCCGCAGGACAGCGGCCCCCGGAGGCTGCGCTCGCTCGGCGCAGGACGTTCCTACGAAAGTAGGGTTTAGGAAAAAGGTGCAACGCGACCCCGCCCGGGGTGCGTCCTCTGCATATGAAACGCCTAGGAACCGTCGTTGGCGCAGGCGTTCTGCTCTTGCTCGCGAGCGCTTGCGCCAACCAGCAGGAGAGCCAGGACAACGCGGGAAGCGACACCCGCCCGACTGAGACGTCGGCGCCGGCAGAGAACCAACCTGATCGGCAGCCGGCCCGGACGCCACCGTCCGGCGGCGAGAAGGTCAGCGCGGGCCAGCTCGACACGAAGGCCCTGCAGAAGGGCTACCCCGTGATGGTGTGGACCCAGGACGACGGCACGACCGTCGGCGTGGTCGCCCAGGAGGGTGGCTGCGGCAAGGCCAGTGTCGAGAGCGCCGAGAGCGACAAGCAGGTCATGATCACCATGGTCGAGACGACGCCGAAGGCGCCGCAGGCCTGCACGATGGACCTGCGCTACCCGAAGCTCACGGCCGAGCTGCAGAAGCCGCTCGGCGACCGCCAGGTCGTGCTGAAGAACGTGCAACGGAAGAGCTAGACCTCTCTCCTCTCCCCACCGGGTGCCCGGCCACGCTCGCCCCTGCGTGGCCGGGCACCGCTCCGTGCAACCGGACGGGCCGCGGCTAACGTCCTTTCCCCATGAGGGCTCTGTTGCCGGCCGTCGTGGCCACACTGGCCGCGGCCGTCGCGGTCGGGCTCGCCGGCTGCGGGCAGGACGCCGCGCCCGCGAGCGACACGTCGAGTCCGGCACCCACCACAGCGACGGGCACCGGCAGCGCGACGGCGTCGGTGCCGCCGCTGGACAAGCCGGTCCCGCGGCCACCGGAGCCCAAGCCGCCGGCCGGCACCGCGCCGTCCGCGCCGGTGACGATGGGCCCGAACGGCCCGGTCGTGCCCGCCGGCGTGACCCAGGTGCCCGCCGGCCAGGTCGACGCGAGCGCGCTGCCCGCGTACTACGACAGCCCCGGCGACGTGTGGGTGTTCGACGACGGCTACTCGCTGGAGATGTTCGCCGCGGCCAGCAGCGGCTGCTCCGACGCGGAGGCGGTCGTGGTCGACCAGTCGTCCGGCGCCGTGCGCATCACGCTGCGCCCGCTGGCGCAACCGCAGGGCGGGCGGCCCGACAGCCGCCCATGCACGGCCGTGATGACGCCGCGGCCGGTCACGGTCCGGCTGGCCGAGCCGCTTGGCGACCGGACCATCCACCTCGGCATCGGCCGCTGATCAGGCCACTCAGCGCTGGAAGGCGATCTGCAGCACCGGCTGCGACGTGCCGGCGAAGAAGTCGTTGCCCTTGTCGTCGACCACGACGAACGCGGGGAAGTCCTCGACCTCGATCTTCCACACGGCCTCCATGCCGAGCTCGGGGTACTCGAGCACGTCGACCTTCTTGATGCAGTCCTGCGCGAGGCGCGCGGCCGGCCCGCCGATCGAGCCCAGGTAGAAGCCGCCGTGCGCCTGGCACGCGTCGGTGACCTGGCGGGAGCGGTTGCCCTTGGCGAGCATGACGAGCGACCCGCCCGCGGCCTGGAACTGCTCGACGTAGGAGTCCATCCGGCCCGCGGTCGTCGGGCCGAACGAACCCGACGCGTAGCCCTCGGGGGTCTTGGCCGGGCCCGCGTAGTAGACGGGGTGGTCACGCAGGTACTGCGGCATCGGCTCGCCCGCGTCCAGCCGCTCCTTGATCTTGGCGTGCGCGATGTCGCGGGCGACCACCAGCGGGCCGGTCAGCGAGAGCCGCGTCTTCACCGGCAGCTCCGCGAGCGTCGCGCGGATCTCGTCCATCGGCCGGCTGAGGTCGATGCGCACGACCTCGTCGGTCAGCTCGTCGGCGGCGACGTCGGGCAGGTAGCGGGCCGGGTCGCGCTCGAGCTGCTCGATGAACACGCCGTCGGCGGTGATCTTCGCCCGCGCCTGCCGGTCGGCCGAGCACGACACCGCGAGCCCGACGGGGCAGGACGCGCCGTGGCGGGGGAGGCGGATGACGCGGACGTCGTGGCAGAAGTACTTGCCGCCGAACTGCGCGCCGATGCCGAACTGCCGGGTCATGTCGAGCACCTGCCGCTCGAGGTCGACGTCGCGGAACGCGTGGCCCGCCGGGCCGCCCTCGGTCGGCAGCGTGTCGAGGTAGCGGGCCGAGGCGAGCTTGGCGACCTTGAGGTTGTACTCGGCGGACGTGCCGCCGACGACGATCGCCAGGTGGTACGGCGGGCAGGCCGCGGTGCCGAGGCTGCGCAGCTTCTCGTCGAGGAACCGCGCGAGGCGCTTCGGGTTCAGCAGCGCCTTGGTCTCCTGGTAGAGGAACGTCTTGTTGGCGCTGCCGCCGCCCTTCGCGAGGAACAGGAACTCGTAGGAGGGCTCGTCGCCGTCCTTGTGGTACAGCTCGAGCTGGGCCGGGAGGTTGGTGCCGGTGTTGCGCTCGTCCCAGAAGTTGAGCGGCGCGAGCTGGGAGTACCGCAGGTTCAGCTCCTGGTACGCCTCGTAGATCCCCCGGCTCAGGGCCTGCTCGTCGCGGCCGCCGGTGAGCACGTTCTCGGTGCGCTTGCCGATGACGATCGCGGTGCCGGTGTCCTGGCACATCGGGAGTACGCCGCCAGCGGCGATGCAGGCGTTGCGGAGCAGGTCCATCGCGACGAAGCGGTCGTTGCCGCTGGCCTCCGGGTCGTCGACGATCGCGCGCAGCTGCGCCAGGTGCGAGGGGCGCAGCAGGTGCTGGATGTCGCGGATCGCCTCCTTGGCGAGCGCGGTGAGCGCCGCGGGGTCGACCTCGAGGAACCGCCGTCCCGCCGCCTCGACGAGACGCACGCCGGCCGCGGTGACGAGCCGGTACTCGGTGTCGTGGTCCGGCCCGGTCGGCAGGGCTTCGGCGTACTCGAAGGCGGTGGTCACCGTGCGAACTCCTTGTCACGTGGTGGGAATCCCGACGTTACCGCGTGGCGGCTGCCCGACCGGAGAGACCCGGACGGCACTGGGACCGCAGGGGATACAGCAGGGGACACCGCAGGGGACAGCAAGAAGCCCACGGCAGATTGCCGTGGGCAAGGCGCCGACCGGGACATCCGAATATGCAGATGCCGTTGCGGCGCAAGGGAAAGCAAGATTTCCGGGGTGAACGCCGGAAGGCCGGGGCAGCCCCCGGCTGTCCCGACCTCCCGTGGAGTGCGGCTACGGATTGTGATTAATCATCCGCGCCGCGTAGTCCCGTGCCTTGACCGTGCCGCGCCGGCGAGCACATGTCAATGGTCATTGATGCATCTGCATCAAGGACGTAGCGGCGCCCGAAAAGGTTGCTCGATCTAGGAAATCGCGTCCCGCCTGGTCAGCTGGCGTACGCGCGCAGGCGCTCGGCGCGGTCGCCCTGGCGCAGCTTCGACATCACTTCGCGCTCGATCTGCCGGACGCGCTCGCGGGAGAGGCCGAAGCGCTTACCGATCTGGTCGAGGGTGTGTGGCTGTCCGTCATCGAGGCCATACCGCAAACGGATCACCGACTGCTCCCGATCGTCCAGCGTCGACAGGACGCGGCGCAGGTCGTCGTGCAGCAGGCCGGAGATCACGGCGCTCTCGGCGTCGGTCGCCTCGCCGTCCTCGATGAAGTCGCCGAGCGGGGCGTCCTCCTCGGAGCCGACCGGCATGTCCAGGCTCACCGGGTCCCGGGCGTGGTCGAGCAGGTCGGCCACCTTCTCCGGGGTGAGCCCGACCTCGGCGGCCATCTCGTCGATGGTGGCCTCGCGGCCGAGCGACTGGTGCAGGTCGCGCTTGATGCGGGCGAGCTTGTTGACCTGCTCGACCAGGTGGACCGGCAGCCGGATGGTCCGGCCCTGGTCGGCCATGCCGCGGGTGATCGCCTGGCGGATCCACCATGTCGCGTACGTCGAGAACTTGAAGCCCTTGGTGTAGTCGAACTTCTCCACCGCGCGGATGAGCCCCAGGTTGCCCTCCTGGATCAGGTCCAGCAGCGGCATGCCGCGCCCCGTGTAGCGCTTCGCGAGCGACACGACGAGCCGCAGGTTCGCCTCGAGCAGGTGGTTCTTGCCGACGTGACCGTCGCGGACGAGCGCCTCCAGCTCGCCGCGGTTGGCCGTGCCGAACGTCTCGTTCTCGAGCATGTGCTGGGCGAACACGCCAGCCTCGATGCGCTTGGCCAGCTCGACCTCCTGCGCCGCGGTGAGCAGCGCGGTGCGACCGATACCATTGAGGTACACGCGGACCAGATCGGCCGCGGGGCCCTGGGCATCCAGGTCGATATCGGCGGGCTCCGGCAAGCGTTGCTGTGGGACCGTCATGCTCTCCCTCCCCCTTTTTCGCGGGCTGGTGTGCTCTACGTCACACACCGGCACCTCTTGTCCGGCGAGCCCTCGAGCGGATCGACCGTCGCTGGCTGGACACTTTTGAAAACGCCCGCGTTGCTCGATTCGTTCCCGGGTCCTCAACTGGATGACGTCGTGCACGCCACACCCGTTGCTCCACCAAAGCTGAGGTTTCGCTGAGAAGACGCGCCGGCTTCCCGGTATGTGACGAGGTGTTGCCGTGACGTCCGGCACTCACACTTCGACGATCACCGTGAAAGGTCCGTCGTTGACGCTCTCGACCGCCATCGTCGCGCCGAAGCGGCCCGTCGCCACGCGTGCGCCGCGTTCGCGCAGCGCGGCCACCACCGCGTCCACCAACGGTTCGGCGTCGGCCGGCCGGGCCGCGGCCGTCCACGAAGGACGGCGGCCCTTGCGGGTGTCGCCGTAGAGCGTGAACTGGCTGACGACGAGCAGCGGCGCGCCCGTCGTGGCGCACGACTCCTCGTCACGCAGTATGCGAAGTTCGTGGAGTTTGCGGGCCATCGTCCCGGCCTGCGCCCGGGTGTCCTCCGTGTTGATGCCCAGCAGCACGAGCAGGCCCGGCTCGTCGACCGCCCCGACGACCTCACCGGCCACCGTCACGCTCGCCCGCGTCACCCGCGCCACCACCGCCCGCACGGCGGTCATGGTGGCAGCAGCGGCTCAGCGGCGGGCGACCAGGTGGAAGAAGCGCGCGGTCAGCAGCTGCGGCATCCGGTCGGCCATCGCCAGCTCGAGGCGCTCCAGCTGCTCGAGGAAGGCCGGGTCGTCGTCGACCGACGGCAGCAGGTCGCTCACGCACCGCACGCCGTACCGGACGACCTCCTCGACGCCCAGCTCCGCGAGCACGGCCACCAGCTCGCCGACCGACGCCTCGCGGCTCAGCGCGCGCACCGCCTCGCCAGGGTCGAGCGCGCGGACCGCGGCGTGCACGGGCTCGAAGTCCGCGTTGGGCCCGAGCACCGAGAGCAGCCCGCCCGCACGCAGCGGCGCGATCACGGCGCCGAGCACCTCGTGCGGCTCGTCCAGGAAGTGCAGCAGGTTGTGGCACAGCACGACGTCGAACTCGTGGCCGGCGAACACCTCCGGCGCGTCCAGGGCACCTGCCTGGACCACGTGCAGCCGGTCGGCGACGTCGAGCGCGTCGGCGGTCTCGATCGCGCTGCGGAGCATCGCGCCCGCCGGGTCGAGCACGGTGACCTCGTGGCCGAGCGCGGCCAGCCGGACCGCCTCGACGCCGTTGCCGCCCGCGACGTCGAGCACGCGCTGGGGACCCGGGTCGACGTGGCGTAAGAGGTTGGCCTCGGTGACGGTGAACCGCAGTCGTTCCAACGGGCGTTGCCGGAACAGGTCCAGTCGGGTGGCCAACCCGCTCAACGTCATGTGACCTTCATACCGGCTTTCGCAGAGCGCTCGAGATAGTCCACCCGGATGGCGCAATCGCGGTGCTGAGGTGGCAGCATGAGTGCCAGGAGGTGGTGTCGTGAAGGCCGAGCGGGACGACACCCCGGTTCTCATCACCGAGGCGGCACAGTCGTACGAGGACGAGTACGCGGCACGCAAACGCAAGTACCTGACGATGATGGCGCTGCGCGTGCCGTGCCTGGTGCTCGCCGCCATCTTCCACGACACCTGGTGGCTCGCGCTCGGGTTCATCGTGCTGTCCATCCCGCTGCCGTGGATCGCGGTGCTGATCGCCAACGACCGGCCCCCGCTGAAGGCGGAGGAGGTCAACCGCTACCAGCGGTCCGCCACCGCCATCGAGTCCCCCGAACACCGGGTCATCGACGGCTAGCCGGGGCCTGCGCCCCCACCCGCCCGACCGCCAGGGCACCCAGCCGCACGCCCGACCGCAGGCGTTCCGCCACCGGCTTCCCGTCGAGCCACGCGGTGAGCAGGCCCGCGTCGAACGCGTCGCCCGCGCCCGTCGAGTCCACGCACGAGCCGGGCGCCGCGGCCACCGAGGTGGTCCCGGACCGGTCCACCCAGCTCGCGCCGCCCGCGCCCATGGTGACGGCCACCGCGCCGAACGAGTCCAGCAGCGCGGCCGCGCCCGCCGGGTCCCGCGAGCCGGTCAGCACCTCCAGCTCGTCCAGGTTCGGCAGCAGCAGGTCCACCCCGGCCAGCGCGGTGACGAACGCGGCCGGGTCGCTGATCAGCCCGGCCGACTGCGGGTCGACCGACGTGGTCAGCCCGGCGTCGCGGGCCGCCGCGAGCATGGCCAGCCCCGCGTCCCGCGACGAGGAGTCCAGCAGCACGTAGCCGGACAGGTGCAGGTGCCGGCCGTCCGCGAGCAGGGCCGGGTCGAGGTCTCCCGGCGCGAGCCGCTTGCCCGCGCCGCGGTCCGGCAGCATGCTGCGCTGCCCGTCGCCGTCGACGAGCACCACCACGCAGGCCGTGCTCGCCGCCGCGTCAATTGCGAATGCGCAGCGCACCCCGGCGGTGGTTAGCTCCTCGAGTGCCTGACGCCCTGCCACGTCATCGCCCACCCGTGCCACCAGAACCGCCGACGCGCCGCAGAACGAGAGCCAGGAGGCGGTGTTCGCGCCGGCCCCACCGGTCGTGACCGAGATCCGGGCCCGTGAGTCGCCCCCGTGCACGATCGGCCCGATGTGCCTGGCGACCACGTCCACCGCGGCGTCCCCGACGACAATGATCACGTTCGACATCAGAGCAGGAGGCTAACGGCGTGGCGACCGGAATGGCCAGTGCGCGCGCCGCGGCCGTGCTCGCCCGGGCCGGCTTCCACCGCTTCGCCACCTACCGGCAGGCCACCCTGGCCGGCGCGTTCACCAACACGGTGTTCGGCTTCGTGCGCTGCTACGTCCTGCTCTCCCTCGCCGACGCCGGGGGCCGGGTGGCCGGCTACGACCGCGCCCAGCTGGCCACGTTCGTGTTCGTGGGCCAGGGCATGATCGCGGTCGTCAACTTCTGGGGCCCGGCCGACCTCGCCGAGCGGGTGCGCACCGGCGACGTCGTCGCCGACCTGCTGCGGCCGCTCGACCTGATGGTCAACCACCTCGCCACCGACGTCGGCCGGGCCGGCTTCGCCCTGCTCACGCGGTTCGTGGTCCCGGTCCTGGCCGGCCTGCTCGCGTTCGACTTCTACCTGCCCGCGCACCCCGCCACCTACGCGCTGTTCGCGGTGTCGCTCCTGCTCGCGGTGCTGGTGTGCTCGGTGTGCCGGTACATCGTCAACCTCGCCGCGTTCTGGCTGCTGGACATCCGGGGCGTGCGGCAGCTGTGGGTCGTGGCGTCCGGCGGGGGCAGCGGGCTGTCGTTCCCGCTGCCGCTGCTGCCGGACTGGCTCGTCACCGGGCTGTGGCTGTGCACCCCGTTCCCCGCGCTCATGCAGGCACCACTGGACGTGCTGGTGGAGCGGGGCGGCACCGGGCACGCGGTGTTGCTCGTCGCCGGTCAGCTCGCGTGGCTCGCCGTCGTGGTCGCGCTGGCGCGCCTGGTGCAGCGCAGGGCGCTGCGGCGGCTGGTGATCCAGGGTGGCTGACGAACCCGGCTCGACGGCGGGCGCGTACCGGAGGCTGGTCGCCGCGCAGGTGCGCAGCCAGACCCAGTACCGCACGTCGTTCGTGATGGACCTGTTCGGCAGCACGGTGCTCACGCTGCTGGACGTGGTCTCCGTGTACGTGCTGTTCTCCGTCAACGGCAGCCTTGGCGGGTTCGGCGGGCGCGAGGTGCTGCTGATGGTGGGCATCGCGTCGTGCGCGTTCCCGCTGGCCGACCTCGCTGTGGGCAACGTGGAGCAGCTGCCGTCCTACGTCCGCAGCGGGCGGTTCGACGCGGTACTCGTGCGCCCGCTGTCGTCGCTGGGGCAGCTGCTCGCGATGGACTTCGCGCCACGCCGGATCGGCCGCGCCGTGCAGGGGCTGGTGATCTACGGGATCGCGCTGGCCGCCGCGCCGGTCGGCTGGTCGGCCGGGACGGCGCTGCTCGCGGTGCTCGCGCCGCTGGCGGGCGCGGTGTTCTTCGGCTCGCTGTTCGTGGCGACCGCGTCCGTCGCGTTCTGGTGGATCGAGTCCGGCGAGCTCGCTGCCGCGTTCACCTACGGCGGCAAGGAGTTCACCTCCTACCCGGCGACCGTGTTCGGCGGGTTCTTCCGCCGGTTGTTCGCCTACGGCCTGGGTTTCGCGTTCGTCGCCTACCTGCCGGCGCTCGCGTTGCTGGGCCGGCAGGACCCGCTCGGCGTGCCCGGCTGGCTGCACTGGTGCTCGCCGATCGTCGCCCTCATCGCCGCCGGTCTCGCCGCGTTGTTCTGGCGTACCGGCGTCCGCCACTACCGGAGCACGGGATCGTGATCATCCAGACTGCAGGACTGCGCAAGGACTTCATCGTGCGGCGCAAGGCAGGCCGGCTGCGCCGCGAGCGGCACGTCGTGTCCGCTGTGGACGGTGTGGACCTGGCCGTCGCCGAGGGCGAGCTGCTCGGCTACATCGGACCGAACGGCGCGGGGAAGTCGACCACGCTGAAGATGCTGACCGGCGTGCTGACGCCCAGCGGCGGCGAGGTGTCGGTGTGCGGGCTGGCGCCGGTGCCGCAGCGCACCACGCTCGCGCGGCGCATCGGCGTGGTGTTCGGCCAGCGCTCGCAGCTGTGGTGGGACCTGCCGCTCGCGGAGTCCTTCTCCTTGCTGCGCCACGTGTTCCGGGTGCCGGCCGGCGACCACGCGGCCCGGCTGAGGCGCTGCCGCTCGCTGCTGGACCTCGACGAGTTCCTCGAGACGCCGGTGCGCCAGCTGTCGCTGGGGCAACGGATGCGCGGCGAGCTGACCGCGGCGCTGCTGCACGGGCCGAAGGTGCTGTTCCTCGACGAGCCGACGATCGGCCTGGACGTGCTGTCCAAGCAGGCGGTCCGCTCGTTCCTCGCGGAGCTGGACGCACGCGGCGACACCACGATCGTGCTCACCACGCACGACCTGGCCGACATCGAGAAGCTGTGCCGCAGGCTGGTGGTGATCGACCACGGCCGGGTCGTGCACGACGGCACCGTCTCCGACCTGCACGCCGCGTACCGGTCGAAGCGGCGGATCGTGGCGGACCTGGACGCGCCGTGGCCCGGCGTGGCACTGCCGGGCGCGTCGGTCGAACGCGTGGAGGCCGACGGGCTGCGGGTGACGCTCACGCTCGACGGGGCGACCGCGGGCGAGGTCGTGGCCCGGCTCGCGGGGCAGGTGGCGCTGCGCGACCTGTCCGTGCTGGAGCCGGAGATCGAGGACGTCGTGGCGAAGCTGTACCGGGCTATGCCGCCGAGGTCCGGGCCAGCGCCACGGCGATCTGCGCGGCCAGGGTGACGTTCGACAGCACCAGCGCCTCGTTCGTGTCCAGCGAGGCGCCCTCGCTCGCGGTGTGGAAGTGCTCCAGCAGCACCGGGGTCACGTCACCGCCGCGCACGTCGGACGCCGCCACCTTCGTCATGGCCTCCGACAGCAGCCGGTCGTGCAGCGCCGCGTCCAGCTCGTGCTCGGGCGGCACCGGGTTCGCCACGAGCACGCCCGAGCCCGCCGGCCCTCGGCGGTGCTCGGCGATCACCGCGGCCGCCGACTCCGCCGAGTCCACCCGCCACGGCACGGGGAAGCTCGACGCACGGCGGTAGAACGCGGGGAAGAAGTCCGTACGGAAGCCGAGCACCGGCACCGAGCGGGTCTCCAGCACCTCGATGGTCGCCGCGATGTCCAGCACCGACTTCACACCCGAGCACACCACCGCCACCGGCGTCGAGGCCAGCACGTCCAGGTCGGCCGACACGTCCCACGACGACGTCTCGCCGGGCGCCGGCAGGTGCACGCCGCCGAGCCCGCCGGTGCCGAACACGCCGATGCCCGCGGCGTCCGCGATCAACGCGGTCGACGCGATCGTGGTGGCGCCGTCGCGGCCGAGCGCGATCGCCGGTCCGAGGTCGCGCGCGGACAGCTTCGCGAGCTCGGCGTCCGGGTCGCACACCCGGTCGAGCTCCTTCGCGGCGAGCCCGACGCACAGCCGCCCGTCCAGCACGGCGATCGTCGCCGGCGCCGCACCCGCGGCGCGCACGGCGTCCTCGACCGCGGTGGCCACCGCGCGGTTGCGTCCAGGCGGCAGCCCGTGCGCGAGCAGCGTGCTCTCCAGGGCCACGACCGCCGTGCCGTCGGCGATGGCGTCCGCCACCTCCTCGGCAACCCGCATGTTGTCCTCGAGTCCGTTCACGAGTGGGGACCGGGGTCCGGCGCGACCTGCTCCGGGCGGGCGTGGGCCAGCGGCGGCAGCGGGCAGTGCAGCACCGCGCACACCGTACGCAACAGCTCGATCTCGGACACCGTCATGACCCCATCGTGCCCGATGACCGTGACCATGCCGGCGACGAGGAACTGCTTCTCCGGCAGGGCCAGCGCGTCCAGCACCGGCCAGAGCCGCTCGAGCGCGACCGGGCCGGCGGCGGGCGGGTCGTACGGGAGCCGCGCGCCGGGCACCACCTGCGCGAGCCCGGCGGCGTAGGCCGCGCGCGGGTCGGCCGAGCCGGCCTGCGCGAGCAGCGCCAGCAGCGTCGCCACCGCCCGGTCGGTGACCTCCTTCGGCGCCCGGCGGTGACCCCACGGGGACGTGCGGTGCATCGACTCGTACAGCTCGCGGTGCAGCAGCCGGGACAGGCTGTACTCGAACACGTCGACGTGGCCGTCCGCCCCGATCACCGCGTGCATGCAGGCGAGGACGGCCTCCTGCGCGGGCCGGGGCCGGTGGCGCAGGGCGGGGAAGGCGACCTCGGCGAGCGGCAGCCGCAGCACCGGGTGCAGCGTGGCCAGCTCGCCCGACTCGGCGTCGGCGGCGTCGGCGAGGTCCGCGCCGTAGCGGGCGGCGAGGATCGCGTGCTGGTTCGCGCGGGTGGCCTCGTCGCGCGCGAGCAGCAGGCCGAAAACCAGTGGTAGCACGGCATCCGGCTGCCGCGCGCGGTCGAGCAGCGGCGCGGGGATGGCGTGCAGGAGCGCCCCGGCCGGGCGGTCCACCGAGCCGACGGACGCGACGACGTCGTCGGGCCGCACCGGGATCCGGGCGCCCGGCGCGGGCAGCGGCCCATGGCCCGGCGGGCCCGGCGGCGGGGTCGCCGGGCCGCCCGGTACGAGGCCCAGCGCCTCGTCCTCGGCCAGGCCGAGTGGCGGGTTGCGGGCCCAGTGCTGGGACAGCTGCTCCAGCTCGCGCTGGTCGAACCCGGGTTCGAGCGTCTGGATCCGCTTCGCCAGCGGCGGGTGGGTGGCGAACAGCGAGGAGAATCCGAACCCCTCGCCGAAGAGCATGTGGCTGACGTCCTCGGCCCGGTCGTTGCGCAGCCGCGAGCCCAGCCCGCCGATCTTCTTCAGCGCGCCCGCGAGCCCCGCGGTCTGCCGGGTGTACTGCACGGCCGACGCGTCCGCGAGGAACTCCCGCTGCCGCGACACCGCCGCCTTGATCATCCGGCCGAAGAACACCCCGACGTAGCCGACGATCAGCAGCGCCAGCCCGAGGAGCGGCAGCGGGTTGCGCCCGCCGCCGCGCACGCTGAGCAGGATGCGCCCGATGATCGCCAGCACGAGGATGCCGAACAGCGTGCCCATCAGCCGGACGTTGAGCCGCATGTCGCCGTTCACGACGTGGCTGAACTCGTGCGCGATCACGCCCTGCAGCTCGTCGCGGTTGAGCCGTTCCAGCGCGCCGTGCGTGACCGCGATCGCCGCGTCGGCGGGGGAGAAGCCGGCGGCGAACGCGTTGATCTGCGACTCCTGCGGCAGCACGTAGATCTCGGGTACGCCCACCCCGGCGGCGATCGCCATCTCCTCGACCACGTTGCGCAGCCTGCGCAGCCGCGGGTCGGTGGTGTCCGGCGGCACGAGCACGCCGCCGAGCCGGCGGGCGACCGCGCCGCCGCCGCCGTTGCGCAGCAACCGGGTGCGCACCAGCGAGGTCAGCCCGATCGCGACGATCATCAGCGCGCTGACCCAGATCAGCAGCGTCAGCACGTCCTCGGCCGGCTGCCTGGCGGCCCCGAACGCGATGACCGCGACCACGTCGACCACCGCCACGATCGCCAGCACGGCGACCGCGAACAGCACGACGAAGCGCCGGGAGACCTTGCGGACGTCGTGCTGGCGCTGGAAGAAGTTCATTCGCCCGAGTCCAGCGCGATCCGTGGCGCCGCACGTTTGTCCGGCTCGTCGAGCTCGAGGTAGGCGGCCGCGGGGAAGGCGAACGTCGACGCGACGAGGTTCGACGGGAACGTGTCCTGCTTGTTGCGGTAGACCATGACCGCGTCGTTGTAGGCCTGCCGCGCGAACGCCACCCGGTTCTCCGCCGAGGTCAGCTCCTCGGCCAGCTGGCGCATGTTCTGGTCGGCCTTCAGCTCCGGGTAGTTCTCGCCGACCACGAACAGCCTGCCGAGGCTGCCGGTCAGCGCGTTCTCCGCGCCGGACAGCGCCGCCATCGTCGCCGGGTCACCGGGAGTGGCGACCGCCCGCGCCTGGATCGCGGCCGCGCGGGCCGAGGTGACCGCGGCGAGCGTCTGCTGCTCGTGGCGCATGTACGCCTTGACCGTCTCCACCAGGTTCGGGATCAGATCGTGCCGGCGGGACAACTGCACGTCGATCTGCGCGTAGGCGTTCTGCCACGCGTGCCGGGCCCGCACCAGCGAGTTGTACATGGCCACCAGCGCGATCGCGAGCACCACGAGCACCGCGACCACCACGATGAGCACCACCACGGCCTGCTCCCTCCCGGGCAGCGAGAACAAGGACCGAGGATAGGCCGGTCAGCCCGCCGGGAAGGTCCAGCGGGTCGGCGAGCCCTCGAAGTCGCTCGACATCAGCCCGACCGCCCGCTCGGGCCGGACCCGGCCCACCGCCGCCTGGTCGGGGGTGAAGAACTCGAGCGGGTACTCCGTCCGGTACTTCACGTTGACCACGGCGACGAACCGGACCAGCCGGTCGGACTCGGTGACCACGTCGACGGTTCCGTCCAGCACCACCGGATTCTCCGGGTCCTCTGTGGACACCGAGACGGGGGAGCCGGCCCGGATGTTGCGCATCTTGCGCGACCGCGGGCTCGCGGAGAACCACAGCGCGCTGTCGTCCCACACGGCCCACACCGGCGACAGGTGTGGCCGGCCGTCCGGCCACACCGTCGCCAGCCAGAAGTCGTGGCTCTCCTGCAGCCGCGCCAGCGCCCACGTCCACGGCAACAGGCCGGTGCCCTCCCCGGGCGGCAGCGTGCCGTAGCCGGGCATGTGCGGACGGGATGCGACAGGCTCGACCATGACCCCGCCCTTCTTTCCGGCTAGTCGAAGATCCCGCGCGGTTTCGCGACCTCGCGCAGCCAACCCTCGATCTGCTGCTCCCAGTTCATCCGCCCGAGCGCGGCGTACTCGACGACGAACATTCCGAGCATGGACTGCCCGCGCCCGCCGAGGCCACCCCCCTTGAGCACCCGCACCCGTTTGTTGACGTCCAGCACGACCTGCACGTCCCGCGGCCGGGCGAGGAAGGTGACGCTGACCTCGTTGAAGACGTTTGCGAGGTTCTGCGGCGGCGCGAAGTTGATCTCCTGGAAGAACGGCAGCTGCTGGTCGGCGCCGTCCACCCGCTCCTTGGCCAGGCCGGCGGAGCGGAACTGGAAGGAGAGCCTGCTCATCGCGTCGAGAATCCGGTGCTGCGCGGGCAACGGCTCGATCGGGATCGCGTCGACGTCCTGCGGGTCGACCATCGTGCGGCTGAGGTTCAGGTTCGTCTGCAGCCCGACGGCCATGCCGGTCAGGTACTTGCCGAACACCGTGGTGATAGGCGTCTCCCACGGCATCGTGACCTCGAAGGGCACCTTGATCTGGGCACCGGCGCGGACCATCTCCTTGCCGGCGAGGTGCACGTTCTGGAACGGCAGGTCGACCACCTTCGGGCCGTCGCCGTTCACGTTCTCCTGCTCGACCCTGGCCAGCAGCGTGACCGCGAGCGACTCGACCTCCTGGTCGACCTGACCGCCGGCGAGGAGTACCTCGCCGTGCAACGTGCCGCCGGGGCGGACGTTGCGATCGAGAATCCGGGCGTCGACGGTGGCGCCGCCCTGGCCGAAAGTGGCCATCACCTTCTGGAACATGCGCCGAATCCTGCCAGCACCCGAACGGGCTTGGCGCCGTTTCGGGCATCATTGAGCCCGTGAGTACGCAAACGCTGCCCGAAGTCGACACGAAGCCGGAAGGCACCGACGCCACGGGCGACGACACCCCGAAGATGTTCCACTACGTCCGCAAGGACAAGATCGCCGAGAGCGCCGTCACCGGCTCGGTGGTGGTCGCCCTGTGCGGCGAGGTGTTCCCGGTGACGCGGTCGCCGAAACCGGGCTCGCCGGTGTGTCCCGAGTGCAAGAGGATCTTCGAACACCTCCCGCCCGGCGGCGGGGAATAGCCGGACGAGTCAGCCGCCTGCCCGCTCGTCCCGCCGCGCCGGCGTGGCCGTGCCGGGCGGGCCCGACGTGCCGGAACTGCCGGGCGCGCCGGGTGGGCGCGGCCGGAACTCGCCGTTCGTACCGGGCGGTTCCTTCGGTGGCTCCCCGCGTGGCTCTCCGCGTGGCTCCGGGGGCGGCTCGGCCGGCTTCGCCACGGTCGGGGCGGTCACCCTGCCCATCTCCAGCCGCCGCCACTTGCGGCGCTGCCGCCGCGTCATCCTGGCCGGCCACATCTCCTGGATGGCGGCGTTGAAGTACGCGCCGATCACGATCGCCAGCCCGATGAAGAACGCGAACAGCAGGAACGCGATCGGCGTGGCGAGCGCGCCGTAGGTGTAGCCCGTGGTCGTGATCCACGAGATGTAGAGCCGCAGCCCGATCGACGACAGCAGGAACACGATCATCGCGAGCACCGCGCCCGGCAGCCCCCGGTGCCACGGCAGCTTGCGCGGCAGCGCCAGCTTGTACAGCGTGGCGAGCGCCAGCACGAGCAGCACGGCGATCACGGGGTAGTAGAACGCGTTCACCCAGTACGAGATCTCGTTGCGCCAGTCCCCCGGGAACAGCTTCGGCAGCAGGTCCGGGCCGAGCGCGAGGATCGGCAGCCCGATGATCAGCAGCACGAGTGCGGCCAGGTAGAGCAGCAGCGCGAAGATCCGCTGCCAGATCTCGTTGCGCACGCCGTACTGGTCGTGCGCCACGGTGATCGCGTCGACGAACGACGACATGGCCGAGGAACCGGCCCACAGCGACAGCAGGAAGCCGACGGTCAGGATCTCGCCGCGGCCGTGGCGCAGGATGTCGTCCACGGTCGGCTGGATGATGTCGTCGACCACGTTTCCGCTGAACGCGGTGTGTGACCACTCGATGATCGAGTCGTGCACCGAGTCGATGACGTCCTGGCCGAACAACTGCGCGACGTAGCCGAGGCTGCCCAGCAGTCCGAGCAGCAGCGGTGGCAGCGACAGCACCTGCCAGAACGCCGCCTCGGCCGCCTCGGAGAACAGGTTCCCGTCCCACGCCTTGGCGATCGTGCGCCGGACCAGCCGCACGGGACCACGCCGCAGCAGGGCACCGGTGCGCTGCGCCGCGTTGCGGGTCGGGTGCTGTGGCTGTGGGCTCATCTCAAGGTCAAGCATGGTCCATCGAGGCGGGAATGGCGCGGGCCGGGCAGTGAACAACCGGGAGCCGTGTCGCCTCGCGCGCGGGGCCGGGTCCGGAGGTAAAGTCGGGGCCGCCCTCAATGATGTCGCTTGAGGGCTTTGCTGTGTCGGGGAAGCCGGAAGCGTGCGTGCAGGGGGAGATGGTGACGGCCGAGCCGATCGTGCAGGGGACGACCGCCGCCCGGCCGCTGCGAGCCTGGCAGCGGCGGGCAATCACGAAGTACCTGGCAGGCGGGCCGAAGGACTTCCTGGCCGTGGCCACGCCGGGCGCCGGCAAGACGGTGTTCGGCCTGCGGGTCGCCGCCGAGCTGCTGGCCGACCGGATCGTCGAGCACGTCACGATCGTCACGCCGACCGAGCACCTCAAGCACCAGTGGGCGGGCGCGGCGGCCGCGGCCGGCATCGCGATCGACCCGAACTTCCGCAACGGCGCGGGCGCCACCTCCCGCGACTACCACGGTGTCGCCATCACCTACGCCCAGGTCGCGGCGCACCCGATGCTGCACCGGGTGCGCACCGAGCACCGCAAGACGCTGGTGATCCTCGACGAGGTCCACCACGGCGGCGACGCGAAGTCCTGGGGCGACGCGATCAACGAGGCGTTCACCCCGGCCGTGCGGCGCCTCGCGCTGACCGGCACCCCCTTTCGCAGCGACGACTCGCAGATCCCGTTCGTCGTCTACGAGCCGGACGGCAGCGGCTTCCTGCGCAGCAAGGCCGACCACACCTACGGCTACGCCGACGCGCTCGCCGACGGCGTGGTCCGGCCGGTGATCTTCCTGGCCTACTCGGGCGAGGCGAGCTGGCGCACCAGCGCGGGCGAGGAGTTCACCGCCCGGCTGGGCGAGCCGATGACCGCCGAGCAGACCGCCCGCGCCTGGCGCACCGCGCTCGACCCGCTCGGCGAGTGGATCCCGGCCGTGCTGGGCGCCGCCGACCTGCGGCTGCAGCAGCTGCGCCAGCACGTGCCGGACGCGGCCGGCCTGGTGATCGCGTCCGACCAGGAGTCGGCTCGCGCGTACGCGAAGCTGCTGGCCCGCTCCACCGGCCACGACCCGGTCCTCGTGCTCTCCGACGACCCGAAGGCGTCCGGCCGGATCGCGGAGTTCGCCGAGTCCGACGACCGCTGGCTGGTCGCCGTGCGGATGGTCAGCGAGGGCGTCGACGTGCCGAGGCTGGCCGTCGGCGTGTACGCGACCAGCGCGTCGACGCCGCTTTTCTTCGCCCAGGCGGTCGGCCGCTTCGTCCGCGCGCGGCGTACCGGCGAGACGGCGAGCGTGTTCCTGCCGAGCGTGCCGGTGCTGCTGGAGCTCGCGAGCCAGCTCGAGGCGCAGCGCGACCACGTGCTCGGCAAGCCGGACCGGGAGTCCGACAGCTGGGACGACGAGCTGCTGATGGACGCCAACCGGCTCAAGGACGAGCCGGGCGAAGAAGAGAAGGCATTCACCTCGTTGTCGGCATCGGCCGAACTCGATCAGGTGATCTACGACGGCTCGTCGTTCGGCACGGCGGCGTTCGCGGGGTCGGCGGAGGAGCAGGAGTACCTCGGCCTGCCCGGGCTGCTCGAGCCCGACCAGGTGCGCGCGCTGCTGCGGCAGCGGCAGGATGCGCAGCTCACGGAGCGTTCACGGCGGGCGAAGGAGCAGCAGCCGGAGGTCACGGCCGCGCGACCACGGACGGTCGCCGAGCAGTTGACCGCGCTGCGCAAGGAACTCAACACCTTGGTCGCGATGTACCACCACAGAACGGGAAAACCGCACGGAATGATTCACAGCGAGCTACGGAGAGTATGCGCGGGACCGCCCACCGCCATGGCTTCCACCGAGCAGCTCGAAGAACGGATCGCTACGCTGCGTTCCTGGTAGCGGTCGGGGCCTGGCTTGCGAACAGATTGCCGGTTCGTTGCCAAACTGTGTCAAACACGAGGCGTTAAATGCCCGTTCGTGGCTTCCATCACTGCCCGTCCGGGCATATGTTGTGCACCGCAACATTTCGCCCTGAGGACTGTGAAGGGACCGTTGAATGCGCAGTACAAGGCTTGCTCTTCTCGCCGCGGGGGTGGGTCTGACCCTCGCCCTGTCGGCGTGCGGAGCCAATTCGGATGACTCGGGCGGCGGGAGCGGCGGCGGCGACAGTTCGGCCGACCAGTCCTCGGGGGGCATCCCCGTCGGGGTGATCCTCCCGGAGACCGCGACCTCCGCGCGCTGGGAAGGCTTCGACAAGCCGATGCTCGAGGCCGCACTGAAGGCCGAGGGTCTCGACCCGGACATCCAGAACGCGCAGGGCGACGTGCAGAAGTTCAGCACGCTCGCGGACGGCATGATCAACGACGGCGTCAAGGTCCTGATCATCGCCGCCATCAACAGTGAGATCGGTGGCACGGTCGCGCAGAAGGCCAACGCGCAGGGCATCCCGACCATCGACTACGACCGCCTGAACCTCGGCGGCAGCTCCGACTACTACGTGTCCTTCGACAACGTGAAGGTCGGCGAGCTCCAGGGCCAGGGCCTGGCGGACGCGCTGAAGGGCAAGAAGGGCGCCCAGGTCATCGAGATCGAGGGCGCGCCGACGGACAACAACGCGACGCTGTTCCACGAGGGCCAGGAGAAGGTTCTCAAGCCGCTGTACGACAACGGCACGCTCAAGCTGGTCCAGTCCCAGGCGATCGACAACTGGGACAACCAGAAGGGCGGCACCGTCTTCGAGCAGATCCTTACCTCCAACAGCGGCAAGGTCGACGGCGTGGTCGCGGCCAACGACGGTCTGGCCGGCGCGGTCATCACCGTGCTCAAGAAGAACGGCCTGAACGGCAAGGTCCCGGTGACCGGCCAGGACGCCACGGCCGACGGTCTCAAGGCGATCCTCGGCGGCGACCAGTACATGACGGTCTTCAAGCCGATCAAGCAGGAGGCCGAGGCGACCGCCAAGCTCGCCAAGGCGCTGTCCAGCGGCGACAAGGCGGCCGCGGACAAGATCGCGACCGACACGAGCGACGACCCCGAGGGCAAGCGCCAGGTCAAGTCCGTCCTGTCCGACCCGTTCCTGATCACGAAGAACGAGGTCAAGCGGGTCATCGACGAGGGCTACGTGAAGGCCGACGAGGTCTGCACCGGCGACCTCCAGGCCGTCTGCACCCAGCTCGGCATCTCCTGAGCCAACACCCTGGGAGGCCGCGCCCGGCCGGTTCGGCGGGCGCGGCCTTCCCCAGGGGTTAGGAGGATAGATTTGTGAGCGAGCTTGCGAGTGAACCAATGTCACAGGGTGTCCGCGAGCGGCGCCTCGGAGCCTGCGAGGAGGCGTCGTGAGTGAGCCCCTTCTCGAGCTGATCGGGATCAACAAGAGCTTCGGGCCGGTGCACGTGCTGCACGACGTGGACTTCACGGTCCGCGCCGGCGAGGTCACCGCGCTCGTCGGCGACAACGGCGCCGGCAAGTCGACGCTGATCAAGTGCGTCGCCGGCATCTACCCCATGGACTCCGGCCAGGTCCTCTTCCGCGGTGAGAACGTCACGATCCACAGTCCGAAGGAAGCGGCCGACCTCGGCATCGAGGTCGTGTACCAGGACCTCGCGCTGGCCGACAACCTCGACGTCGTGCAGAACATGTTCCTCGGCCGGGAACGCGGCAGCCGCTGGCTGATGGACGAGGCCAGCATGGAGAAGGCCGCCCGGGAGACGCTCGCCTCGCTCTCGGTGCGCACGGTCAAGTCGGTCAGAACCCACGTCAAGCAGCTCTCCGGTGGGCAGCGGCAGACCGTCGCGATCGCCAAGGCCGTGCTGTGGGACAGCAAGGTCGTGCTGCTGGACGAGCCGACCGCCGCGCTCGGTGTCGCGCAGACGCGCCAGGTGCTGGACCTGGTGCGCCGGCTCGCCGAGCAGGGCCTGGGCGTCGTGCTGATCAGCCACAACATGGCCGACGTGTTCGAGGTCGCCGACCGGATCTCGACGCTGTACCTGGGCAGGCTGGTCGCCGATCTGCCGGCGAAGGAGACCACGCACAGCCAGATCGTGGAGCTGATCACGGCCGGCCGTTCCGGTGATCTTGGCCTCGCCCGGCCAGAGCAAGTCACCCTCTGATCTCTCACCCGAGGACCCCATTCTCATGACCGAATCTCCGGCCAAGGCCGACACCACGCCCAACGGCGGCGCGGTCTCAGACTTCGGCATCGACACCACGTCCCAGTCCAGTGGCGAGGCGATCCGCGACTACTTCGCGCGGCTGCGTGGCGGCGAGCTCGGCTCGCTGCCCGCTCTTCTCGGTCTCGCCGTGCTGGTGATCGTGTTCTCGGTGCTGTCGGACAACTTCTTCACCCTGAACAACACCGCGAACCTCGTCGCCCAGGGCGCCGGCAAGATGGTCATCGCCATGGGCCTGGTCTTCGTCCTGCTGCTGGGCGAGATCGACCTGTCCGCGGGCACCCTGTCCGGCGTGTGCGCGGCCGTCATGGCCATGCACTACGTGCGTTCCGGCAACCTGCTCGGCGGCATGGGCAGCACGGTGTTCTACGTGTTCGTCGCCGGCATGCTGGTCGCGGCCGCGCTCGCGCTGCTCATGCGGATCTGGGCCGGTGCCGTGCTCAGCATCGTCGCCGCGGCGATGGCGATGATCGGCTTCGCGCCGAACGCGTGGCTCGAGATGCTGCTCGCGGTGTGCGTGGGCGCGGCGATCGGTTGCATCACCGGCTTCATGGTGGCCAACATCGGGATGCCGTCGTTCGTCGTGACGCTGGCGCTGTTCATCACCTGGCAGGGCGTGATCCTGCAGTTCATCGGTGAGGGCGGCGTGTTCGGCATCCGGACCTCGCCGATCCTGTTCAACGTCGCCAACGGCAGCCTGTCGGTGTTCGGCAGCTGGGTGCTGTGCGTCGTCGCGGCCGGCGGCTACGCGCTCGTCGTACTCGGCGAGCACTTCTCCCGGCTGCGCAAGGGACTCGTCACCCAGCCGACGCCGATCGTGCTCGTCAAGTCCGGCTCGGTCGCGGTGCTCGCGATCGTGCTGACGTGGCTCCTGACGCTGAACCGCTCGCCGAACCCCGACCTCGTGACGATCCGCGGCGTGCCGTACGTCATCCCGATCATCCTGGTACTTCTGGTGGTCGGTACCTACGTGCTCAACCGGACCCGGTACGGCCGGCACATCTACGCGGTCGGCGGGAACTCCGAGGCCGCGCGCCGCGCCGGCATCAACGTGAGCAAGATCCGGGCGAGCGTGTTCGTGGTGTCCGCGAGCGCGGCCGCGATCGGTGCGATCGTGTACTCGTCGAAGGCGGGCTCGGTCGACCCGCAGGCCGGTGGGCTGAACACGCTGCTGTTCGCCGTCGGCGCTGCCGTGATCGGCGGGACGTCGCTGTTCGGTGGCCGGGGCAAGGTGGCCCACGCTGTCATCGGTGGCCTGGTGCTCGCGGTCGTGGAGAACGGCCTGGGGCTCCTGCGGCAGCCCGCGGCGATCGTCAACATCGTCACCGGCCTGGTGCTGCTGCTCGCGGCTTCGGTCGACGCGCTGTCCCGGCGGAGGGCCGCGGTCGCTGATTGAGGGGACAGGGGCGAGGGGTTTGACCAGCACACCGACGGGGACGCCCAGCCTGGGAGCTCGGCCCGACGAGGTGCGCCGGCACAACCGCACGGTCCTGTTACGGAGGCTGCACATCGACGGCCCGTGCACCAGGGCGTCGCTCGCGGCTGAGCTCGGGCTCAACCGCAGCACGATCAAGGCCCTGGTGGACGGGCTCGCCGAGACCGGCATCGTCTCCGAACGCGTGCCGCGGCAGCGCAGTGGTGCCGGCCGGCCGTCGCTGCTCGTGCTGCCGCAGCCGCATGCGGCGGTCGTGCTCGCCGTGGACATCCGTGTCGAGCAGGTGGCCATCGCGCTGGTCGGACTGGGCGGCGAGATCCTCGGCCGGAACAGCTGGAACCTCCGCGTGCGGACCCGCGAGCCGGACGAGGTCATCGGCCACGTCGTCGACTCGACGCAGGTGCTGGCGGCCGACCTCGGCGTGCAGATGGTGGCGGCGGGGGTGTCGGTTCCGGGCGTCGTCCGGCGCTCGGACGGGCTGGTGCACGAGGCGCCGAACCTGCACTGGACGAACGTGCCGCTGGGCGAGCGCCTCGGCACGGTGTTCGAGGTTCCGATCATGGTCGGCAACGACGCTGAACTGGGCGCCCTGGCCGAACACCTCCGCGGCACCGCCCGCGGCTCGGCCGACGCGGTCTACGTGTCGGCCGACGTCGGCGTGGGCGGCGGGGTGATCTCCGACGGCTCGGCCCTGCGCGGCACGGCCGGGTACCTGGGGGAGCTCGGGCACATGGTCGTCCATCCCGGTGGGCGGCCTTGTTACTGCGGCAGCCAGGGGTGCTGGGAGACCGAGGTCGGCGAGCCGGCGCTGTGCCGTGCGCTGGGCCTGCGCGCCGGCTCACCGCGCGGCGCGGTGGTGGCCGAGCTGCGGTCGCTGGCCTCGGACGGAGACGCGATGCGGACGCGGCTCGGCGAGTTCACCGAGTGGCTCGCCCTGGGCCTGGTCAACGTGGTCAACGTGCTCGGGCCGGAGCTGGTCGTGCTCGGGGACCTGTTCACGGCGCTGCCTGCGGGCCTGATCAGCGACGTGGCGGCGGCCGTACGGGAGCGGTCCCTGGTGTCCCGTGCGGTCGGCGGCACCCGGATCGTGTCGTCCACCCTGGGCGCCGACGTCACGTTGCTGGGCGCCGCGGAGCTGGCCTTCGAGACCGTGCTGGACGCCGTCTGAGCTCCTTCGCATCCGTCCGCGAGCCGGATGGCGTCACCATGCGCGCGGGCGGGATCCCTCCCAGGACCCCGCCCGCACCTGACGTCTGAAGCTTCGGCCGGCTACGCCTGACCCTGCTGCAGGTTGGCCTCCAGCTCCCGCAGCCGCTCCTTGTGCTTGCGGGCGTGGTGGCCGCAGAAGAGCAGCTCACCTCCGGAGGGAAGGATGGCCCGGACCTGCGCGGCTGCCCCGCACCGGTCGCAACGGTCGGCAGCGGTCAAGTCGGGGCGGGCGAGTGTGGTGTTCATGTCAGATCTCCCTCCGTCCCGGCATCGGGGATCCCGATGCCGTCTCCGGCTGCGACCACTGGGAGTGCTCGCTGCCGTCTACTCTTCCAGACGTTTTACCCGCCGTCAGTGTTCCCCGCCGTAATGAGAGATCCCTCAAAACGAGATTTAACCCAGTTGTCGCAGCGGTGCTCCCGGCATGCAGGATCGGTCTGTGAAATCCGCGGCTCGTGTGCTACAAGCGCGGCGGGTACCGGCTCCGCTACTCTTCGTCGCCGGTGGCGCGTCGATGTATCTCGGCGCCGCCGTGGCGGTGTGGCTCTTCGACGAGATCAGTCCGGCGAGCGTCGCGTGGCTGCGGCAGCTCGGGGCCGCGCTGGTGCTGCTCGCGTGGCGGCGGCCGGGGAGAAACGCCTGGCAGGGCCGGGTTTTCTGGCTCGCCGCAGTGTTCGGACTGGTCACCGCGGTGATGAACGTGGCCTTCTACGAGGCCCTCGCGCGCCTGCCGCTCGGTACGGCCGTGGCGCTCGAGTTCGCCGGTCCGGTGCTCGTCGCGGCGGTCGGGTCGCGGACCGTACGGGACATCGTGGCGCTGTCGCTCGTGATCTGCGGGGTGTTGCTCATCGTGGACGTGCAGTGGTCCGGCAGCACCCTCGGCGTGCTGTTCGCGCTGGCAGCGGCCCTGCTGTGGACCGGATACATCGTGCTCGGCAAGCGCGTGGCGGACGTCGGGCTCGGGGTGGACGGGCTCGCCGTCGGGTTCGCGGTGGCGACGGTCGTGCTCGTTCCGCTCGCCTGGGACACCGGCCAGGTGTGGAGATCACCAAAACTTCTGGTTATGGGCATCGGTGTGGGTGTTCTGTCCACGGTCGTCCCGTATGTCCTCGACCAGGTCGTGCTGCGGCGCCTCGGACAGGCCTCTTTCGCCCTCCTGCTGGCGTTACTCCCCGTGACCGCGACGGCGATCGGGCTGCTCGTGCTGCGGCAGGTGCCGAGCGTGCCGGAGGCATTCGGCATCGCCGCGGTGGTGGGCGGGCTGACGTTGCGGTCGAGACAGACTCGAGTCGAAACCGAGCCATTGTAAACGGAAACGCCCCGGCCGTGGCCGGGGCGTTTCGCTCGTAGCTGAACTCATTCCAGGTAGTCGCGCAGCACCTGGGAACGCGACGGGTGGCGCAGCTTCGACATCGTCTTCGACTCGATCTGGCGGATGCGCTCGCGCGTGACGCCGTAGACCTGACCGATCTCGTCCAGCGTCCGCGGCTGGCCGTCCGTCAGGCCGAAGCGCAGCCGCACGACGCCTGCCTCGCGCTCGGACAGCGTCGCCAGCACCGACTGGAGCTGGTCCTGCAGCAGCGTGAACGACACCGCGTCGACCGCGACGACCGCCTCGGAGTCCTCGATGAAGTCACCGAGCTGGCTGTCGCCCTCGTCGCCGATGGTCTGGTCGAGCGAGATGGGCTCCCGGGCGTACTGCTGGATCTCCAGCACCTTCTCCGGGGTGATGTCCATTTCCTTCGCCAGCTCCTCGGGCGTCGGCTCGCGGCCGAGGTCCTGGAGCAGCTCGCGCTGTATGCGGCCGAGCTTGTTGAT
>DASYKY010000079.1:0-257344 GCA_035995025.1 Actinophytocola sp.
CTACGTCGACGACGACGATCTGCCCGACGACGTCAAGCAGTACTACGACCAGTACAAGTTGCGCGACGGCGACTTCGACCAGGGTTCGCTGGACGATGTCTACGATGACGCGCAGGCCGAGTCGGACGAGCGCGGCTACTCCGCGGGCCTCACCCAGGACGACATCGACCAGAACAGCTCCACTTTGGACGGTCAGCAGGCGCCGCAGATGGGCGTCCGCGGCAACGTGGAGACCTCCGACGACGTCTTCGAGCTCGCGCGGCCCGCGTTGAAGGTGTTCGAGAACTTCATTCCGGTCAACGACAAGGTTCCCGGTGACTCGCTGGGTCGCTACGGAAAGATCACGATGGAGGACGTCACCAAGCGGTTCGAGGAACAGCTGGGGATCTCCTTCGTGAAGTTCATCGACGACGCCGACCGGCTGCGCACCGCGCACCTGAAGCTGAACGAGCTGAACACCTCCTCGCAGGCCGAGCTGACCAACCTGTACAAGTCGTGGACGGGTCCCGCGGCGAACGCGTCGTACCAGCATTACGCCGAGAAGATCTCGCCGAACGTGACCGATCTGCTGGACTATCTCAACGAGAGCCCGGGCATGGTCGAGACGGCAGTGCAGAACGTTTTCGCGGAGTGCAAGGCGAAGGCCGACACGGTGATGGGCCTGTATCAGCCCACGGTTGGCAGTGCGACGCCGGACATCGCGATGAAGGTCGTGGAGCTGGCGAACAGCGCTGACGACCGCGACAAGATCATGGAGGTCGCCGCCTGGGTCGACTCGGTGTGCGGCTCCAACATCGAGAACACCATCCGCGATGACGACTGCGGGTTGAACGACGAGAACAAGGAGTACGTGCAGCGCGAGTGCAAGAAGTGGATTCGTGATTCGTTCAACCAGGATCTGCACGAGTACATCTATGCGACGTTCAAGCAGACGTGTGACGACACGCTCGAGGCGGTGGACTCGTACTACGAGCAGTTGAACCAGTATCTGGGCGAGTACGAGAACAAGTTCGAGCAGGCCGGTGCGACTACGCCGCCGGGCACGGGTACGCAGCCGCCGGGTACGCCGCCGGGCACCGGGACCACGCCGCCCCCGTCGACCCCGGGTGGCTCGTCGCCGGGGGGGACGACGCCGTCGGGTTCGATGCCGCCGGTGAGCACCCCGCCGTCGACGCCCGGCAGTAGTGGTCCGGGCAGCAGTGGTCCGGGGAGCGGCGGTCCCGGCTCGCCGGTCCCGCAGATGCCCGAGATCCCTACACCCGGCTCCAGCACCAGCCCGGCCGGCACCTCGCCGTCCGGCAGCCCCGGCAGCGGCATCCCGGGTTCCCCCGGCAGCGGCATCCCCGGCAGCGGCACGCCCGGCTCCACCCCCGGCATGCCGGTCATCCCCGGGCTGCCCGGCGCGAGCGGCCCCGGCAGCGGCGTGCCCGGCAACGGCCTGGGCACCCCGGGCACGCCCGGCTCCGGCATCCCCGGCATGCCGGGGACCTCGGCGCCCAAGGAGGTCACGGTCCAGGACGGCGATCGCAAGATCACCGTCGGCCAGCCGGACGCGGAGGGCCGCAGCAAGGTCACCGTCGACGACGGCAAGGGCGAACCGCGCGAGTACACGGTGGACTTCACCCCCGAGCCGGGCGAGCAGCCCGAGGACGGCGTGATCCAGGCCAAGGACGGCAAGGCCGTGATCCAGGACGGCGACGCCGCGATCTCGCTGGAGCAGGTGCCCGGGCCGACCGACCGGCTGAAGATGACCGTCGACGACGGCACGCCGGAGACCTACGACATGGACTTCGGGCCCGACTCGAAGGTGCCGGGCGTGCCGGACGTCCCGGGCTCGCCGCACGCGGGGCTGCCGGACACGCCGACCCCCTCGAGCGCCGCCGGCCACGTCGGCGCCGGTGGTGGCGGCGGTTCCGTCGGCGGGGCCGGCTCCTTCGGCGGCGCCGACACGCCGGGCACGTCGGCCGGTCCCCAGCCGGGCTCGATGTCGGGCGCTGGCTCCCCGGACACGACCGGCGCCGAGCGCGCGGCCGCCACGTCGGGGGCCGGCGCCGGCCCGGCGGGCGGCCAGCAGTCCGGTCAGCAGGGCGCGTTCGGCGGCATGCCGATGGGTGGCATGGGCGCGGGCGGCCAGGGCGGCGACCAGTCCCGGCAAAGCAAGTGGCGCACCACGGGCCAGCTGTTCGACGACGTGGACCCGGCCGCGAACTTCAGCGGCGTGGTCGGCCGCGACCCGTCGGACGCGCCGAAGCCGGTCCCGAAGCCGATGCCCAAGCCCGCGCCGAAGCGCTGAGCCCGCCGGTCAGCCGACGAGCTCGTCCTCCTGGTGCTCGATGGCGGCGCCCTTGATGTCCTCGTCGAGCACCGGGCGGAACCGCGCCGTGCCCGTGAGATGGGTGAGGAAGAACGCGGTCAGCAGGATCTTCGCCAGCCGCTGCGTGCCGTGCTCCGACTTGCCCGGCAGCAGCAGGTTCGACCAGTGCCTGCCCTCGGTGAAGCCCAGGTGGTTCGCCTTCGGCAGCAGCCGCAGCTGCGCGTCGCCGCCCCAGTTCGACGCGATCAGCCCGGCGTGCCCGACCGCCGGGGCGACCAGGTCCTGACCCGCCGCCACGTGCAGCGCGGGCATCCGGCACCGGCTCGCCGCGTCCGTCGAGAACGGCTTCGTCTGGGTGGCCGCGAGCGTCGCCACCGCGCGCACCCGCGGGTCCTCCGCGGCCGCGAGCACCGCGCACCCGCCGCCCACCGAGTGCCCGGCCAGGCCCAGCCTGGCCTCGTCGACGCTGATCTCGCCGTCGCCGAGCCGCACGCCGACGCACACGTCGAGTGCCGTACGCAGGTCCGCGGCCAGCAGCCGGTGCGAGGCGAGCGGCCCGCGCTGGGTCGCCGGTGCGGCCACCACGAAGCCCCAGGACGCGAGGTGGCGCAGCAGGCCGAGGTAGCGATCCGGCGGCTGCAGCCACCCGTGCCCGAACGCGATCGCCGGCAGCCCGAGCCCGGCGGTCGGGGTGAACACGACACCGGGCAGGCCCACCAGCGCGAGGTCCCCGCGCAGGACCCGGTGGGGGCCGCGGTGGGACAGCTCCTCGGCGAGATGCTTCGCCTTGTTCGCCATGGTCGTTGACCCTATCGAGATCGAGGTCCGACGGCCCTACCGACGCCCGGGAGGGTCCTGGTTACTCTCTTTGGAGTGTGCGGAATCGTGGGATACGTAGGGCATCGCCCGGCACTCGACGTCGTCCTCGACGGGTTGCGACGTCTCGAGTACCGCGGGTACGACTCGGCAGGCGTGGCCGTGCTGGCCGAAACAGGCCTGGCGGTCGAACGCAAAGCGGGCCGGCTCGCCAACCTGGAGGCTCGGTTGACCGAGGTCGGCCGGGACAACTTCGCCGGCACGGCCGGCATGGGTCACACCCGGTGGGCCACGCACGGCGCGCCGGTGGACCGCAACTCGCACCCACATCGCGACGCCACCAACCGGGTCGCCGTGGTGCACAACGGGATCATCGAGAACTTCGCGTCGCTGCGCGGTGAGCTGGAGGCCGCCGGCGTCGAGTTCTCCTCCGACACCGACACCGAGACCGTCGCGCACCTCGTCGCGCGGGCCTACGACGGCGGGCCGACCGCCGGGGACCTGCCGGCCAGCGTCCGCGCGGTCTGCCAGCGCCTGCACGGCGCGTTCACCCTGGTCATCACGCACGTCGAGCAGCCGGACATGATCGTCGCGGCGCGCCGGTCATCGCCGCTCGTGGTGGGCATCGGCAGCGGTGAGACATTTGTCGCATCCGACGTGGCGGCGTTCATCGAGCACACTCGCGACGCCGTCGAGCTCGGCCAGGACCAGGTCGTCACGATCACCCGCGACGGCTACCACGTGACCGACTTCCACGGTGTGGACGCGCCGACCCGCCCCTTCCACGTGGACTGGGACCTCTCGGCCGCCGAGAAGGGCGGCTACGAGTACTTCATGCTCAAGGAGATCGAGGAGCAGCCGGCCGCGCTCGCCGACACCCTGCGCGGGCACTTCGCCGGCGGCCGGATCATCCTCGACGAGCAGCGCCTGTCCGACCAGGACCTGCGGGACGTGGACAAGGTCTTCGTCGTGGCCTGTGGCTCGGCCTACCACTCCGGCCTGGTCGCCAAGTACGCCATCGAGCACTGGTGCCGGCTGCCCGTGGAGGTCGAGCTGGCCTCGGAGTTCCGCTACCGCGACCCGGTGCTCGACCGCGACACGCTCGTCGTCGCGGTCTCGCAGTCCGGCGAGACGGCCGACACGCTCGAGGCCGTGCGGCACGCCCGCGAGCAGAAGGCCCGCGTGCTCGCGGTCTGCAACACCAACGGCGCGCAGATCCCGCGCGAGTCCGACGCCGTGCTGTACACGCACGCCGGCCCGGAGATCGGCGTCGCGTCGACCAAGGCGTTCCTCGCCCAGATCGCCGCGAACTACCTCGTCGGCCTCGCGCTCGCGCAGGCCCGCGGCACCAAGTACCCCGACGAGGTGGCCCGCGAGTTCAACGAGCTCGCCGCCATGCCGGACGCGGTGGCCCGGGTGCTCGGCACGGTGGAGAAGGTGCGCTCGCTCGGCCGCTCGCTCTCCGACGCGAAGGCGGTGCTGTTCCTGGGCCGCCACGTGGGCTACCCGGTGGCACTGGAGGGCGCGCTCAAGCTCAAGGAGCTCGCCTACATGCACGCGGAGGGCTTCGCGGCCGGCGAGCTCAAGCACGGCCCGATCGCGCTGATCGAGGACGGGCTGCCGGTCGTCGTGGTGATGCCGTCGCCGAAGGGCCGGGCGGTGCTGCACGCGAAGCTGCTGTCGAACATCTCGGAGGTCCAGGCACGCGGCGCGCGCACGATCGTGATCGCCGAGGAGGGCGACGAGACGGTGCGGCCGTTCGCGGACGAGCTGATCGAGGTGCCGGCCGTGCCGACGCTGCTGCAGCCGCTGGTGTCGACCGTGCCGCTGCAGGTGCTCGCCGCGGAGATCGCCCGCGCCCGCGGCTACGACGTCGACAAGCCGCGCAACCTCGCCAAGTCCGTGACCGTGGAGTAGGCCCGCGGTGCTGGGCGTCTGGACAACCGAGCAGGTCAAGGCCGCCGAGGACGAGCTCCTCGCGCGGACGCCCGACGGCGCGCTCATGCGGAAGGCGGCGTTCGGCGTCGCCCGCCACGCGGCGGCCATGCTGCGGGAGCGGACCGGCGGCACGGCCGGGCGGCGCGTGGTGCTGCTGGTCGGCGCCGGCAACAACGGCGGCGACGCGCTGTGGGCCGGGCACTTCCTGCGCCGCCGCGCGGTCGCGGTCACCGCGCTCCTGCTCGCGCCCGGCAAGGCGCATCCGGCGGGCCTCGCGGCGCTGCGCCGAGCCGGTGGGCGCGCCCTGACCGCCGAGTCGCCGACCCCCGCGGTCGCGGCCGCGCTCGGCGGCGCGGACCTGGTGATCGACGGGATCGTCGGGCTGTCCGCGCGCGGCCCGCTGCGCCCGGTCGCCGCCCAGCTGACCGGGGCGCTCGACGCGCCCGTCCTGTCCGTGGACCTGCCGAGCGGCGTCGACCCGGACACCGGCGCCACCCACGGCCCGGCGGTGCACGCGGACGCGACCGTGACGTTCGGCGCGCGCAAGCCCGTGCACGTGCTGGCCGAGGGCGCGGTCCGGTCCGGGACCGTGCACCTGGTGGACATCGGGCTCGGGCCGTGGCTCGGCGAGCCAGCGCTGTCGGTGCTGGAACCGGCCGAGGTCGGCGAGCTGTGGCGGGTGCCGGGGCCGGACGACGACAAGTACAGCCAGGGCGTGACCGGCGTGGCGGCCGGCTCGGCGACCTACCCGGGCGCGGCCGTGCTGGCCACGGGCGCGGCCGTACTGGCCACCTCCGGCATGGTCCGTTACGCGGGCCACGCGGCCGACGACGTGCGGGCGCGCTGGCCGGAGGTGGTGGCGACCGGGTCGGTGGCGGACGCCGGCCGGGTGCAGGCGTGGGTCGTCGGCCCGGGGCTGGGCACCGGGAAGGCCGGCCGCGACGTCCTGGCCGAGGTGCTCGGCGACGGCGTGCCGACCTGCGTGGACGCGGACGGCATCACGCTGCTCGCGACCGACCCGACGCTGTGGGACCGCCGCGAGCCGGACGTCCCGGTGGTGCTGACCCCGCACGACCGCGAGTTCGCCCGCATCGCCGAGCCCCTGGGCATCAAGCTCGGCGACGACCGCCCGGCGGCCGCGCGGGCCCTGGCGCGGCGGCTGAACTGCGTGGTGTTGCTGAAGGGCCACACCACGGTGATCGCCGACCCGGGCGGCCGGGTCCTGGTCAACTCGGCGACCTCGGCCTGGCTGGCGACGGCCGGTTCCGGCGACGTCCTGTCGGGCCTCATCGGCGCGACACTCGCGTCCGAGATCGACCCGTGGCTGGCCGCGGGCTGCGCGGTGTGGGTCCACGAGCGAGCTGGCGTGCTGGCCGCCGCGGGCGCCCCGGCCCCGGCGTCGGCCATCCAGCACGCCATCCCGGACGCGATCCGCGTCGCCCTGGCAGCAGCAACCGCCCCCTGACTCCCGCGAGTCCAACGCCGGGGCCGCGCGAGTCCAACGTTGGGGTCCCGCGAGTCCAACGTCGGGGCCGCGCGAGTCCTACATCGGGGCCCTGGCTGCGCGTGCCCGAGCGTTGGACTCGCGCGTGCTGGGCGTTGGACTCGCGAGCGGTGGGCCGGAGTTCGCATGCTGCGCGCCACATCCGCATGCCGCGTGGCATAACCGGCATGCGAGCATGGAAGTGCCATGGCTGCTCACCCTCCGCGGGCCGAGACGATCATCGACCTCGACGCCCTGCGCCACAACGTCGCCCTGCTCGCCGGGCGGGCGGGCGCGTCCGGCGCCGCCACCATGGCCGTCGTCAAGGCCGACGGCTACGGGCACGGCGCGCTGCCCGTGGCCCGCGCCGCCCTCGAAGCAGGCGCGACCTGGCTCGGCTCCTGCTCGCTCGCCGAGGCACTCGCGCTGCGGGCCGGTGGCGTCACCGCGCCGATCCTGAGCTGGCTCGAGGTCGCGGGCGAGGACTTCGTGCCCGCCATCGCCGCGCGCGTCGACGTCACCGCGTCCAGCATCCGTGAGCTCGGCCACATCCTCGGCGCCGGACAGCGCGCCGGCCGCACCCCGCGGGTGCACCTCAAGATCGACACCGGGCTGTGCCGCAACGGCTGCCCCGAGGCGGAGTGGCCCGACCTCGTCGACGTCGCCGCGAAGGCGCAGGCCGACGGGCACGCCGAGATCGTCTCCGTCTGGTCGCACCTCGCGTGCGCCGACGAGCCCGGCCACCCGTCGGTCGACCTGCAGGCACAACGGTTCCAGCAGGCGTACGAGGTGAGCACGGCCGCCGGCCTGAAACCGTTGCGGCACCTGGCGAACTCGGCCGCCACGCTGAACCGCCCGGACCTGCACCACGACCTCGTCCGCGTCGGCATCGCGATGTACGGGCTGAACCCGCTGCCGTACTCCGAGGATCTGCGCCCGGTCATGACGTTCCGCTCGTCGGTGGCGCTCACCAAGCGGATCGCCGCCGGCGAGTCCGTCTCCTATGGACAGACGTGGACCGCGCCGGCGGACGTGAACCTGGCGCTCGTGCCCGTCGGTTACGCCGACGGTGTGCCGCGGCTGCTGTCCGGCCGGCTTTCCGTGTGGCTCGCCGGGCGCAGGCGCCCGGTCGTCGGCCGGGTCTGCATGGACCAGCTCGTCGTCGACTGCGGCGACGACCTGGTGCCGGTCGGCGAGGAGGTCGTGCTGTTCGGCGACGGCGCGCGCGGCGAGCCGACCGCCACCGAGTGGGCGCGCACGCTCGGCACCATCGACTACGAGATCGTCACCGGCATGTACCGGCCGCGCGTGACCCGGACCTACCAGGGATAACCGGTGACCGTGTCCAGAAAGGTCGGCACCGTGATCGGCGGCGCGATCGGCGTCGCGGTGGCCGGCACCGCGATCGCGGTCAGCGTGGCCGCGCGCAACAAGCGCCACGACCCCGACGACCCGTACGCGGGCGAGCCGCTCGGCGAGCTGCGCCCCGACCGCACCTACCCGGTGATCACCGACGACGGTATCGAGCTGTCCGTCGAGGAGGTCGACCCGGCGGCCGGCGGCAAGCCCGAGATCACCGTCGTGTTCGTGCACGGGTTCGCGGTGTCCCGGCGCAGCTGGCACTTCCAGCGCCGCGCGCTCGCCCAGCTCACCGAGCCACGCGTGCGCCAGGTGCTCTACGACCACCGCAGCCACGGCGAGTCCGGCCGCGCGAACGAGGCGTCGAGCACCATCGACCAGCTCGCCCTCGACCTCGGCGAGGTGCTCGACAAGGCCGGCATCGAGGGCCCGACCGTCCTGGTCGGACACTCGATGGGTGGCATGACGATCATGGCGCTGGCCGAGCTGCGGCCGGAGCTGTTCGCCGGGCAGGTGTGCGGGGTCGCTCTGATCGGCACGTCGGCGGGCGAGGTCGGCAAGCGCGGCCTGCCGCGCCCGCTGCTGTCCCGGTACAACCCGGTGACCCGCAACATCGGCAGGATCGCGGACTGGCAGCCAGGCATCGTCGAGATGGTCCGCGCCGCGAGCGGCCAGCTGACCCGGCGCGCGGTGCGCTCGCTGGCGTTCGGGTCGAGGGACGTGCCCTCCTCGCTCGTGACCTTCATGCTGCGGCTGCTCGACGCCACGCCGACGCGGGTGCTCGCGGACTTCATCGACACGCTCGGCACGCACAACCGCTATGCCGCGCTGGCCGGTCTCAAGCACACTCACGTGGTAGTCATCAGCGGTGACGCCGACCGGATGACCCCGTTCTCGCACGCCGAGCGGATCGCGGTCGAGCTGCCGGACGCCGAGCTGGTGCGGGCGCCCGGCGGCGGGCACATGGTGATGCTCGAGCAGCCGCAGCTGGTCAACGACCACATCGTGATGCTGCTGCAGCAGTGCGCGTACGGACGGGACGGAGGCCGCCGGAAGTGGTGGCGCAAGTGAGCGGGAGTGACGGAGCGTCCTCGGTCTGGACTGACGCTGGCGCGCAGGCGCGTCAGCGCCGAGCACGGAGGAGGGAAGACGGCGGGTAGCGGAGGAGCGGAGCGAGCCATTGGGCACTGTGAGCGGGAGTGACGGAGCGTCCTCGATCTGGACTGACGCTGGCGCGCAGGCGCGTCAGCGCCGAGCACGGAGGAGGGAAGACGGCGGGTAGCGCAGGAGCGGAGCGAACCATGGATACCGCGAGCGGGAGCGACGGAGCGTTCGCCGTCTGGACTGACGCTCGCGCGCAGGCGCGTCAGCGCCGAGCATCGCACGAGGAAGACGGCGGGTAGCGCAGGAGCGAAGCGAACCATGGATACCGCGAGCGGGAGTGACGGAGCGTTCTGCGAGGACAGTTCCCGACTTCGCCGGCGGTGGCTAGGCAAGTGGTTGGGTTCGGAGCCGGCTCGTCGGGAACTGTCCCCGGTCTGGACGTAGGAAGACGGCGGGTAGCGGAGGAACGGAGCGAACCATCGACACTGCGACCACCTTGGAGCTGGTCGAGGAGTCCGACACCCTGCGGTTCGGGCGGCGGCTCGGGGCCGTGCTCGAGCCGGGCGACCTGGTACTGCTCGCCGGGCCGCTGGGCGCGGGCAAGACCGTGCTGGCGCGCGGGATCGCGGAGGGGCTGGGTGTGCGCGGGCGGGTCAGCTCGCCGACGTTCGTCATCGCCCGCGAGCACCGGCCCGCGCCGTCCGGTCGCGGGATCGCGCTGGTGCACGTGGACGCCTACCGGCTCGGCGGGGACCTCGACCAGCTCGACGACCTCGACCTGGACACCGCGCTCGTGGACGCCGCGGTGGTGATCGAGTGGGGTGAGGGTGCGGGTGAGCGGCTCTCCGCAGACCACCTGCTGATCCGCCTGGAACGCCGCGAGGACGACGCCCGCCTGGCGACGGTCGTCCCGCACGGACGCTGGGCGGAGCGCGCTATCCCGTGAGCCCGTTCTCGTCCAGCGCGGCCAGCAGGGCGTCCGGCCGCTGGCCGCTGGGCAGGTGGTCGACGAACGCGGTGCGGATGCCGACCCGCGCCGCGCCGCCGTCGGCCTCCACGCTGTCGCCGACCATCAGCGCGTCCGCGGGTTGCACGCCCAGCCGCTCGCAGGCCGCCAGGAAGATCTTGGGGTCGGGCTTCATCACGCCCTCGGAGTAGGACAGCACGAACTCGTCGACGAGGTCCTCGGTGCCGTGTGCGCGGAAGACCAGCCGGATGTCCCACGGGATGTTGCTGACCACGGCGACCGGGATGCCCCGCCGGCGCAGCCGTTCGAGCGCGGCGCGGGTGTCGGGGTAGGGCCGCCACGCGGCGGGCTCGAGCATCCGCTCGTAGGTCGCCGCCGCCTCGGCCGGGGTGAGCCCGAGATCGCTCGCCGCGAGCGAGGCGAGGTAGACGCTGCGGTGCAGGTCCGGGTCGAGGTCGCGGCGCGCCCAGTCGTCGGCCAGCTCAGGCGGCAGGTGGTCCGATGCGAGCGTGGACGCGGTGAGGACGCTGGTCAGCTCGTCGCTCCAGTCCGGGTCGGGCTCGAGGCGGAACAGCGTGCCGGAGAAGTCGAAGAGGACGCCGCGGATCATGCCCGCCACGCTACGGGGTGCGCGGCCGGCCGGGCTCGAGGTGCGCCGTTCGCGTCAACGCGGGCCGGACACGCCAATGCGTGGCCGGCCCGCGTCTCGCGGTGCCGGCCACGCACGGCCGGTCGTCACAGGTCGATGTCGTCGAGCTCGTTCTGGATGTCGTTCTCCACGTCGGCGTGGAAGTCCTGGCCGAGGTCGGCGTCCGCGTCCTGGTTCTGCGACTGGTCGCTGTCGAGGTCCTGGTCGGTCGTGTTGTCCTGGTCCAGGTCCTGGTCGCTGTCCTGGCTGGCGTCCACGTCCACGTCGGCGTTGGCGTTGCCACCGTTGCCGCCGCTCGCGTCCGCGTTCCCGCCGAGGCCGCCGTTGCCGCCGACGCCCACGCCGTCACCGGCGGTCGAGTCGCCGAAGTTGATGTTGAACTTGCCGGCCTGCGAGATGTCGCCCGCGTCGCCGCCGACGCCCGTCCCCGAGCCGCCGTTGGCGCTCCCGCCCACCGCGACGCCGCCGTTGCCGCCGTCGCCGGCCACGGTCGTGGTGTCGGTGTCGGTGTCCTGGCTCTGGTCGTTGTCCTGCGCGCCGACCTGGGTGTTGTCCGCGTCCGCGTGCTGCTCGTCGATCTGCGCGGCCTGCTCCTTCTGGTTCACGTCCTCGTCCAGCACGGCGGTGAGGTCGACGTTGGCAACGGTCTTCAGCATCTCGGAAAGGTCGAAACCGGGGTTCGACATGATGTAACTCCTCAAGTAGGTGTTTTGTTGGGGCGTAACGGCTTTCGTTCCCCCGCCGGACTCGTTCGTCCAACTGACACCTAAGTTACGAGCGCCCGGCGACCCTGCCATCCGGGCAATCCCCGTCCGTATCCGTAGGGGTACGGGGATATGCGGGGGCGACTAGGGGGTTTTCCCGGCCTGCGGCAGCGGCTCGGGCGCCGGCGGCGCGGCCGGCGCGACCGGCGCGGTCTCCGGCTCCGGCTCGAGGTGCGGGAGGATCCTGTCCAGCCAGCGCGGCAGCCACCAGTTGCCGTCGCCGAGCAGGAACATCGCACAGGGCACCACGACCAGGCGGATCAGCGTGGCGTCGATCAGCACGCTGACGCCCAGGCCGAGCGCCAGCGTCTTGATGACCACGTCCGGCGAGGCCAGGAACGCGAAGAAGACGCAGATCATGATGAGCGCCGCCGAGGTGATGACCCGGGCGGTCACGGTCAGGCCGTGCGCGACGCTGCCGTGGTTGTCGTGGCCCGCCTGCCATGCCTCACGCACCCGGGACAGCAGGAAGACCTCGTAGTCCATGGACAGGCCGAACACGATGGCGAACATGATCATCGGCACGTACGACTCGATCGGCACCGGCTCGTCGACGCCGAACAGGGAGCCGAGCCAACCCCACTGGAACACGGCGACGATGACCCCGTAGGCGGCGCCGATCGACAGCAGGTTGAGCACGGCGGCCTTGACGGCGAGGACGGGGCTGCGGAACGTCAGCAGCAGCATCAGGAACGCGGCGGCCACCACGATCGCGATGATCGCGGGCAACCGCGCGGACACGATGTCGCGGAAGTCCAGCTGGCCCGCGGTCAGGCCGGTGACGTAGCTGCGAGCTCCGGTGCCGGCGAGCACGGGCGGGATCGTGGTGTCGCGCAGGGTGTGCAGCAGGTCGTCGGTCGCGGCGTCCTGCGGGTCGGTGGCCGGCGTGACGGTCGCGATCATCAGGTCGTTGTCCTGGCTGGTCGTCACGGGCGTCACGGACGCGACGCCGGGTGCCTCGCCGAGCGCCTTGTCGAGGCTGTTCCCGAGGTCGGTCCGGTCGCTCTGGCTCGCCGAGGACCTTGGCTCGACGACGACCGTGAACTGCCCGTTCGCGCCCGCGCCGAAGCCGGCGGCGAGGGCGTCGTAGGCGACCCGGGTGGTGCTGTCCGGCTTGCCTGCGCCGTCGTCGACGTGGCCCAGCCGCAGGGACAGGGTCGGGATGGCGAGGATCAGCACGACCAGCACCGCGCCGGTGAGGTAGCGCCAGGGGTGGCGTTCGAGCGCGTGGGCGTAGCGGTACCAGGTGTCGGCGGTGCCGTCGGTGGTCTCCTCGGCGATCGGCCTGCGGACGTGGAGCCGGTCGATGCGGCGGCCGGCGAGCCCGAGCAGGGCGGGCACGAGCGTCACCGCGGCGATCGCGGCCACCGCGACCGCGATGGAGGCGGCGAGCCCGAGCTTGCCGATGAACGTGACGCCGACGGCGAAGAGCCCGAGCAGCGCGATGACCACCGTCGACGCGGCGATCAGCACCGACCGCCCGCTGGTCGCGATCGCCGACCCGGCGGCCTGCTGCGGGGTGGCGCCCTCGATGAGCTTCTGCCGGTGGCGGGTGGTGAGGAACAGGGCGTAGTCGATGCCGACACCCAGGCCGATCATGATCGCCAGCGTCGGCGAGGCCTTGGCGAACGTGACCTGCGTGGCGAGCAGCCCCAGCCCGGCCAGCGCCGTCGCGACGCCGACGACGGACGTCACGATGGGCAGCACCGCGGCGATCACGCTGCCGAACGCCAGCAGCAGCACGATGATCGCGATGATGATCCCGATCAGCTCGGAGCGCAGGTCCCCGGACGCGGGCTCGGCGGCCTTGCCGAGGTTGCCGGTGTAGTCGACGGAGACCTTGGCATCGCGCGCGGGATCGGTCGCACGGTTGACGTCGTCGACGAGGCTGCCGCCGATGGAGGCCGGGTTGTCGTCGAACCGGATGGTCGAGTAGGCGACCTTCCCGTCGGACGAGGTCGTCTCCTGGCCGAGCGGATCGGAGGCGGACACGACGTGTGCGACGCCCTTGACCTGGTCGATGCTCTTCTCGATGGCCGTTTGCTGGTCGGCCAGCGTGCCGTCGTGGGTGGAGAAGACGAGCCGCGAGGTGTTGGCCCCGACCGCGACGCCGTGGTCGGACAGCGCGTCGCTGCCCTGACCGGACTCGGTGCCGGAGAGGTCGAAGTCGTCGCTGAACGTGCCCCCGGCGGCCCCGTTGGCGACCGTCGCCCCGACGAGAACGAGCAACCAGATCAGGACGACGGGCCACGGGTTGCGCGCACACCAGCTGCCGAGGTGCGGGAGCCGTCCCCGCGCCGGCGCCTGGGCATCGAGTCGACCGGTCATAGCCAGGGACGCTCCTTCGGCGGTGGCCCGACTCCTGAGCCAACGGCGCCGCAGCTGTCCCTGCCACGACCGTCAGACATATGCCCAGGTCAGCCTGGCACCGCCCCCACACGGCGGCGATCACCCGAAATAGGTGAGATCACCCGCTGCCCGTAAGCGCCGAGCCGCACACCACGGCCCAGTCCCACCAGCACCACGACAGGAACGCCTCGGGATGACCGGCTCGCCCACGCTGCTGATCGACGGCATCGACTCGTTCGCCACCCCTGGCCGCCTACCGTCGGACCAACGCCAACCAACGGCACGGATCTCCCTTGGCCTCAGCATCGACCGGCCGGAAAGGTGTCGACGTGGACACACCCGAACATGGCACTTCGGTCGAACTGGTCGTCGCCATACACGTCGGCGACATCGATGCCGTCCAGCGCATCATCACCGACATACCCGAGATCGTCACAGCGCCCCTCGGTGGTCCGTTCAAGACTCGCACCGCCTTGCACGTCGTGGCTGACTGGCCCGGCTACTTCCCCAACGGCCCCCAGATCACCCGGCTTCTGCTGGCCGCTGGCGCTGACCCCGAGGCTCGCAGCGCCAGCGACGAGACGCCACTGCACTGGGCGGCCAGCAGCGACGACGCCGATGTAGCCGCCGCCCTGATCGACGGCGGCGCTGACATCGAAGCGCCCAACGGCTCCATCGGCAGCCCGCTCGACAACGCCGTCGGCTACGCCTGCTGGCACGTCGCAGCCCTCCTCGCCGCCCGCGGCGCCAGAGTCGACGAGCTGTGGCACGCCGCCGCTCTCGGCATGCTCGATCGTCTCCGACAGCTGATCGAAACCGACCACCCCACTTCGGAGAAGCTGTCCCAGGCGTTCTGGCACGCCTGTTCCGCCGGACAGCGACGCGCCGCCGAAATCCTTCTCAATGTCGGGGCGGATCTGAACTGGGTGCCCGACTACGCCCAGGGCACCCCGCTCGACGCCGCAGGCGATCGCGGCACCCGCAGAGGCAACGTTGTCGGCTGGCTCGAGCAACAGGGCGCCCGTACGGCGACTGTCAGCCGCGATTGAAACCTGGGCTCGCTAGACACGGAGCGGTGTGGGAGAAGCAAGATGGTCAGACCGGTCCCGATTATGTCCATTGTGGATGGAAGCCTCGCGGATGCGCCGGCCGTCGGCCGTTGGCATCTGGCTCCGTAACCGGTGTCGCACCTCTCGCTCGATGAGGATCGGGAGATAGATCCACACTCGCGCGCCGACGTAGTTCTCCCGCGCGGCGGCCAGGTGTTCGTGCACCGTCCGCTCCGAGACCGGGCCGTCACAGAACTCGGCGATCAGCCGCGCCTCGAGCCGCTCAAGCTGCCTTTCCACCGTTTCGCTCCATCGTCTCGGCGGGTCGGCTACGTCCGTGTCTGTCATTCACATCTCCGGAAGGGTCTGTCCCGGCCAGCACCGGTTCGCGATCTGGCGGCCGTTTGCGGACGGTTGTCAGCCGATGACGGTCTCTCCGCCGGGTGCTGTCGGTGTGGGGTCCGGCAGGCGCATCATGCGGAAGGAGTTGAGCAGCCCGATGAGGCCGGCGAGAATCGGAATGAGCAGTGCCACCTGCAAGGCGATGGGTCTTGCTTCGGTGTTGATGCGGACCATCTCGTCCTGGATGTCCTGGGGTTGGTCGGCGAGCAGCTCTTCGAGTCTCGTGTTGCTCATGACCTCCGCGTCGTCCTCCAGCGCTTGTGACACCTGCTGCTGTTCGGCCGGCGAAAGTACCGTGCTGCCCGCTGCCAGGTTGGTGAAGCTGGTGGACAGCGTTGCCAGCAGGATGGCGCCGGCGAACGCCAACCCGAACGACAGCCCGAATGATCCGGCTGCCGAGTTCGCGCTGGCGGCCTCACTCACCCGTTCCTCCGAGATCGGTGCGAGCGTGTAGTTGTTGAGTTGAGACACCAGCAAACCCAACCCTGTCCCGGCGATCACGAGTGGGATCAGGAGTCCCCAGCCGAACTCCGCACGGGGCACGATCGGGATCAGCACCACCAGCCCCAGGGTGAGCAGCGCGAATCCCCATCGGATGAGGCTGCTCGGACGGCGGTCCGCGGCTACCTTCCCGGCGAGCAGTGCCACGCCGAACATGGTGAGCGAGAGCGGGGCGAGGGACAGACCCGCCTGCATGGCGTTGTACTCGAGCACCATCTGCAGGTAGATCGGCAGCGCGATCATCGTGCCGCCCAGGGCGATCTGCTGGAGCAGCTGCTGGGAGATCCCTGCCCTGAAGACCTTGGACCTGAACAGGTCCGGGTCCAGCAAGGTCGGCTTTCGTTGCCGCTTGCGCCGGGCGAGCCAGTAGACCAGCGAGCCCAGCGCGATCGCACCGACGGCCAGGATCGCGACGACGGACTCGCCGCCTTCCTGCCAGACCAGGATGCCGAGCACGACGCCGCCCATACCCAGGATGGAGAGGATCGCACCGACGAGGTCGATGCGTCGATCTCCGGTGTAGGGCACGTCGCGGACAAGTCGGATACCGCATAGAACGACCGCGATGATGACGACCTCGAGGACGAACCCGACGCGCCACGACAGGAATGTGGTGATGAACCCGCCGAGCAGCGGCCCGACCGCGGCGGCGATCGCCGCCGCGGCCCCGACCAGGGCGTAGACCTTCTTCTGCGCCGCGCCCTCGAAGTTGCCGTGGATGAGGGACTGCATGGCCGGCAGCAGCAGCGACGCGCCGATACCACCCAGCAACGCCCAGAAGATGACTATCGCGAGCAGGCTTTGGGACAGCGCCATCGCCGAGGCGCCGATGGCATAGCCGAGCAGGCCCAGCACGTAGGCGCGCTTGCGGCCGATGAGATCGCCGATCTTGCCGCCGATGAGAATGAACGCAGCCGATACCAGCGCTTCGAGCGCGATCGCCGACTGGACACCACTGACGGTCGTGCCGAGGTCCTCAACCACAGCCGAGATCGACACGTTCATCAACGATGTGTCGACGACGAGGACGAACATCGCCATGGACAGCAGGATGGCGAGCAACTGCGGATGGGCCGACGCCGACTTCGAATCGCTGGTGCTTGCTTCGCTGGTCATGAAAGTCGCACCTCACTGACCATGCCGACGCACTCCGTGATTCCGATCGCACCCTCTCATCAGCCACTTTGCCGCGGCATCACCCGGCGAGGGTGACAGGCATGCTGTCCAGGGCGCGGTGATCCCGTCGCAGGCCCGCGCCATCCTCGGTTCGGAAGCCCCTGGCTTCGGGCTGTGACCACAGTCGGCTTCCGCGACATCGCGCCAACCGCCCGACTGAGACAACAAGGTGATGGACTCGCCGGCTCACGCCGCGCCTGACCTGCCCCAACCCCATGGCTCCATCGTATCGGCGAGCACCGGCGAAGCGGCCGTTGTCGATCTTGCCTGTGGGCAACTCGGCGCCTGTGGACAACCCGGCCGAACTCGGTTGTGACTGTCAGGGGTGCCAGGCATCGTGGAGGCATGCAAGCGGTGATCTTCGACTGGGGTGGCACGCTCACCCCCTGGCACCCCGTCGACTACGAGAAGGCGTGGCGCAGCTACGCCGACGTCCTGCACCCCGGCGACGCCGGGCAGGCCATTCGCGTCGCGGCCGCCATCCTCGCGGCCGAGGAGGCGGCGTGGCGCGTCGCGCGCGACGAGCACCGGGCCTTCACCATCGCCCAGGTGCTCGCGACGGCGCGGGCGCCCGTCCACGAGGCCGGCTTCGCGGCGTACCGCATGTTCTGGGACCAGGCTACGCACACCGACCCCGAGGTTGCCCCGCTCATGACCGCCTTACGTGGCAAGGGCTTACGCATCGGCATCCTCTCCTCGACCCCGTGGCCCGCCGCGTGGCACGAGGAGGTGCTCGCACGCGACGGCGTGCTCGACCTGTTCCACGCACGCGTCTGGAGTAGCGACCTCGAGTACACCAAGCCCCACGCGGCCGCCTTCCGCGCCGCGATGGAGGCCGTCGGCGTCGACGACCCGGCCGACTGCGTCTACGTCGGCGACCGGCCCTACGACGACATCAGCGGCGCCAAGGGCGTCGGCATGCGCGCGGTCCTCGTGCCGCACAGCGACATCCCGGCGAACCAGCAGGTGCCGGTCGACGTGCTGCCCGACGCCGTGATCCAGCGGCTCGCCGACCTGGAGGAGGTGGTCGACAGCTGGCTCGCCTGATCAGGCCGTAGGCTTGACGGCCGTGCTGGTTCTCGCAGTCGACACCGCGACGCCCGCGGTCACCGCGGGTGTGGTCGCGGTGCACCCGGACGGCGACGGCGCACGCCTCGACGTGCTCGCCGAACGCGTCACAGTGGACGCCAAGGCGCACGGCGAGCTGCTGACGCCGCACGTCCTCGCGGCGCTCGACGCCGCCGGGCACACCCTGGCCGACGTCGACGCGATCGTCTGCGGTGCCGGGCCTGGCCCGTTCACGGGGCTGCGCGCCGGCATGGCCACCGCGGCGGCACTCGGGCACGCGCTGGGCGTCCCGGTCCACCCGGTGTGCACGCTCGACGCGATCGCCGCCACCGAGGGCGGTCCGCTCCTGGTCGCCACGGATGCGCGCCGCAAGGAGCTGTACTGGGCCACCTACGACGAGCACGGCCGCCGCACCGCGGGCCCGGCCGTCAGCAAGCCGGCGGACATCCCACAACTGAACAAGCGTGCGGGCGCGCGGATCTGCGCCGACGTCCTCACCATGCCGCACACCGGGCGCGAGTACCCGACCCCGGCCGGCCTGGTGCGTGCCGCGGACCTCACCCGGCCACCGCGGCCGCTCACCCCGCTCTACCTGCGCCGGCCCGACGCCACCGAGCCGGGCGCGCGGAAACGGGTGACCACCCCGTGACGGTCCGGGTGGCACCGCTGGACTACGCGGACCTCACGCGCTGCGCCGAGCTGGAGCGGACCCTCTTCTCCGGCGACGACCCGTGGAGCGAGGGCACGCTGCGTGCCGAGCTCGACCACGGCAACCAGTACTTCGGTGCCTACGTCGACGGCGTCGGGCTGGTCGGCTACGCGGGCGTGTCCGTCGTGGGCACCGTGCGCGACGCCGAGGCCAACGTGCACACGATCGGCGTCGACCCCGAATGGCAGGGCCGCGGCATCGGACGGATGCTGCTGCGTGCCCTGCTCGGGGTGGCCGACGAGTTCGGCGCGCCGGTGTACCTCGAGGTGCGCACGGACAACGCCGCGGCCATCGCGCTCTACCGGGCACACGGCTTCGTCCGCATCGGACTGCGGCGCAAGTACTACCAGCCCTCGGGCGCCGACGCCTACACGATGGCGCGCCCCGCACACACCGGCGAGAGGGCCCACAAGGACGGGACCACGTGACGATCATCCTGGGCATCGAGAGCTCGTGCGACGAGACCGGTGTCGGCATCGTCCGCCTGCACACGGACGGCACCATCGAGCTGCTCGCCGACGAGGTCGCGTCGAGCGTCGACCAGCACGCCCGCTTCGGCGGCGTCGTGCCCGAGGTCGCCAGCCGCGCGCACCTCGAGGCGATCGTGCCGATCATGACGCGCGCGGTCGAGGCGTCCGGCGTCGAGCTGTCCGATGTGGACGCGATCGCGGTGACGTGCGGGCCGGGCCTGGCCGGCGCGCTGCTCGTCGGCGTCTCGGCCGCGAAGGCCTACGCCGCCGCGCTGAACGTGCCGCTCTACGGCGTCAACCACCTGCCCGGCCACGTCGCGGCGGACACGCTGCAGCACGGCCTGCTGCCCTCGCCGTGCCTGGCGCTGCTCGTGTCCGGCGGCCACACCCAGCTGCTTCAGGTCGACGAGCTCGCCCGGAAGATCACCGAGATCGGCTCGACCATCGACGACGCCGCGGGCGAGGCCTACGACAAGGTCGCGCGCATCATCGGCCTGCCCTACCCGGGCGGCCCGCCCATCGACAAGGCCGCCCGCCGCGGCAACCCCGACGCCATCCGCTTCCCGCGCGGGCTCACCGGCCCCCGCGACGCGAAGTTCGACTTCTCCTTCTCCGGCCTGAAGACCGCGGTCGCCCGGTGGGTGGAGAACCGCGAGAAGGACGGCCGCGCCATCCCGGTCGACGACGTCGCCGCCTCGTTCCAGGAGGCAGTGGCCGACGTGCTGACGATGAAGGCCGTCCGGGCCGCGCGGGAGCTGGGCATCGACACGATGGTGATCTCCGGCGGGGTCGCCGCCAACTCCCGGCTGTCGAGCCTCGCCGCGCTGCGCTGCGAGGAGGCCGGCATCGAGCTGCGCGTGCCGCGACCGCGGCTGTGCACCGACAACGGCGCGATGATCGCCGCGCTCGGTGCCCACCTCGTGGCCGCCGGCGTCCGTCCGTCCTCTTTGGACTTGTCGGCCGATCCCGCACTGCCGGTGAGCACCGTGTCGGTCTGAGACCGGGCCCGCGCACCCCGTACCCTCACGCGGGTGAAGGTCGCGGTCACGGGTACGAGCGGGCTGCTGGGTAACGCGCTCGTCGCGCACCTGCGCGCCCACGGCCACGACGTCGTCCGGCTCGTGCAGCGCCGCCCCGAGGCCGACGACGAGGTGCTCTGGTACCCCGAGCTGGACACCGCCGGGATGACCGGCGTGCAGTCGGTCGTGCACCTGGTCGGCGAGCGCGTCTACGGCAAGTGGACCGACCACCACCGCGAGGCCATCCGCGAGTCGCGCGTCGGCGGCACCCAGCTGCTCGCCAGGAGCGTCGCGGCCATGGAGGACGGCCCGCGGACGCTGCTGTGCGCGTCCGCCATCGGCTACTACGGCGACCGCGGCGAGGAGACGCTGACCGAGGTCAGCCCGCCCGGCAACGGCTTCCTCGCGTCCGTGCACCGCGAGGCCGAGGAGGCCGCCGAGGTCGCCGACCGCGCCGGGTTGCGGGTGGCGCACCTGCGGTTCGGCATCGTCCAGTCGCTCGAGGGCGGCGCGCTCGCGTGGTTGCTGCCCCGGTTCCGCCGCGGGCTCGGCATCCGCGCCGGCGCGGGCCGCCAGTACGTCAGCTGGGTGACGCTGCCGGACGTGGTGCGCGCGGTCGACCACGTGCTCGCCACGCCGTCGCTCGCCGGTCCGGTCAACGTCGTCGCGCCGCATCCGGTGACCAACCGCGAGTACGCCGACATCCTCGCCGGCGTCCTCGGCCGGCCGCGGTTCCTGGCGTTGACCAGGGGATTGACCCGCCGGATGTTCGGTTCGGACGTCGCCGACGAGATCGTGCTCGCGAGCGTCCGGGCCGTTCCCGACCGCCTGCTGCGCACCGGGTTCACCTTCCGCCACCCCAGCCTCGAGGCCGCCCTTCGCGAGCTGCTGGATACCTATGACTTGCGGTAACATGTAGCGATGACCGAGCACGACGAAGACGGCTACGAGGGTCCGGCGACCCTCCACGTCGAGGACACCGAGCTGGCCGTCGACGTGGTTCTGGCCGGCAACTTCGAGCCGATCGACGGCAGGTACCACTGGTACGGGCGCATCCTCGCGAGCGCCGAGCTCACCGAGCTGGTCGGCGCGCGCAAGGCGGCGGGGTCGATCCACACACCGCACGGCGCGGCGGACGGCCGGCTCGCCGATCCGGATCCCTGGGGGAGATACCGGATCAGCGGCGCCGGCCGTCCGCCGTTTCCCGTGCCGACGACCCTCGAGGAGCTAGGGGAGCACTGAGGGCCGGATGTCGACGTCCGCCGCGTTCACGTACATGACACGGTGGCCGAACTGAATCTGCACGTACCGGGTCTTGCCACGCACGACCGTGTGGTTCGACGTGTCGAACGTGGTCGCCCAGTAGTACTCCGAGCCGGTGGTCAACCCGACCGTGTACTTCTGGCCGGCCGGCAGCGAGTACTGCAGCGGCGTGACCACCTGCACCGGGATCTGCGCCGGGTAGGCCTCCGCCTCCGGATAGGCCCGGCCGTAGACCGGGATGCTGGCCTTGCCGTTCTTCGGCGTGGCCACGAGGCCCACCGACCACAGGGCGGTCGGGTGGTTGCGCGGGTTGTGGAACCAGCCCTTCTGACCCAGGTACCAGATGGCGGTCCAGTCGCCCTGCCGGTCGGCGATCGCGTAGCGCTGCCCGGTCTCGATCCGGCTCGAGTGGTCGGAGATGTGCATCGTGCCCGGCGTGCCGTCCGGGTGCAGGCCGAGGTCGACCAGCTGCGGCGCGTCGTCGCGCGGCTCGGTGTGCAGGACGAGCGTGCCGGACCCGTGCGGTGCGCACGGCTCGCCGACGGTCTCGCAGCCGGTGAACGCCGGCTGGTTGGTGCGGTAGTCGGGCTTGATCAGCACCTCGCCGCCCGCCGGGCTGCCGATGCCGTGGAAGGGCGCGCCGAGCAGGTCGAAGTAGTGCGCCCAGTCGAAGTAGGGGCCCGGGTCCCAGTGCATGCCGGCGACGGTCGACGGCACGGTGCCGGGCACGTTGTCGTGGCCGAGGATGTGCGCCCGGTCGAGCGGGATGCCGTTCTTGGCGGCGAGGTAGCGCACGAGCTTCGCGGAGGTGCGGTACATGGCCTCGGTGAACCATGTCGGGTCGGCCCCGAAGCCCTCGTGCTCGAGCCCGATCGCCTTGGCGTTGACGTACCAGTTGCCGGCGTGCCAGGCGACGTCCTTGGCCTTGACGTGCTGCGCGACGTGCCCGTCGGACGAGCGCAGCGTGTAGTTCCAGCTGACGTAGGTCGGATCCTGCACGAGGCGGATCGTGTTGTCGTAGGTTTCCTCGGTGTCGTGGATGACGATGTAGTTGATCTTCTGCGACTGCGGCCGGTTCGCGAGGTCGTGGTTGCCGTAGGTGTCGTCGAACTGCTCGTACGGTGCCGGGATCCACTCGCAGCCCAGCCCGCTCGGGCACTCGGTCTCGTCCCCGCCGGCCGACCGGAGCCCGAGGTCGGCGAGCCGCGCGGTGTCCGGCTTGAGCGACGGCTGTGCCGCAAGGTGCACCCGCTGCCCGTCGTCGGTGACCCGGTCGGCCCCCTGCGCCATCGTCGCGAACACCTCGTCGGCAAACCCGCCGGCGGTCGCGGTGTCCTCGGCCCCGCTGTACCGCGCGACGGCGCCGTACCAGTCGCCCGGGTTCTGGCTGTCGACGCCGAGGTCGCGCTGGTACCGGGCGAGCAACGCCGCGCCGGCGCGGATGTTCTGCGCGGGATCGGTGCGCAACGCCTGCCGGTCGATCCCGGTCAGCGCGGCCGCCGCCTCGGCGGTGTGCAGGCTGGGCGCGGAAAGGTCGGCCTCCCCGGCGCGCGGATGTAAGGCGGGCCGGGCGCTGTCGCCGCGCGGGTCCTCGGCCCCGTCCGCGTGGTGTTCCCCGCGAGCGCCGGCAGCGACGATGTCGGTGAGGTGCATGGGCCCGTAGCCGGCACCGGTGCTGGGCGTGCCGCCGTTGGTGTCCCAACGGGACTCCAGGTAGGACACGCCGAGGAGCACACTCTCGGGCACCCCGAACTCGGCGGCCGCGGCGGCGTAGTCCTGCTGCCGGTCAGCGGGTTTGTCCTCCGCACTGGCGGTGGTCATCCCCGCCACAAGACTCGCGGCGATGACACTCGCACTGACAACCGTTCTCGACCGGAACATCGACGCCTCCAGGGACGGGCGAGGAGCAGACCGGGGGTAAGCCTGATACCGGAACTCGCCCTCGTCAATCACCACCCGCCAAACGGCCTACCTCGTGACTAGCTGACCATGAGGTCCGTCCCTCCTGCGCCAGGCTCCATGATCATCTGCTCGGCCAAGATCGGTTCGGTCGCCTCGAGCGGGAGTTGGGACATTGTCGACGTGGTCGCCACTTCAAGCAGCTGAAAGCACTGCGGTCGCGAGACATGGTTCGCGCGCCGATACGGAGGGATCGTGTCGAGGCACATGCCTGGTTTCAGACCGCGCAGGATCGCCACTTCGTCAGGCCCACCTCTGCACCAGCCGAGTTCATCGAGGCTGCAGAACATCCCTTGCGAGAGTTGCCCGTCGTAGCGCCGCCTGCGCACCTTCTTTCGCCGTGGCCCGGTGCCGCCATCCAGCGCGAATGCTTCCAATCCTGGGGGTGCCACGGCAACCAGCTCGCCAGGCAGAACCTTGTACATGCCGCCGAAGACGATCTGGATGAGGTCCGGATCCGCACCCAGGTCCACCTGAGCGAGCCAGATCCTTTGTCGGCCCGGATGATCTTGTACTCCCAGCACCCTGCCGACCACGGGACCGCTATGAACGACAAGCACGGGCGAACATTAGTGGACGGCGGGCTGCCCGAGAGACCAATCTCCCGCTTCACACCACAGCTCCACGCCATAGGGTGTCGAACGCGACCCGCGCACGCTGTGTGTAGCCCGGCGACATGAGCATGTCAGCCTTGGAGTCATCGTTCGGGCGATTGACGTAGCCGAGCCAAGTGCTGTCGAGCAGATACTTGCTGAACTGGTTGAAGAGTGCTGGCTCCTCGATCGCGAGCGCGGTGGTGTCGAGTTGGTACAGGCCGGCGCCGTCCATGACGGGAAGGACGGTTCGCCGGAACGCGCAGTTCTCGTTCAACCTGTCGCCACCGACGGCGTCGAGCAGCATCTGCCGGAAGCGGGCGACCCTCTCCGCGTTCACGCCTGCCAGCAGGAACCGGTAGCGGCAGCCGTTGAAGAGATTCGCCGTGACGACCTGGAAGAACTGGCCGGCCACGGTGTCGCCGTCCGCCACGTCGATGATGTTGGGGCTCAGGTCGGTGGCGACGATGTCGGCCTGCCGGCAGTAGCGTTCGACGCGGATGACCTCGTCCTGCTCGATGAGGCCTTCCAGTCCAGCCGTCCGCGAGTCCACGAGCTCACCCGCCACCGCATCGATCCGGTCGGTGAGCACCCGGCCTATCCGTGCGAGGAGGGCCGAGTGCCGGCTCGCGCGTGACTGGACGTCGGACAACGCATGTTCCACGTACTTGGCGAGTGCACTGTCGTTGACGGGCGTCCCGCCTATCTCGCCGTACACGAGGTAGTCCAGGCTCACGCCGAAGAAGTCCGCCAGCGCGACCAGCTTCTGAAAGCTGGGTCGCGTGCGGCCACGAGTGTACTGCGACAGCGCGGCGGCCGTGATTCCCACGGCTTCGAGAATTGCCTGTCTGTTTCTGCGATAGCCGCCGCGTTCGATGAGAGAGTTAAGTATCGCTTCCAGTTTTACCTCTCGGGCGCGGGTCATCGTGCACCTCCGGCGCCATCTACCGCTCAACGTGCCTGTGGGCGATCCGTGGATTTAGCTGGACTACATGGTTTCGAGAGTAACACTTTCATATGTCACATGGACATCCTCAGGTCGCCACTTCACTATGAGCAAAGGTGGGGTAGTTGCAGCAGAAGTGAATGTAGGTCAGGTGATCACAGCAAGGCGGGGTGAGCGCATGTTGATCGGATTGTGGGGCTCCGAAATAAGCGCTGTCGAGGGGGCGTCTCAGCCGCGCCAGGACAGATTCCTTCCGTCAAATGGACAAAAGTTGGACAACGTCTTGTGCGGGAGGGCCGTCTGATGAGTTTTGCCGGAAATGGTCATGATCACGAATGCTCGAACGATCTTGCTGGCAGTTCGGATGTCGATCCTGTTCGGGGTGGATTGTGCCGCGTGTTCGTCTCGTATTCGCATGTGGACGAGGCCGAGCGGGTCAGGTTGGACGTCCACCTGGCGCCGCTCGCGAGGGAAGGGCTCATCGATCTCTGGTGCAATCGGGTCATCGCACCAGCGTCGGACTGGAAGCGTGATATCGAGAGCGTGCTGGTCAATGCGGATATCGTCATTCTTCTCGTGACCGCGGATTTTGTCGCCTCGGTCTATTGTTTCGAGACCGAATTGGCGGAAGCTTTGCGGCGGCACCACGAGGAAGGGGTGCGGATCCTGCCGGTGCTGGTGAAGCCCGTGGATTTCGCACACATGCCGTTCGGGCGGTTTCAGGCGCTGCCGCGTGACCTGCGGCCGATCAGTACGTGGGACAACTCCGACGCGGCCTGGCTGGAGGTCGCCCTTGGTGTGCGCGAGCTCGTCGAGGACGTCTACCGGTCTCGTACCGAGGTTCCCGCGCAGCGGAACGGGTCCGATCTGGAGTCCGACAAGACTCTGCTCGGCCGGCAGCTCAACGACTACTACGGCGTATCCAGTTGCGTGGTGGACGGGCCCGTCGCCGACGATCAGGCCGTCGAGTGGATTCCGCTCGACGAGGACTCCTCGGCCATGCGTTTCGACAATCTCGTGCCGATCAGCACCCGGCATCGGGACAGGACCCTGCGGTACGCCACCGGCACGCTCAAGAACGTGACCTTCCGGTTCGGGATCGACCTGATCGCGGAGAATGTGTTCCACAGTGCTCGCCGGCATTTCCATGCCGGTGCGCCGGCGCTGGCGTTCGGTTGTTCGCGGCTCGGTGACGCGCTGGCAGTGCACTACCCGTACTTCTTCGAGACGCACGAAGGGGACGACTGGGCGTTTCTCGCGCAGAGCCTCTTCTACCTGCCCTACCGCATGCATCCTGTCCTTCTCGAGGCGACGCTGCGGCGCGTTCGGTTCCGGCTGGAGACCGCGGATTGTCCACACGGGGCATGTGCGGCTCTTCTGGTGGCGATCGCGAACCTGTACCAGGACTGTGGCGAGTGGGCGAAAGCCGATGAACTCTACGACGCGGTGCTCGCAGCGGCACCGTCCCCGGCATTGCGCGCGGTGGCCATACGGCGCCGAGCCGTTGGCGGGCTGTTCGGGCGCGAGACCCACGAGACGATGGACCGGATGTTCCGGTCCATCGTCGGATATACGACCAATGCCGACCTGGCCGTGGCGTTGGCGATCGCGCGAGGATGGTGGCATCTCTCGCGCGGACGGCCAGAGCAGTGTCTACAGGTTGTGGCACCGTTCGATTTCGACGAGCAAGCACCGATACCCGCGCCGATGTACAGCCCGCATCACGTGATCGAGTTCAAGCTGACGCAGGCGGCCGCGCTTGACGCACTCGGGCTCAGCTGCGGCTCACAGCTTCGGTTCGTCCGCCAATACGGGCAGGCCCGGCTCCGGCCGGTGTTCACGGATTTCGTGGCGCCGCGGGTATTCGGTCCGGCATTCGGCAGCGTGGTCCAACAGTTTCGCGGCGAGGTGTCCTTCGCGCCGGCGGTGCTCGACTCAACTGCCGCCGCGCTGCTCCGGACGAAAGGCACGGCCGTGCCCGGGCGGCCGATCTGGGTGGACTAAATCGCTGGCCCGGGCGTGCGGCGGTGGCCATGATCGGGTGCATGACTCCGCCGGACGGCCGGGCCGGGATCGACGCCGCGCTGGTGAAGCGGCTCATCCGCGCGCAGTTTCCGCGGTGGGCCGATCTGCCCGTGACGCCCGTGGAGTTTGACGGGTGGGACAACCGGACCTACCGGCTCGGCGACGACAAGACGGTGCGGCTCCCTACGGCCGCCGGGTACGTGCCGGCCGTCGCCAAGGAGAACGAGTGGTTGCCGCGGCTGGCGGCCGCCCTGCCGGTCGCGGTGCCGGCCGTGCTCGGGGCCGGGGTGCCCGGCGAGGGGTACCCGTTTCCGTGGTCCGTGCGCGGGTGGCTGCCCGGCGTGACCGCCGACCGGGCGCGGATCGACGACCCGGTGCGGTTCGCCGGCGAGGTGGCGGGGTTCGTCGCGGCGTTGCAGCGGTGCGACGCACGCGGCGGGCCCGCGGCCGGCGAGCACAGCTGGTTCCGTGGCTCGCCGCTCGCCCACTACGACGAGGAGACCCGTCGCTGCCTCGGACAGCTCGATGGGCGGGTCGACGGGAAGGCCGCCGCGGTGTGGGACGCCGCGCTGGGCGCCGAGTGGCTCGGCGCCCCGGTGTGGTTCCACGGGGACGTCGCCGCGGGCAACCTGCTCGTACGGGACGGGCGGCTGGCGGCGGTGATCGACTTCGGCACGTCCGGCGTCGGCGACCCGGCGTGTGACCTGGTGATCGCGTGGACGCTGTTCAGCGGCGCGAGCCGCGCGGCGTTCCGTCGTGCGGTCGGCCAGGACGGCGGGACCTGGGCGCGTGCCCGCGGCTGGGCACTGTGGAAGGCCCTGCTGACCCTCACCGGCTGCATCGACACCGATCCTGACCTGGCCGCCCTCAATCGCCGCGTGATCGACGACGTCCTCGCCGACCACGCGCGATGTGCCTAGCGAGCCCCTCGTTGCAGCCTTAGCAGTCGCGTGGGTAGAGTGCCAACCGTACGGCCGACACCGCCCCGACACCCGCGACGGCGGGGTGGCAGGAGCCGCAAGCAAGACAGGTAACTGCCAACGCTTTCGAAACAGACCCGTGGAGGTCACCGCGGTGAGCGTGAACATCAAGCCGCTCGAGGACAAGATCGTTGTCCAGGCGAGCGAGGCCGAGGCCACGACGGCGTCTGGCCTCGTGATCCCGGACACTGCCAAGGAGAAGCCCCAGGAGGGCAAGGTGCTGGCCGTCGGGCCGGGCCGTATTGACGACAACGGTAACCGCGTTCCGCTGGATGTGGCGGTCGGCGATGTCGTCATCTACTCCAAGTACGGCGGCACCGAGGTGAAGTACAACGGTGAGGAGTACCTCATCCTCTCCGCCCGCGACGTGCTGGCCGTCGTCAACTGACGTCGGCTGTAGTCACCACAGCGCCCCGGTGGCCCCAAGGGGCTGCCGGGGCGCAGTGCGTGACTGACCCAGAAAGGTAGGACATGCCCAAAGAGATCAGCTTCGACGAGGACGCTCGTCGGGCTCTCGAGCGCGGCGTGAACAAGCTCGCCGATGCGGTCCGGGTGACGCTCGGTCCGCGCGGCCGGCACGTGGTGCTGGCCAAGAAGTTCGGTGGCCCGACCGTCACGAACGACGGCGTCACCATCGCCCGGGAGATCGAGCTCGAGGACGCCTTCGAGAACCTCGGCGCACAGTTCGCCAAGAACGTCGCCACCAAGACGAACGACGTCGCCGGTGACGGCACCACCACGGCCACCGTGCTCGCGCAGGCCATGGTGCGGGTCGGCATGCGCAACGTCGCCGCCGGGGCCAACCCGATGGCGCTCGGCCAGGGCATCCAGCTCGCCGCCGACGCCGTGGTCGAGGCGCTCAAGAACAAGGCCAACCCGGTCAAGGGCCGCGACAACGTCGCCCAGGTCGGCACCGTCGCCTCGCGCGACAAGTCGATCGGCGCGCTGCTCGGCGAGGCCATCGAGAAGGTCGGCGAGGACGGCGTGATCACCGTGGAGGAGTCCTCCACGATGGCCACCGAGCTCGTCATCACCGAAGGCGTGCAGTTCGACAAGGGCTACATCTCCGCCTACTTCTCCACCGACGCCGAGGCGCAGGAGGCCGTGCTGGAGGACGCCTACGTCCTGCTGCACCGGGAGAAGATCTCCTCGCTCAACGACCTGCTGCCGATCCTCGAGAAGATCGCCCAGGCCGGCAAGGCGGTGCTGATCGTCGCGGAGGACATCGACGGAGAGGCGCTTTCCACCCTCGTCGTCAACTCCGTGCGCAAGACGATCCGCGCCGTCGCGGTCAAGGCGCCGTTCTTCGGCGACCGTCGCAAGGCGTTCCTCGACGACCTCGGGATCGTCACCGGCGCGACGGTGGTGTCCGGCGACGTGGGCATCAAGCTGTCCGAGGTCGACGTGGACGTGCTGGGCAGTGCCCGCCGCATCGTGGTCACCAAGGACGACACCACGATCGTCGACGGCGGCGGCGCGAAGGCCGACGTCACGGCGCGCGCCGAGCAGATCCGCAAGGAGATCGAGGCGACCGACTCCGACTGGGACCGCGAGAAGCTGCAGGAACGGCTCGCGAAGCTGTCCGGCGGCATCGCGGTGATCCGCGTCGGCGCGGCCACCGAGACCGAGCTGGCCGAGCGCAAGCACCGCATCGAGGACGCGGTCGCGGCGACCAAGGCCGCCGTCGAGGAGGGCGTCGTGCCCGGCGGCGGCGCGTCGCTCGTGCACCTCGGCAACGACCTCGACGAGCTCGCGGCCTCGCTTTCCGGCGACCAGGCGACCGGCGTGCGGATCGTGCAGGCCGCGCTGGCCGCGCCGCTGACCTGGATCGCGGCCAACGCCGGGCTCGAGGGCCCGGTCGTGGTGTCCAAGGTGCGCCAGATGCAGTGGGGCCACGGCTTCAACGCCGCAACGCTGACCTACGGCGACCTGCTCGCCGACGGCGTCGTCGACCCGGTCAAGGTCACGCGCTCGGCGGTCACCAACGCCGCGTCCATCGTGCGGATGGTGCTGACCACCGAGGCGTCCGTGGTGGAGAAGAAGGAGGAGGAGCCGGAGGCCGCCGGCCATGGTCACGGCCATGGGCACGGGCACGGTCCCGGGTTCTGATTTCCCCTTAGTACGCGGAACGCCGCGCCCGGCTTCGGCCGGGCGCGGCGTTCTCCTTATATACGCGTGCTGCTACGTGGCCACGACCAGCGTGCGCTTCTCGAGCTTGATGATCGTCTCTCGTTCCCCTTCCGAGAGACCACCCCAGATTCCGTACGGCTCGTGCACCGCCAAGGCGTGCCGGCGGCACAGTTCCAGCACCGGGCACGCCTGACAGATCGCCTTCGCCCGGGCTTCCCTTCGCGCCCGGGCCGGGCCGCGTTCACCATCGGGGTGGAAGAAGAACGCACTGTCCATGCCGCGGCAGGAACCCTCGAGCTGCCAGTCCCACACATCTGCGTTGGGACCGGGGAGCCTGCGAGTGTCCGCCATGGTGACCGCCTCCCTCGCCGGAAATTCGTACGAACCGGCTACTCCATTCGGTGCATCACAACCAACGCTAGAACCGCGCCAATGCTTGTTCAAGGGTGATCGACTTATTGATCAGGCAGTTCAGCCGATCGAGACAGCAGGTGGACGCAGCGTGTTCGCCGATCCAGTTGCCGGACGCCGCTGACCACCCGACGATGGGAGGGTGGCGACAAAGGAGGCGTCGGTGGGCGATCATGCTTCGCTGGTGAGCGAGGCGTCGCTGACCGCGGATGAGGAGCAGCCGACGCTCCCGGTCGCCGCCGTCGCCCGGCGGCTCGGCGTCGCGCCGGCCACGCTGCGCACCTGGGACCGCCGCTACGGCATCGGCCCGCGCGGGCACACCACCGGCCGGCACCGCCGCTACGGCCCCGGGGACGTCGCCCGGCTCGAGCTGATGCAGCAGGCGCTGCTCCGCGGCGCCGCCCCGGCCGAGGCCGCGAGCTACGCCCTGCGCACGGCCGCGCCCGCCGACGAGGACGTGACCGTGGTGGCGCCGCGCGAGCCGTTGCTGCGCGAGGTCACCACCCGGTCCGCGCAGGTGCTCGGGCTCAGCAGGGCCGCGATGGCCATGGACGCCGTCGCCACCCAGCAGCTCGTCGCCGACAGCATCGTGCGGCTCGGGGTCGTCGCCGTGTGGCACGACGTGCTGCGCCCGGTGCTCTCCGCGCTCGCGAGCCGCTGGGCCCACTCGGGCGAGTGCGTCGAGGTCGAGCGCATGGTCCACGAGTGCACGCTCGCCGCCATGATCGGCGCGACGCCTGTGGTCGCTGCGCCGTGCAACCCGCGGCCGGTGCTGCTCTGCGGCGCGCCAGACGAGCAGCACGCCCTGCCGCTGTACGTGCTGCGGGCCGCGCTCGCCCGGGACGGGATCGGCACGCAGATGCTCGGTGCCGGGCTGCCGGCCGACGCGCTCGCCGCCGCCGTGCGCCGGACCGGGCCGGCCGCCGTCGTCGTCTGGGCGCAGGTCGCGCGCCACCTCGCGGCGGACGTGTTCGAGCGGGTACCGCGCACGCGGCAGCGGGTGCGGCTGTTCGCGTGCGGGCCGGGCTGGTTCACCACCGACCTGCCTGACCGGGTCGACCGGCTCGAGGACGTCGCCGACGCGGTACGCCGGATCGAGTCGCTGGTGGGCGCGTGAGCGAGCTTGCGAGCGAACCGATGAGGCGGTGCGAGCTTGCGAGCGAACCGATGAGGCGGTGTGAGCTTGCGGTGGCGGCGTTCGGCGACCGGCCGGACCTGCCCGTGCGCGGGATCCCGGACGAGCCACGTGAGCGGTGGCTCGCCGCGGTCGTGCTCGGCGGGCAGGGGTGGTACGCGAGAGCGGCCGCGCTTCTCAACGATCTGGTCACCCATCCGGACCCGGAGACGGCCGCGCTCGCGTGCGCGACGCTCGCCTCCCACCGGCGCCAGCTCGGCGGGCACGGCGCCGCCCGGGTGCTCGACGCGGCCGGGCACGCCCGCCTCGCCGGCCGGGCCGACCTGGCGGAGGCCCGGTCGGACGTCCTGCTCGGGCTCGCCGCGGACGCCGTCGGCGCCGGCCGGCTCGACGAGGCACGCCGCCTTGTGGCCCGTGCGCCCGAAGCCGGCTGGCGGGCGGCGGTTCGTCGCGGCTGGGTCTCGGCGGAGATCGAGTTGAGTACCGGTCGAGCCGGCGCGGCCGTCGCGCACGCCGGGCCGGCCGCGGAGCTGGCCGCCGGGTCGGGCTCGGTGCGGCACCGGATCAAGTCCGGCCTGGTGCTCGGCGCGGCACTGGCGGCGAGCGGGGACCGGGCGGCGGCGGCGAAGATCGTCCGGCCCGCGCTCGGCGACGCGCGGGCGCTCGGACTGTTGTCACTCGTCTGGCCAGGCGCGTTGATCATGGCCGACCTGGTGCCCGGCGAAGGTGAGAGCTTTTGTCGGTGCGCCCGGCTAGCCTTACAGAGCGTGTTGCGCCGGGCGGATCCGGTCGGTCGCCGGCTCGCCGGGCGCTCCCCGTGGGTGCCCCGGCTCGCTGGCCCAACCGGGTGACGGGGTGAGTACGGACATCTGGGCGAACTGGTCGGAAGAATTACCACCAGATCGTGTCAAGGTTCGCCCCGAAGCGTCCGATAGGGAGGAGTACGTCACTCGGCTGCAGGAAGGAAGACCCGTGACGACGGTCTTGATTTGCGACGATCGCCGCGGAGTGCGGGAAGGTTTGACCCGTGTCATGTCCGCGGTTCCAGGGGTCAGTCGCATCGACTGCGTAGCGCACGGTGACGAGTTGCTCGCCAGGTTCTCCCGGGCGCCAGTCGATGTCGTACTGGTCGGCACCCAGCGTGCGGTGCCCACCGGCGTCGAGGCGACCCGCCGGCTCGTGTCGGCCAACCCGCAGGCCAACGTGATCGTGTTCGGCGCGCCGGACGACGCCAGCAGCATCGCTGCTGCGATCGCCGGCGGCGCTCGTGGCTACCTCCGCTGGGACGCCTCGCGCCCCGAGTTGGTGGCAGCCCTGGCGCACACGCTCGCGAGCACGTCGGTGCCCGCGCCCCGGCAGCCCTCGGACCCGGGTGTTCAGCTCACCGACCGCGAGCTGCAAGTGCTTCGCGGCATGGCGATGGGCAAGAGCAACGGCCAGATCGGCCGCGAGCTCTACCTGTCGGAGGACACGGTGAAGACACACGCCCGCCGGCTGTTCCGCAAGCTCGGTGTTCGCGACCGCGCCCAGGCCGTGGCCCACGGCTTCCGGCGTGGTCTCGTCTCCTGACCCATCCGACTCTCGACGATCCAACTAGGATCCGAACCGGACGACGCCACCCCGCACGCCATGCGGGAACGGCGTCGTTCAGTGCGTTCTGGACTTTTCTGGCGTGACCGGTAGGACGGCAGGTATAGGCACGGTCACGCAGAGACATCGCCACGTGTCGCTCACCAGCGCCTAGTCGACTCGAAAGCGCCTGGGGGTACGGTGGGTGACACCTCGGTGAGGGACGGCTGGGCCCTCACGAGCTGTGACGCTGGAATGACCGTACCTGCACGTAACACTGAGGCTGCTCGCTGCGATGACCACATTGGGGGACGGACTGGACGCGTCAGTTGGTGCTGCCGTCGAGGGCGATCCACGTGCCATCGACCGGGTGCTTGCGTCCATCCGGCCCCTAGTCGTGCGGTACTGCCGCGCGCGAGTGGGTAGGCAGGAGCGAACATTCGCTTCGGCGGACGACGTAGCGCAGGAGGTGTGTCTGGCGGTGCTCACGGCATTGCCTAGCTACCGCGACCAGGGACGACCGTTCCTGGCGTTCGTGTACGGCATTGCCTCGCACAAAGTTGCTGACGCGCATCGCGCCGCCGGCCGTAACCGATCGGAACCGGTTGCCGACGTTCCTGATGGACCGGAGATCGCTGCCGGCCCCGAGCAGCGCGCCATGCAGGCCGACCTCTCCCGTCGGATGAGCGACCTGCTCGACGTGTTGCCGGACAAGCAACGGGACATAGTCCTGCTGCGAGTTGTTGTTGGACTCTCGGCCGAGGAGACCGCGGAGGCGGTCGGCTCGACACCGGGAGCGGTCCGGGTGGCGCAACACCGCGCGCTGTCCCGGTTGCGAAAGACGTTGTCTACGGAGGAGGTGGTCTGAATGGGTGATCGGAGAAGCCAGGGTGAGCCGGACATCGGCCTGCCACAGGACGACACCTCCGAGTTCGACCTGTCGCTCGTGCATGCCGACGACGAGTACCTCGACCTGCTGGGCGGCGCGAACCTCGACGAGCCGGCCGGCGTGCCGGCCGACCAGCTGAGCGAACTGCTCCTGTCGTGGCGCCGCGACGTCGAGACCGAGCCGATCGGCGATCTCGTCGACGACCAGCTTGCCGCTGTCACCGTGCAGGCGGCCCGGATGCGCCGTAAGCGGCGCCCGCGCCTGCTCGTTCCCGTCGCCGCCGCGGCCGCCGTGCTCGCGATCGCGTTCGCCGGCATCGGGCTCGCCGCGCGGGACGCCCAGCCGGGCGACACGCTGTGGGCGCTGACCAGGGTGCTCTACTCCGAGCACGCCCGTTCGGTCGAGGCGGCCGAGGCCGTCAAGGACGACCTGCGCGAGGCGCAGGCCGCGCTGACCGACGGCGACGTCGACGAGGCCAAGTCCAAGCTCGAGGCTGCGCACGCCGCGCTGCCGACCGTGTCCGGTGAGGACGGCAAGACCGAGCTGGAGAAGCAGCACGCGCAGCTGTTGGCGCAGATCCCGGGCAACCCGTCCGGTGAGGCGCCGTCGCCGCCGCAGCCCAACCCGACCACCGCGCCGGACGACCCGGGCACCGGGACCGGCCCGGACACCGGCACGGAGTCGCCGACCGACCCGGGTACCAGCGAGACCGCGCCGTCCGACCCGGAGACCACGACGCCGCCCGACACGACCACGCAGCCGCCGCCGACGTCGACCGACGAGAGCCGCAGCGAGACGTCCGGCGGCGAGCCGGGCGCCCCGCTGACCGGCGAGGAACATCCGGCCGGGGCCCAGTCGTCCCCCGAAGACACCGGCACCGGCGGCGAAGCCGCGAGCGAACCGGCGAGCGAACCGGCCGGCTGAGCCGCGGCTACTCTTGCCGGCATGATCGCAGGTCACGTGTACAGCCAGGCTCCCCGCTGCGGGGAGTGTGGCGGCCGCGCGCTGCTGATCGAGGAAGCCGCGAAGGCACTCGTGAAGGAATCGCTCAGCCGCCTGGTGGCCCGCCCGTGCCCGCAGGAGGACGGCTGGCACGTCCACGACCCGGCAAACGAGACCCACTGACGCGATCCAGGGCGTGGCGCCTTCACCGTCCGGTCGCCTCATGCTGAGCTGAACGAGTGCGCCAGGGTCTACCGATCTTCCGTGTCGCGCTGATTGTCGTAGGCATGGTGCTGTGCGCCGCCGGGCCAGGGCCGTTGCTGAATGCGGGGCGATGGCTCGTCGTCCACACCGGTGTTGCGTTGCTGGCCGTCGCGGCCGGAACCGCGCTGTGGGCGGCCGTGCCCCGCGAGTCGCGGGCGCTGCCTCTGGCGCTGGCCGCTGCCGGTGTGGTCATCTGGTCGCTACAGCAGGGCGTTGCTGGCTCGTCGATCGTTGGGGGTGTGTTGATCGGCTTGGGTGCGTTCACCACGGTCCGTGGTTCGCGCGGCGTGTTCCGCGACGACGTGGACCCGGTGCACACCTACCGGCGGATGGGCGGCGGTCGCTCGATCAAGGCTGGCCGCGGAGCCGAATTGCCACGCCTACTACGGCTCCGTGCGATCGGTGCGCCCTACGTGAGGGTCGACCTGACTGCCGCCACTCCAGTGCGGAATGACTGGCTGGAGATCGCATTGACCTGCTGGTTCAGCGAGATCGAGGTCGTGCTCCCGGATGGATGGGCCGCGGTCGCCGGCCGGGTCGGTGCCAGCAGACGGGTTCGGTTCTGCGGTCAGCTTGACTCCGCGATCGTGTTCGACGATGTCGGCGAGCAGCGCGAAAGCCTGTTGCGCGTGGCAGCCGTCCGATCGCCGGAGCGACCTTTTGCGGTTGTGTTCCACGTCGCCGGTGCGGTGAGCACAGTGCGCCTAGCCCGCGGTTGAACCGTCTACGGGTGGAGAGTCGGGCGGGTGCGCGTACCTCCAGGTGCGCTGCTCCTCCGCCGGCAGGGGGCCATCCCTGGTCATCAGGTCGCTGAGGCGCCTGTTGAGCTTGATCTCGGCATCGCCCGTGGTCGGTAATGGCAGGTGCATCGCCGACAGCATGTCCCAGCGATGTAGGTCGTACGCGGTTGCGAGGAGAACCCCGTGATCGCGTGCTGCTACGACCGCGCCCCGGTACGCGAGCATCGCGAGAACGAGCAACGCCACCGGCAACAGGCTCCACCAGTCCCAGCGGGCCACCAGCGCGGCGCTGGCCAGGACCTGCACGGTGAACACGAGGACGAACGTGGACATCGAGTCGATCGCGTTCAGCTGGGCGTTGATCTCCGCATCGAGGGCGGATGACAGGTGCGGATGCAGTCGCCGGTACGTATCGACGGTGCGCAACCCGTATCGCTCACCCGCTGTGGACTCCGCGCGGCGCAGCACGTTGCCAAGCGCCGTCGGCATGATCTGGACGGCCGCGGTCGGATACCGCGTCCAGTCTCCGACTGCCTGGTTTGCGATCGCCTTCGCCCGGTGCCTGCGGCGGGCGAATCGGGCGACGACTGCGAAGTCCGTGTCGTGCGGTCGCAGAGGTGGCGCGGCGTAGCGTCGAGCCGAGATCACGGCGGCATTGCGAGTGTGGCGCTCCACGGCGAGTGCCTTCGCCAGACCGCCGCGTCGCCAGTAGCCCTCGAGGAACTGCACGGTGCGGACCTGGAACGGTCGCAGGAGAACGGCGAGAACGACAGTGGCGAGGACGAGCACCACCGCGCCGACGATGCCCCGCTCCTCGAACGCGTCGTAGACCGAGGCAGGACCCGCGGGAACCGTTGTGCCGTGGTCGATGCGCGGCTGCGACCACGGCAGCAGGCGCGAGTCCGCCAGGGCGACGATGCTGATGATCAAGACGGCACCCGGCAGCACATTGACCAGATACGCGCCAGCACCCAGGCCCTTGACGCTCTCCGTCGAGAGGGCGGTGAGATCACTCATCGTCCCTGGTCACCTCGGTACCAGGTGTTCATCGGGTGGTGAAGGTTGGAGACCCGGCAATTGGGCACCTGGCGCGGGTCGAACGCGTCCTTCGACACGGGCTCTTCGCGGCACTCGTCCGATTTCGCATCGGCGAGTCGCGGACAGACATCGCAGACGTAGCCGGGTTCGCTGGGTCCCTGCCGTCCGCGGGTTCCGTGATGTTGGGCGGCCATGATCCGCGGGATGATCAGCGTCAGCCGGACGGCAGCTCCCAGCTGCCGCCGCGCCGATCGCCGGTCTGCCACCAGTTCAGTGTGATCGCGGCCCTTGACCGTGAGAAGAGGGAGGCCGCTATTTCTGCGGGGTCAAAGCCGGCTTGGCGGTCGCGGTGACGCCGTCGGTGAAGCCGCGGCAGTACTCCCACGACACGTATGCCGCCGGGTTCGGGTCGAAGGCCGGCTCGTGCGGACGCATGCGGCCGTCGTTGAGCAGCTGTTCCAGTGACGCACGCAACAGCGCCCAGTCGTGGTAGTGCGGCTCCTGGCACTCCGCGCAGTCCACGACCACACCGCGCACCGCCCGCTGCTCGAGCAGGGCCTGGTACACGCCGAGATCCCGCAGGTCGGCGAGCAGCTCGGACCGCTCCTGCGCGGTGACAGGCTCCTCGGCGGACTCGTCGGGGCTGTCGAGCGTCCGGGCGGGGTCGTTCGGATCGCCTGCGAACGGGTCCGGTGGCATCGCGTCTTCCCTCACGACCTCGCACGGTACCGGGCGGACCCTATGAGCAGTCCAGATACCATGGGATATCGGTGTCCAACCTGCACAAACGGAAGGCTCTCATGTCCACCGCTGAGGGAGTCCCGGCCAAGTTCGCCACGCTCGGCCTGACGTTCGACGACGTGCTGCTGCAGCCGTCCGAGTCCGATGTCGTGCCCGGCGAGGTGGACACCAGCACCCGGCTGACCCGCAACGTCACGCTCCGGATCCCGCTGGTCAGCGCCGCCATGGACACCGTGACCGAGGCCCGCATGGCCATCGCCATGGCGCGGCAGGGCGGCATCGGCATCCTGCAGCGCAACCTGCCCATCGAGGAGCACGCCCGCCAGGCGGAGACCGTCAAGCGCTCCGAGGCAGGCATGGTCACCGACCCGATCACCTGCCTGCCCACCGACACGCTCGCCGAGGTCGACTCGCTCTGCGCCCGCTACCGCATCTCCGGCGTGCCGGTCACCGACGCCGAGGGCACCCTCGTCGGCATCATCACCAACCGCGACATGCGCTTCGAGGTCGACCACACCAAGCACGTCTCCGAGGTCATGACCAAGGGGCCGCTCGTCACCGCGCAGGTCGGCGTGAGCGCGGACGCCGCGCTGGGCCTGCTGCGCCGCCACAAGGTCGAGAAGCTGCCGATCATCGACGGCGCGGGCAAGCTGCGCGGGCTGATCACCGTGAAGGACTTCGTCAAGACCGAGCAGTACCCCAGCGCCACAAAGGACACCGACGGCCGGCTCCTCTGCGGCGCGGCGGTCGGCGTCGGCGACGACGGCTACAAGCGCGCGATGACGCTCGTCGACGCGGGCGTGGACGTGATCATGGTCGACACGGCGCACGGCCACTCCCGCGGCGTGATCGAGATGGTCGCGAGCCTGAAGAAGGAGCTCGGCGACGCCGTCGACGTCGTCGGCGGCAACGTGGCCACCCGGGCCGGTGCGCAGGCGCTCGTCGAGGCCGGCGCGGACGGCGTGAAGGTCGGCGTCGGGCCCGGCTCGATCTGCACCACGCGCGTCGTCGCGGGCGTCGGCGTCCCGCAGATCACCGCGATCTACCAGGCCGACCTCGCGTGCCGGCCGGCGGGCGTGCCGGTCATCGGCGACGGCGGCATCCAGTACTCCGGCGACATCGCCAAGGCCGTCGCGGCGGGCGCCTCGGCGGTCATGCTCGGCAGCCTGCTCGCCGGCACCGCCGAGTCGCCGGGCGACGTGATCCTGGTCAACGGCAAGCAGTTCAAGACCTACCGCGGCATGGGCTCGCTCGCCGCCATGCAGTCCCGCGGCGAGGCCCGGTCGTACTCGAAGGACCGCTACTTCCAGGACGACGTGCTGAGCGAGGACAAGCTCGTGCCGGAGGGCGTGGAGGGCCGGATCCCCTTCCGTGGCCCGCTTTCCCAGGTCGTCCACCAGCTCGTGGGCGGCCTGCGGTCGGGCATGGGCTACACGGGCTCGCGGACGATCGCCGACCTGCAGAACGCGCAGCTCGTGCGGATCACCGCGGCCGGGCTCAAGGAGAGCCACCCGCACGACGTGACGATGACCGTCGAGGCGCCCAACTACACGACGCGCTGACGCGCGCGCAGCCAGAGGAAGGACCTTCCCGGTGCCGGATGTTGTCGAGATCGGCATGGGCCGGACCGCCCGGCGCGGCTACGGGCTGGACGAGATCCAGATCGTGCCGTCGCGGCGGACCCGCTCGTCCCAGGACGTGTCGACGGCGTGGCAGATCGACGCCTACCGCTTCGACATCCCGCTGATCACCCACCCCACCGACGCCGTGGTCTCGCCGGCCACGGCGGTCGCGATCGGCGGGCTCGGCGGCCTGGGCGTGCTCAACGCCGAGGGCCTGCTGGCACGCCACCCGGACGTCGAGGAGGCGCTGGCGAAGGTCCGGGACGCGGCCGACGACCCGGATGTCACCGCGCTGACCCGGGTCCTGCAGGAGCTGCACGCCGCGCCGATCCGCCCGGAGCTGATCGCCGAGGCGATCAGGAAAGTCACCCAGGCCGGCGTCACCGCGGCCGCGCGGGTCAGCCCGCAGCGCGCCGCCGAGCTCACCCCCGACCTGCTCGCGGCCGGCGTGGAGATCCTGGTCGTGCAGGGCACGATCGTGTCCGCCGAGCACGTGGCCAAGGGCGGCGAGCCGCTGAACCTCAAGTCGTTCATCGCCGAGCTCGACGTGCCGGTGATCGCCGGCGGGGTGCACGACTACCGCACCGCCATGCACCTGATGCGCACCGGCGCGGCCGGCGTGCTCGTCGGCTACGGCGCGAGCCCGGTGACCACCACGGACAACGTGCTGGGCATCGGCGTGCCGATGGCGACGGCGATCATCGACGCGGCCGCCGCGCGGCGCGACTACCTCGACGAGACCGGCGGCCGGTACGTGCACGTGATCGCGGACGGCGGCGTCGAGTGCAGCGGGGACATCGCGCGCTCGATCGCCTGCGGGGCCGACGCCATCATGCTGGGCGCCCCGCTCGCGACGGCGTCCGAGGCGCCCGGCCGGGGCCTGTACTGGACGGCCGCGGCCGCGCACCCGTCGCTGCCGCGCAGCCTCGTGGCGCCGATCGCGGGCGAGGACGAGCTCGTCGACCTGCGCACGCTGCTGTTCGGCCCGTCCTCGGACCCGGAGGGACAGATCAACCTGTTCGGCGCGCTGCGGCGCGCGATGGCCAAGACCGGCTACTCCGACGTGAAGGAGTTCCAGAAGGTCGGCCTCGTGGTGCGCGGATGAGCGCGCGCGAGGTGGTGGCCGAAGCGGGCGAGCTAGCCCTGGTCGAGCTGGCCGACGGCGACACCGAGCGGATGCGGGAGCTCGACGACGGCGCGTTCGACCCCGACGAGGACGACCGCCCGCCCCTGCACGTGCCCGACGTGCAACGCCTCGGCGTGGCCCGCGGGGACGAGCTGGTGGGCACCGTCAGCTGGCACGCGGTCGCCTACGGGCGCGGGCTGGGCTGCGCGGCGTGGAACCTCGGGATGGCGCTGCTGCCGGCGGCTCGCGGCCGGGGCACCGGCGCGGTGGCGGTGCGGATGCTGGTCGAGTACCTGCTGGCCACGACCGAGGTGGACCGGGTCGAGGCGAGCACCGACATCGAGAACGTCGCCGCGCAGCGGGTGCTGATGCGGAGCGGCTTCCGGTTCGAGGGCGTGCTGCGCGGCGCGCAGCGGAGGCTCGGTGAGCGGCGGGACATGATGCAGTTCGCCCTGCTGCGCACCGACCTGGTCGCACCGGTCGCGGACGCCCCGCGGACGGTCGTGGCCGAGCGCGACGGCGTGGCGCTCGCCGAGCCGCTGCCCGGCGAGCGGGAGGCGCTCTACCAGCAGGCGGCGGGCGACTTCGACATCGACAAGGACGACCGTCCGCGCCTCGCGCCGCCGGTCAAGATCGCGGCGCTGACCGTGCTGGACCCGGCGAGCGGCGAGCTGCTCGGCGGGGTCAGCTGGCACCCGGTCGACTACGGCGGCACGCTCGGCTGCACGGCGTGGAACATCGGCATCGCCCTGGTCCCGCCGGCGCGGGGACGCGGGGTGGGCACGACCGCGCAGCGGCTGCTCGTGGAGTACCTGTTCGCGACCACGCCGGTGGACCGGATCGAGGCGGGCACCGACGTCGAGAACGTCGCCGAGCAGAAAGCCCTGGAGCGAGCCGGTTTCCGGCGCGAGGGCGTGCTGCGCGGGGCCCAGCTGCGCAGCGGCGCGCGGCACGCGCTCGTGCACTACGGGATGCTGCGCGACGACCTGCGGCCCGCGGGCGAGCGGCGGACGTTCGCGGAGCGCGACGGCATCGCGCTCGGCGACGTGCTGCCCGGCGAGCTGCGGCAGGTGATGGCGGCCGACGACGGCCTGTTCGCCGTGGACGACGACCGCAGGCCCGGGCCGCGCCCGATGGCGGAGACGCACCGCGCCGCGATCCTCGATGCGAACGACGGCAAGCTGCTCGGCGTCACGGGCTGGCACGTAGTCAGCTACGGCGGCACGCTCGGCTGCGTGGCCTGGAACATCGGGATCACGCTGCTGCCCGCCGAGCGCGGGCGCGGGGTCGGCGCGATCGCGCAGCGGCTCCTGGCCGGCCACCTGTTCGCCACCACCGGGGTGGACCGCGTCGAGGCCGGCACGGACGTCGACAACGTCGCCGAGCGGCGGGCGCTGGCCAAGGCCGGCTTCCGCGAGGAGGGCACGATCCGCGGCGCGCAGCTGCGGGGCGGGCGCCGGACGGACCTGGTGTCCTACGCACGGCTTCGTACTGACGAGTAGCTTGCGCGGCCCCGGCCGACTAGCGTCGGCGGCATGGACGGCATGGACTACGACGTCGTGGTTGTCGGATCGGGTTTCGGCGGGAGCGTCGCGGCGCTGCGGCTCACGGAGAAGGGCTACCGCGTGGCGGTGGTCGAGGCGGGCCGGCGCTTCGCCGACGACGAGTTCGCCGAGACGTCGTGGGACCTGCGCAGGTACCTGTGGGCGCCGGCGCTCGGCTGCTTCGGGATCCAGCGCATCCACCTGCTGAAGGACGTGATGATCCTCGCCGGGTCCGGGGTCGGCGGCGGATCGCTGGTGTACGCGAACACCTTGTACCGCCCGCTGAAGCCGTTCTACGCCGACCGGCAGTGGGCGGACATCACCGACTGGGAGGCCGAGCTCGCGCCGCACTACGACCAGGCGGCGAAGATGTTCGGCGTGGTCACGAACCCGACGGTGACGCCGTCGGACGAGGTGATGCAGAAGGTCGCCGCCGACCTCGGCGTGCCGCAGACCTACCACCCGACGCCGGTCGGCGTCTTCTTCGGCACGGCGGGCGAGACCGTGCCCGACCCGTACTTCGGCGGCGCCGGGCCCGCGCGGACCGGCTGCACCGAGTGCGGCTCGTGCATGACCGGCTGCCGGGTCGGGGCGAAGAACACGCTGGTCAAGAACTACCTGTACCTGGCGGAGCAGCAGGGCGCGAAGGTGCTGCCGCTGACCACGGTGACGGCGCTGCGCCCGCGCTCGGGCGGCGGCTTCACGGTCGACCTGCGGCGCACCGGCAGGCGCGCGCGGGCCACGATCACCGCGTCGCGGGTGGTGCTCGCGGCGGGGACGTGGGGCACGCAGCGGCTGCTGCACGAGATGCGCGACACGGGCGTGCTGCCCGCGCTCTCGCCCCGGCTGGGCGAGCTGACCAGGACGAACTCGGAGTCGATCATCGGCGCGGCCCGTCCTGCGGTCGACCCGGAGCGGGACTTCAGCCGGGGCGTGGCGATCACGTCGTCGATCCACCCGGACGAGACCACGCACATCGAGCCGGTGCGCTACGGGCGGGGCTCGAACGCGATGGGGCTGCTGCAGTCGATCTCGACGGACGGGGCGTCGTCGGTGCCGCGCTGGCTGCAGGCGGTGCGGTTCCTGGCGCGCCATCCCGTGCAGTCGGCGCGGCTGCTGAAGGTGCACCGGTGGAGCGAGCGGACGGTGATCCTGCTCGTGATGCAGAGCCTGGACAACTCGATCACGACGTACACCCGCCGCGGCCTGTTCGGCAGGCGGCGCTACACGTCGCGGCAGGGCCACGGCGAGCCGAACCCGACGTTCGTCCAGGCCGGGTACGACGCGAACCAGCTGGCGGCCAAGCACATCGGCGGCATGGCGGGCGGGACGTGGGGCGAGGTGTTCAACATCCCGCTGACCGCGCACTTCATCGGCGGCTGCCCGATCGGCACGTCGGCGTCCTCGGGCGTCATCGATCCCTACCACCGCGTGTTCGGCTACCCGGGTCTGTCCGTTGTGGACGGCTCGGCCATCTCGGCGAACCTGGGCGTGAACCCGTCGCTGACGATCACCGCCCAGGCCGAGCGGGCGTTCTCCTTCTGGCCCAACAAGGGCGATGCCGACCCGCGCCCGGCCCAGGACGCGCCCTACGAGCGGCTGGTCCCGGTGGCCCCCGTGTCGCCGGCGGTGCCGGACGGCGCCCCGGCCGCGTACTTCGTCCGCGCGGAGTGACGTGGCAGGGTAGGGGCGTGGCTAAAGCGTTCGCGTCCAGTGGGGATATCGAGGCCAAGGCGGAGACCTACACCGAGCTCGCGCCCGGGGTGCACGTGCTCACCGCGGAAGGCGATCCCAACGTCGGGGCCGTCGAAGGGGACGACTTCCTCGTCTGCTTCGAGGCCAGGGCCACCCCCGTGGCCGCCCGCCGGTGGCTCGACATGCTGCGCGAGAAGACCGACAAGCCCGTCCGCCACCTCGTCCTTTCCCACTACCACGCCGTCCGCGTGCTCGGGGCCGCCGCGTTCGGCGCGAGCGAGATCGTCACGCACGAGCAGACGCGCAAGCTCATCGCCGAGCGCGGGCAGGCCGACTGGGAGTCCGAGCTCGGGCGCATGCCCCGCCTGTTCGAGGACCCGGACTCGATCCCCGGGCTCACCTGGCCCACCCTGACGTTCAGCGACCGCATGGTCATCCCGCTCGGCGGCGAGCGGGAGCTGGTCCTCCAGTACTGCGGGCGCGGGCACACCGCGGGCGACATCGTCGCCTGGCTGCCGCACGAACGGATCCTCTTCGCCGGGGACCTCGTGGAGGCGCGGGCCGCCCTGTACACCGGCGACGCCTTCCACGACGACTGGGCATCCTCCACTTTGGACAACGTCGGCAGGTTCGGGGCGACCGCGCTCGTCGGCGGGCGTGGTGCGGTCGCGCAGGGCGAGGACGCCGTGCGCGCGGCCATCGCGCAGAGCAGGCACTTTCTCGACGAGCTGCGGCGGACCGTCGGGGGCGTGCACGCGGCACGAGGCACCCTCGCCGAGGCCTTCGCGCGGGCGCACGGCGCGCTCGCGCCGGAGTTCGGCGGCTGGCCGATCTTCGAGCACTGCCTGCCGTTCAACGTCCAGCGCTACTGGACGAGCTCGACGGCGTCGACTGGCCCCGCGTCTGGACCGCCGAGCGCGACCGTGAGGTCTGGGCCGCGCTGCAGGGGCAGTGATGGAGCCCGTCCTCATCGCCGGTGCCGGGCCGGTCGGCATGGTGAGCGCGCTGCTGCTCGCCCGCCACGGCGTGCCGTCGATCCTGCTGGAGGCCCAGGACCGGCGTACCGCCGAGGGCAGCCGGTCGATCTGCGTGCAGCGCGACGTGCTCGACATCCTGGAACGGGTCGGGCTGGGCGCGCGGGTCGCCGAGGTCGGCGTCACGTGGACGCGCGGGCGCACCTACTACCGTGAGCAGCAGGTTCTCGAGACCACCTTCCCGGACTCCGGCGACTCCGCGTTCCCGCCGTTCGTCAACACCCCGCAGTCCATTGTGGAGCTTCTGCTCGAGGAGCAGGTGGACCGCGAGCCGCTGGTCGACCTGTGCCGGGGGCACGAGGTCACCGGCGTCAGCCAGGACGCAGGCGGGGTCGAGGTCGCCACCGCGGGCGGCACGGTGCACGGCACGCACCTGATCGCCGCCGACGGCGCCCGCTCGGCCACCCGCGACCTGCTGGGCCTGCCGTTCGACGGAGTGTCCTTTCCGGACAGGTTCCTCATCGCCGACATCCGCGCCGACCTGGGTTTCGCCGTGCCGGAACGCCGGTTCTTCTTCGACCCCGTCTGGAACCCCGGCCGTCAGGTGCTGCTGCACCCCCAGCCCGGCAACGTGTGGCGCATCGACTGGCAGGTGCCCGACGACTTCGACCTCGCCGCCGAGCGGCGCGGCGGCGGGCTCGACAAGCGCATCCGCGCGGTGGTCGGCGACGCGGACTACGACATCGTCTGGCTGTCGCTGTACCGGTTCCACCAGCGGCGAGTGCCGGCCATGCGCGTCGGGCGGGTGCTGCTCGCCGGGGACGCCGCGCACGCCATGAGCCCGTTCGGCGCGCGGGGGCTCAACTCCGGCATCGCCGACGCCGAGAACGCCGCGTGGAAGGTCGCGCTCGACCGGACGGGCACCGGCGGTCCCGGGCTGCTCGAGTCCTACGACGTCGAGCGCGGCGCCGCGGCCGCGGAGAACCTGCGGATAACCGGCGACACCATGCGCTTCCTCGTGCCGCGCGACGACGCGGAGCGGGCACACCGCGTCGACGTGCTCACCCGCGCGGTCGACGACGAGTCCGCGCGCGCGGAGATCGACTCCGGCAAGCTCGCCGAGCCCTACTGGTACCCCGGCTCGCCGCTCACCACCGGCGGTGCGTTCGCGCGCGTCCCCACCGAGCCCGGCGCCGCCCGGCCGCCCGTGCCCGGCGTGCTGTGCCCGGACGGCCGCCTCGACCGCGGGGCACGGCTGCGCGAGCTCGTCGGCTCGCGGTTCGTCGTGCTGACCCACTGGTGCCGGTGGCGCCCCGCCGACGACTGGGAGCGCGCGATCACCAGCCCGGTCGTGCGGCTCGACGAGGAGGAGGACGACCACCTGGCCGTCGCGCTGCGGCTGCGGCCGCGGTCGGTCATGATCGTCCGGCCGGACGGGCACATCGCCGCGGTGGTCGCCGAGCCCGACGGGGCACCGGTCGGGCCGCTGGTCACCGCCGCGCTGCGCCGGGCGACCGGCTGGGTGCGGGACGCACCGGCAACCTGATCACGGGCCGCGCGTCCTCGTTGGGTGGGAGGTGTCGGGGTTTGGTCACCAGAAGGACGTTCCTGGGCGCGGCCGCGCTGACCGCCGTCGCCGGCGCGGCGGCCGCCTGTACCGGCGAGGCCGGTGCGCCCCGGCCGGCCACCACCGCGCCGTCGGCACCTTCGTCACCGGCGAGGCCGGTGCCGCCGGACTGGGCGACGCTGCGCCGAAAGCTCGGTGGCGGGCTCGTGCTGCCGGGCGACGCCGGTTACCCGGCCGCCGCGCAGGTCTACAACCCGCTGTTCGACGCACGCAGACCGGCGGCGATCGCGCGCTGCCGGCGGCCCGCGGACGTGCAGGCGTGCGTCGAGGTCGCGGCGGCGGCGCGGATGCCGATCGCCGCGCGGTCCGGCGGGCACAGCTATGCCGGGTACAGCAACCAGGACAAGGCGCTGATCGTCGACCTCGGCCCGATGTCCGGAGTGGACGTCGACGGCGACGCCGCGGTGATCGGCGCGGGGACGCGGCTCATCGACGTGTACGCCGGGCTCGACGCGCAGGGCCGCTGCCTGCCGGCCGGATCCTGCCCGACCGTCGGCATCTCGGGGCTGACGCTGGGCGGCGGGATCGGCGTGCTGACCCGCAAGTTCGGCCTGACGTGCGACATGCTGAGATCGGCGCAGGTCGTCAAGGCCGACGGGTCCGTCGTGACGGCCTCGCTGGACTCCGAGCCGGACCTGTTCTGGGCGCTGCGCGGCGGCGGCGGCGGCAACTTCGGCATCGTCACGTCGTTCACGTTCCGCACCGCGGCCGCGCCCGAGCTGACCGTGTTCTCGCTGCGCTTCGACGGTGCCGCGGCGGACGTCGTCGGCGCGTGGCAGGGCTGGGTCGCGGACCTGCCGGACGAGATGTGGACGAACTGCGTGGTGTCGGGCGGGTCGCCGCCGACCGTGCGGGTCGGCGGCTGCTTCGTCGGCCCGACGCAGGCGTGCGAGCAGCAGCTGTCCCGGCTCGGGCTCACCGCGTCCTCGCGGTTCGTCACCGGGAAGTCCTATCTGGACGCCATGCGCTACTTCGCGGGCTGCTCGCAGCGCAGCGTCGCGCAGTGCCACCCGGCGGCGCAGGGCGGCTCGCTCGGCCGGGAGTCCTTCGTGGCCTCGTCGCGGATCCTCGCGAAGCCGGTGGCCGACCCGGCCGCCCTGGTGTCGCTGCTGGACGGACGGACCGGGACGGACCTGCTGCTGGACTCCCTCGGCGGCGCGGTGTCCAAACTGGACGCCGGGGCGACCGCGTTCCCGCACCGCACGGCCGTGGCGAGCGCGCAGATCTACGCCGGCACCGGACCCGGCAAGCAGGCGGCGACCCAGGCGGTGAACGAAGTCCGCGACGGCCTCGGCTCGCTGACCGGCGCCACCGGATACGTCAACTACATCGACCCGGCCATGCCGGACTGGGCGAACGCGTACTACGGCGCCAACCTCGCGCGGCTGCGCCAGGTCGCCGAGCGCTACGACCCGGACGGCGTGTTCGCGTTCGCCCAGGGCCTGACGAACCCTCGTTGACCTCGCGCGTCCGCAACGTTGGACTCGCGGGTCGGGAATGTTGGACTCGCGGAACCTCAGATCTCGAGGCCGGTGAGCACCATGACCCGTTCCTCGGTGAGGTCGTTGATGGCGCTGCGGATGCCCTCGCGCCCGAAGCCGGAGCCCTTGACGCCGCCGTAGGGCATCTGGTCGGCCCGGAACGACGGCACGTCGCCCACGATCACGCCGCCCACGTCCAGCTCCGCGCGGGCCCGGAACGCCGTCTGCACGTCGCGGGTGAAGATGCCCGCCTGCAGGCCGTACTGCGAGTCGTTGACCTGTGCGAAGGCGTCGTCGATGCCGTCGGTGACCGACACGACGAGCACCGGGCCGAAGACCTCCTCGGTCCACACCTTCGCGTCGTGCGGGACCTCGGAGAGGACCGTCGGCGACATCGACGAGCCGTCACGCTTGCCGCCCGCGAGCAGCTTCCCGCCTGCCGACACGGCCTCGCCGACCCACGCCTCGACGCGCTCGGCGGCCGCCTCGTCGACCAGCGGGCCGACCTCCACGTCCGGGTCGTGCGGGTCGCCGGTGCGCAGCGCGTTGACCGCGTCCAGCAGCTTCGGCACGAACGTGTCGGCCACCGCCCTGTCGACCACCACCCGCTGCACGGCGATGCAGGACTGGCCGGCCTGGTAGTTGCCGAACGTGGCGATGCGCTGGGCGGCGAAGTCGAGGTCGGGCCAGTCGGCGCACACGATCGCCGCGCCGTTGCCGCCGAGCTCCAGCACGACCTGCTTGCGCGGCGCGCTGTCCATGATCGACCAGCCGACCGGGCCCGAGCCGGTGAACGACACGACCGGCAGCCGCGGGTCCTTGACCAGCGCGATGGTCTCCTCGTTGCCGACGGCCAGCACCGAGAAGGCGCCCTCGGGCAGGTCGGTCTCAGCGAGCAACTCACCCAGCAGCAGCGCGGACAGCGGGGTCCGCGGCGCCGGCTTGACCACGATCGGCGCGCCGGCCGCGATGGCCGGGGCGATCTTGTGCGCGACGAGGTTCAGCGGGAAGTTGAACGGCGCGATGCCCAGCACGGGCCCGCGCGCGACCCGGCGGACGACGGCCAGCCGGCCCTCCGCGGCGGGGTCGGTGTCGAGCCGCTGCAGCTCGCCGGAGAAGCGGCGGGCCTCCTCGGCGGCGAAGCGGAACGTCGACACGCAGCGGTTGACCTCGACGGTGGCCCACTTGAGGGGCTTGCCGTTCTCCGCGGTGATCATCTCCGCGACCTCGTCCGCTCTGGCCGCGACCGACCGCGAGACGTGGTCCAGCGCGGCCGCGCGGACGTGCGCCGGCGTGGTGCGGAAGGACTGCGTGGCGGCCGCCGCGGCGGCGACGGCCCGCTCGACCTGGTCGGCGGTGGGCACGCAGACGGTCGCGATCTCGACCCCGTCGTAGGGGTGATGCACGCTCAGCGTCTGCGCACTCTGCTCCGCGCGCCCGGCGACGTAGACGGGCCGGGGCGTCGGCAGGTGCGGCTCTGTCGCGTTCATGCCCTCCACCGTAGTTCCCCGGGCCCGTGACATGCTTCCCGTGTGACGCAACAGCAGCACCGGCCGGTTCTCGTGGTCGACTTCGGCGCGCAGTATGCGCAGCTCATCGCCCGTCGCGTGCGCGAGGTGCAGGTGTACTCGGAGGTCGTCGCGCACACCGCGACGGTCGCCGAGCTACTGGCCCGCGACCCGCTCGCGATCGTGCTGTCCGGCGGGCCGTCGTCGGTGTACGCCGAGGACGCGCCGGCCGTCGACCCGGCCCTGTTCGCGGCGGGCGTGCCGGTTTTCGGCATCTGCTACGGGTTCCAGGCCATGGCCAGGGCGCTGGGCGGGGAGGTCGCGCACACCGGCACCCGCGAGTACGGGCGCACCGAGCTGAACGCGTCCGGCGGCGTGCTGCACGCGGACCTGCCGGCGCGGCACCCGGTGTGGATGTCGCACGGCGACAGCGTGACGGCCGCGCCGCCCGGGTTCACCGTGACGGCCTCCTCGGGCGGCACGCCGGTGGCGGCGTTCGAGGACACCGGCAGGCGGCTCGCGGGCGTGCAGTACCACCCGGAGGTGGCGCACTCCCCGCACGGCCAGGAGGTGCTGCGCCGGTTCCTGCACGACATCGCGGGCCTCCGTCCTTCGTGGACGATCGCGTCCATTGTGGACGAACAGGTGGCGAGGATCCGGACGCAGATCGGGCCGTCCGGCCGGGCGATCTGCGGGCTGTCCGGCGGTGTCGACTCGGCGGTCGCGGCGGCGCTGGTGCAGCGGGCCATCGGCGACCGGCTGACGTGCGTGTTCGTCGACCACGGGCTGCTGCGCTCCGGCGAGCGCGGCCAGGTGGAGCGCGACTTCGTGGCGGCGACCGGGGTCAAGCTGGTGACCGTCGACGCCGCGGACCGGTTCCTCGCCGCACTCGAGGACGTGACGGACCCGGAGCAGAAGCGGAAGATCATCGGCCGCGAGTTCATCCGGGTGTTCGAGCGGGCGGAGCGCGACCTGCGCGCGGCGGGCGACTACCGGTTCCTGGTGCAGGGCACGCTCTACCCGGACGTGGTCGAGTCGGGCGGCGGCACCGGGGCGGCGAACATCAAGAGCCACCACAACGTCGGCGGCCTGCCGGACGACCTGACCTTCGAGCTGGTGGAGCCGCTGCGCGAGCTGTTCAAGGACGAGGTGCGCCGGGTCGGGCTCGAGCTGGGCCTGCCGGAGACCATCGTCCACAGACAGCCGTTCCCGGGGCCGGGCCTTGGCATCCGCATCATCGGCTCGGTGACGGCGGCACGGCTGGAGATCCTGCGCGCCGCGGACGCCATCGCCCGCGAGGAGCTGACGGCGGCCGGGCTCGACCGGGACATCTGGCAGTGCCCGGTGGTCCTGCTGGCGGACGTGCACTCGGTCGGCGTGCAGGGCGACTTCCGGACCTACGGCCACCCGGTGGTGCTGCGCCCGGTCTCGTCGGAGGACGCCATGACCGCCGACTGGACCCGCCTCCCGTACGACGCCCTGGAACGCATCTCGACCCGCATCACGAACGAGGTCCCCGAGGTGAACCGCGTGGTCCTGGACGTCACGTCCAAGCCCCCCGGCACGATCGAGTGGGAATGACCGACCGCATGCGATACGGGCCCCAGCAGCGGCGCACCGTGGGCGCCGTGGCCTCCTGGCTCGTCGGAGTCTTCATCGCCGCCGTGCTCGTGCGCGGCATGGTCGCCGGATCGCTCACCGTCCCGGTGACCGTCGCGGGCCTGCTCCTGCTGGCGCTGTGGGCCCTCCTGTGGTGGCGCTACCGGCAGCGCGGCGTCTACGTCAGCCACAGCCGGATCTGGCTGAGCAGCGTCTTCCGCACGCGGTCCGTCCCGCTCAACACCGTGACCGTCGTCGACGCGATGCCCTCGAAGCCCGCCGGCGTGCGGCGGCTCGTGCTGCACCTCGAGGACGGCCGGCACCTCACCGCGCCGCTGCGCGGGTACGCCAGGGGGCAGGACGACCCGTCCGGGCCGCTCGACGTGCTGCCCTCGGCGCAGTTCACCCGGGTGCTGAACGACCTGCAGCGGCGGGCGGCGGCCGCGGCGTGAGCGAAGGCGGCCTCCCGTCCGGGAGACCGCCCTCGAGTGGAACCGTTGCCGCTCAGCGCTTTCGCCGTCCTCCCCGTATCGACGAGGCCAGCAGCAGGATCCCGACCAGCAGTGCGCCGCCGGTGATCAGCCAGCGGGGGTCGACCGTCGGGAACCAGAGGTTGCCGTCGCTCAGGACGTAGCCCGAGACGAACAGGGTGGCCAGGCCCAGCAGCAGGGTGATCACGTCCGGCCGGCGGCGCCGGGTCTCCGTGTCGCCCGTCTTCTCAGCCACGGCGCACCTCCACGCTGCCCGTCCCCACGTCGACCGTCAGCTTCATGTCCAGGCCCCCCGAGCCGTCGTCGCCGTCGTCGTTCGCCACGACCACGTTGTTGTCCGTGCCCGACTGCTCGCGGTCCAGGCATTGGACGTCTCCCAGACCGGCCTCGCACCGCACCTCGACGTTCGCCGACTCCGGCACGATCACCGTCGCGTCGCCGAGGCCCAGGTGCACCCGGGTGTTCACGTGACCCGACGACGGCAGCTGCGTCAGGTCCAGGTCGATCGTGCCGACGCCCCGCTCGTAGTTCCCCCGCACGTCCGACAGCGACGTCGGCGTGAGCCGGATGTCCCCGACGCCCCCGTGCACGCCGCTGGGGAAGATCACCGTCATCGCGATGCCGATCGCGGCCAGCGGGATCGCCAGCCCGATCAGGCCGCGCCCCCCGCGGCGGAACGAACCGACGACCATGCCCGCACCGAGGATCGCCAGCACGATGCCCACGATGTGCTGCGCGGTGATCCAGCCGCCCATCATCGACGACAGCACGGCCGCCGTGATCAGGCCGACCCCCACGGTCAGCAGGCCGATGCGCGACCTGCGGCGGCGCGGCGCGGGCGGCTCCTCGTCCTCCCGGCTCGGCTGCGGCGTCGGCTCCGGCAGGTCCCACGCGAACGGCGCGGCACCCAGCGGGTCCCAGGCGGGCGGAGTCTCCCGCACGTCCTCGCGGCGCTCGTCGACCGGTGGCGGCTCGTTGGTCACCGGGTCCACGACGGGCTCGGCGTCGCGCGGCATGGTGGCGCCGGTGCCCGAAGCCGGGGCCGGCGCGGCGGCCACGGGCTCGCCGAGGTGCCCCCGGTTGCGGTGCAGCAGGTACAGCACCCCACCCAGCACCACGACGCTCAGGAACCCCGGGAAGCCCGGGAAGAAGCCGCCGAAGAACCAGCTCACCGCCGGGATCAGCGCCAGGCAGAGCAGCACCGTGAACGCGCTCGACGTGGAGCTGCGGCCCCGGCCGATCATCGACTCGAAAGGCGAGACCTCGTCGTCCTGCTCGGGCAGGAAGAGCCAGCCCAGCAGGTAAAGCACGATGCCCGCACCGCCGTACACCGACGCGACGGCGAACCCCACCCGCACGAGCGTCGGGTCGATCCGGTACCGCCGCGCGATGCCCGCCGCGACGCCGGCGACCTTGCGCCCCCGCCGCGGCCGTCTGGGGCGTGTCGCCCAGAAGTCCTTGACTGTGTCCTCGACCCCGGCCATGCCTGAGGTCTGCTGTGTCCCACTCACGATGACGAGCATGCGTCGCCGCGCCCCGCCGCACATCAGGGAGCGACCCTGATGTTTGACTCCGGGGTATTTCCCGGATGAAGAGGGCATGCTTGACGTGTGACGATGAGGTCGTGCCAGCACAGGTGGTGATGACCGCGGACATCGAGCGGAAGACGTCGAACCCGCCCGTCCCGGCCGACGACGACGTGGTCAAGATGCGCCGCAGGCGCAACGGCCGTGCGGTCGCCGGCGTCGCGGGCGGCATCGCCGACCACCTGGACGTCCGGGTGCTCTGGGTGCGGATGGCGTTCGCGGTGCTCGCCGCGCTCGGCGGGGCCGGCGTGCTCGCGTACGGCCTGCTGTGGGTGTTCGTGCCCCAGCAGTCCCGCGAGGACGCGCAGCGGGAGGTCTCCCGCAAGGAACGCCAGCAGGCCCGCGGCCTGCTCGCGCTGGGCATCGGCCTGGCGATCGGTGCCGGCACGCTCTCCGGCACGCTCAACGGCTGGGTGGCCGGCGGCATCGGCGTCACGCTCGTCGGTATCGCCCTGGTCTGGCGGGAGGCCGACGACTCGACCCGCCGCCGCGCGCGCAGCGGCGTGCTCGGCGCGGTCCTCGGCCACGGCGGGCGCAGCGCGCTGATCCGGGTGCTGTCCGGCGGTGCGCTGGTGATCGCCGGCATCGTCGTGTTCCTGATCCGCAGCGTGGACCTCGACCAGATGCAGTTCGCGCTGCTGTCCGTGCTGGCCACGCTGGTCGGCGTCGCCGTGCTGACCGTGCCGTTCTGGCTGCGGCTGGTCCGCGACCTCGGCGAGGAGCGCCGGGCGCGCATCCGGACCGAGGAGCGTGCCGAGATCGCCGCGCACCTGCACGACTCGGTGCTGCAGACGCTCGCGTTGATCCAGAAGCAGTCCGAGGCGCCGCGCGAGGTGCTGCGCCTGGCCCGCGGCCAGGAGCGCCAGCTGCGCGGCTGGCTGTACGGGCCGGCGGGCTACGGCCGCAGGTCCGACGGTGACGGGCCGGACGCCGACGCGATGAAGTTCGCCGAGGCCGTGGCGCAGGCGTGCGGCGAGGTGGAGGACCAGTTCGCGATCCAGGTCCAGCAGGTCGTCGTCGGCGACTGCGAGCTGGACGAGAAGCTCACCGGGCTGGTGTTCGCGGCCCGCGAGGCGGTCGTCAACGCCGCCAAGCACGCGGAGGTTTCCGAGGTCAGCGTGTACGCCGAGGTGGAGCCGGAGCGGGTGACGATCTTCGTGCGGGACCGGGGCAAGGGGTTCGACGCGGGCGTGGTTCCGGCGGACCGGCATGGCCTCGCGGACTCCATCCGGGGCAGGATGGAGCGCAACGGCGGCGAACTGCGGCTGCGCACGGCGCCCGGCGAGGGCACCGAGGTGGCGCTGGTGATGCCGCGAGCTGTCGTGAACGCCTGATCCGAGGAGGGATGTCCGTGATACACGAGCCGCGTGGCTGCCAACCAACAGGTACGCACCAAACCGGACCGAGGCAACGCAAGGAGACCACAAGGGTCGAATCCGGGGAGGCGGAATGAGCCCGGTGCGGGTGTTCCTGGTCGACGACCACGGGTTGTTCCGTGCCGGGGTGCGTGCCGAGCTGGACTCGATCACCGACGACGTCGAGGTGGTCGGCGAGGCGGGCACGGTCGGCGAGGCGGTCGCGGGCATCACGCACCGCAAGCCGGACGTGGTGTTGCTGGACGTGCACATGCCCGACGGCGGCGGCGCGGAGGTGCTGCGCCGGGTGCGGGCGGACGACACCGACGTGGTGTTCCTCGCGCTGTCGGTGTCCGACGCGGCCGAGGACGTGATCGCCGTGATCCGGGCCGGCGCGCGTGGCTACGTCACCAAGACGATCTCCAGCCACGAGCTGGTCCGCGCGATCGTGCGGGTGTCCGAGGGCGACGCGGTGTTCTCGCCGCGGCTGGCCGGGTTCGTGCTCGACGCGTTCGCCGACCGGCCGGGCCAGGCGCCGATCTCCGACCCGGAGCTGGACCTGCTGACCCCGCGCGAGCGCGACGTGCTGCGCCTGCTCGCCCGCGGCTACGCGTACAAGGAGATCGCGGCCGAGCTGTTCATCTCGGTGAAGACGGTCGAGACGCACGTGTCCAGCGTGCTGCGCAAGACCCAGCTGTCGAATCGCTACGAGTTGTCCCGCTGGGCATCGGATCGCAGGCTTGTCTGAACCGTGCTGTTCTCCGCTGCCCCAACGGGGTTGTCCGGAGATACAGTCCCGGCCATGCGACAGTTCCTGGTGACGGTCCAGGTGATTCTGGTCGTGGCCGGCCTCGGCCTCGGCGGCTATGCGGGTTACCGCGCGTACACCTTGCTGGGCAAGGACGACACGGGCCAGCTGCAGTCCTACCTCATCTTCGCCGTGCTGGCCCTGGTGCTGGTGGTCGCGGCGGGCGCGGTGCGGCCTCCGCGGGCGGGCGGTGACGAGCAGGCCGCGCCGGCACCGCAGCGGCGGGCGGCGGCGCAGCAGCTGCCCCAGCAGTACCAGCAGCAGCCCTACCGGCCCGGCGGGCCGAGCACGGGCCAGCAGCCGCCGATCGGACCGGGCGGGCCGCACACCGGGTCGCAGCCGCCCGTCGGCGCGCCGGACATGTTCGGCGAGCAGCCCTACGGCGACCGCACCGAGCGGTACCCGCGCACCTAGCGTGCGGTGACCGGCACCGGCTCGGCGCCGGGCACCGGGGCGCGACGCGGCACCCGGGTCAGCGCGACCCCGGCGAGCACGACCACCATGCCGGCGATGACGCGCGCGCTGAGGTCCTCGTCGAGCACCACCGCGCCGAGCAGGACCGAGACCACGGGCAGCAGGTAGCCGACCGTCGCGCCCTCGTCCGCGATGAGGCGGTAGTTCAGCGCGAACGCGAGCCCGGTCCCGAACACGCCCAGCACCACCACCGCGACCACGCCGGATGGTGCACCTGCTCGACGATCCGTACCGGCTGGTGCCGCCGCGCACGCACCCGCTGGCGAGCCGCCGGGTGGTCGGCCTGGCGGAGCTCGCGGAGGAGGCGTGGGTCGGCAACGAGTGGCCGCCGGGCCAGTGCGCGCAGGTCGTGCTGGACGCGTGCGCGGCGGCCGGGTTCAGCCCGGGGATCGTGGTGGAGCCGGAGAACTACGCGTGCGCGCAGCGTTTCGTGGCGGCCAGCCCGGGCCTCTGCCTGGTGCCGCTGCTCGGTGTGGAGCACCGGCGGCCGGGCGTCGTGGTGCGCCGGGTGCGCAGACCCGAGCCGGTGCGCGTGATCCACGCCGTGGTGCGCGAGTCGATCGCCGACCAGCCCGTCGCGCGCTGCCTGCTCGACGCGCTACCCCGCGGCGGCGTCCGTCGCCGCTAGTTGCCCCGGTCGACCGGCACGAAGTTGTCGATCAGCAGCTGCCCGTCCTTCTGGACGAGCGCGAACGAGGTCGTCTCGCGGGACGTGCGGCCGGTCTTGGTCACATACAGCAGGACCGCCGCGACGTTCCTGCCCTCGGACTGTGTCTGCTCGACCTGCACGGACTCGATCGTGTTCCAGAACCGCGTGTACGTCCGCTTCCCGCCCGACTTCTCCCGCGCGCGGCCGGTCAGCAGGTCGAAGGCCTGGTCGGTGTTGTCCGGCAGCAGCGCGTAGTAGTCCCGGATGGCCTGCTCGTAGTCCTTGCCGCTTGGCTCGTCCTGCCCGGACTCCGACGCCGGCGGGGCGGCCTGCTGCGAGCTCTGCTGCCCCTGGTTGCCGTTGCCGTTGCCGTTGTCGCGCGCGTTGGACAGCAGGCTGGCCACCAGGATCCCGACCAGCATGGCCGCCACGATCGCGAGCACGGTCAGCGCGACCGACCGCGCGCGGTTGCCCTGCCGTGCCGGTGGGCGCCGCGGCCGCGGCGTCGGACCGGACGGGAGCGGCTCGCGCTGCAGCGGGCCGGGACCGCTCGGCGACGGCTCGGAGAACGGGTGCACGTCCAGCCGCGTCGCGTCCTTTGGCGGGCCGGGTGCCCACGGCAGCGGGTGGCTCGGCCGCGGCGGCGTCGGCGGTCCCATGGGCGCCTGCGGCATCCGGTTGCCGGCGATCCGGTTCGTCGGCGCGCTGGCCGCGTCCATGATCTGCGCCGGCCTGCCCTCGGCCACCGCGGAGAGGTTGTCCCGCGCGATGGTCAGCGACGGCCGCTCCTGCGGGTCGACCCGCAGCAGCTGCATCAGCAGCGCGGTCAGCGGGCCAGCGTGCCGCGGCGGCGTGATGTTGCCCGCCGCGACCGCGTACAGCAGCGCCAGCGTGTTCTCGCTCAGCCCGAACGGCGAGTGGCCCTCGACGGCCGTGTACAGCGTCGAGCCCAGGGAGAACACGTCCGCCGCGGGCGTCGGGTCCTGCCCCTTCGCCACCTCCGGTGCGAGGTAGGCGGGCGTGCCGGCGAGCATGCCGGTCGCGGTGACGGTGACGTCACCCGTGGCGCGCGAGATCCCGAAGTCGGTGATCTTGACCGTGCCGTCGTCGCCGAGCAGCACGTTCGCCGGCTTGATGTCGCGGTGCACGATGCCCGCGGCATGCGCGGCCACCAGTGCGGACGCGATCTGCATGCCGATCCCGGCGGCCTCCTGCGGCGACAGCGTGCCGCGCTCGGAGAGGACCATCGCCAGGCTCTTCGACGGCAGGTACTCCATGACCAGCCACGGGTCGCCGTCCTGCTCGGCGACGTCGTAGACCGTGATCGCGTTGGGATGCGCGAGCCGCGCCGCGATGCGCCCCTCCCGCATACATCTTCGCCGCGCCTCCTCGGCCTGTGCCTCGGTCAGGCCGGGCTGCAGCAGCAGCTGCTTGATCGCCACGGTGCGGTGCAGCCGCTCGTCGTGGGCCTGCCACACGATCCCCATCGCGCCGCTGCCCAGCCGGTCGCCGATCCGGTAGCGCCCGGCGACCAGACCCCCTTCACTCGTCACAACGTCGCCCCTACGCCTTCGATCCCGTCCACGTGCACTATCGCTCGACCCCCGTCTCCGCCGGCGGGTCCGTCGTCGTGGTCGTCGGCTCGGTGGTGGTCGTCGGTGGTGGCTTCGTCGTGGTCGTCGTAGTCGTGGTCGTCGTGGTGGTAGTCGTCGTGGTCGTCGTGGTGGTGGGCTCCTCCGTGGTCGTCGGCTCCTCGGAGGTGGTGGTCGTGATGGGGGGCGGCGTGGTGGTCGTGGTCTCGGTGATCGGGGGCGCGTTGTTCTCCGTCGGGTCGGTGTTGCGGCCCTTCTGGTCGTCCCGGGTGGCCAGCAGGTACGCGCCTGCGGCGACCAGTGCGGCCAGCAGGATGCCCGCGAACACCAGCGGTTTGCGCGACCGCGACGTCGGCGGCGGCGCGGCCGGCATCGGGCGCACCGAGCGCGTCCGGTCGCCCGCGCCGACGAGCTGCGTGGCCTCGTCGTAGTCGTTGTACCCGTCGTAGTCGTCGTACCCGCCGACCATCCGCGTCGCGGCGTCGCTGCTCACCGGGAACGCGCGCGGCATCGACGGCACCGACGGCGTCTCGCCGTTGGCCACCGCGGCCAGCAGGTCGCGGGTGCGCGAGGTGGACGGGCGGTCTTCCGGGTCGGTGGCCAGCAGCCACGTCAGCACGCCGGTGAGCGGGCCTGCCTGCATCGGCGAGTTGATCTGGCCCGCGGCCACCGCGTGCAGCAGCTGCAGCGTGTTCTCGGTCAGCCCGAACGGCGGCTCGCCCTCGACCGCCGCGTAGAGCGTGGAGCCGAGGGAGAACACGTCCGACGCGGGCGTCGGCTCGTTGCCGATCGCCGCCTCGGGCGCGAGGTAGGCGGGCGTGCCGGCGATCATGCCGGTCTTGGTGACGGTGACGTCGTCGGTGGCGCGGGAGATGCCGAAGTCGGTGATCTTCACCGTGCCGTCGTCGCCGAGCAGGATGTTGCCGGGCTTGACGTCCCGGTGCACGATCCCGGCCGCGTGCGCGGCGGCGAGCGCGGCCGCCGACTGGGCGCCGATCCTGGCCACCTCGCGAGCGGGCAGCGGGCCCCGCTCGGCCATCACCATCGCGAGGCTCTTGGACGGCAGGTACTCCATGATCAGGCAGGGCGCGCCGTGCTCGTCGACGACGTCGAAGACCGCGATCGCGTTGGGGTGGTGCAGTTTCGCGGCGATCCGGCCCTCGCGCATGACGCGCTCGACGGCCTCCTGGGACTCGTCGGGCGGCAGCCCCGGTTGGAGCAGGAGTCTCTTGACCGCGACGGTCCGGTTCAGCCGTTCGTCGTGCGCCTGCCAGACCACGCCCATCGCACCGGTACCGATGCGGTGGACCAGCCGGTAGCGCCCGGCCACCAGGCGACCCTCATCGGTCATCGCGCCGAGTTCCTCCCTGGCTGCGGGCCATCGCTCATGCCGACTCCGGAGTTGTGGGGATACCTGGACCGCAGGGCACAGAAACCTCCCGGGGCAGCCGGCGGGCATGCTCATCGCCACATAGACCGTGGCGGGACCCACGTACGCCGACCCGCACCAGGCTAGGCGTTCACTCTGTGCACACGAACGCGGACCAGATAGTGCACAACGGGACCGAAGCCTAGTCGATCAGTTCCGCTGGGCGGACAGCAGCTCGACGCCCACGATCCGCCGCGGTGTGTCCGCCACGGTGAGCAACTGCTGCAGCTGCAGGTGCCCGCCGCCGGCCAGCAGGATCCGCACGCTCGCGAGCACGCCGTCGGCCCGCTGCTCGAGACCGAGCACCGTGACCGAGCGGACGGCCGACCAGGAGTCGAGGAACTGGCCGAGCGTGGAGTGCAGCAGGTCGGGCGAGATCAGGGAGAACGCGACAGCCGGGTCGCGGGGCAGCAGCCGGTAGAACTGCCGGACCACGTCGAGCTCGTTCGCGGGCGGCGCCGCCGCCGGCGCCGGCGCGGTGGTCGTCGACGACCGGGCGGTGCCGCGTGGCGCGGGCGGTGCGGCGGCCCTCGTACGGGGCGCCTGGGTGGCCGGAGCGGGCGGCGGGGGCGTCGCGGTCTTGGCTCTGCCGCGGGTGTCGCGGGTCAGCGAGCGGTCGAGCTCGTCGGGCAGCAGGGCCTGCTCGCCGTTGATCTGCTCGACGGGGGACTCGGCAGCCTCGGCGTCGTTCTCGCGCTGGTGGGCGATCATGGACGCCACGCCGACGGCGCCGCAGAGCACGATGGTGGCCACGCCGAGGCTGGTCGCCTTGGCCAGCTGGACGCCGCGGGCGGCCGGCCGCCGGTGCGAGGTGGGACCGGCCGGGACGACCGGCATGTCGATCGTGGCGGTCGTGCTGATCGCGTCGGTTGCGTCGGTTGCGGGGGACTCGGCCTGTCTCGTGATCAGCTCGGTGACGGACACGGATCCGGCGCGCACATGGCGCCGTCCGGTCGTCAGATGATCCACTGTGTCAGGCCCCTCCGTGCGCAACGAGTTGTAGGGCCAAGTAGGTACCGTGCGGTTCGCTTGAAACGCCAGCAATTCGGGATGGATCACCCGAATGGGTCGCTGGGCGGGGCTCACTTCACTCGATCGGAGCAATTGACACCGCAATCGTTCGCTGCGCGTTACCGGCTCGTAGTCGGCCCCGGCGGATCGGCTGTGACGTGGCGGCGCTCAGCCGGCCGGTGAGTCGTCGCTGATCTTGGGGTCGCCACCCCACGTGAAGGACAGCGTGCGCTGCTCGACGGTCTCCGTGCCGTCGTCGCGGACGATCCGCACCGTGCTCGTGGTCACCGCCTGGTTGCGGTCGATCGTGATGTCCTGGACCTCCACGTGGTCCACGCCCGCGTACCGCGCCTCGATGCCCTCCGGGCCCTCGCGCGCCATGCCGCCGGCGCACATGTCGTGCGCGGCCTGCGGGTCCTCGGTCACGAGCGTGAAGTACTGCTCGGTCCGGTCTCCCATCGCCTGCGGGTTCGTCGGGGTCACCGGCTCGGGGCCGACGGTCGTGCGCTGCGGCTGGGCCGCCTCGACCCAGGTGGTCGTCGGCCCGGCCGTCGAGTCGCCGGGGGCGGACGAGCCGGTGCCGGACTCGCTCTCCCCGGGCGACGAGCCGGGCGCGGGCGCCTCGCCGGTGCGCCGGGCCGTGTCCGGGCGGGCGGGCGCCGACGACGTGGTGCTCGACGGGGTCCGGCTCGTGCGCGGCGCGTGCGTGGGCGCGTCGACCGGCAGCGTGCCGAGCTCCTGGGTCGGGAACGCGGGGAGCGCGTCGATCGTGGTGCCGGACGACGGCGTGCCCATCAGCCGCACCGCCGCGACCGCCAGGCCGCACACGACCGCCGCCGACGTACCCACCGCGAACCACGCCGCCTTGCGCCACGACCGCGGCGGCGTGACCGACGCGGGCACGATGCCGAGGTCGAACTTGCGCAGGCCTTGCGGCGGCGTGTCCGGGACGACGTGCACGACCGCGACCTCGGGCTCCCGCTGGCGGGGCACCAGCGCGAGCGGCGAGGTGTCGTCGTCGGGGGGCGGGGCCCAGCCGGCCCGGGCGTGCGAGGGGAAGTGTCCCGCCTCGGTCGGCCGGATGGCCGGGGTCCAGGCGGAGTTCACCTCCCCGCGGTGGTGTCTGCCATGACTTGGCCCGGTGGTGGGCCAGCCCCCGCTACTCATGGCTGTGGGACCTCTCTGCTTGCGGATCGTGACGTGGTGCGACGGACTCGTCACGGCTCAGCGGGTGTCGACCACCTGGAAGGCCTCGGCGTAGCGGCCGTCGCCCAGCCCGGCCTGCCGGGCGATGGCGCCGAAACCGGCGCGGAGCATCTTCTCCAGCTCGGCTCCGTCGCCGATCTGGGACGCATGGGACCGCAGGGCGGCCATCTTCTTGTCGAACGTGTCCGTCACGTCCACGACGTGGTTGCGCAGCGGAGCGGGGGCGTCGCTCACCCATAACTCGCGCACCGTCCACGGCTCGAGGCCTTCGTCGTCGAGCAGCTCGCGGTGGGCATGCGGGTTGCGCGAGTCCGGGAACACGGCGGCGAACGCGGCCTCGCCGGACGCGCGGTGGTCGGGGTGGGCGGTCGCGACCCGCTCCCAGTTGATCTCGGGTGACCAGGCGAGCACGCGGTCCGGCCGGACCTGGCGGATCACTCGCGTGATGTCCCGGCGCAGCTCCAGCGAGGCGGTCAGCGCGCCGTCGGGGTGGTGGAGGAACACGACGTCCGTGACGCCGACCTGGGCCGCCGCGGTGCGCTGCTCGGCCTCGCGGGTGCGCGCCATCCCGGCGGCGTCGCGGTCGGCGTCGCCGCTCGCCTCGCCGGAGGTGCAGATGCAGTACGTGACCGCGATGCCGGCGGCCGTCCAGGAGGCGACGGTGCCCGCGGCACCGAAGTCGACGTCGTCCGGGTGCGCGGCGACGACCAACGCCGATCGCACGTCATCGCCGGAGGTCGGGAGGCTCACCTGGCCCAGGGTATGCGGTTGCCCACGGTGTGAGGCCCGGGGTGCGCAGCGACCCGCCACACCACTCGACCGGGTGACGGGAAATCCGGTGCGGCTACTGCCCGGTGCGGTACTTCTCCTGCGTCGACTGCAGGGCCTTCACCGCGGCGCCGCCGGAGCCCGCGGCCAGCAGGATCGCCAGCACGTCGGCGAAACCGCCCCCGGAGGTCAGCGCCCACGCGATCAGCGCGCCCGCGGTGGTGACGCCGGCGATCGGCCAGCGCGACCGCACGTACTGCCCCACCGGCGCCCCGCTGGCTCCCTTCCGGTTCGCGGCGGAGCTCAGCATGGCGAGGTAACCCGTGTTGGCGAGGGCGGCGACCACACCGGCGATGGCGATGATGACGGCGATCAGGTTGAACATGACTCCAGTGTGCCCGCATCCCGGCTGCCGGGGATCGGTGAGAACCCTGATTCTGAGCGTTCTCTCAGCGGAGCCGTTCGACGTGCGTTCTCACCGGCCGAGCGGGCCGCGGCCGAGGTTCAGCAGCGCCATCGCCAGGCGCCTGCCCTCCGGGCCGAGCTCGCGGTAGCGCGCGAGCACGTCGATCTCGCGGTTGTAGACGATGCGCGGTCCGCCGGCCGCCATTCTCGCCGCGCCGATCGTCTTGGACACCTCGATGCGGCGCTTCACCAGCCGCAGGATCTCCGCGTCGAGCCAGTCGATCTCCGTGCGCAGCCCCGAGATCTCCTCGTCGGGCTTGCCCGCCGGGGGTGCGGGGGTGTCGTCTCCCGTGGCCGGGCCGGCGGAGGGCGTGGTGGAAGGCGTGGTGGAAGGCATGGTCGTCATCCTCGGTTCTGGGAGGCCCCGGCCCGAAGCGAAAGCCCCGGGTCCGAGGACTCCGGGGCTTGCCTGTCGTGTGCTGGGCGCTACGCCACGACGGGAGCCGGAGTCCGGATCCCGTAGAAAAACTCGAAGTCATGGCTGCGCACGTGACGGATTCTGGACCACGGATCGCGAACTGTCCAGCCGCCCGGCTTGCCGCGTCCTCGTTGTCGGTGCGGGCCGGTAACGTTGTTCCCACGATGAGCACTCTGTTCGAAATACCTCCGCAAGCCCCTGTCACGCCGGCCCGCCGACGCTCGGCGGAGCTGCTCGCCGACCTCAATGACCAGCAGCGACGCGCCGTGCAGCACGCGGGCTCGCCGTTGCTGGTGGTCGCCGGCGCCGGCTCGGGCAAGACGCGGGTGCTCACCAGGCGCATCGCCTACCTGCTCGCCGAGCGCGACGTGCATCCCGGCCAGATCATGGCGATCACGTTCACCAACAAGGCCGCCGCCGAGATGCGCGAGCGCGTCGTCGAGCTGGTCGGCCGCCGCGCCAACGCGATGTGGGTGTCCACGTTCCACTCGATGTGTGTGCGCGTGCTGCGCCGTGACGCCACCACGCTCGGCATGAAGTCGAGCTTCTCGGTCTACGACTCCGACGACACCCGCCGGCTGATCACGCTGGTGGCGCGCGACCTCGACCTCGACCCGAAGCGGTACACCGCGCGCGGGCTGGCCGCGCACATCTCGAACCTGAAGAACGAGCTGGTCGGCCCGGGCGACGCGACCGAGTCCGCGGCCAACGACTTCGAGCGCCGCGCCGCCGAGGTGTACGTCGAGTACCAGCGCAGGCTGGGCCTGGCCAACGCGTTCGACTTCGACGACCTGATCATGCGCACGGTCGAGCTGCTGCAGACTTACCCGGATGTCGCGGAGTACTACCGGCGGCGCTTCCGGCACGTGCTGGTCGACGAGTACCAGGACACCAACCACGCGCAGTACACGCTGGTCCGCGAGCTGGTGGGCACCGGGGAGACCGGCACCGAGCCGGGCGAGCTGTGCGTGGTGGGCGACGCCGACCAGTCGATCTACGCGTTCCGCGGCGCCACCATCCGCAACATCGTGGAGTTCGAGCGCGATTACCCGCAGGCCACCACGATCATGCTGGAGCAGAACTACCGCTCCACGCAGACGATCCTGTCCGCGGCCAACGCGGTGATCTCGCGCAACCCCAACCGGCGCGACAAGCGGCTGTGGACCGCGCTCGGCGACGGCGAGAAGATCGTCGGCTACGTCGCCGACAACGACCACGACGAGGCCGCGTTCGTGGCGGGCGAGATCGACCGGCTCATGGACTCGGGCGGCGCCGAGGGAATGACCTACGGCGGTGTCGCCGTCTTCTACCGCACCAACAACCAGTCCCGCGTGTTCGAGGAGATCTTCGTCCGCATGGGGCTGCCGTACCGGGTGGTCGGCGGTGTGCGGTTCTACGAGCGGCGCGAGGTGCGCGACGCGCTGGCCTACCTGCGGGTGCTGAACAACCCGGAGGACACGGTCAGCCTGCGGCGCATCCTCAACGTGCCCAAGCGCGGCATCGGCGACCGCGCGGAGGCGTGCGTCGCCACCCACGCCGAGCGTGAGCGGATCTCGTACAACGCCGCGCTGCGCGACGCGGTCGAGGATCGCGTCCCGATGCTGAACCCGCGCTCCCGTAACGCGATCACGGGCTTCGTCGAGCTGGTCGACGGGCTGCGCGAGCTGATCGACCAGGGGCACGAGGTCGCCGAGGTCCTGGAGGCGGTGCTGGAGCGCACCGGTTACCGCGCGGAGCTCGAGGAGAGCGACGACCCGCAGGACGCCACCCGGGTGGAGAACCTCACCGAGCTCGTCACGGTGGCGCGCGAGTTCGCCCACGAGCTCGACGGCGTCGAGGAGCCGCCGGAGACGGGCGTGGAACCGGGCTCGCTGGCGGCGTTCCTGGAGCGGGTGTCGCTGGTGGCCGACGCCGACCAGATCCCGGACGCCGACGGCGCCGAGGACTCCGGCGCTTCCGAGTCCGCCGGCGTGGTCACGCTGATGACGCTGCACACCGCGAAGGGCCTGGAGTACCCGGTGGTGTTCTGCACGGGCTGGGAGGACGGGATCTTCCCGCACATGCGGGCCCTGGGCGACCCGGTCGAGCTGGCCGAGGAGCGGCGGCTCGCGTACGTGGGCATCACGCGCGCGCAGCGGCGGCTGTACCTGTCGCGGGCGATCGTGCGATCGGCGTGGGGCCAGCCGATGACCAACCCGCCGTCGCGGTTCCTCGACGAGATCCCGGAAGACCTCGTCGACTGGCGGCGCCTCCAGCCGGAGCGGTCGGCGCCGAGTGCGCCGACGTCGTGGGGTTCCCGCCGCTCGGAGGCCATCCGGTCGCGTGGCGCGACCGCGTCGCCGTTCGGCCCGGCGAGGGGCTGGAAGGACACGCCCGCGCTGTCGCTGAACGTGGGCGACCGGGTCAACCACGACAAGTACGGCCTGGGCACCGTGGTGGCCACCGACGGCGTGGGCCCGCGCGCGACGGCGACGATCGACTTCGGCACGGCGGGCACGATCCGGCTGATGCTGATCGGCAGCGTGCCGCTGGTCAAGCTGTAGTTCTCAAGATCCTCTGGCCAGTATCGAACTGGTGTGCGAAAATTGTCGGTGCCATCCGGTGTAATCCACACCGACGGGACGCACAGGCTCCCGCACGAGGCCAGAGGGGGTTCCTGGGTGTGGACGAGATGTTGTACCGGGTGTTCGCCGAGAGCGTCGGCCGGTACTTGGACGGTGTCGAGCGGCTGGTCGCCGACTCACCGGCGCGGCCGCTGGCGGACGACGCGCGCCGGCTGGTGGCCGCCTGGCGCGCGTTGCTGGAGCTGCACGTGCCCGCCGGGCGGCGGTGCGCCGCCTGCGCGCGCAGGCGTTCGATGTGCGGCGTGTGGCGAGTCGCCAACGCCTACTTCGTCCGGCGGTTGCCGGGCGAGCGGTTCAGGGCCTGATGCCGTGCTCGGCCAGCCAGGGCAGCGGGTCGATCTTCATGCCGTCCGGGTTCCAGACCTCGAAGTGGAGGTGGGTGCCGGTCGACTCGCCCCGGTTGCCCATGCGCGCGATCTGCTCGCCGGCCTTCACCTGCTGGCCCTCGGAGACCGAGAAGCTGTCCATGTGGCCGTAGACGGTGATGGTGCCGTCGGCGTGCTGGATGCGGACCCAGAGGCCGAAGCCGCTCGCGGGGCCGGCCTCGATCACGACGCCGTCGGCTGCCGCGACGATCGGGGTGCCGAGCGAGTTGGCGATGTCGATGCCGTAGTGGGTGGTGCCCCACCGGGCGCCGAACGTCGAGGTCAGCCTGCCCTGGGCGGGCTGGACGTACTTGGGCCGGTTCTTCTCGGCCACCTCAGCGGCGAGCTTCGCGGCCCGCGCGTTGACGATCTTGTCGCTGGCGGCGATCTTCTGCGCCTCGAAGGGGGCGCCGGAGGTCTTGACGGTCGGCTTCGCGACGGTGAGGAACGAGGGCGCCGCGGCCGAGGAGTCGCCACCGATGCCGATGGCGGCGGAGGCGTTCTTGCTGTCCGCGAGCGGCTGCACGTCCGCCGACGACTGCCCTTGCTCGGCGCCGCCCTTGAGCGTCTGCCCGGCGACCGCGGCGGCGAACGCCCCGGCGGCCACGGCGGCCACGACCACACGGCCGCGCAACGCCGACGAAGGAGGAGCCACGCGGTGCACGCCGCGGCTGCGAGTGGGGGTGCGCTCGTTCCACGCGTCATCGTCGGGAGCGATGCACTCCCACGATTCGCCGCCTGGTGAGCGGTGTCGAGACAAGACCTGGCTGCCCTTCCGCCTCGGGGAGTCCGGACTCGAACGTTTCGCTCGTGGGGACGAGCTCCACGTGGGCACTGGGCGGGGGATCCCAGCTAGCCGGCAATTTCGGGTTGCCGACCCAGCCCATTTCGTGACCGGACCGTGACAACGGACGCCGGGACAGTAACGAAGGGGAAGCGGTTAGGGCAACATCTGTGAGCCGTGTCCGCCAAACGAGTGGCGCCGAGGACGAACCTGGCCAGCTCAAACGACCCAACGTCAACCGACTTTTACTTTAGCGATGTGACCCAAGTTACTAACTCACCATGTTTCACCCAGCAACGTTGCCCAATGCCGCACGTCGAGCACCAATACCAGCGAACCAGCTCAAAGTGCCCAAACCGCACCACACCCTCCGCCGATCCCCGAGAGATTTGGGACGGTCGCCGAGGTCACCCTGGCTTGATCGGTTCCGCCCCCGGCTTGCCCCGCCCGCCCCGCGAGACCGGACTTGCTCGACCCGGCCTGACCGGCTCGACCGACCCGGCCTGCCGGCTGACCGGCTCGGCCCGTCGGTCGGCCGTGGTCGCTCGACCAGGTTCGACCGGCCTGCTCAGTCCGGCCAACTCGGCTCGACCGGCTGGGCCTGGCTTGGCCAAGCCAGGCCCAGCCGCTCGAGTTCGCTCGGGGCCCACCCGGGCCACTCGGCCTGGCCTGGCTCGGCCGAGTCCGACTCGACTCGGCTCGATCCGATTCGCTCGGTCGGCCCGCTCGGGCCACTCGGCGTTGCTCGCTCGGCACGGCGCAGTCCGGCGCGCCCCTACCTGCAGGGCCCGCCTGCTCGACCGGCTCCACTCGGTTCGACCGGTCGGGCCTGGCTTGCCCCGGTTGACTCGACTCGGCTCGGTCCAAGTTCGCTGGCTCTGTCCGCTCGCCACTCGGCCTGGCTCGACCGGCCCGCCCAGTCCGACCCGACTCGGCCCAGTTCGCTCAGTCGGCCTGCTCGCGCCATTCGCCTGGCTCTCCACCAAGCCCAGTCCGACTCGGCCCGCGCGGCTGGGCTCGACGAGTGGGGTCCACCCGGCGCGACCTAACGGCGTGGCTCGACTGGCGTGGCTCGGCTGGCGCGTCGCGTTGTCCGATCCGCCCCGGCCGATCCGACTCGAAGACAACCTTGATTCCGTGGCCGCACCGGCGGCGCCGATCTGGCTGCATCACCCGAGCGACCCGGCGTCCAGCCGACCTCAACTCACCCCAGCTGCCCGAGCCATCCCGGAGCCGCTCCATCCGCCCAGCCCAGCTCCACCGCGGCCCGGCCGAGCCGTGAACCGGTCAAGTTGGCCGAGCCCAGCCGCGGCCCGGCCGAGCCGTGAACCGGCCAAGTCGGCCGAGCCCAGCTGCGGCCTGGCCGAGCCGTGAACCGGCCAAGTCGGCCCAGCCCAGCTGCGATCCGGCCCAGCCCAGCCGAACAAGTCCAGCCGCGAACCGGCCCAACCCACCGCGAACCAGCCCAACCGCGAACCGGCTCAGCAAGACCGCGCGTACTCGATCCGGCCACCAAACCTTCACAAAACCCACCCCGGACACGGCCATTCGGGCGAAAACTGTGCGCCGTCCTCGGGCGCCGCCAATCGTCGGGGCGCGGGCCTTGCTAGCGTTCTCGGCAATGACTTCGGGGACCCGATCGCCGCGTGGGCGGGTGGCCAGGCGGCAGCCCGGCACCCGCCAGTTCGACCAGACCGAACGGCTCGGCTGGGCCGACGCGCCGCCGCAGCTCCGCATCGCGCTGGGCCTTTCCGTCGTCGGCGCCGTGCTGCTCATCGCCGGGCCCGAGGTCGGGGTGGTCCAGAACGCGCCCGCCAGAGGCTTCGCCAGCACCGCCCTCCTCACGCTCCTCGCCGCCGCCCCGCCGCTCGTCGCGGGCGGGCTGATCGTCTTCGGGCGGGCGATGACCGCCGCGGGGGTGCTCACCGGGGTCGCGCTCCTCAGCCCGGGCCGCGCGCTCGTCGACCTGCAGTTCATGCAGGACGGGCTCCTCGTCTCCCGCCCCGAGCTGCTCGTGCCGACCAGCCTCGCCCAGCTGACCCCGGCCACCGGGCTCTGGCTGCTCGTCGCGGGCCACGTCGCCACCGGGCTCGCGGGCGTGCTCGCCGCCGGCCGGGGCGGGGCCAGCCCCGACTCGGCCTACGCGCTCGAGCTCGACGCGAGCCCTGCCTCCGAGAAGACCCGCGGCCGGGCCATGGGCTGGGCGCTCACCTTCGCGACCGTCGCCGCCGTCGGGCTCGCCATGCCGCCCTTCCGCTCCGACAACGCCTTCCAGCTCAGCCACGACCTGGTCGACAGCCCGATCCTCGCGCGCGTCGGCCTCCTGCTGATCGCCGCGGCCGTGGTCGCGGGCTGCGTGTTCGCGGCGAGCTCGGCGCGTCCGGCCGTCGCCCGCGGCGTCGTGCTCGGCGTGCTCCTCGCGGCGGCCGCGGTGGCGCTGCCACAGCTCGTCGCCGGGCTCACGGTCGACAAGCTCAGCCCGGACCTCGGGCCCTACCTCGCGCTCGTCCCGCTCCTGGTGCTCACCTTCCTGATCTTCGTCCTGCGCGGCGCCACGCTGCCGAGCGAGGAGACCGACGACACCGAGCTGCGGCTCGAGCAGGGCCGCGTCCACCTCGTCACCGGCGTGCTCGGCATCCTCGCCGGCGTCGCCGCGCTCATCGGCGCCCTCGGCCCGCAGCTCGTCGTCGACGGCCTCGACGAACCCGTGAGCTATGCCAACCGCCAGCTCGTCCCGGTCGGCATCCTGATCGCCGTGCTCGGCGCCGCGCTGCTGACCAACCGGTGGGCCGCCGCCGTGCGGCCGGCGTTCGTGGTGAGCCTCGGCTCCGTCGTGCTCGTCGGCACGGCCACGCTCGACGCCGCCTTCACCGGCGCCGGCATCAGCGACAGCGTGCACATCGGCGCGGGCGTGTGGTTCGCCGCGGCCGCCATGGTCGTCGCGGCCGCCGCGGCGGTCAGCGCGGCGATCGCCGGCAGCGCCGAGCGCGACGACGTCGACCTCACCGAGCGCACCACGCACCTGCCGGTCGCCCTGCCCGCGGGCGCGGCGATCCTGTTCAGCATCGGCGCCTTCGGCTTCCCCATGATCACCGCGCCGGGCTTCGTGGCGCCCGGCATCTGGGCGGACTTCCGGCTCGCCTCGTGGGGTCTGCTCATCGCGATGGCCGTGGTCATCGCCGCCGGCCTGCTCGCCGCGGTCGCCCGCCCGCACCGCGCGACCGCGCTGCTGCTCGGCGCCGCCGCGGTCGTCGCCGTGCACGCGCTCGAGCTCCCCATGACCAGCGACCGCACCAGCGACGCCGCCGCCGGTTCGGGCACGTGGCTCGCGATCGCCGCCTTCCTCGCGTTCGTCGTCGCCGCGGGCGTCGCCTACGCGGGCCCGGCGCCGAAGGACGAGCAGCCCGAGGAGCCGGCGCCCGCACGACCGGCGGCGCGCGCGCCCGGCCGCCCCGTGGGCAAGCGCGACCGCCGCGCGTGAGGGACTTCACCCGACGCCGTGCGCCGGTGATCCACGCACGTCGCTAGGGTCTTCCCCGTGCCGAACCCCACCACGGCACGCAGTCGTAGATTCAGGAGACCGCTGTAGTGGATCTGTACGAGTACCAGGCCAAGGACCTCTTCGCGGCCCACGGTGTCCCGGTACTGCCCGGGAAGGTGGCCGACACTCCGGACGACGCCCGAGCGGTCGCCGAGGAGCTGGGGCAGACCGTCGTCGTCAAGGCGCAGGTGAAGACCGGCGGGCGCGGCAAGGCAGGCGGCGTCAAGCTGGCCGACGACCCCGCCGACACGCGAGCCAAGGCCGAAGCCATCCTCGGGCTGGACATCAAGGGGCACATCGTCCGCCGGGTGCTCGTGACCCCGGCCTCGGACATCGCCGAGGAGTACTACGTCTCGTTCCTGCTGGACCGGGCCAACCGCACGTTCCTGGCCATGGCGTCGGCCGAGGGCGGCATGGAGATCGAGCAGCTCGCGGTCGAGCGTCCCGACGCGCTCGCGCGGATCCCGGTCGACGCGATCGCGGGCGTGGACCTGGCCAAGGCCAAGGAGATCGTGGCCGCCGGCAAGTTCCCCGAGGCCGTCGCCGACCAGGTGGCCGAGGTGGTGGTCAAGCTGTGGGAGACCTTCGTCGCCGAGGACGCGACGCTGGTCGAGGTGAACCCGCTGGTCCGCGACCCGCAGGGCAAGGTCGTCGCGCTGGACGGCAAGGTCACGCTGGACGACAACGCCTCGTTCCGCCACCCCGGGCACGCCGGGTTCGTCGACGTCGCCGCCGAGGACCCGCTGGAGGCGGCGGCTAAGGCCAAGGACCTCAACTACGTCAAGCTGGACGGCCAGGTCGGCATCATCGGCAACGGCGCGGGCCTCGTGATGTCCACTTTGGACGTCGTGGCCTACGCGGGTGAGGAGTTCGGCGGCGTGCGGCCCGCCAACTTCCTCGACATCGGCGGCGGCGCGTCGGCCGAGGTGATGGCCAACGGGCTGGAGATCATCCTCTCCGACCGCGACGTGCGCAGCGTCTTCGTCAACGTGTTCGGCGGCATCACCGCCTGCGACGCGGTGGCCAACGGGATCGTGCAGGCCTTCCAGCTGCTGGACAGCCGCGGCGACACGGTGAGCAAGCCGATCGTCGTTCGCCTCGACGGCAACAACGCCGACGAGGGCCGCCGGATCCTCACCGAGGCGGCGCTGCCCGGCCTGCAGCAGGTCGACACCATGGACAACGCGGCGCGCCAGGCCGCCGAGCTTGCCGCACAGGGGGCGTGAGATGGCGATCTTCCTCGATGACGACAGCAAGATCATCGTTCAGGGCATGACCGGTGCCGAGGGCACCAAGCACACCCGCCGCATGCTGGCGTCGGGCGCGCACGTGGTCGGCGGCGTCACCCCCGGCAAGGGCGGGCAGAGCGCGGACTTCTCCGATGTCAAGGACGGCCTGACGCTGCCGGTGTTCAACTCCGTCGGCGAGGCCATGTCGGCGACCGGCGCGGACGTGACGGTCGTGTTCGTGCCGCCGAAGTTCGCGAAGTCCGCGGTGGTCGAGGCGATCGACGCGGGCATCGGCCTGTGCGTGGTGATCACCGAGGGCATCCCCGTGCACGACACGGCGAGCTTCTGGGCGCACGCGTGCGCGACCGGCAACAAGACGCGGATCGTCGGCCCGAACTGCCCCGGCGTGATCAGCCCCGGCAAGTCCAACGCCGGCATCATTCCCGCCGACATCACCGATGCGGGCAGCATCGGGCTCGTGTCGAAGTCCGGCACGCTGACCTACCAGATGATGCACGAGCTGCGTGACATCGGCTTCTCGTCGGCGGTCGGCATCGGCGGCGACCCGGTCATCGGCACCACGCACATCGACGCGCTGGCCGCGTTCGAGGCGGACCCGCAGACCGAGGTCATCGTGATGATCGGCGAGATCGGCGGCGACGCCGAGGAGCGCGCGGCCGCGTACATCGCCGAGCACGTCTCGAAGCCGGTCGTCGGCTACGTCGCCGGCTTCACCGCGCCGGAGGGCAAGACCATGGGCCACGCCGGCGCGATCGTGTCCGGCTCGTCCGGCACGGCGCAGGCCAAGAAGGAGGCGCTGGAGGCCGCCGGCGTCCGGGTCGGCAAGACCCCGTCCGAGACGGCCGAGCTCGCCCGCCTGCTCGTGGCGAAGGCAGGCTGAGGACAGGCTTTCGAGTCGGCCGGACGGTGGGCCGGATGCTGGTGTAGCGTCCGGCCCAACGGGGTTCCCTCCGGGGGAACCACTCGGCGACTCCGGTCGTCGGAGGGCGGGGAGAGCCGGATTTCGAGAACAGGCTCGTAACCGAGAACGTTTGCGATCGCGTCCAGTGAGCTGAGGAGAGCAACGCGATGACCTACCCAGGCGGGGCACCGGGTGGCTACCCGGGTCAGGGCCCGCAGCAGCCGCTCCAGGGGCCGGCCTATGGCCGTCCGCCAGGGAGCAGCACGAAGCTCGGTCTGCCGCAGATCTTGATCCTCGTCGTCGGCGGTCTCAGCCTGATCAACTTCTTCGTCGGCTTCGCGGACGCCGCCGACGGCGGCGGGAGTTTCTTCGAGGGCGGCAGCGTCGTCCCGGGGATGTTCCTGCTGGCCGGGCTGTTCGTGCTGCCGTCGATCCTGCCCGGGGGCGCGAAGCCGGGCATCGCGCCGGCCGCGTTCTCCGTGGCGGCCGTGCTGACGGTGCTGTTCTTCGTGTTCTCCACCAGCGCCGACATCGGCGTCGGCACGATCCTGATGCTGATCTTCGGCATCGTGCAGGCAGCCGCGGCGGTCGTCGCGTTCCTGTTCGAGGCGGGCGTCATGAAGGCGCCGACGCCGGGGCAGAACCAGAACCAGTACGGGCACCAGCCGCCCGGCATGTACCCGCCGTCCGGGCAGTTCCCGGCGGCGCAGCAGCCGCCGCCGGGTCAGTACCCGCCGCCGGGTCAGCAGACGACGTTCGCGCCGCAGCAGGGCCAGTTCGGCCAGCCGGGCCAGCAGGGCCACCCGGGCACGCCGCCGGGCGGGTACCCGCAGCAGTAACGACCACGCCGATGGGGGTGGCACCGGGTTCCGGTGCCACCCCCATTGACGTGCGGTGACCCGTTCACCTGATGCGGTGTGGGGCGGCGTGCCTCACCGGGACGGCCGGTCGTGCGTGTCAGAGTGGGCCGCATGGCGCCGTCCCTCGAACTCGATGCCGCCAACACCGACGACGTCGACATCTCGACGGTCGCCCGCGTCCGGGTGCTGACCTTCGCCGCGGTCGGTTCGCTCGTCACCGGCTACGCCGCGATCGCCGCCCTGCTGGCCCTCGTCACGGCGGTCGCGCCGCTGGCCCAGTTCTCGACGACCGGTGTCGTGGTCGCCGCGCTGCCGGCGTGGCTCGCCGCGCACCAGGTGCCGATCGTGATCGGCGGGCTCGAGCTGGGCATGCTGCCGCTGCTGCCGACCGCCGGGATGATGCTGATCGCCGCGCGGGCCGCGTCCGGGGCGGCGGAACGCCTGCGGCTGACCGGCCCGTGGCAGGCGGGCCACGCGGTCGCCGCGATCGCCGTCGCGCACGGCGCGGGCGGGGTCGCCGTCGCGCTCGCGGTGTCCGGCCACGACGTGTCGGTCGACCCGCTGGCGGCCTTCTACTACCCGGCGCTGATCGCCGCGCTGGCCGCGACGTGCGGCGTGGTCCGGCGGTGCGGCCTGTGGTCGTGGCTCGAGTCCCGCACCGACGCGGTGGCCCTCGGCGGCCTCCGGGCCGGCGCGCTGGCGGTGCTGCTGCTCCTCGCGGCGGGCGGCGCGGTGCTGACGGTCGCCCTGCTGTCGTCGCTGCAGACGGCGAAGGACCTGTTCGCGGCGTCCGCGCCGGGCTTCGGCAACGGGCTGGGGATGCTGCTGCTGTCGGCGGGCTACGTCCCGAACGCGGTGGTCGCGGCCGTCGGTTTCCTGGCGGGCCCGGGCTTCTCGATGGGCATCGTGACGGTGTCCCCGCTCGACTTCACCGGCGGCCCGGTGCCCGGCCTGCCGCTGCTCGCCGCGCTCCCGGAGGAGGCGGCGGCGTGGTGGCCCGCGTTGTTCCTCGTGCCCGTGGCGGTCGGCGTGGTGGTGGGGCGGCGGCTGCGGTACGTGTCGCCGGACCCGGTCGCCCGGTTTCGCGCCGTCGCGGTGGCGGCCGGCGTGGTGGCGGTGGTGTTCGTGGTGCTGGCCGGTAGCGCGGGCGGCCGGGTGGGCCAGGGCCCGTTCGACCCGGTGAGCCTGCGCGCGGCGGCCGTGTCGATGGCGCTGGTCGCGTGGGTCGCCGTGCCCGCCGTGCTCACCGCCTGGCTGGGCGGCCCGCGCCCGTCGCCCGACGACCTCGACGCGGATCAGCTACCGGCAGACGATGTCGAGGCCGACGATCCGGCGGTGGACGACGCCGAGCCCGGGGAGCCCGACGCGGAAGACGCCGCGAACGCTGAAGAATCCGACGACGAATCCGAGTCCGAGGACCAGGACGACGCTGCTCCTGCCGACCCCGATCGCTAGGTGACGAGGTCGCGGATGTCCTCGGCGATCGACGGCAGCGGACCCGTGTTGCCGATCTCCGCGAAGAACGCCCACAGCTCCAGCGAGTGGAACATCCGGTACAGGTCGATCCGCTCGAAAGCCCCCGGCGATAGCGGGCCGTACCCGTCAAGCAGCGCCGCCCGTTTCGCCGGCGACCGGTCGCGGTCGTACTGCAGCGTCTTCGCCAGGTCCAGCAAGGGGTCCGCGGCGATCACGTTCTCCAGGTCGACGAAGCCCCTCACCGCACCCGACCCGTCGACCAGCACGTTGCCCTCGTGCAAGTCGTTGTGGCACAACACCGGCCCGGCGCACGCCCCGAGCAGCCCCGCCGACTCCCCGGCCCGGTCGCGGATCGCGTCGGCCAGCTCGGCCGGGCCGCCGTGCTCGGTGAACGTCGCCAGGTGGCGGGCGAACTGTGCGGCCATGTACCCGGTGTTCTCCGGCCGCGGGTCGAGGATCTCCGTCGTCAGGTAGCCGAACGCCGGTATCGGGATCCGGTGCAGGACGGCGAGCAGCTCGCCCATCCGCCGGTACGCGGACGGCACGTCGGCGGCCGGGGACTCCGACAGCGGAGTCCCGGGTACGAGCGTCAGCACCGTGATCCCGCGGCCGGGGTCGGTGCGGACGACGCGGGGCGCCCCGGGCACACCGTGCTCGGCCAGCAGCGCGTAGACGTGCACCTCCTTGGCCTGCTTCCAGCGCCACTCGTCCGCGTACTGCTTGACGATCAGCGGCCCGGCGCCGGCCAGCCGGACTTCGTGCACGGTGCTGAGCATCCCGCCACCGCGCGGCACCACCTCGGTGACGACCGATCCGGGTGGCAGGACGGCGTCCAGTGACCGGTTGTGCACGCGGCGGAACGTAGCCCGCACCCGGCGGGCCGGGCGAGCGCATTTCCGGCCGCGGCCTAAGCTGCGGGTATGCGTGCGAACGGGAGATTCCGCTGACCGTGATGGCCTCGGCTTCGGTGCGACCGGACGTCCCGGCACGGGTCGTCGTCCTGGTCTCCGGTTCGGGAACCCTGCTGCAGGCCGTCCTCGACGCGAGCGCGGACCCCGCCTACCCCGTGCGCGTGGTCGCGGTCGGCGCGGACCGCGCGAACATCGAGGGGCTGGCGCGCGCCGAGCGGGCCGGGCTGCCCGCGTTCGTCGCGCGGCTCGGCGACCATCCCGACCGGGCCGCCTGGGACAAGGCGCTGACCGAGGCGGTCGTCGCGCACGAGCCGGACCTCGTCGTGTCGGCCGGCTTCATGAAGATCCTCGGTGCGGCGTTCCTCGACCGGTTCGCCGGCCGGGTCGTGAACACGCACCCCGCGCTGCTGCCGGCCTTTCCCGGCGCGCACGCGGTCGCCGACGCGGTCGCGCACGGTGTCCAGGTCACCGGCTGCACCGTGCACCTCGTCGACGCGGGCGTGGACACCGGCCCGATCATCGCGCAGCAGGCGGTGAGCGTGGCGCCCGGCGAGGACGTCGAGACGCTGCACGAGCGCATCAAGGTTGTCGAACGCCGGCTGCTGGTCGACGTGATCGCGCTGATGGCCCGGGAGGGCTACACGGTGCACGGACGAAAGGTGAGCATCCCGTGACTGACGAGCGGCGCCCGGTTCGCCGGGCCCTCATCGGGGTTTCGGACAAGGCGGGCCTGCTGGAGCTGGCGACGGGTCTGCACGCGAACGGCGTGCAGATCGTGTCGACCGGCGGGACCGCGCGCGTCATCGCCGACGCCGGGGTGCCGGTCACGCCGGTCGAGCAGGTGACGGGCTTCCCGGAGTCGCTGGACGGCCGGGTGAAGACGCTGCACCCGCGCGTGCACGCGGGGCTGCTGGCGGACATGCGCAACCCCGGCCACGTGTCCCAGTTGGACTCGCTCGGCATCGAGCCGTTCGACCTGCTGGTCGTGAACCTGTACCCGTTCGAGCGGACCGTCGCGTCCGGGGCCACGCCGGACGAGTGCGTCGAGCAGATCGACGTCGGCGGCCCGGCCATGGTGCGTGCTGCGGCGAAGAACCACGCGTCGGTCGCGGTGGTCGTCGACCCGGGACGGTACGACTGGCTGCTCGAGCAGGTGCGCGAGGGCGGTTTCACCCTGGCAGACCGGCGCTCGCTGGCCGTTTCGGCGTACCGGCACACGGCGTCGTACGACATCGCGGTCGCGTCGTGGATGGGCTCGGTGCTCGCGCCGGAGGACGGGCAGGTGTTCCCGGGCTGGGTCGGGGCGAGCTGGGAGCGGCGCGACGTGCTGCGGTACGGGGAGAACCCGCACCAGCGTGCGGCCCTGTACGTGTCGTCGCACGGCGGGAGCGGACTGGCGACCGCGGCGCAGCTGCACGGCAAGGAGATGTCCTACAACAACTACGTCGACGCCGACGCGGCGTGGCGGGCCGCGTACGACCACGAGCCGCCGTGTGTCGCAATCATCAAGCACACCAACCCGTGCGGGATCGCGGTGTCCACTATGGACGGCGCGGGTGCGGTCGCCGACGCGCACCGGCGGGCGCACGCGTGTGACCCGCTGAGCGCGTTCGGCGGGGTGATCGCCACCAACCGCGAGGTCACCGTGGAGATGGCCGAACAGGTGGCGGAGATCTTCACCGAGGTGATCGTCGCTCCGTCCTATGCGGACGGTGCGGTGGACGTGCTGTCGCGTAAGAAGAACGTCCGGATCCTGACCGCGGCCCCGCCGCGGCGGGCCGGCGCGGAGATCCGCCCGGTGTCCGGCGGCCTGCTGATGCAGACCCGCGACATCATCGACGCCGAGGGCGACGACCCTGCCAAGTGGACACTCGCCACCGGCTCACCGGTGTCCGACGGCGCGCTCGCCGACCTCGCCTTCGCGTGGCGGGTGTGCCGCGCGGTCAAGTCGAACGCCATCGTGCTGGCGTCCGGCGGGGCCACCGTCGGCGTCGGCATGGGCCAGGTCAACCGCGTCGACGCGGCCCGGCTGGCGATCACGCGGGCCGGGGAGCGGGCGGCCGGTTCGGTGGCCGCGTCGGACGCGTTCTTCCCGTTCCCGGACGGCCCGCAGCTGCTGCTGGACGCCGGGATCCGGGCGATCGTGCAACCGGGCGGTTCGGTGCGGGACGCCGAGGTGATCGCCGCCGCGGAGGCCGCGGGCGTGTCGCTGTACCTGACGGGCACCCGGCACTTCGCACACTGAGGGCCGCCTCAGCCACTCGCACCGAACCTGTCGGTGGTCGCCGGTAGCGTTGAAAACGGGGGACCCCTTGGGGGTTGTCCACAGGTGCGGTGGCTGTCCACAGGTATCGGGGTTTGTCAGCCGCTCGCGTCGGGATTGTCGGTGGGCGTCGGTAGCGTTGAATCCGGGGGTCCCCCGGCCCGGTTGTCCACAGGTCTCAGGCGCTCGCGCGAGACCTGTCGGTCCCCCGGCGTAGCGTTGAAATCCGGGGGTCCCCCCGGCACTTGTCCACAGGTCTCAGGCGATCGCGGCGGAAGTGTCGGTGCTCGTCGCTACGCTGGAATCGGGGGCCGGAGGCCGCGCCGTCCGCGTACCGGCCCTGCCAACCGGTGGCCGCCCGGCGAGCGCGTCAGGCACAGCTCACGCGTATCCCCGCAACGACCCGCTCGTTGCACAGGCGGGGATCGAACCGGTTTTGCGCACCTTCCGACAAAAACGTGCGAAATTCTTGTCACCAGGAATCAAGAATTGGGCTGTTTGCGGCTGACACTTGCTTCCGTGAAATGGCCATGGCTAACCTACTCGGCGGTAATAAACGCCGAAGTTCCATTCGATGTGGCCAGATTTCCCGTCACGTCGGAAAACTCGGCGCCTCGGTACCGGCGGAGGTGCGGGTTTTGGGAGTCGAGGTCGCCGTCGACGGGCTCAGCAAGTCCTTCGGGCGTCAGCGGATCTGGCAGGACGTCACGCTCACCCTGCCGGCTGGCGAGGTCAGCGTCCTGCTCGGGCCGTCGGGTACCGGGAAGTCCGTCTTCCTGAAATGTCTCGTCGGACTGCTCAAGCCGAATTCCGGACGCATCGTCATCAACGGTACCGACCTGGTCGGCTGTTCGGAGCACAAGCTCTACGACATTCGGAAGCTGTTCGGCGTCCTTTTCCAGGACGGCGCCCTCTTCGGCTCCATGAACCTCTACGACAACATCGCATTCCCGCTGCGTGAGCACACGAAGAAGTCCGAGGGAGAGATCCACGCGATAGTACGGCAGAAGATGGACATGGTCGGCCTCGCCGGCGCGGAGAAGAAACTCCCCGGCGAGATCTCCGGGGGCATGCGCAAGCGCGCCGGACTCGCCCGGGCGCTCGTGCTCGACCCCGAGATCATCCTCGTCGACGAGCCCGACTCGGGGCTCGACCCCGTGCGCACCGCCTACATCTCCCAGCTCCTCGTCGACCTCAACGCGCAGCTCGACGCCACCATCCTGATCGTCACGCACAACATCAACGTCGCGCGCACCGTGCCGGACAACATCGGCATGCTCTTCCGCCGCGAACTGGTCATGTTCGGGCCCCGCGAGGTGCTGCTGACCAGCGAGGAACCGGTCGTCAAGCAGTTCCTCAACGGCAGCCGCATCGGGCCGATCGGGATGTCCGAGGAGAAGGACGAAGCCACCATGGCCGCCGAGCTGGCCGCCGGGTTCGGCGAGATCGACGAGATCCACGGCGTCCCGCCGCAGCTCGAACCCACGCCGGGCCTGCCGCCGAGACAGGCGGTTCACCGGCGGCTGGAGCGTGTCCGGCAGATCCTCCACACGCTGCCACCGAGCGCACAGCGCCACATCATGGCCGGCCTCGAAGGTGTCCGATGATCACCGCGGCCCTACGGCAGACCGGCCAGCTCTACGCGCTCGGCCTCGACGTCGTGCGCCTCACGTTCAAGCGGCCCTTCCAGTTCCGCGAGTTCGTCGGCCAGTTCTGGTTCATCGCCAGCGTCTCGCTGCTGCCCGCCGCCCTCGTCGCCATCCCGTTCGGCGCGGTCATCGCCCTGCACCTCGGCTCGCTGACCACCCAGATCGGCGCCCAGTCGTTCACCGGCGCGGCCAGCGTCCTCGCGATCATCCAGCAGGCCAGCCCGGTCGTCACCGCCCTGCTCATCGCCGGCGCCGGCGGCTCCGCGATGTGCGCGGACCTCGGCTCGCGCACCATCCGCGAGGAGATCGACGCCATGGAGGTCCTCGGCGTCAACCCCGTGCAGCGGCTCATCGTGCCGCGGGTGCTCGCCGCGATGGGCGTCGCCGCGTTCCTCAACGGGCTGGTGTCGGTGGTCGGCGTGCTCGGCGGTTACTTCTTCAACGTCGTGCTGCAGCACGGCACGCCCGGCGCCTACCTCGCGAGCTTCTCCGCGCTCGCGCAGCTGCCCGACCTGTGGATCAGCGAGATCAAGGCGGTGATCTTCGGCTTCGTCGCGGGCGTGGTGGCCGCCTATCGCGGGCTCAACCCCGGCCGCGGCCCGAAGGGCGTCGGCGACGCGGTCAACCAGTCCGTGGTGATCACGTTCCTGCTCCTGTTCCTGCTCAACCTGATCCTCACGACCCTGTACCTGCAGGTCGTGCCCCCGAAGGGGGCATGACCATGACGCTGCTGGAGGACAGACCCAACAAGGTCCTCGAGGCCGTCGACAAGCGGTTCACGTTCCTCGACGTCCTCGGCGACCAGATCTTCTTCTTCGCCGGCGCCCTGCTCTGGGTGCCACGCGCGATCCGCCGCTACGGCCGGGAGATCGTCCGCCTGCTCGCCGAGGTCAGCTTCGGCTCCGGCGCGCTCGCCGTCATCGGCGGCACCATCGGCGTGATGGTCGGCATGACCGCGTTCACCGGCACGGTCGTCGGCATGCAGGGCTACTCGGCGCTCAACCAGGTCGGCACGTCCGCACTCGCCGGGTTCATCTCCGCCTACTTCAACACCCGCGAGATCGCCCCGCTGGTCGCCGGCATCGCGCTGTCGGCCACCGTCGGCTGCGGGTTCACCGCGCAGCTGGGCGCCATGCGGATCTCCGAGGAGATCGACGCGCTCGAGGTGATGGGCGTGCCCAGCGTCCCGTACCTGGTGACCACGCGGATCGTCGCCGGGTTCCTCGCGATCATCCCGCTGTACGCGATCGGGCTGCTCACCTCCTACATCGCCTCGCGGCAGGTCACCGTCTGGTTCTTCGGCCAGTCCGCCGGCACCTATGACCACTACTTCCACCTGTTCCTGCCGCCGATCGACGTCCTGTACTCGTTCGGCAAGGTGCTCGTCTTCAGCGTGGTCGTGGTCCTGGCGCACTGCTACTACGGCTTTCGCGCCACCGGCGGTCCCGCGGGAGTTGGCGTCGCGGTCGGCCGGTCGGTGCGCACGTCGATCGTGGCGATCAACGTGATCGACCTGTTCCTCAGCCTCGCCATCTGGGGTGCCACAACCACTGTGCAGGTGGCTGGATGAGCGAGCTTGCGAGCGAAACAATGTCACAGGGCGACCGTGAACGGCGGCACCGAGCCTGTGAGGGGCCGTCGTGATCGGCACGAAGCTGGTCCGGCGGAGCGCGGGCGTGGTGTTCCTCGTGGTGCTGGCCACGCTCGCGTGGCTGGCCGTGCAGGTCTACCAGAAGAAGTTCACCGACGTCGTGCTCGTGACGCTGCGCACCGACCGGGTCGGCAACCAGCTGAACGACTCCTCTGAGGTCAAGGCCCGCGGCGTGGTCGTCGGCGACGTCCGGTCCGTGCACGGTACGAACCACGGCGCCGCCGTCGAGCTGGCCCTGCAGCCGGACAAGGTGGCGCGGATCCCTCAGGACGTGACCGCGCTCCTGATCCCCAAGACACTGTTCGGCGAGCGCTACGTCCAACTGTCCATTCCGGACTCCCCGGCGCGCGGCCCGATCGAGGCGGGCGACGTGATCGGCCAGGACAGCTCCCGCAACGCCATCGAGCTCGAGCGCGTGTTCGACGACCTGCTGCCGGTGCTCAAGGCCGTGCAGCCGCAGAAGCTCGCCACCACGCTCACCGCCGTCGCCACCGCGCTCGAGGGCCGCGGCGTGCGGCTCGGCGAGTCGATGGCCGACACCGCAGGCTACCTCGGCGACCTCAACCCGAAGCTCCCGCGGCTGACCGCCGACCTCGCCGACCTCGCGCAGGTCAGCGACCTGTACGGGGACATCGCGCCCGACGTGCTCGACTCGCTCACCGAGTCCGCCACGACGCTCGACACCGTCGCCGACGAGCGGGCCGGGCTGACCGACCTGTACGCGCAGGTCACCGCGGGCGCCCAGGACGTCACGATCTTCCTGCGCAACAACAGGGAGAACATCATCGCGCTGGCCGCCGCCGCCCGGCGGCCACTGGAGGTCGCGGCCCGCTACTCGCCGAGCTTCCCGTGCACGCTCAAGGCGCTGGCCGACCTCAAGCCGTCGATGGACAAGGTCCTCGGCGCCGGCACCCGCGAGCCGGGGATGCACATCGAGGCGCGGGTCACGAAGTCCCGGGCCCCCTACCGGCCGGGCGCCGACGACCCGGTGTACGACGCGACCGGCGGCCCGCGCTGCTACCCGAGCGGCGTCGCGCCGGCCGCGGGAGTGGTGCCCGCCGGCAGCGCCGGGCACCCGCTGCTACCCGGCTCCGGCGGCGACCTCGGGCTGGCGAACTCGCCGCAGGAGCGGGACCTGATCGCGAGCATCGCCGGGCCGGCCGCCGGGCTCGCGCCGGGGCAGGTGCCGGACTGGAGCAGCGTGCTCGTCGGCCCGCTCTACCGCGGCACGGAGGTGGCGCTGCGATGAACAAGCTCGCCGCGCCGCTGCTCAAGGCGCTCGTGTTCGTGCTGGTCACCGGGTTCGCCACGGCCGTGCTGGCGGTGTCCATCGGCAACACGGGCCTGGGCGACCGGGTGTCCTACGGCGCCCGGTTCACCGACGTCACGTCGCTCAACCCGGGCGACGACGTCCGCATCTCCGGCGTGCGCGTCGGCCAGGTCGACGATCTGTCCATCGTGGACGGACACCTGGCGCGGGTGGGGTTCTCCGTGGACCGCTCGGTGCGGCTGCCTGCGGACGTCACGGCGACCATCAAGTACCGCAACATGGTCGGCCAGCGCTACATCGCGCTCGAGCGCGGCCCGACCGCCACCGCCGACCGGCTGTCCGAGGGCGGCGAGATCCCGCTCGGTCGCACCACGCCCGCGCTGGACCTGACCGACCTGTTCAACGGGTTCAAGCCACTGTTCCAGGCGCTGTCACCGAAGCAGGTCAACGACCTGTCCGGCGAGATCGTGCAGGTCCTGCAGGGCGAGGGCGGCACGGTCGACAGCCTGCTCGCGCACACCGGCTCGCTCACCGCCACGCTCGCCGACCGCGACCGGGTGATCGGCGACGTCGTCGACAACCTCAACACCGTGCTCGGCACCGTCAACCGCCAGGGCGACGCACTGTCCACACTGGTCGGCACGCTGCAGCGGCTGGTGTCCGGCCTGGCCGGCGACCGGTCGGCGATCGGCGACGCGATCGAGGGCATCGGCGACCTCACCGGCGCCACGGCCGGGCTCCTCAGGCAGGGCCGCCCGGCGCTCAAGACCAGCATCGCCGGACTCGGCAGGCTGTCGGCGAACCTCAACGCCGGCCAGGCCGACCTGCGGCAGTTCCTCACCGTGCTGCCGGACAAGTTCACCGCCATCGGCCGCACCGCCCAGTACGGCTCGTGGCTCAACTTCTACCTGTGCGAGGCGACGTTGCGGACCGACCCCCCGCAGGGCGTGACGGTGCCGGATCGGCGGTGCACGGGATGAAGTCGTTCAAGGAACGGAACCCGGTGGTCCTCGGCGTGGCCGGCACGCTCGTGCTCGCGGCGGCCGTGGCGCTCGTGTTCTTCTCCGCCGACCTGCCGCTGATCGGCGGCGGCACCACCTACTCCGCCGAGTTCGGCGAGGCGGCGGGGCTGCGGCCGGACGACGAGGTGCGGGTCGCCGGCATCAAGGTCGGCGAGGTCACCGACGTCGACCTCGTCCAGGACGACGCGGGCGACCGGGTGCTGGTGAGCTTCCGCGTGCAGGACGCCTGGATCGGCGACTCGACGACCGCGGCGATCAAGCTGAAGACGTTGCTGGGCCGCAAGTTCCTGTCCCTGTTCCCCACCGGCCGGACCACCCTGGACCCGGGCCGCCCGATCCCGCTGGACCGCACGGTCACCCCCTACGACGTGACCGCCGCGTTCGAGGGTCTCGCGGACACCGCGGGCCGGATCGACACCACGCAGCTGGCGCAGAGCTTCCGCACGATCTCCGACACGTTCGCCGACTCGCCAGCGCACGTGCGCAGCGCGCTCGACGGGCTCACCTCGCTGTCGAAGACGATCTCCTCGCGGGACGCCCAGCTGGCCGAGCTGCTCGACAACACCCGCACGATCACCCGCACGCTGTCCGGCACCAACGACGAGTTCGACAAGCTCCTCGACGACGGGGACCTGCTGCTCACCGAGCTGTCGAACCGCCGCGACGCCATCCACGACCTGCTCACCGGCACCACCGACCTGGCCGGGCAGCTCTCCGGCCTGGTCGCCGACAACCAGCGGCAGCTCGCGCCCGCACTGTCCCAGCTGGACACCGTGACCGGAGTCCTGCAGCGGTACTCGAAGAACATCGACCGCAGCCTGCGCCTCGCCGGCCCGTACTTCCGGCTGGTGAACAACGCCACCGGCAGCGGCCACTGGATCGACACCTACATCTGCGGGCTCGTGCCGGAGAACCGCCACCCGTGCGTCCCGCCGCGCCTGCCCGGGACGACCCGGTGAGGGCCCGGCGGATCGGCGCGCTCGTCGCGGTGCTGGCCGTGGTCACCGCGGCCGGCCTGTGGTGGATCTTCGCCGGCGACGGGGACCGGCGGGTCACCGCCTACTTCGCCCGCGCGGTCGGTGTCTACGCCGGCTCGGACGTGCAGGTGCTCGGCGTGCGGGTCGGCTCGGTCGACTCGGTGACCCCGCGCGGCGACCGGGTCGAGGTCACCTTCACCCTCGACCGCGACGTCCGGGTCGCCGCGGACACCGACGCCGTGGTGGTCGCGCCGAGCGTGGTGTCCGACCGGTACGTGCAGCTCACCGGGCTTTCCCGCGACGGGCCGCAGCTGGCCGACGGTGCGGTGGTCCCCGAGTCCCGCACCGCCACCCCGGTCGAGCTCGACGAGCTGTACGCGAGCCTCGACACGCTCGTCACCGCGCTCGGCCCGGACGGCGCGAACTCCCGTGGCGCGCTGTCGGAGCTGCTCGACACGGGTGCGGCGAACCTGCGCGGCAACGGCAAGGCGTTCAACGACACGGTGCGCAACTTCGCGAAGGCCGCCCGCACCCTGTCCGGCTCGGCGGGCGACCTGTTCGCCACCGTCGACCAGTTGCAGAGCTTCACCAGCATGCTCGCCGGCAACGACCGGCAGGTGCTGAGCGTGAACAACCAGCTCGACCAGGTCTGGCGCACGCTGGCCGCGGACCGCGACGAGCTGTCCGACGCGCTGCGCACGCTGGCCGGCGCGCTCGGCGGCATCCAGGGCTTCATCCGCGACAACCGCGCCGGCATCAAGTCCAATGTGGACAAACTGGCGAAGACGACCCAGCTGCTGGTGGACAACCGGGCGTCGCTCGCCGAGGCGCTGGACGTCGCGCCGCTCGCCGCCACCAACGTGTTCAACGCGTTCGACCCGGCCTCGCAGACCCTGCAGGGCCGCGCGATCCTCCTCGAGTACCTCGCGAAGGCGCCGCCCGTGCCGGTGCCGCTGTCCAACCTGCGGACCGGAGGTGGCCGATGAGGCCCCGCCTGCTCGCCGCGCTGACCGCCGTCCTGCTCGTCACGAGCTGCTCGTCGGTCGGCACGGACGGGATCTACGACCTGCCGCTGCCGGGCGGCGCGGACCTCGGCGACCACCCGTACCGGGTCACCGTGGAGTTCGCCGACGTGCTGGACCTGGTGCCGCAGGCCGCGGTCAAGGTCGACGACGTGGTCGTCGGGCGCGTGGAGTCGATCGGGCTCGGTGGCCCGGACGGCTGGACCGCACAGGTCACGGTCGCGGTCAACGGCGACGTGCGGCTGCCGGCCGACGCGGCGGCGAGCCTGCGCCAGTCCAGCCTGCTGGGCGAGAAGTTCGTGGAGCTGGCCGCGCCCGAGCACTCGTCGGCCACCGCCCGGCTGGCCGACGGCGCGCTGATCACCGCGGACCGGACCAACCGGCACACCGAGGTCGAGGAGGTCTTCGGCGCGCTGTCGCTGCTGCTCAACGGCGGTGGCGTCGGGCAGCTGCAGACGATCAACCGCGAGCTGACGAACGTGCTGTCCGGCAACGAGCCGCAGATCCGCGCGTTCCTGTCCAATGTGGACAAGCTGGTGACGGACCTGGACCGCCACCGCGGTGACATCACCGCGGCGCTGGACGGGCTGAACAAGCTGTCCGCCACGCTCGCCGGGCGCGCGGGACAGATCAAGGGCGCGCTCACCGATCTCACGCCGGGGCTGGCGGCGTTGACCGAGCAGCGCAGCGCGCTGGTCACCATGCTGCAGTCGCTGGACACGCTGTCCGACGTCGCGGTCGACACGATCAACCGCGGCCGCGACGACATGGTCGCCGACCTCGAGGCGCTGTCGCCGGTGCTGAACCGGCTGGCCGACGCGGGCCAGAGCCTGCCCCGGGCGCTGGAGATCCTGCCGACGTTCCCGTTCACCGACGAGGTGCTCGAGCCGGCCAAGGGCGACTACCTCAACACGTTCCTCACGGTGCGGCCCGACGGCGGTTTCACCCAGCCGCTGCCCCCGCTGCCGCTGCCGCCCTCGGGCCAGACCACCGGGGGGCGCTGATGCTCACGCGTGCGGTCCGCCTCCAGGTGTTCGCGTTCGTCGTGCTCTCCCTCGTCGCGGTCGCGTTCGTCGGCGGCAACTACGCGGGCCTGGACCGGTTGCTGGGCGGTCTGATCGGCACCGACTCCTACACGGTGCGCCTGCAGCTCGCCGACGGCGGCGGCATCTTCACCAACAGCGAGGTCACCTACCGCGGCGTGGCCGTCGGCCGGGTCGGCGAGCTGCGGCTGACCGACGACGGGATGGAGGCCGACCTCGTCATCTCCGACGACGCGCCGCCGATCCCCGCGGACGCGAAGGCCGTGGTGGCCAACCGGTCAGCGATCGGCGAGCAGTACGTCGACCTGCAGCCGCACGCCGTCGCCGGGCCGTACCTCGGCGACGGCGGGGTGATCCCGCGGACGGCGGCGACCGTGCCGCCACCGGTGACCGACCTGCTCGGTGACCTGTCCGCGTTCAACGAGTCCGTGCCCACCGGCTCGCTGCAGACCGTCGTCGACGAGCTGTACGACGCGACCCGCGACTCCGGCGACGACCTGCAGGTGCTGCTCGACTCGTCGATCTCGTTCACCGAGACCGCCGCCGACCACCTGCCGCAGACCACCACGCTGATCGACGACGGCGCGACCGTGCTGCGCACCCAGCTCGACTCGTCGTCCGCGTGGCGCTCGTTCTCCCGCAACGCCAAGCTGTTCGCCACCGAGCTGGCCAACGCCGACGGCGACCTGCGCCATCTCATCGGCGCCGCCCCGGCCGCCGCCACTCAGCTGTCCCGGCTGCTGTCGGACACCAACCCCGGCCTGTCGGTGCTGCTGGCGAACCTGCTGACCACGTCGGAGATGTTCGACGCGCGCACCGCCGGGCTGGAGCAGCTGTTCGTGATGACGCCGAAGGCGGTGGCCGCGACGTCGACGTCGATCACGCCGGACGGTGGCCACCTGTCGGTCATCCTGCGGTTCTTCCAGCCAGCGCCGTGCGTCACGGGCTACGGCGCCACGGTGTACCGCAAGGGCGAGGACGTCGCACCGGGCCTGTTCGACTCGAAGGCCGGCTGCACGCTGCCGAAGGGCGACGGGCGGCTGGTGCGCGGCGCGCAGCACGCCCCGCGCGGCGGCGTGCCCGCCCCCGCGATCCCGGGCGGCGGGGCGCGCATGCCCGGCCCGCTCGGCGCACCCGACCTGGCGGTGGCCGGGAACCTGGAGGAGCTGTTGTGGCTGACGAAGTGACGGCTCTGGCGAAACCGAGCCGGTGGCCCCTGCGGGTCGCGGTGGCGCTCGTGGTGGTGGCGCTGGCGTTCGCCGGGTGGGCGGGCTGGACGTGGTGGCAGGCCGGGCACGACGAGTCGCTCGGGTACGCGCACGCCCGCGACGAGGTGCTCGCCGCGGGCCGCTCCGACGTGGCCCTGCTGACGACGCTCGACTCGTCCGATGTGGACGCCGGGATCGCCCGGTGGCTGACCGTGTCGGCCGGGCCGCTGCGCGACGAGCTGTCCGCGACCGATGCGAAGACCCGCAAGACCCTGCGCGACGGCGGCACCGTGGCGACCGGCCGGGTGCTCGACGCGGCGGTGAGTGAGCTGGACGTCCGCGGTGGCACGGCGAAGCTGCTGGTGTCGGTGGAGATCGCCACGTCGGTGCACGGCGGTGCGCCGGCGGCCAAGCGCAACCGTTTCGTCGCCGGGCTCACCCGTACCGGCCACGGCTGGCTGCTGTCCGCCCTCGACCAGGTGCCGCTGGGCACGCAGTGAGGAGCCCCGAGATGACTGCCCAGCTCGATTCCGGGACCGACGCCGAGGTCGACGATCCGCCGGCGCGCGCGGACCGGTCGTGGTTCGGCTTCCGGCCGCTCGTCGTGGCGCTGGCCGTGGTGGCCGTGTTGCTCGCCGGCCTCGGTGGTTGGTTCCTGTTCCGCGCCGCGGACCTGCGCGCGGACCCGGCCGCGGCCAACACGGCGCTCGTCGACACCGGGCGCACGGCGGAGGTGAGCGCCGCGGTCACCACGGCGCTCAACCGCGTCTTCTCCTACTCCTACGACCGCACCGAGGTCACCGAGCGCGCCGCGGCCGACGTGCTGCGCGGCGCCGCCCGCGACACCTACGACAAGCTCTTCGCCCAGGTGCGCGAGCTCGCGCCGCGCCAGAAGCTCGTGCTGACCACCCAGGTCGTCAGCGCCGCCGTGCAGCAGCTCGGCCCGGACACCGCGACGCTGCTCGTGTTCCTCGACCAGTCGGCCACCCGTGCGGACTCCGGCACCAGCAGCGCGGCCGCTGCCCAGCTGTCGGTCACCGCGCGGCTCGAGGGCGACCGCTGGGTCATCACCGGCCTGGCCCCGCGATGACCTGTCCGGCGGTGACAAACCCGCGCCCCGAAATTGTTCCCTGCGACACAAGGAAAAGAAATTCGAGGAGGTGTTCGCACAGTTTTCCGTTACCCGATTGTGGTCCCTGTTACCGGTAGGTAACGTATTAATCGAGGGCCTTCCCGCCCCGACTCACGGGGAATTTCCGCAAATGCGGGTTCCGCGCGTGCAATTCGGAGAAAGGAAGAGATCGACAAATGCGTAAGCGTATTGCAGGAATGCTCGCGGTCGGCATCACCGCACTTTCCACGGTCGTCGCCGTGGCCGGTCCCGCGGCGGCCGCGCCGCCGTGGAACATCAGCCCGGGCGGGCATGCGGACGGCACCGCCGGCACGACGAACCTCACCGTGGAGGACCCGCAGAGCGGTGAGATCCAGATGACCTGCTCGTCCTCGACGGTCGGTGTCGACCTCGAGTCCGGCACCAGCGCGGACAACCAGCTGGCGACGATTCCGGCGTCGCCCGGAATTCAGTTCAACAACTGCCTGCTCGCCGGGTTCATCGAGTTCTCCGTGCAGCAGGTCGGCACCTGGACACTCAATGGATCCAGCTACAACGCGGGCACCGGTGTCCTGACCGGAACCCTCGACAACATCGTGGCCAACATTTCCGGCCCGGGTTGCGCGGCGACCGTTCAGGGTTCGGTGAACGGTGACTACAACAACGGTGCCGACGTGCTCACCGTGCATCCGGACCAGACGTTGACGGTCGTGTCCGTGGACCCGGTCGACAACTGCCTCGACCTGATTCACGCGGGTGCCACCGCCGCGTTCGACGGTGCGTACTCGGTGAGCCCCGGCCAGGAGATCACCGGCTGACCCGTCGCGGGCCCGCCTTCCCGCAGGGCGGGCCCGCGTCCCGACAACCGCGGAGGGAACGATGCGCAGGACGGTGCTGCTGGCGCTGCCGGTCGTGGCCGGTGTAGCGCTGGCCGCGTTCGGCCCGGGCACGCCGGTGCGCGCCGCCGCGCCCGACGTGTCGCATGTGGACCGCACGCTCGGCTACCGCTGCCAGTTCCCGTCCGGCGAGCAGCCCGTCGACCTGCGGGTCACCGCGGACGTCCCGCTGACCGGCACGGTGGGCGCGCCGGTGACGCCGGCCGCGGCCGGCGTCACGGTGACGCTCACCGGCCCGGCGCTGGCCGACCTGACCGGTGCCGGAGCGGCGTCGGCGAGCGCGGTCGTGCGCCTCGAGGCGGCCGTCACCCAGCAGGGCACCGCCGCCACGGCCACCTGGTCGGGCGCGCGGACCGACCCGGTCGCGGTGCCGGCGGGGGAGAACCCCGTGCTGGCACTGGACGTCCCGCTCGAGACCCCGCCGCCGGTGGTCGCCGCCGCGGCCGGGGAGGTGTCGGTGGCGGCGGGTGGGCTGACCGTCGTGCTGACCGGCTACACGGCGGACGGCACGGTGACCGAGCCGCCGAGCATCGAGGTGAGCTGCGTGCTCGCCCCGGACCAGGACCCCGGCCTCGCCGTGATCACGGTGTCCGATGTGGACACCCCGGGTTCGCCGGCGCCGCCCGCGCCGCCGGGCTCGGTGGTCGTCGGCCCCGGCGCGCCGCGCCCGCCGGCGGTGGCGTCGCCCCGGGTGGAGATCCCGCCCGACTGCCACGTCATCGACCCGCCGCCCGACCACGCGGCGATCGCCCGGTACTGCGCGAACGTCACGGGCTACGCGAACGTCGCGAAGCTCGGCGCGGCCGTGCTGCAGCCGCTGGGCATCGTCAACATCGGGCCTACGAACTTCTACCTCTGCGACCCGGCGCCGACCCGCTGTCAGCAGGCGAACCTCCTCGCGAACCACGGGGGCCGGCCCGTGCTGCCCGAGTCCACCTCGACGTTCCTGCCGTTCGGCTTCGTGCCGACCAAGGCGAAGATGCAGCTGACGCAGATCGGGCTCGGCTTCGCGGACATCAAGTTGAACCTCACCGACCCGACCGGCGTGACCAACAGCGCGACGGTCACCGGCGGCTTCACCGCCCGGCTCTACGAGGCGGAGGTCAACGGCGTCGCGCTGGACCTCGGACCGAACTGCCGGACGTCGGTCCCGATCGAGATCGAGGTGCACGGCAAGCCACCGACGTACCTGCTGACCGGCGGCGGGCCGCTGAGCGGCACGCTGACGATCCCGCCGTTCACCGGCTGTGGGGTGGCGGAGGACCTCGACCCGCTGATCACCGGCCTGGTGTCGGGCGGCGGGAACGTCGTGAAGCTGACGCAGGGATCGATCTGCACGCTCACCGGCTCGAACAACGGGTGCCCGCCCGAGGAGCCGATTCCCGAGACCTGAGAGGTGATCATGAGACGGGTGTTACTGATAGCCGTGTCGTTGGCCGCGTGCGCCGCCGTGGCCGCGCCGGCGGTCGCTGTCGCCGCCCCGGCGGGTGAATGGGCCGCGTTCTCCGGCTGCCCGGTCGACGACCCGGCGATGCTGGCGGCCGACGGCGCGTCGGTGATCGCCGCGTGCCTGGGTGGCGGCGCTCCCAGCGGCACAATCACGTTGGGCGGCACGACGATGTCGGTCGGTGCGGTGCGCCTGCAGTTCGGCGCACTGAACCAGAGCGGGACGTACTCGCTCGTCCAGCCTTCTTCCGGCGGTCTGTCCGGCGACCCCATCACCGTGCCGGGCGGCCTGCTGGGCCTGATGTGCCCGAGTGACATCCCGGTCATCTCCCAGATCTGCGGCGCGGTCGTGGGCAGCCCGCTGAACACGGTGACCGCGTCCCTGGAACCGGCCGGCCAGGTCACGGACTTCGACCTGTCGGCCGCGGTCGCCACCGGTCGTCCGATCATGACGCTGCCGGTGAAGATCCACCTGCAGAACCCCTTCCTGGACCGCGCGTGCTACATCGGCTCCAACAGCGACCCGCTGGTCCTGAAGGTTGCCAACCAGAACCGCCCGACCGCCAAGTTCGTCCGCTTCGACGCCGACGGCACCCCGAACCCGGCGGGCGAGATGAACTACACGGACCTGTCCGGCGCGACGGTCGCGGACACCACGTTCGCCGTGCCCGCGGCCCGCGACTGCGGCCTGTTCGGCCTGATCGACTCGGTCGTCAACGCGCGCCAGGGCCTCCCGTCCCCGTCGGGTGCGAACAGCCTGACCCTGTCGTCGACCGGCTTCCGCGTAGGCGGCTTCGCCAACCCGGGCGCGTTCGCGCCCACCCAGGGCGCACAGCTGGCATCTCGCTGGCACGCGGCGGCGGGCTGAAAGACCACACCGGCCGGCGCTTCCCTCCCCCGCACCTCCGGAAGCGCCGCCCGGTGTGCTTTGTCCACAACCGCGAGCCGGCACGGGGTCAGGTGTTGACGAACGCCACGACCTCGTCGAGTCCGGGGGCATAGCCGTCCGCGGTGTCGACCTCGATCCAGGGTGCGTCGACCGATACCCGATCGAACGCGTGGTGCGTGCGTGCGTAGGTTGCCGCGTCGGCGGGCGCGCGGTCGCCGTGCGCTCGACGCAGTGGGTTCTCCTCCCGCCGGCGCTTCACTCGCGCCAGCGCCACATCGGCTCCGACCAGGCAGTGCACGACGCGGACCCGGGCGAGGCCGCGCAGCGGTTCCAGACCGGGCCGCCAGAGCCGATCCTGGAAGGCTGCCTCGGCGACCGTCGTCACGCCGGCCTTGAGCAGCAACTCCAGCACGCCGAAGAAAGTCGGCAAGGTCCGCATGCTCAGCTCGTCCCGCTCGCCCGGGATGACCTCGGGCCTGGCATGGACCATGCCCTCCTTGATCTCGTCCCGGCAGATCGCGGGGCAGCCCACCGCCCGTGCGAGGGCGTGCGCGAGCGTCGTCTTGCCTGCTCCGGCTGGACCGCTCACCACGACAAGGGTGGGAGACCTGGACACCCCCGCAACCATACCGCCGGCGACCACCGGATCGCTGTGCCCCAACCGGCAACCGTGCGAGAAACCCCTAGCGGCCAACCCCTACCGGCCAACCGCTACCGGCGCTGCCGCTGCGCGGGCACCAGCACCTTCGGCCGCCCCGCCGGCGACGCCCGCAACACCAGCTCCAGCTCGAACCGCTGCCGCGGATCATGCAGCAGCTCGCCGAGCGTCAACTCCAGCTGCCGCATCCGGTACCGCACCGTCTGCGGGTGCACGCCCAGCTGCGCGGCCATGTCCGGCACGCTGCCCTGCGCGTCCAGCCACGCCCGCAGCGTCTCGAGCATCCGCTCGCGCTGCTTCTCGGTCAGTTCGCGCAGCGGCGCCAGCAGCCGCTCGCGCAGGGTGGACAGCAGGCGGTCGTCGGCGTGCACGAGCACTGTGGACAGATGCCGGTCGCTGCGGATCACCAGGCCGTCGGTGATCACGCCCTGCTGCGCGAGCGTCAGCGCCTTGCGCGCCCACCCCAGCGCGTGCGTCACGTCGTCGAGCCGCACCGACGGGCCCACCGAGATCCGGCACTGCGGCAGCGCGGCCCGGATCCGCTCCAGCCGCGCCGACGTCACCTCGCCCGGCACCAGCAGCCGCGGCTCGATCCCGTCCAGGTCGGCCAGCACATCCGTGTCGAGCGTCGGCTTGCGCTGGTTGTGTCCCGTTCCCGGCAGTGCCTGCACCGCCACCGGAGTCGCCGTCTGCGGCACCTGCCACCCGATCAGCTGCGCCAGCTCGCCGATCGCCGCCGCCGGCGCGGGCGGGGTCTGCAGGATCATCCCGAGCAGCCTGCGCCGCCACGTCTCCAGTGCGCCCGCCGACGTCGCCTTCGCCTCGAGGTAGCCGTCCAGCGCCACCGACGCGAGCTTGTCCATATACGCGAAAACCGCATCCGCGAGCTGCGACATCACCGTCGACGACAGCCCGTTGCGCTTGCCGACCCGCATGATCCGCCGCCACGACACCCGCGCGCCCACGCGGTACGCCGCCTGCAGGTCGTCGAGGCTGCGGCCCTCGCGCATCTCGTTCTGCCCCAACTTGTGGTGCACCTCGTAGCACTTCTGCACCGACACGTCCGGTTTCGCGATCTGCTCGATGAACAGGCTCGTCGCGTGCTGCACGCCGGCGCGGATCGACTTTCCGTACGGCCCGTCGAGCGGACGCGCGTACGCGGGGATCTTCGCGCGGATCTCGTCCACGATCTCGGTGGCGAGGCTCGCGAGCTCGGGCCGGAGGATGTCGGCGAGCCGCCGCGGCAGGACGTTCCCATCGAGCCGGTACTCGACCGTCATGTGCACAACTCCTCGTCGCCACCACGCGCCGTCGAGGGTGGCAATCGGCTTATCGGATCGTGCACTCGAAATGTGTCACCAGATCGCAACAAACCGACCGTGTACTCACTCCGTGACAAGTTCACCGACCGGCATTGTGCGAACGTGACAATATTGCCGCATGGTAATATAGCTGCACGGAAATGGAGGCGCTCATGCCGGAGACGACCGAGACCCTGCCCGACGGCCGGATCGCGCTTCGCTTCGCGCGGCGCCTGGCTCATCCGCGCGAGAAGGTCTGGCGCGCCCTCACCGAGACCGGCCGGCTGCGCGAGTGGTTCGTCGACGTCCTCGACTACGACCGCTCGCGGCTCGCCTTCGCGCCCGGCGCCACGCTGACGTTCGCGGCGAACGGCTTTCCCGACAGTCACGGTGAAGTGACGACGTATCAGCCACCCGCGCTGCTCGAGTACACCTGGGGCGAGGAGGTCCTGCGCTTCGAGCTGACCGCCGACGGCGCGGGCTGCCTGCTCGTGTTCACCAACGTCGTCGACGGTCCCGAGACCGCGGCGGCGGTCGCCTCCGGCTGGTCGGCCGGCCTGGGACGGCTCGCCGATGCGCTCGGCTGAGCCGTCGGTCTTCGAGCTCCTCGCCGAGCCGAACCGCCGACGCATCCTCGACCTCCTCCGCGAACGCGAACGTGCCGCGGGTGAGCTCCTCGACCACCTCCGGCTCGCCCAGCCCACCGTGTCGAAGCACCTCAGGCTGCTGCGCGAGGCCGGCCTCGTCGACGTCCGCCAGGAGGCGCAGCGCCGCATCTACCGGCTGCGGGCCACCCCGCTCGCGGAGGTCGACGAGTGGCTCGCGCCGTACCGTGCCCGCTGGCGCGCCCGTCTCGACGCCCTCGAACGCCACCTCGACGAGACGCCGTAACGAACCCGTAGGGTCCGCTGCCCACCTATGCAGCGGACTACACAACCGTGTAGCGTCCTGTCTGTTCGAGTAGTCAGCTACACGACGGGACAGGAGCCATGGCGACCGCGCCGGACCCCGAGGACCTGACCGCCCGCGCCCGGATCCGCGACGCGGCCATGCGGCACTTCGCCGACCACGGCTTCGCGAAGGCCACGATCCGCGGCATCGCCGAGACCGCGGGCGTCTCGTCCGGTCTGGTGCGCCATCACTTCGGCTCGAAGCAGGCACTGCGCGACGCCTGCGACGAGTGGCTCGTGCGGGCCGTCCGCCGGCTCAACGACCAGGCCACGGCCGACATGCGGGCCGGCCAGATCAGCAACTACGTCGCCGCCGCCCGCGCCTCGATGCTGCCTCATTCGCGGTATCTCACCCGGTCGCTGGCCGAGGGGGGCGCGGGTGCGCTGTTCGACGAGATGGTCGGGATGACCACGGAATGGCTCGCCGACTACGTCCGCGCGAACCCCGAGGCGTCCGAAGTGGACCCTCGGCACTGGGCGGCGGTGATCACCGCGATGGCGCTCGGTGTCCCCATCCTGTTCCCGCACCTGTCCCGCGTGCTGGACGTCGACCTCACGACGTCCGAGGGCGACCTGCTGCTGTCCCGGACGCTGCTGCACGTCTACTCGAACCCACTGCTGACCCGGCAGGAGGCCGCCAGGTTGCGAGCCGGGTTGGAAGAACAAGAAAGGGGAGAACCACGATGACCGACGCCATCTCGGCGGCCGGACTGGTCAAGACGTTCGGCCCGACGCGTGCGCTCGACGGTCTCGACCTCGCCGTGCGCACCGGCGAGGTGCACGGCTTCCTCGGCCCGAACGGCGCGGGGAAGTCCACCACGATCCGCATCCTGCTCGGCTTGATGCGCGCCGACGCCGGCACCGTCCGGCTGCTCGACGGCGACCCGTGGACCGCGGCGACCGAGCTGCACCGGCGCCTCGCATACGTGCCCGGCGACGTCACGCTCTGGCCGAACCTGTCCGGCGGCGAGGTGATCGACCTGCTCGGCAGGCTGCGCGGCGGCCTCGACAAGAAGCGCCGCGCCGACCTGCTCGAGCGCTTCGACCTCGACCCGCGCAAGAAGGGCCGCACCTACTCGAAGGGCAACCGGCAGAAGGTGGCACTCGTCGCCGCGCTCGCGTCCGACGTGGAGCTGCTGCTGCTCGACGAGCCGACCTCCGGCCTCGACCCGCTGATGGAGGAGGTGTTCCGGGAGGTGATCCGGGAGGAGAAGAAGCGTGGCGACCGCACGGTGCTGCTGTCGAGCCACATCCTCGCCGAGATCGAGGCCCTGTGCGACCGGCTCACGATCATCCGCGACGGCCGCTCCGTCGAGACCGGCACGCTCGCCGACCTGCGCCACCTGACCCGCACCAACATCCAGGCGGAGCTGGCCGGGCCGGTCGACGGGCTGGCCGACCTGCCGGGCGTGCACGACCTGCACGCGGATGGCGCCCGGGTCAAGTTCGACGTCGACACCGACGCGCTCGACGCCGCCCTGCACCGGCTCACCGGCGCGGGCGTGCGCAGCCTGGTCAGCCAGCCGCCGACACTGGAGGAGCTGTTCCTGCGCCACTACGACCGCGGCCAGGACCGTCCGGTGGAGCCAGTGCGATGAGCGAGCTTGCGAGCGAGTCAATGTCGATGAGCGAGCTTGCGAGCGAGCCAATGTCACAGGGCGACCGCGAGCGGCTCGACCGAGCCCGCGAGGGGGAGTCGTGAGTACCTTGACCGGCACGGGGAAGCTGGTCCGGCTCATCCTGCGGCGCGACCGGGTGATCATGCCCCTGTGGGTGCTGTTCCTGGGTCTCATCCCGCTGTCCTACGTGACCGCGATCAACGGGCTGTTCCCGGACGCGGCCGGGCGCGCGCAGTACGCCACCACCAGCGCCACAAACGCGGGATTCGTGGCGCTCTACGGCGGGCTGCACGGCTCGAGCCTCGGCGAGCTGGTCACCTGGCGCGCCGGTTTCCTGCCCGTGGTCATCGGGATCGTCGCCATCCTGACGGTCGTCCGGCACACCCGCACCGAGGAGGACACCGGCCGCCGCGAGCTGCTCGGCTCGACGGTCGTCGGACGGCACGCGCCGCTCGCGGCCGCGCTGGTCGCGACGTTCGCCGCGAACCTCGTGCTCGGCGCGATCCTGGCCGCCGGCATGGTCGGCCAGGACCTGCCGGCCGCGGGCTCGGTCGCCGTCGGCGCGGAGATGGCCCTGTCCGGCTGGGTCTTCGCCGGCGTCGGTGCGGTGGCCGCGCAGCTGGCCGGCGCCGCGGGCACCGCGCGGGGGATCGCGATCACCACGATCGGCGTCGCGTACGTGCTGCGGGTCGTCGGCGACGTCAGCGCCATGACCGACGGCCCGCTGTCCTGGCTGACCTGGCTGTCGCCGATCGGCTGGGCGCAGCGGATCCGCCCGTTCGGCGACGACAACGTGTGGCCCGCGCTGCTGGTCATCGTGGTGAGCGCGCTGCTGGCGCTCGCGGCCGTGATGCTTTCCGCGCGGCGCGACGTCGGCGCGGGCCTGCTGCCTACGCGGCCAGGGCCGGCCGAGGCACCCGCCACGCTCCGCTCGCCGTTCGCGCTGGCCTGGCGGCTGCACCGCAGCCTGCTGGCCGGCTGGGTCGGCGGGTTCGCGGCGCTTGGCGTCGTGCTGGGCTACCTCGCCGAGGGCGTCGGCGATCTGGTGGGAGACAACGAGCAGCTGCGCGACGTGTTCGCCCGCATGGGCGGTGCCACCGGGCTGATCAACAGCTACCTCGCCAGCATCCTGGGGCTGCTCGGCATGATCGCCGGCGCGTACGGGATCCAGGCGATGTTGCGGGCGCGCAACGAGGAGGCGAGCGGCCGCGCGGAGCCGGTACTCGGCACGGCCGTCGGCCGGCTGCGCTGGGTCGGCAGCCACCTGGTGTTCTCGCTGCTCGGCCCGGCCGTCGCGCTGGCCGCCGGGGGCGTGGCGATGGGCCTGACGCACGGGCTGAACGTCCGCGACGTGGGCGGCGAGCTGCCCCGGCTGCTGGGCGGCGCGATGGTGCAGCTGCCGGCGGTGTGGGTGCTGTCGGCGATCACCGTGCTGCTGTTCGGCCTGCTGCCGAGGTTCGCGGCGGTGGCGTGGGCGGCGCTGAGCGTGTCCCTGCTGATCGGACTGGTCGGCCCGGCGCTGCAGCTGGACCAGTGGGTGCTGGACGTCTCGCCGTTCACGCACCTGCCGCGCATCCCCGGCGCGGACGTCACGGCGACACCGCTGGTGTGGCTGGTGGCGGTCGCCGTGGTGGTCGGGGCCGTCGGCCTCGCCGGCTTCCGCAGGCGGGACCTGCCGGTCGGCTGAGGACGAGGGGGACGTGTGCCGCCGGTCGCCGACCGGCGGCACACGTGTGTTTCCGCCCGCCCGGCCTTCTGGTACTATCGAACAGGCGTTCGAGTGACGCCGCCTTCCCCGCGGCGCGTGCGGAGTTGCGGGGAGGCGTGTGCGAATGCCGGCGTTGGGTGCATCGCTGGCCACTCCCGGTGCGGTGGGGGTGGCCAGCGACCTCGTCAAGGTGCCGGCCGGCCGGGTGCGGATGCTACCCGTGCACGCCGACCTGGCCGGGCTGTTCCCGTGGGGCGGCCTCCGGCGGGGCAGCACCGTGTCGGTGCGCGGCTCGACGTCGCTGCTGCTCGCCCTGCTGGCCGCGCCGACGGTCGGCGACTCGTGGGCGGCCGTCGTCGGCATGCCCGAACTTGGCGTGCTCGCCGCCGCCGAGCTGGGCGTCGCGGTCGACCGGCTCGCGCTCGTCCGCCATCCCGGCGCCGAGCTGCCGGCGGTCATCGCCGCGCTGCTCGACGGGATGGACCTCGTCGTCACCCCGCGCGCCCGGCTCACCGACGCGCAGGCCCGGCGGCTCTCTGCCCGCGCCCGCCACCGCGGCGCGGTCCTGCTGACCGCGGGCGCCTGGCCGGGAGCCGACCTCGAGCTGCGCTGTGCGCGCGCCGGGTGGGACGGCATCGGCGACGGCCACGGCTACCTCGCCTGCCGCGAGGTCACTGTCGAGACGCGCGGCCGCGGCGCCGCCTCCCGGCCTGTTCGCGCGGCCCTGCGGCTGCCCGCGCCAGGTGGCGGGATCGCCGCCTCGGCGCCGGACAACTTGTTGCCAGCAAAGGGTTTCCGTCCTTCTGAGAGATCACTGAGACCCGCTTGACACTCTCGTCTATCGAACGTACGTTCGCATCATGACAAACGTCGGGACACCCCACCGGATGCTCGTCGTGTGGTGCCCAGACTGGCCGGTGACCGCCGCGGGCGCGGCGGCTGCCCTCCTCCCCGGGCGGCCGATCGCGGTCGTCACCGGCAATCTCGTCGTCGCCGCGAGCGCACTGGCCCGGGCGGAGGGCGTGCGGCGCGGCATGCGGCGTCGCGAGGCCCAGGGGCGCTGCCCCGAACTGGTCGTGTTCGCCGACGATCCCGACCGGGACGCGCGGCTGTTCGAACCAGTGGCCGCCGCGGTCGAGGAGCTCGCGGTCGGCGTCGAGATAGTTCGGCCGGGCATCGTCGCGGTGCCCGCCCGTGGCCCGGCCGGCTACTTCGGTGGTGAGGAGGCCGCCGCCGAGCGGCTGATCGACCAGGTCGCCCTGCGCACCGGCGCGGAATGCCAGGTCGGCATCGCCGACGGGTTGTTCGCCGCAATCCTCGCCGCGCGCCGCGGCGTCGTCGTCGAGCCCGGCGGCAGCCCGCGGTTCCTCGCCCCGCTGAGCGTGCGCGAGCTGCACCGGCCCGCCGAGGGGCAGGACCGTACCGACCTGGTGGACCTGTTGCGCCGCTTGGGGTTGCGCTCGCTCGGTGCGTTCGCCGAGGTGCCCGAGCGGGACGTCTCCGCGCGGTTCGGTGCCGACGCGGTCGCCGCGCACCGCCTGGCCCGCGGTGGCCAGGAGCGCCCGCCCGACCGGCGCCGCCCGCCGCCCGAGCTCGCCGTCGACAAGGTGCTCGACCCGCCGGTGGAGCGGGTCGACGCGGCCGCGTTCGTGGCGAAGATCCTGGCCGAGCGGCTGCACGCCGGCCTCGCCGTGCACGGCCTCGCCTGCACGCGCCTGGGCATCCACGCGGCCACCGCGCACGGCGAGGAGCGTGAGCGCGTGTGGCGGGCCGCCGAGCCGCTCACCCCGTCCGGCATCGCCGACCGGGTCCGCTGGCAGCTCGACGGCTGGCTGCGCGGTACCACGCTGTCGGCAGGCATCACGGTGCTGCGCCTGGAACCCGTCGAGGTCATCGAGGGCCACGCGCTGCAGTTGGACCTGTGGCGCGGCGAGGGCCGCGCCGAGGCCGACGAGCGGGCCGGCCGCGCCATGGTCCACGTCCAGGGCCTGCTCGGCCCCGAGGCGGTGGTCGTCCCCGTGCTCGGCGGCGGCCGCGACCCGGCGGAGCGGGTGCGCCTGGTGCCGTGGGGCGACGAGCGCAGCCCCGCCACCGACCCGGCCGCGCCGTGGCCGGGCGTGCTGCCCGCCCCGTCACCCGCGACGGTGCCGGTGAAACCGTTGCCCGCCAAGGTGACCGACGCCTTGGGCAGCCCGGTCGACATCACCCCGCGCGACGAGCTGACCGGCCACCCCACCCAGGTGGCGGTCGACGGCGCCGTCCCGCGCCAGGTGGTCGCCTGGGCAGGCCCCTGGTCCACCGACGACCACCGGTCGGCCACGCCCGTCCGGCGCACCCGCCTCCAGGTCCTGCTGGCCGAGGCCCCCGACGCCCCCGACCCGTCCGAAGAGGACATCCAAACCGCACTGCTGCTCGTCCTGGCGGGCCAGAAGTGGACAGTGGAAGGAATGTACGACTGATGCCGCGAGACCCCCGAGCCTGCCCGGAGTGCCGAACCCTGGACGGCAGCTGCCGCCAGTTCGTCATAGGCCACCCGAACCCCGTCTGCGTAGCGGGCTACCCCCACCCCCGCCGCGACCCGGCCCCCGTGGCCTTACCGGGCCTGGACCTACTGATCCCCAGCCCCCGCCACTCCCCAGAGAACGTCCGAGCCTGCTGATGAACCACCGCTTCCCTTCTCCCGTCACCGCGACCGTCCCCAGCCCGCGCCAGCCCCACCACCGAGCCGGCACCCAACCCGGTCGGCGTGGCCTTGCCCGCCCTGGTGCTACCGGTTCCCAGCCCCCGTCACTCCCCAGAGAACGTCCGAGCCTGCTGATGAACCACCGCTTCCCTTCTCCCGTCACCGCGACCGTCCCCGGTCCGCGCCGGTCCGCGACCGTGCCGGCACCCGAGCCGGTCGGTGTGGCCTTGCCGGCCCTGGTTCTACCGGTTCCAGCCCGCGTCATGCCCCAGAGAACGTCCGAGCCTGCTGATGAACCACCGTTTCCCACCTCCTGCCACCGCGGCCGTCCCCGGTCCGCGCCGGTCCGCGCCGGTCCGCCAGCGTGCCGGCACGCGAGCCGGTCGGTGTGGCCTTGCTGGGCCTGGTTCTACCGGTTTCCCAGCCCCCGCCACTCCCCAGAAAACGCCCGAGTCCGCTGATGAACCACCGTTTCCCGATTCCCACACTCGCGGCCGTCCCCAGCCCGCGCCCGCCCGCCACCGAGCCGGCACCCGAGCCGGTCGGCGTGGCCTTGTCCGCCCTGGTGCTACCGGTCCCCAGCCCGCGCCATTCCCTGGAGAACTCCCGAGCCCGCTGATGAACCACCCACTTCCCACCTCTGCCGCGGTCGCAGCGGCCGAACTGCGCCACCCCCGCGCGCGTCGCGGGGCTGCCATGCGCGCGCGAGCCAGTCACCGCGGCGATATCGGGCCTGGATCTGCTCATCCGCCGCGCACGCCATTCCCGGGAACACCCGAGCATGCCGATGAACCGACCGCTTCCCACCTCGACCGCCACAGGGGTCCCCGACCCGCCTGGCCCGCCGCCCGCCCAGCGTCTCCCGCCACCGGACCGGCATGTCCCGCAGCCGCCGTGCGCGCCGCGTGCCACCCGCGCCGTGAGTCGGCCACCGCGGTCTTACCGGGCCCAGCCCTACGCGTCCCCAAACTCACGCCATTCCCGGGAGAACGACTGAGCACGCCGATGAACCACACGCTTCCCGCTTTCGCCGCCGTGGCCGTGCCCGCTCCGTTTAGGCCAACACCTCGCCGCCGGGTTCACGCGTCCAGCTGCCGGGCAGCGCGTCCCGCAAGCCGCGGGCCGCCCGCGCCGGCCTTACCAGGCACAGCCCTGCTCATCCCCAGTCCACGCCATTCCCCGGAGAAACGACCGAGCACGCTGATGAACCACTCGCTTCCCACCTTCACCGCCGTGGCCGTCGCCGACCCGCGACGACCCGCCACCGGACCAGCGCGCCCCGCGTACCCCCGGTGGTCCGCCGAACCACCCCGGACAGCTACGCCGGCAGGCGCGCCGGCCCCGGTCCGCCCGCCCACGTTCACGAACCTGCCACCCCGCAGGCCGATCTGATGGGCTGGAACAACCCGCCCGTCCCGTGGTCCGAACTGGAGCGAGTGCTGTCCGGCCGCCCGGCCGACCACCCAACGGCCGACCACCCAACGGCCGACCACGGCGACGGCGGCGACAGCCCGGCCTGGTCCCACCATCGCGAGCGCTACACCGCGCCGCCGATACGCACCAGCGCCGAGCCACGCACCCCCTACGCGGAACTCCACTGCCACTCGAACTTCAGCTTCCTCGACGGCGCCAGCCACCCCGAGGAACTCGTCGAGGAAGCGGCGCGGCTCGGCCTCGACGCCATCGCCATCACCGACCACGACGGCATGTACGGCGTCGTCCGCTTCGCCGAGGCCGCCACGGAACTGGGCGTGTGCACGGTATTCGGCGCCGAGCTCAGCCTCGGCCTGACCGAGCCGCAGAACGGCGTCGCCGACCCGGCGGGCCGGCACCTGCTGCTCCTCGCCACCGGCGCGACCGGCTACGGGCGCCTGTGCCGCACCATCACCACCGGCCAGCTCGCCGACGGCAGCGAGAAGGGCCGGCCGATCTACGAGCTCGCCGAGGTCGGCGAGGAGACCGCTGGCGAATGCGTGGTCCTCACCGGCTGCCGCAAGGGCGCGGTGCGCGCGGCACTCCTGCGCGACGGCCCGGCCGCGGCCTTCGCCGAGGTGACCGCGCTGGTCGGGCAGTTCGGCCGTGACCGGGTGTTCGTCGAGCTCATCGACCACGGCCTGCCGCTCGACACCACGCACAACGACCTGCTCGCCAGGATGGCGATGGACCTCCACCTGCCGGTGATCGCGACCAACGCCGTGCACTACGCCGACCCAGGCCGCGGCGACCTCGCCGCCGCCATGGCGGCCGTCCGCGCCCGCCGCTCGGTCGAGGAGCTCGACGGCTGGCTCCCGCCCGCTCCAACGGCCTTCCTGCGCTCCGGCGCGGAGATGGCCCGCCGCTTCGCGCGCTACCCGGGGGCGGTGCAGCGGGCCGCGGACCTGGGCCGGGAGCTGTCGTTCGACCTGACGCTCGTGGCGCCGAACCTGCCGCCGTTCGAGGTGGCCGGCCACACGGAGGACAGCTACCTGCGGGAGAAGACGTACGCGGGCGCGCGGAAGCGGTACGGCACACCCGAGTCCAACCCGTCGGCGTACGCACAGCTGGAACACGAGCTGCGCGTCATCGAAGACCTGGGCTTCCCCGGCTACTTCCTGATCGTGTCGGACATCGTCGACTTCTGCCGGCGCAACGGAATCTACTGTCAGGGCAGGGGATCGGCGGCCAACTCGGCGGTCTGCTACGCGCTGGGCATCACGAAGGTCGACGCGGTGCGGTGGAAGCTGCTGTTCGAACGCTTCCTCGCCCCGGCCCGCGACGGCCCGCCGGACATCGACCTCGACATCGAGTCCGACCGCCGCGAGGAGGCCATCCAGTACGTCTACGAGCGCTACGACCGCCGGCACGCCGCGCAGGTCGCCAACGTCATCTCCTACCGCGCGAAGTCGGCGGTGCGCGACATGGCCAAGGCGCTCGGCTACTCGCCCGGCCAGCAGGACGCGTGGAGCAAGCAGATCGACCGCTGGGGACCACTACGGTCCACTGTGGACGACAATCACCACGACGTGCCAGCTGCCGTGCTGGAGCTGGCCGCGCAGCTGGAGAACTTCCCGCGGCACCTCGGCATCCACTCCGGCGGCATGGTGATCTGCGACCGGCCGGTCAGCGAGGTGTGCCCGGTCGAGCGCGCCCGGATGGACAAGCGCACCGTGCTGCAGTGGGACAAGGACGACTGCGCCGCCGCCGGGCTGGTGAAGTTCGACCTGCTCGGGCTGGGCATGCTCTCCGCCCTGCGGTACATGGTCGAGCTGGTTGAGGAACACCACGGCACGACCGTGGACATCGACGATCTCGACCTCGACGACGAGCACGTGTACGAGATGCTCCAGCGCGCCGACTCGGTCGGCGTGTTCCAGGTGGAGAGCCGGGCGCAGATGGCCACGTTGCCGCGGCTGAAGCCGAAGGAGTTCTACGACCTGGTCGTCGAGGTCGCGTTGATCCGCCCGGGCCCGATCCAGGGCGGCTCGGTGCACCCGTACATCCGGCGGGCGAACGGGCAGGAGAAGGTCACCTACGACCACCCTCTGCTGGAGAAGGCGCTGCACAAGACGAAGGGCGTGCCGCTGTTCCAGGAACAGCTGATGCAGATCGCCGTGGACGTCGCCGACTTCACCCCCGCCGAGGCGGACGAGCTACGCCGGGCGATGGGCGCCAAGCGGTCGACGCATCGCATGGAACTGCTGCGGGAGCGCTTCCACGCCGGCGCCGCCCGGCACGGCGTCGACGGGGAGTTGGCCGGCCGGATCTACGAGAAGCTGATGGCGTTCGCCAACTTCGGCTTCCCGGAGAGCCACGCACTGAGCTTCGCGTACCTGGTGTTCGCGAGCGCCTGGTTCAAGCTGTACTACCCGGCCGCGTTCTGCGCCGCGCTGCTGCGTGCGCAGCCGATGGGCTTCTACTCACCGCAGTCGCTGGTGGCCGACGCCCGTCGCCACCTGGTGACGGTCGACGGCCCGGACCTGAACGCGAGCCACGTGCGGGCGACCCTGGAACCGCGCGGCGGCAAGTTACGTCGCCGCGACCCGAGCGACCGCGCCGACGACGCGGGCCCGGCGGTCCGCACGGGCCTGGCCACCGTGCGACTGATCGGGGACGACCTGGCCGAAAGGATCGTCGCCGAACGTGAGGCACGCGGCCCGTACGTGTCGATGGCCGACCTGGCACGACGCGTGCAGCTGAACCGCCAGCAGATCGAGTCCCTTTCCACGGCAGGCGCGTTCGACTGCTTCACCCTCACCCGCCGCGAGGCCCTGTGGTCCGCGGGCGCGGTGGCGGGCGAACGCCCGGACCGGCTGCCGGGCACCACGGTGGGTGCGACCGCGCCGTCGTTACCCGGCATGACCCCACTGGAGCTGGCGGCCGCCGACGTGTGGGCGACGGGCCTGTCCCCGAACTCGTTCCCGACCGAGTTCCTCCGAACGCACCTGACCGAGCGCGGCGCCGTTCCGATCAACAAGATCTCCACAAAGGACAACGCGACACGGATCCTGGTGGGCGGCGCGGTGACCCACCGGCAACGCCCGGCGACGGCCGGCGGCGTCACGTTCATCAACCTGGAGGACGAGACAGGAATGCTGAACGTGATCTGCTCCCAGGGCCTGTGGACGCGCTACCGCCGCACGGCACGAAACTCGTCGGCGCTGCTGGTCCGCGGCATGGTGGAAAGCGCGGAAGGCGTCACCAGCCTCCTCGCCGACCACCTGGAACCACTGGACCTGAGCATCCCCGCCAGGTCCCGCGACTTTCGCTAGCACCACCTGACTCGGGCCGTTGGTCGCTATCTTCATGCCGGGCAACGGTTCTAAGATCCGAAAGGTGTCGCGCCGAAGCGATTTCGAGATCGGCAAGGATGGGCTTGCCGTCATCGTCGTCGGTGTCGACGGCGGGGACCGGGCGCTGCATGCCGCGGCCTGGGCCAGCGGGCTCGCCCGGCGTGAGCGGGCGCGGCTCGTGCTCGTCTACGTCGAGGTGATCACCGGACCCGCCTACTGGTCGCCGATCGGGATGGCGACCGCCGCGGAGGCGGCCGGTGCGTTCGTCGAGGAGTTGCACCAGGCGGCCGCCGCCTACCTCGACGTCTCCGGCGTGCAGTGGGAGCTCGTCCACTACCGCGGCGATCCCGCGCACGGGCTGGAGGCCGTCGCCGCGGATCGGCGGGCGGACTGCATCGTCGTGGGGCGCGGCGGCGGGGTCGCGCGCTCGCTCGTCAACGACGCGCGCCGGCCTGTCGTGGTCGTTCCCTAGAGTGCCCCCATGACCGAACGGGGCGAGGACTACCGGGACGCGATGCTCGCCGGCCAGGAGTGGGCCGGCCGGCAGTTCGCCGACTGCACCTTCGTGGAAGCCGACATGCGCGGCCTCACCACCAAGGGCTGCACCTTCGACCACTGCGACTTCACCCGCGCCGACCTCGGCGAGTCCAAGCACAGCGGCAGCGCCTTCCGCACGTGCACCTTCTCCCGCACCACGCTGACCGAGACCGAGTTCACCGGCTGCAGCCTGCTCGGCTCGACGTTCGTCGAATGCCGGTTCCGGCCGTGGAAGGTCACCGACAGCGACCTCACGCTGGCCAGCCTCACCGAGGCCGGGCTGCGCAAGACGGACCTGTCCGGCCTGCGCTTCCGCGAGGCGAACCTTGTGCGCGCCGACCTGCGCGACACCGACCTCCGCGAGGCCGACCTCACCGGCGCGCGCCTGGCCGAGACCAAGTTCGACGGCGCCGACCTGCGCGGCGCCAAGATCGACGCCACCGGCCTCACCCACGCCAAGCTCGCGGGCGCCCTGGTCGACCTGGACACCGCCGTCGCCTTCGCCGCCGCGCACGGACTGCGCATCGACACGTCCGCCTAGCCCGGCGCGCGCTCGGCGCGCCGCGCAATCGACACCGCCGGTCAGCCCGGTGGGCGCTCCCGGCCGCTGACCTCCACGAGCCTGCCGAGCGCGACCAGCTCACCGATCGCGTCGGGCAGCAGGTACGCCGTCCCGCCGCCCGGCTGGTCGAACCACGGGATCGCCGCGCCGGTCAGAACCTGCACCGGCTGGCGCACCTGGTAAACGCGGTACGGGCGGTCCACCCACTCCGGCACCAGCGACCGCTCCCTGAACGGCGTGCCGAGCGCGTACACGAGGTTGCCGTCCTGGTCGCCGAAGCGGTCGATCTCGGTGCCCGGCTCCAGCTCCACCAGCCGCTTGCCGCGGAACAGCGTAAGCGGCGGCTCGCCCGGCAGCGGGCTGATCGGCCAGTCTCCGGACGCCGGTGCGGCAGCCGAACGGGCGGGCGGCGGCTGGGCCACCGTGGTCGCCTGCTCGCCGCGCATCGGCGCCGGCCGCGGAGAGTCCGGACGAACCGGTCCCGGCCGCTCGAACCCTCCCGGTGGCGACGCCATGCCCGGCCGGCCCATGTCGGGACGCTCGAACCCGGCGCGTGGCGACGCCATGTCCGGGCGCTCGAACCCGGCACGCGGAGACGCCAGGTCGGGACGCTCGAACCCGGCACGCGGAGACGCCAGGTCGGGACGCTCGAAGCCCGCGGGCGGCGAGTCGGCCAGCAGCGCGTCCGGCCGGGCGAACTCGGTCCGCTCCAGCGCTGACTCGCCCCGCGGGCCGGCGCCGAGCGGCTCCCGCTGCTGGCGGAACGGCGCGTCCGGCTGGTCGAACCCGGTCCCGCCCACACCGGCCGGCTCAGGCCGGACGGGAAGGCCGTCGGGCTGAAAACCGTCCGGCTGGGCGAATGGCGCCCGGCCGTTGCTCGGCGCCTCCGCGTCGCGGCGGCCGTGCCGGCCGTGGCGGCCCGAGTCGGGTTCGGGTCGGCCCACGTCCGGCGGGCCGTAGCCGGGCGGCGCGGGAGCGCCGCCACCCGACGGGCCGAAGCCCGGGCCGAACCCGTCCGGCGCCCCGGGACCGAAGCCGTCGGGCGTGCCGTAGCCGGGCTCGGCGTCGGGCGCGTAGCCGGCGCCGAAGCCGTCGGGCGCGTACTGCGGCGGGGGCGTCATCGCGACCGGCGGCGGCACCTCCAGCTCCTCGCTCGGGCGCATCGGCTCGTCCGAGCTCAGGGCGTTCCGCTCCGCGTCCTCCGTGCCGAGGCGGTCGCCGACCATCGGGTGCTGGGCCGGCATCACGTGCACCGGCCCGGCCACCCCGCGGTTGCGCTCCGCGTCCATCATCAGCTTGCCCAGCAGGAACGCCGACGCGTCCGCGACGTCCTCGAACATCGCGGGCGCCACGAAGGCCCGGTCGTACCAGCCGACCCGCCAGCCGTCCTCGGTCTGCTCCATCGTCCAGGCCCGCCCCGTCGGCGGACCGATCCGGAACGCCCCCTGGGGCACGCCCAGGTCCGACAGCCGTGACCGCAACGCGTCGATCGTCCGCCCGGGCGGACCCTGCGACGGCAGCGCGGCCTGCGGCGTCGACCCGGCCGGCTCCGGCGGCGACACCGGAACGGGCGGCGGGATGACCTTGGTGACCAGGGGCGGAGGCGGTGGTCCACCAGGACCGCCAGGACCGCCAGGTCCACCAGGACCGTCGGGACCCGGACCGCCAGGGCCGGGACCACCGGGCATCGGCATCGCCCGCGTCGGCCCGGAGGCCCGCGGTGGCCCGCCACCAGGCCCGCCCGGCCCGGGACCAGGACCGCGACCGGGTCCACCAGGCCCGGGCCCGGCGCCCAGGAACGCGGCCGCCGCGGCGCGGGTCCCGTCGTCCACCGGCGGCAGCTCGAAGCGCTGCCGCGCGACGTGGTCGACCAGCTCCTGCTCCGGTGGCACGTCGTGCTGACGCAGGTAGAAGTTCACCGCGGCCGGCCAGATCCACGTGCCGTCCGTGTGGAACGCGACCGGCACCGACGGCCGGCCCTCGGGGTCCATGCGGTCGACGTCGTACCCGCGCGCGGGTCCGGTCAGCGGCGCCGCGTCGAGGTAGTCCAGCAGGTCACGAACCTCGTCCGGCGACACCGGCGGGCGGTTGACCACCGCCCCGGGGCCGTCGAAGATCCGGGCCACCCGGAAGCGTGGCAGAGGCGGCGGTGGCGGCGCGGCCAGCCTGCGGCGCAGCCAGCCCGGCACGTTGTCGTCCGACCGCGGGAACATCCGCATGTCGTCCGGGTACGCCGCGGGCGGCGGCGGGAGGTCCCAGTGCGGCTCCTCGCGGTCGTACTCGAGGTTGTACGAGGACGGGTGGTCCAGCCGGTACCGCGCGTTGAACCACGTCCCGCGCCCCTCGCGGTACATGCCCCCGCGCAGCCGCGCGAACAGCCCCTGCAGGTCCGGCGGCATCGTCCACGTCTCGGCGGTGCCGTCCGCGTAGACGACCTTGCCCACCGCCTCGGAGTAGCGGCCCACCGCGCGGTAGTCGACGGTCAGCTGCTCCCAGTCGTCGGGCGCGACCCGCAGCATCGCCAGCCCGATCTGCTTGACCAGGGCGTCCTGCTCGGTCGGGGTTAGCTGGGTCGGTTGTGCCACGCTCACATCTTCCCTTGTCGATTCGACAGCGGCTCAGCAAGCTCTCTACCTGGCCACCGACCACTGCCGCAAGGTCGTGGGCGAGGATGTGCACACGTGATCTCCTCACCACACCATCCACCCGCACGCGTACGGGTTGCCGGCGCCGTCCTCGCCGCGGTCGGCGGGGTGACGCTAGCCGTTCAGGGCCGGGTCAACGGCCAGCTCGGGCACGTCATGCACGACGGTGTGTTCGCCGCGCTCATCTCCTTCGGCATCGGCACCGTCCTGCTGGTCACGGCCGTGGCCGTGACCCCATCGGCCCGCGCCGGGCTGGTCCGGCTCCGGACCAGCGTACGCGCCGGGCGGCTGCGCTTCTGGCAGTGCCTTGGCGGCACGTGCGGGGCCTTCCTCGTGACGTGCCAGGGGCTGACCGTCGCGATCCTCGGCGTCGCGGTGTTCACCATCGCCGTCGTCGCCGGGCAGGTCGTGGCCAGCCTGGCCGTCGACCGGGCGGGGCTCGGGCCCGCGGCGCCGCAGCCGGTGACGTTGCCGCGTGCGGCAGGCGCGGCGCTGGCGGTGGTCGCGGTGGTCATCGCGGTGTCCGACCACTCAGCGGTCGAGGCGGGCGGCCTGTGGTGGGCGCTGCTGCCCGGGGTCGCCGGTCTGGGCCTCGCCTGGCAGGCGGCCGTCAACGGCCTGGTGCGCGTCGAGTCCGACAACGTCGTGGTGCCGACGCTGGTGAACTTCTCCGTCGGCACCGTGGCGCTGCTCCTCGCCGCGGCGGTCGACCTGATCGCGCGCGGACTGCCGGGCGCGCTGCCCGCGGTGTGGTGGTACTACGTCGGCGGGCCGCTCGGGATCATCACGATCCTCACCGCGGTCGCGGCCGTGCGGTTCACCGGCGTGCTGCTGCTCGGCCTCGCGTCGGTGGCCGGCCAGCTGACCGGCGCGGTGCTGCTGGACGTCGTCGTGCCGACCACGGGCGGGCTCGGCGCGAGCAGCGTGATCGGCACGGCGATCACCATGGTGGCGGTGGGCATCGCCGCGATCAGGCCCCGCGAGCGCGATGAGAGGATGGCCGGGTGACCGCGACGATCCTGGACGGCAGGGCGACCCGCAACGCCATCTTCGACGACCTGAGCAGGCGCGTCGCCGCGCTCGCCGGCAACGGCGTGGTGCCCGGGCTCGGCACGATCCTCGTCGGCGACGACCCGGGGTCACACTCCTACGTGCGCGGCAAGCACAACGCGTGCGCGAAGGTCGGCATCACCTCGATCCGCCGCGACCTACCCGCGGACACCACGCAGGCGCAGCTGCACGAGGTCATCGACGAGCTGAACGCCGACCCTGCCTGCACGGGTTACCTCATCCAGCTGCCCCTGCCCGGCCACCTCGACGCGGGCGCCGCGCTCGAGCGGGTCGATCCGGCGAAGGACTCCGACGGCCTGCACCCGATGAACCTCGGCAAGCTGGTCCTCGGCGAGACCGGCCCGCTGCCGTGCACGCCGCTCGGCATCATCGAGCTGCTCAGGCGCTACGACGTGCCGATCGCCGGGGCCGCCGTCACGGTAGTCGGCCGCGGCGTGACCGTCGGCCGGCCGCTGGGCCTGCTCCTGACCCGTCGCAGCGAGAACGCCACGGTCACCTTGTGCCACACCGGCACCAAGGACCTCGCCGCCGAGACCCGCCGCGCGGACATCGTCGTCGCGGCCGCCGGCAACCCCGCGCTGATCACGCCCGACATGATCCGGCCGGGCGCCACGGTGCTGGACGTCGGCATCACGCGCACCGACCAGGGGCTGATCGGCGACGTCCACCCGGACGTGGCCGGGAGGGCCGGCTACCTGGCGCCGATGCCCGGCGGCGTCGGGCCCATGACCGTGGCGATGCTGCTGGCGAACACGGTGACAGCGGCCGAACGGAGCTTGTCGAAGTGAGCATCAGCACCGAACGGAGCTTGTCGAAGTGACCACGCCGCAGCGCCGCCGCCACCCGGTCCTCGTTCACCTGCCGTTCGCGCTGGTGCTGGCCGTGGTGTTGCTCGGCCTGCTGCGGATCCTGCTGTACCACTGGCGGCAGGGCACCGTGCTGATCGGCGCCGCGCTGATCATGGCGGCGGCGCTGCGCGCGCTGCTGCGCGACGAGCAGGCCGGCCTGATCGCGATCCGCGGCCGCGGCGTGGACGTGCTGACCTACGCGGGCTTCGGCGTCTGCGTGATGGCCGTGGCGCTCACGATCGAGGGCTTCCAGCTGCCGCACTGACGCGTGTGACGGTGCGCTCCCTGCGGTGCCGCCGGGTTTGCCGGTTGCTAGCCTCCCACCACCGGATTCGTCATCTCGTCGGGAGGATCTTCCCCGTGGCAAGCAAGGCTGCCGTCAAGGTCACCGTCAGCGGTGCCGCCGGCCAGATCGGCTACGCACTGCTGTTCCGCATCGCCTCCGGGCAGCTCCTCGGGCCGGACACGCCCGTCGAGCTGTCGCTGCTGGAGATCACGCCGGCGCTGAAGGCGGCCGAGGGCACCGCGATGGAGCTGGACGACTGCGCGTTCCCGCTCCTGTCCCGCATCGACATCACCGACGACGCCAAGCGTGCGTTCGACGGCGTGAACGTCGCCCTGCTGGTCGGCGCCCGCCCGCGTACCAAGGGCATGGAGCGCGGCGACCTGCTCGAGGCCAACGGCGGCATCTTCAAGCCGCAGGGCGAGGCCATCAACGCCGGCGCCGCCGACGACGTACGGATCCTCGTGGTCGGCAACCCGGCCAACACCAACGCGCTGATCGCCAAGGCACACGCGCCGGACGTGCCGGGCGACCGGTTCACCGCCATGACCCGACTTGACCACAACCGCGCGCTGTCCCAGCTCGCGAACCACCTGCGGGTGTCGGTCACCGACATCGAGCAGATGTCCATCTGGGGCAACCACTCGGCCACCCAGTACCCCGACCTGCAGCACGCCCTGGTCAACGGCCGGCCGGCGCTGTCCGTCGTGGACGACGACGCCTGGGTGCGCGACACCTTCATCCCGCGGGTCGCCAAGCGCGGCGCGGAGATCATCGAGGCGCGCGGCGCGTCCTCGGCCGCCTCGGCCGCCAACGCCGCCGTGGACCACGTCCACGACTGGGTCAACGGCACCGGCTGGACCTCGATGGCCGTGGTGTCCGACGGCTCCTACGGCGTGCCGGAGGGCCTGATCTCCTCGTTCCCGGTGCGTTGCGCCGGCGGCAAGTGGGAGATCATCCAGGGCCTGGAGATCGACGACTTCTCGCGGTCGAAGATCGACGCGTCGGTCGCCGAGCTCGCGGAGGAGCGCGACGCCGTTCGAGGTCTCGGGCTTATCTGAATCGGCTGGTCGAGCGTTAGCCGTATGTGCCCGTTCACACCTTATCGCGTGAACATTTCGGCTTCCGCATCATGACCAGCACTTCTGGTCGATCTCTCCCACGACCGACCCGCGCGCATTGCGGATCGAGGAGGAGGGCCAGACATGACAACCGAAGCCATCCACGCCGAGCTCGTGGCGCTGTATGACGGCAGCACGCCGGTTCGATCGCGCTGGTCCTACCGGGCCGACCAGCCGTTCACGGTGACCGCGGCGTTCCAGACCGAGCGCGACCGCTGGGTCGAATGGGCATTCTCGCGCGACCTGCTCGGGGAGGGGCTGCGCGGGCCGGCCGGCGTCGGCGACGTGCGGCTGCACCCGGAGACCGAGACCGGCGACCTCACGATGCTGGTCGTGGAGATCGAGTCCCCGGAGGGCTACGCCGAGCTGGAGCTGGAGCACGAGGGTGTCGCCTCGTTCCTGGCGGCGACCGAGCGGATCGTGCCGTTCGGCGCCGAGTCCGACCACTTCGACGTCGACGGCCTGATCGACGAGCTCACCCGAGTCTGACCGGGCGCACGGTCGGGGCGCCTTCCCGGCACTGGACGCCGGGAAGGCGCCGCCCGTCGGCGCCGCGGACCTAGGGTGGTCCGGTGCGCGAAGAACCCGTGGCCGGTGCCGTCGTCGACCGGCTCACCGGTGTCTGCGGCGAGCTGGTGCTGCGCCGGGCCGGCGCCGACTTCGAGATCATCGCGAACGGTGTCTTCCTCATGGATACCCGCAACGGCGAGTCCGAGCGGCTCATGGTCGCCGCGGTCGCCGACCGCATGCGGGCCGGCGGGTGCCTGCTGGTCGGCGGGCTGGGCGTCGGCTTCTCGCTGCGCGCGGCCCTGGACCACCCACGGGTCGGCGAGGTCGTCGTCGTGGAACGGGAGCGCGCGGTCATCGACTGGAACCGCGGCCCGCTGCGGGCATGGCACGGCGACGCACTGGCCGACCCGCGAGCGCGGTGCGTCGAGGCCGACCTGCTCGCCTGGCTGCCCGGCGCCGGGCCGTTCGACGGAATCTGTCTCGATATCGACAATGGTCCGGAATGGACCGTCACGGACGGGAACGCGGGGCTGTACGACGACTCCGGTCTCGCGATGGTGGCGGGTGCGCTGACGCCCGGTGGCGTGCTCGCGGTGTGGAGCGCGGGCGCGAGCGAGGCGTTCGCCGCGCGGCTCGCGGAGATGTTCGCCGACGTGGAGGCCCTCTCCGTTCCGGTGCCGCGCGGCGAGCCGGATGTGGTCTTCGTCGCAAAAGCGGCTCGGTGATCCGATCGAAATCCGGTTTGCGGTAACTCAGTCCCGGAGTGGCGCGATTCCACTGAATATCAGCTCTGGAGGTGCGGCCGATGCTTCGTCACCGTCCGCACAGTCGGGCACGCAACGTACTGCTGCATCCGGCCCTGGGCTGGTTCGCGCTCGCCGCGCTTTATCTCGCCGGTTGCGTGCTCAACTTTCTGCTCGCAATAAGCACGTCGCAGATATGGCCGCTCGTGCTGGCCGTGACGCTCGGCGTGGTCGCGGTGCTGAGCGGGTATGCGGGCACACGCAGCCTTCGCCGCTAGTTGTTTCCGGCAAAGCAGAAATGTCCGGCCGTCCTTGCCGACGCGGGCCCGCCCTTGGTGTACAGGTACTCGATTGTCCACAAGGGATAGCCGGCGGAGATGCCGCTGACGTCCGGGTACAGGCGGCCGAATCGAGGGATCTTGAGCGGCCAGCGCGCGGCCTTGGCATCGTTGGTTCCAGTCGCGGTAGCGCCCCGGTGTAGATGCCGCGGACCTGGTCGGCGGCAGCTGGTCCAGACCAGCGGACTCGTTGACCACCATGGCGTAGACGACGACCGCGATCGGCTGCGGGACGAGCTCGGTGGTGGCCTCGTCGGCGAGACCGTGAGCCGACGAGCAGGATGCCGAGGCCGGCGGTGATGAGCGGCCAGGTCGCGCGGCGCACGGTGCGCTCGTCCTTGAACTTCTCCTTGGCACGCAGGGAAAGCGCGGAGTCCAGGCGGATGCTGGTCGGCGGCGCGGGCTCGGCGACCGGCTCGGGGCACCGGTTGCTGCCGCGGCTCGGCGTCGGCGCGGATGAACTCGAGGCTGTTGACGAGACCGGCGCGGTGCTCGGGCACGTGGCGTCGGAGATGCGCGCGTTCCAGATCTCCCGGTCGCCGAAGGTGAGCTCGACGGGGCTGTCGAGGTCGTTCAGCACCACGTCGCCGCCGGTGCTGCGGATGCGGATGACGACGATCGTGAGCCGGTCGACGACCCGGGCGATGTCGATCAGCTCCGGGTCGGCGTGCCCTTCCGCGTCGCCCGCGTAGCGACACTCAGGAATGAGCGTGCCTTCGCCGGAAAGCAGGTGATCCATCTGGCGGACCCCGCTGGAAATCCACCACGGGTTCAGCTCCCCGTCGCTGCTAGACCGAATGGGTGACTTTCGATGATCCGCATGGCGCTGGCCACGGCCCTTGCTACCTGCGCATGTGCATCTGCACGGGCGTTTCGGTGCTTGCCCACCACGTTTACCGGCCCCCGGGGCGCCGATACGCTTGTTCGGTCCGCTGCAGCTCGAACCGGTTGTGAGGTTTTGCGATGTCTGGGACCGCGTCCAAGTACGAGGCGCCGAGTTCGGTGCCCGTCGGGGTCGATCCGACGAGGGCGAGCATCGCCCGGGTGTACGACGCGGCGCTGGGGGGCAAGGACAATTACGAGATCGACCGTGACGTGCTCAAGCAGGTGGCGCGCGTGGCGCCCGAGGTGAACGATCTCGCGTGGTCGAACCGCAACTTCCTGACCCGCGCGGTGCGTTTCCTGGCCGACCAGGGCGGAATCCGCCAGTTCCTGGACTGCGGATCCGGACTGCCGACCGCGGAGAACACGCACCAGATCGCCCAGCGCATCGACCCGGATGCCCGGGTCGTGTACGTCGACAACGACCCGGTGGTGATCGCGCACGGCCAGGCACTGCTGACGGACAACGACTTCACGCATTTCGTGTCGGCCGACATCTTCCGGCCGGAAGAGGTGCTGAACAGTGAGATCGTCCAGAAACATCTGGACTTCACCAAGCCGATGGCCCTGCTGCACATCGGCACGCTGCACCACTACACCAAGGACAACGGCGCGGACCTGATGAAGGAGTACATCGACGCGCTCCCGTCCGGCAGTTTTGTCGCGATGTCGCATTTCTTCGACCCGGAGACACCGGAGCACTCGGCGCTGGCACGCAAGATGGAAGAGGTCTTCGTGCACAGCCCGATGGGTTCGGGCAAGTTCCGGACCCGTGAGCAGCTTCTCGCGTTCATGCCGGGGCTGGAGATAATCTCCCCGGGACCGGGCAAGCCGGGCGACCTGGAGCTGTCGGACCTGTGGTGGCCGGACGGCCCGAAGCTGCGCCCGCTGAACCAGGTGGAGCAGTGCAGCGCGGCTTTCGTGGGTCGCAAGCCCTGATCGGTCCACGGCCCCGGTGTCCTATGTGGATGCCGGGGCCCGGTCGGATCCGCCACTCGCACCGCGGAGTTGTCCACAGGCAAGCCGCTTCCCTTGGCTCCCACCGCCTTCCGGGTACGCTGGGACGTGGGTGGCCCCCCGGAGAGGGTGGGGCTTTCGGTAGGTGAGTTCTGCCCGCGCGCGCATGCGCGCGGGTCGTCCCCGTATCAGCGGGCCAGCTGTGCTGCGCGGTGCATCAGGTAGTGGCGTTCCGGCGTGCTCGTCGTCCTGTTCGCCGCGAGCCGGTACTCCTCGAGCGCGGCGGCGTCGTTGCCGGACATCTCCAGCAGGTGCGCGCGCACGGCGTGCAGCCGGTGATGCCCGGACAGCTTGTCCACCAACGGTTCCAGCAACTCCAGCCCTCGCGCGGGCCCGTGCACCATCGCCGCGGCGATCGCGTGGTTCAGCGTCACCATCGGGTTGTCCGACACCCGCTCCAGCACCCCGTACAGCGCCAGGACCTGCGGCCAGTCCGTGTCCGCCGCGTCGGCCGCCTCGTCGTGCACGGCGTTGATCGCCGCCTGCACCTGGTACGGCCCGGTCGGTCCCTTCGGCAGCGTCGCGGTGATCAGCGCGATGCCCTCGGCGATCAGGCCGGCGTCCCACCGCGACCGGTCCTGCTCGGTGAGCGGCACGAGCGTCCCGTCCGCCCGCGTGCGCGCCGGCCGCCGCGCGTCGATCAGCAGCATCAGCGCGAGCAGCCCGGCCACCTCGCTCTCGCCGGGCAGCAGCCGGTGCACGGCCCGCGCGAGCCGGATCGCCTCCGCGGACAGCTCGACCCGGTGCAGCGCCGGGCCGGCGGTCGCGGTGTAGCCCTCGTTGAAGATCAGGTACAGCACGTGCAGCACCAGCCGCAGCCGCGCCGGCCGCTCGGCGTCGGTCGGCAGCCGGAACGGCAGGCCCGACGACTTGACCTTCTGCTTCGCCCGGCTGATCCGCTGCGCCATCGTCGCCTCGGGGATGAGGAACGCGGACGCGATCTCCGCCGTCGTGAGACCGCCGACCGCCCGTAGCGTCAGCGCGATGGCCGCCGCCGGCTTGAGCGCCGGGTGGCAGCACATGAACAGCACGACCAGCGTGTCGTCGGTGTCCGGCCCGTCGGTGTCCGGCACCGGCCGCGCGGCGATGACGTCCTCGCGGCGCCGCCGTGCCTTCTCGTTGCGCAGCTGGTCGGTCATCCGCCGCGACGCGACCTGGATGAGCCAGCCGCGCGGGTAGCCGGGCAGCCCGTCGCGCGGCCACTGCTCGGCGGCGGCGATCAGCGCCTCCTGCACGGCGTCCTCGGCGGCCGCGAAGTCGTCGTAGCGGCGCATGAGCGCGCCGAGGACCTGCGGCGCGAGCTCACGCAGCAGGTCCTCGACGCGGGTGCCGGATGCGGTCACAGCTCGACGTCGGGCGCGCCCATCACCTGGCGGACCTCGATCGGCTGGTTCAGCTTGACGCCGCCGGGCCCGGGCGACGCGGACGCCGCCGCGGCGATCGCGACCGCGCGGTCGCCGCTGTCGACGTCGACGATCCAGTAGCCGGCGAGGAACTCCTTGGACTCGGGAAACGGCCCGTCGGTGATCGCGGGCGCGGCCCCGTCCCGCGCGGAGACGATCTTCGCGTCGTCCGGCACGGCCAGCCCCTCGCCGGAGACGAGCTCGCCGGAGTCGACGAGGCGCTGCCCGAAGTCCTGCATGAACTCGATGTGCGCCTTGACGTCGACGGGGTCCCACTCGGTGATGGGCGGGTGGCCGGTGGGGGCGGTGGTCATCAGCAGCATGTACTTCACGGTGTTACTCCTCACTGGCGGCGGCCGCGATCGGGCGCCATCGTGGGAACGTCGAAGCACGCTACGCGCCCTCTACAGTTTCCCCCAAGACTTCCGCGCGACCGATTCCCGCAGGTCAACACCCCAAGCCGCGCACGGCATCGTCCGCCGCGCGAGCTCCGAACCCGGGCCGGTGATCGTCGCCGAGCCCGCCGAGCGGGAGCTCGCCCTCGCGCTGCTCGGCCTGCCGACGGTCGTCGCCGACGTGGTGGAGACGCTCGAACCGCACCGGCTGTGCGCGTACCTCCACGGGCTGGCCGGTGCGTTCACCACGTTCTACGAGCGCTGCCCGGTGCTGGGCCGGGCCCGAGGATGTGATGTCAGGCTTCCTGTAGCACCGAGATGATGTTGCCGGCCGGGTCGCGGAACCATGCGATCAGCGGGCCGATCCCGCGGTAGACGCCTCGCTCGTCGAGGCCGTCGTACTTCTCGAACACGACGCCGCGGGCGGTCAGCTTGTCCACCGCGGCCTCGATGTCGGCGACGGGGAAGTTCAGCATCGTGTACGCGGCCGGCGTGTGGTCGGGCTTCGGGTAGACCAGGGTGTCCCGGTCTCCCTCGATGTGCAGCGTCAGCATGCCGTTCGCCTCCGACACGCGCAGGCCGAGCGTCTCGGCGTAGAAGCGCCTGGCCGTCGCGATGTCGTCCACGGAGAAGCCGCTGAACGCCTTCGTGTGCTCGAACATGGTGGATCTCCTTTTCTCGGTCCCTCGCCATGGACGTAGTTGCGGAGCCGCCCAATTCGACATCACGGTGACAGGATCGGCCAGTGAAGAACCTGATCCTGATCTACCGCAACCCGTAGTCGCGCGCGCTCTGGGACACGTTCTCAGCCGAGCAGCGCGCCCAGGGGCTCGGCGCGTACGAGGCGCTGGACAAGGAGCTGGCCTCTTCGGCGAGATGATCGCGTCCGAGCCGCTCTACCTGGTCGAGTGCGCGAGCATGGACCGCGCCGTGGAGATCGCGGCGAAGGTGCCGGAGGCGTTCCTGGGGCTGGTCGAGGTCCGGCCGGTCACGAACCTCGCGGGACTGGCATCGCGGCGTGGAGGCACTGCTGCGCGAGCTCGCGCCGCGGGTGCTGGCCGCACTGGTGCGGCGGTACGGCGACTTCGACGCATGCGAGGACGCCGTGCAGGAGGCGCTGCTCGCGGCGTCGACGCAGTGGCCCGCGGAAGGGATGCGGGACAACCCGAAGCCGTGTTCACGATGGACGTGCCCGCGACGGACGTGCCGGACGTCGACGACTCGCCGGCGCTGCGCTTCCTGTGCTGCCATCCGGAGCTGACGACCTCGTCGCAGGTCGCGCTGACCCTGCGGGCCGTCGGCGGGCTGACGACGCCCGAGATCGCGCGCGCGTTCCTGATGCCGGAACCGACAGTGGCGCAGCGCATCAGCCGCGCGAAGGCGCGGATCAATGGCGCCGGGTTCTCGATGCCGCCGCCGGGTGAGCGCGCCGAGCGGCTGAGCGCGGTGCCGCACGTGCTGTACCTGATCTTCAACGAGGGCTACACGGCGTCGGCGGGCGAGGAGCCGCGCCGGGTGGAGCTGTCCGCGGAGGCGATCCGGCTGACCCGCCGGCTCCGCACGCGCCTGCCGGACGACGGCGAGGTGGCTGGTGTGTGCTCGCACTGATGCTCGTCTTCGCGGCTCGTTCCGCGGCCCGAAGCGGGCCCTGACCGAGCTGACCCCGGGCCTCCCGGAACGCCACTACCTGGAAACGAAGGCCGACGCAGAAAACCACCGCACAAAGCCAAAAGCGTAAGAGCGCGCGCGTGCAGAACGCGGGAAACGCAAGCCCCCACCCTGTCAGTGGGTGCGGGCCAGGCGGGCCTCGGCCATCACGTGGTGCATCAGGGTGATCAGGACCTGCTTGCTCGAGTCGCGGTGGCGGGCGTCGCACAGCAGGACCGGGACGCGCGGGTCCAGGTCCAGGGCGCCGCGCAACTCCTCGGTGCCGTAGCGGTGCGCGTTGTCGAAACAGTTCACCGCCACGATGAACGGGAGGCGGCGGCGTTCGAAGAAGTCCACCGCCGGAAAGCAGGAGTCCAGGCGGCGCGTGTCGGCCAGCACCACCGCGCCCAGGGCGCCGAGGGCCAGCTCGTCCCACATGAACCAGAAGCGGTCCTGGCCCGGCGTGCCGAACAGGTACAGGATCAGCTCCGGGTTGATGGTGATCCGGCCGAAGTCCAGCGCCACCGTCGTCGTGGTCTTCCGCTCCACGCCCGCCAGATCGTCCACTCCGGACGACGCCTCGGTGATCAGCTCCTCGGTGCGCAGCGGCGGCACCTCGCTCACCGAACCGACGAGCGTCGTCTTGCCGACGCCGAAGCCGCCCGCTACGACGATCTTCACCGCCGAGCTGAGCCGCCGGTCAGAGCCTTCTGATGCCATCGAGAACCGCCTGCAGTACTTGTTGACTCGGACTTTCGTTCGTCGTGTTCGCGGACCGGAAGATCACCAGGCCCTGGATGATCAGGTCGCTCAGCACGACCTTCACCACCTGCAACGGCAGGTTGAGCTTGGCCGACACCTCGGCGACCGAGATCGGCTGCTGGCAGACCTCCAGCGTCTTCGCGTGCTCGGGCTCCAGGTCGACGTCCGCCGGCGTGCGCAACGCCACCACCAGCGTGATCAGGTCCAGCCCGAGCGTGCTCGATCTCGTCCGCCCGCCGGTCACGGCGTACGGCCGGACCAGCGGGTCGTCGAACCAGGCCTCGGTGCCGGTGCTCATGGCACCGGGCGTCCCATGGCCTCGCGCGGCTTGGCCGTCAGTACCGCGCCGACGCGCTTGACCATCAGGTTCATCTCGTACGCGATCATCCCCACGTCCGCGGTCTCCTCGGCCAGCAGCGCCAGGCACGTGCCGTGCCCGGCCGCCGTCACGAACAGGAACGCGTGGTCCATCTCCACGAGGGTCTGGCGCACCTGCCCGCCGCCGAAGTGCCGGCCGGTACCGCGGGCCAGGCTCTGGAACGCCGACGCCACCGCCGACAGGTGCTCGCCGTCGGCCTCCGACAGGTTGCCGGAGCGGCCGATCAGCAACCCGTCCGCGGAGAGCACGACGGCCCGGTCCACCCCGGCGACCCGCTTGACGAGCTCGTCGAGCAACCAGTCGAGCTCATTCAACGCGGTGTTGGCCATTACGCACGCTCCCCGTGGTGTTGTCGCCGTCGTGGACCGGGGCCGGTGCCTCCCGGCCCTGCCTCGTCCCCCGCTGGAACGCCGACAGCCGGCTGCGCGCCTGGTCGGGCGTCTCCTCGCGGAACGTCTCCTCCGGCCGGGTGGCGGCCGGCTCCTCATGGAGCTGCGGCGCCAGGTTCTGCTGGCGCCGGCGCTTCGGCAGCGGCGGACGGTCGCCCGCCAGCTGACCCACCGGCTGCGGCGGCCGCGGCGCGGGTGGCACCGGGGGCAGCGAGGGGAACGACGGCAGGGATGGCGGCAGGGATGGCGGAGAAGGCGGCGCGGGGCGCACCGTCACCGTCGGCGGCTCCGGCATGGCGTGGGCACCGTTGGTACCCCCGCCGTTGCGGGCGGGCGTGCCGTTCGTGCCGTTGGTGTGGCCGCCGTTCGCCGGTTGCTCGACGGGCCGCTGCGGGCGGAACAGGTCCTCACCGGGCCGCGCCTCGACCACCGGCAGCGGCGGCAGGTCCGTGACCGGGATGGACAGCCGGACCGTCGACCTCACCGGCTCGGGCTTGTCGTGCCGCCCGGTCTGCTCGCCGGTCCGCGCGACGGTCCGCTCGCCGGTCTCCGCGACGTCGCCCAGCAGCTCGGCCCGCACCAGCACGATCGCGCGAGTGCCGCCGTAGGCCGACTCGCGCAGCGACACCGAGATGCCGTGCCGCGCCGCCAGCCGCGCGACCACGAACAGGCCCAGCCGCGGCTCGGTGGACAGCGCCATGATCCCGAAGTCCGGCGGGCTCGCGAGCATCGTGTTGAGCTCGTCGATCCGCGCCGGCTCGATGCCCAGGCCCTGGTCCTCGATCTCCAGCGCCACGCCACGGCCGACGACGTTGCCGCGCACCTCGACGCGCGACTCCGGCGGCGAGAACGACGTGGCGTTGTCGATCAGCTCGGCCAGCAGGTGCACGAGGTCGCCGACCACCGGGCCGTTGACCGCGCGCGGCGGCAGCTTCGCGATCTTGACGCGGGCGAAGTGCTCGGTCTCCGCCGCCGCGCCGCGAGCCAGCTCGGTGAGGCTCACCGGGTTGCGCCAGCGCCTGCCCGGCTGCCCGCCGCCGAGGATGATCAGGTTCTCCGCGTTGCGCCGGGCGCGGGTGGACAGGTGGTCCAGCTGGAAGAGCATCTCCAGCTGCTCCGGGTCCTCCTGCCCGCGCTCGGCCTCGTCGAGCACCTTGAGCTGGCGGTGCACGATCACCTGGCTGCGGTGCGCGATGTTGAGGAACACCTTGTTGGTGCCCTCGCGGGTCTTGGCCTCCTGCACGGCCGCGGACACCGCGGTCTGCTGTGCCTTGTTGAACGCCTCGGCGACCTCGCCGATCTCGTCCCGGCCGTGGTCGAGCAGCTTGAGCGAGTCGTCGACGCGCACGTCCGCGCCCGCCCGCACCTTCTCGACCAGCTCGGGCAGCTTGTGGTCGGCGAGGTCGAGCGCCTCGTGCCGCAGCCGGGTGAGCCGGTCGATGAGCCGCCTGGACAGCCGCAGGGCGATGACGAACACGGCGGCCGCCAGCAGCAGCACGAGCACGCCCGCGATGATCGCCCGGATCAGCATGTTGTCGACCTTGTCCAGCGCCTCGGCGTTGGTGCGGTCGTTCTGCGTGGACAGCATCTTCATCAGCGCGGTGCCGACGTCCGACGCGGCCGCGCGCCAGAGGTCCTCCGACACCGGGAGCGCGGTCTTGCCCTGCACCAGCGTGTCCTCGACGGACACCAGCCGCTGCCACGCCGAGGACTTGCGCAGCGCCGCGTACTGGTCCTGCACGTCCTGGTTGGCGAGCGGCATCGACTCGTCCAGCTGCAGGTGGTAGGCGCTGACCTGGCCCTGGTAGGTGCGGAAGTCGATGTCGGTGAGGCCGCCGCCGACCACGTTCGCCGCGGCCAGCGCGTCCGCGCGCTGCATCAGGTCGGCGCCGGTCAGCAGCGGCGCGACGACCAGCTGCGCGTACGAGGTCTGCGCGTCCGGGGCGAACAGCGCGAGTCCCTGCGAGCCCTGGATGAACTGGTCGATGATCTGGTTGTAGAAGGTGAACGACTCGCTGACGCCGATTTGGCCGCCGTCGACGCGGGCACGCAGCTCCGGCAGCTTGGTCATCAGCGCGGAGAACTCGGCGATGTCGCGCCGCACGGAGGCGGGCGCGATGTCGGACAGCTCGCGGAGCTTCGCCTCGACCTGGCCGACCACCGCGTCGGTCTTCGCGCGCTGCTTGATCAGGTCGGACTGGAAGGTGCCGAAGCTCGCCAGGCGGCGCAGCGTGAGCCTGCGTTCCTCCTGCAGCGACAGGATCAGCGGCAGGGCCGTGTCCTGCGTCTGGCTCGCGAGGTTGTAGTGGCTCCGGGTCTTCGCCGCGTCGTAGATGAGGTAGCCGGCACCCGCGACACCGGCGAGCAAAAAGACGAAACAGGGAACGAGCGCGATGGTGAGTACACGCGTCCGAATGGAGTGAGCCCGGCCACGCCGGATGGAGGTCTTCTTCACGCGGTCCGCTTTCCTTCCGGCGTTGGCAGGGGTTACCGCAACAACCTGGGTTCCGTCACCCGAGTTACCCTCCGGACCCGCGGGGAACGGTAAACAGGGCAAGTCACGGAGTCAAATACCTGTTCCGGTGCTGTTTCGCGGTGTACCGCTGAAGACCGAAAAGTTTCAACGGAGCTGCGCGTGCCGACGCGGAATGTATGCGCTACCCGACGACCAATAGTGTCGAGTCGTGTACTGATGGTTATTCCGCCGGACGGCGGTCACCGATTAGGCCTTTTCGGCCTTCGCCGCGGCCTTCATTTCCTTTTTGTACGCCCGCACGTGCTGGAGGCTCGCCGGGTCCGTGATGTCGGCGACGCTGAGGTACGAACCGGGGGTGGCGAAGTCGCCCGCGGCCTTCTGCCAGCCGGCGGCGGCGAGCCCGCGCTGCTTGCCGAGCAGGGCGAGGAAGATCTTGGCCTTCACCTCGCCGAAGCCGGGCAGCGCCTTGAGCCGCTTGAGGACCTCGGCGCCGTTCGGGTCGCCCTGGGTCCAGACGTGCTCGGCGCGGCCGTCGTACTCCGCCACGATGGCGCGGCACAGCGCCTGGACCCGCTTGCCCATCGAGCCGGGGAAGCGGTGGATGGCCGGCGGGGTGGCACAGATGGCGAGGAACTTCTCCTCGTCGTGGTCCGCGATCGTCTGCGCGTCGAGCGAGCCAAGGCGGTCGAGCAGCTTCTTCGGGCCGAGGAACGCGATCTCGATCTGGATCTGCTGGTCCAGCAGCATGCCGACGAGCAGGGCCAGCGGCTCGCGCTCGAGCAGCTCGTTGGCCTCGGGGTTCTCGGTGAGCCAGATCGCCATGCGGTCATCATGGCACGGCCGCCGACGGCGGCGGATACCTCGCGGAGAGTACGAAGTCCGGCGGCGCTACTCCGGCCGGCGCACCCCGGGTGTCGCGCCCGCGGCGACGACATCGAGCGGTCGTGTGTCCATGCTGAGATGCATGAAAAAGATGGCCGCGCTCGTCCTCGGGACCCTGTCCGTTCGCGTAGCGCGCAACGTCGCGCGGGAGAATCGCCGCCGACGGCGCCTGCGGTACCTGCCGCGCTAGCTATCTTTGGCCGTGTGCTGCGACCTTCGTACCCGATCATCACCGACCGGCTGATCCTGCGCCCGTTCACCGAGGACGACGTCGACGCGATGCACGCCTACCAGAGCCTGCCGGCGGTCACCCGCTACCTGTACTGGGATGTGCGCGACCGCGCGGGGACCGCGGCGGCGCTGGCGCGGCGCACGTCGATGACGCTGCTGGAGAAGGAGGGCGACGTCCTGGTCCTCGCGGTGCTGCTGCGGGAGACCGGCGAGCTGGTCGGGGACGTGAACCTGTGGTGGCTGTCGGAGGCGAACAAGCAGGGGGAGTTCGGCTTCGTGTTCAACCCGGACTACCACGGCCGCGGGTACGCGCGCGAGGCCGCGCGGGAGATGCTGCGGCTGGGCTTCGAGGGGCTCGGCCTGCACCGGATCATCGGCCGCTGCGACGGCCGCAACGAGGCGTCGGCCCGGCTGATGGCGAAGCTGGGCATGCGCCGCGAGGCCCACTTCGTGGAGAACGAGCTCGTCAAGGGCGAGTGGACCGACGAGATCGTCTACGCGATGCTCGCGACCGAGTGGCCGTCGTGAGACGAGCCGCGCGCACGGTACGGCCAGTGGGGCAGGGCTAGCAGTACGCGTGTACCGTTTGGGTCGGCTGAGCAGACACACGCGCGCGCGATGACGACGCGAGAGGAGCAAACCGGCTCATGGCGAAGATCAAGGTCCAGGGGACGGTCGTCGAGCTCGACGGCGACGAGATGACCCGCATCATCTGGCAGTTCATCAAGGACAAGCTGATCCATCCGTACCTGGACATCAACCTCGACTACTACGACCTCGGCATCGAGCACCGGGACGCCACCGACGACCAGGTGACCGTCGACGCCGCGAACGCGATCGCCCGGCACGGGGTCGGCGTCAAGTGCGCGACGATCACGCCGGACGAGGCGCGGGTCGAGGAGTTCGGCCTGAAGAGGATGTACCGCAGCCCCAACGGCACCATCCGCAACATCCTCGGCGGCGTGATCTTCCGCGAGCCGATCGTCATCTCCAACATCCCGCGACTGGTGCCCGGCTGGACCAAGCCGATCATCATCGGCCGCCACGCGCACGGCGACCAGTACAAGGCCACCGACTTCAAGGTGCCCGGTCCCGGCACGCTGACGATCAGCTACCAGCCCGCCGACGGCGGCCGGCCGATGGAGTTCGAGGTCGCGAACTTCCCGGAGGGCGGCGGCGTCGCGGTCGGCATGTACAACTACCGCAGTTCGATCGAGGACTTCGCGCGCTCGTCGATGCGCTACGCGCTCGAGCGCAAGTTCCCGCTCTACCTGTCGACCAAGAACACGATCCTCAAGGCCTACGACGGCATGTTCAAGGACGTGTTCGCCGAGATCTTCGAGGCGGAGTTCAAGGCCGACTTCGACGCCGCGGGCCTCACCTACGAGCACCGGCTCATCGACGACATGGTGGCCGCCGCGCTCAAGTGGGAGGGCGGCTACGTCTGGGCCTGCAAGAACTACGACGGCGACGTCCAGTCCGACACCGTCGCGCAGGGCTTCGGCTCGCTCGGCCTGATGACCTCCGTCCTGATGACGCCGGACGGCAAGGTCGAGGCCGAGGCGGCGCACGGCACCGTCACCCGGCACTTCCGCCAGCACCAGCAGGGCAAGCCGACCTCGACCAACCCGATCGCGTCGATCTACGCGTGGACCCGGGCCCTCGAGGCGCGCGGCAAGACCGACGCGACGCCCGAGGTCGTCCAGTTCGCCGAGACGCTCGAGCGCGTGATCATCGAGACCGTCGAGAGCGGGAAGATGACCAAGGACCTGGCCCTGCTCGTCGGCAAGGACCAGGAGTGGCAGACCACCGAGGAGTTCCTCGCGACGCTCGACGAGAACCTGCAGAAGCGGATGGCGTGACCGGCGGACGGCGCGTTCCCCGCGACCGGCGGCGGAACGCGCCGTCCACCGCATCTGCACGTGCCGTGACGGAACGTGCGGTCAGCCGTACCTCGTTGCATCCTGCGAGTGGTTTGCCGGGTGTCCTCGTTCCCAACAGGACCGGGCTGGGATATATCTGGTGAGCAGGCGACAACATCGGGCAGGGAGCGGTTCCAGTGAAGATCAAATGGACCGGCAAGCGCACCCTGATCACGCTGGCACTGCTGCTCGGCGTGCTCTGGCTCTACGCCATGGGCTCGGACAAGCGCGCCGAGGAGGGCAAGGACGGCACCGACACCTCGACCAGCACCGCGCAGTGCCGCGTCGAGGCGACGGTCGACGGCCTCAACATCCGGTCCGCGCCATCGGTGGCGCCCAGCAACGTGGTCGGCGAGCTCCACCAGGGCGAGCAGACCGACGCCGGCAAGGAAGTGCAGAACGGCTTCCGCCAGCTCAAGGCGGACCAGTGGGTGTCCAACCAGTACGTGAAGCCCGTCGCGGGCGACTGCGGCTAGGCCACGACCAGATCCTCCTCGGCGGCCAGCACCTCGCCGCCGAACTCCGCCGCCGCTTGCCGTAGGGACACGCCGCGGTCGCTGCCCGGCCAGAAGTGCGTGAGCAGCAGCCGCCGCGCCCCGGCCGCCGCCGCGAACCGGCCCGCCTCGCGCGCGGTCAGCAGGTGGCGCGGCTCGCCCACGGGAGGCTCGGCCTGCAAGGTCGCCTCCATGACGTAGAGGTCCGCGTCCGCGCCCAGCTCCACCAGCCGCGGGTCCGGGCCGGTGTCGCCGGTGTAGGCGAGCGTCCGGTCCGCCGTGGTGAGCCGGATGCCCACGGCAGGCACGTGGTGGGGCAGCGCCACCGCGTCCACCCGGAACGGCCCGGCCCGGTGGCTGCCGGGCAGCTCGTGGACGTCGAAGAGCTCCGCCAGCCGCGGCCGCGGCTCGAGCGTGTCCACCAGCTCCGCCACGTCCGGCGGGCACAGCAGCGGGATCCGCGGCAGCACCCGCTCGCCGTGGTGGCGCACCCGCAGCAGGCCGTTGAGGTCCACGCAGTGGTCGCTGTGCCGGTGGGTGATCACGACCGCGTCGACGGCCCCGCCCGGGCAGTGGCGCAGCAGCCGCGGCAGCGTCGCGAAGCCGAGGTCGAGGACGAGCCGGAAGCCGTCGTGCTCCACGAGGTAACCGCTGCACGCGCGGCCGGGCTCGGGCCAGGCGGCGCACGAGCCGAGGACGGTGACCTTCACGACCGGCCACGGTAACGCGGTTGCCCCGCCGCGCGGGTAGTTGAGAGGGTCGCAGGCGTGGATGTCGCCCGCGAACCCCTGCTCACCGACCGCAACCCGCTGCCCGCCGCGCTGGACCCGCGCATCGCCGCCCAGCTCACGTTCCTCGTCGAGGTCGACCGGCTCAAGACCGTCGTGCGCCAGTCGCCGCTGGTGGCCGCGTCCCGGCGGGAGAACGACGCCGAGCACTCCTGGCACCTCGCGCTCATGGTCATCCTGCTGGCCGAGCACGCCGACGAGCCGGTCGACGTCGGGCACACCGTCAAGCTCGTCGTCGTGCACGACCTCGTCGAGATCTACGCGGGCGACACGCCGCTCTACGACGACGTCGGCGCGCTGACCCAGGAGGCGCGGGAGCGGGCCGCCGCGGACCGGCTGTTCGGCCTGCTGCCCGCCGACCAGGCGGACGAGCTGCGCGCGCTGTGGGACGAGTTCGAGGCCCGGCAGACGCCCGAGGCCCGCTTCGCCAAGGCGATGGACCGCCTCGAGCCGTTGCTGCTCAACTGGATGGCCGGCGGCGGCACCTGGCGCACGCCCGGCATCACCGCCGCCGACGTGCGCGCCCGCAAGGCACACATCGGGGACGCGTCCGCGCCCCTCGGCGCCGCCGCCCGGTCGATCATCGACGAGGGCGAAAGGCGGGGCTGGGTGCGGCCCGCGGAGTCGACGACAGCACCCGCGACAGAGGCCACGTCAGAGGCCACGGCGGAGCACATCGAGGGCGGCCGTTCGGCCGCACCCCCCGCGTGACCGCGCGCACAGACGGGTCTACTGTCCATCGCGTTGACCGATCGGACTAACGGCGCCACGACGGGCCGCCACGGTCAGTAGGTTTTCCGGTCCCATGACCCCTTTCCGGGGTACTACGACGGTGAAGAGCGCAGGAGGCGCACCAGTGCGCAACCGAGTTGCCCTGAAGGCCGCCCGCACGCGGGCGGCAGTGACGAGCAAGCTGGTTCGGATCAGTGTGGTCATGGCCTTGGTCCCCGTGGTGCTGGTGGCCGGTGCGGACCTGGCATCCGCGGCGGCCGCCGAGAAGGTGGCCGCGGAGAGCGTCTCCTACGGCCTGGCGGGCCCGGTGGGCATCGCGGCCGTCGTGGTCGGATTCGGCGGGCTGATCATCGGCCTGCTGCGCCACCGCCGCCGCGAGGTGGTCGCCGTGCGCCGGGCGGTCGAGCCCCGCCCGGGTGAGCGCGCGGCCTGACGCGGCCATCGCGGGAACAGCCGCCTCTGCGAGAATTCCTGCCGTGCCGACCTCACCTGCCGCGCCGCCGCAACCCCGACCCCGGGTGCTGTCCGGGATCCAGCCGACCGCCGACTCGTTCCACCTCGGCAACTACCTCGGCGCGGTGCGCCAGTGGGTCGCGCTGCAGGACGACCACGACGCGTTCTACTGCGTGGTCGACCTCCACGCGATCACGGTCGAGCACGACCCGAAGCTGCTGCGCAAGCGCACCCGCGTCTCGGCCGCGCAGCTGCTGGCCTGCGGCATCGACCCGGACCGCGCCACCCTGTTCGTGCAGAGCCACGTGCCCGAGCACGCGCAGCTCGGCTGGGTGATGCAGTGCCTCACCGGCTTCGGCGAGGCCAGCCGGATGACGCAGTTCAAGGACAAGGCCGCCAAGCAGCAGGCCGAGCGGATCAGCCTGGGGCTCTTCGGCTACCCGGCGCTGCAGGCCGCGGACATCCTCGCCTACCAGGCCGCGTACGTGCCGGTCGGCGAGGACCAGCGCCAGCACCTCGAGCTGACCCGCGACCTCGCGCAGCGGTTCAACTCCCGCTTCGGGAAGACGTTCCGGCTGCCGGAGCCGTACATCCTCAAGGAAGCGGCCAAGATCTACGACCTGCAGGACCCGACCGCGAAGATGAGCAAGTCGTCGTCCTCGCCCGGCGGCATCGTGGAGCTGCTCGACGACCCGAAGGTGTCCGCGAAGAAGATCCGCTCCGCGGTCACCGACACCGGCCGCGAGGTCGTCTACGACCCGGAGAACAAGCCGGGTGTGTCGAACCTGCTGGCCATCTACTCCGCGCTCGCCGGGCGCCCGATCGCCGCCCTCGCGGCCGAGTTCGAGGGCAAGGGCTACGGCGATCTCAAGAAGGCCGTCGGCGAGGTCCTGGTGGAGTTCGTGACGCCCATCCAGGAGCGGGTGCGCGGGTTCCTCGACGACCCGGCGGAGCTGGACAAGATCCTCGCCGACGGTGCCCGGCGGGCGCGCGAGGTCGCGTCGGTGACGCTCGCGCGGGCCTACGACAAGATCGGGCTCGTGCCGGCATCCGCTCTCTGAGCAGCGGCGTTCGCGCTGCGTCACGCCACCCGCCCGGATAGCGTTCCGTCGTGGCGGAAAAGGAGTCCTGGGTCGCCAGGCAGCGCCGGCAACGGCCGTGGCTCGACCACCTGGCGCGCGCGTACGAGGCGTTCAACAACCGGTACGGCAACCACTACGGCGCCGCGATCACGTACTTCAGCGTGCTCTCGCTGTTCCCGCTGCTGATGATCGCGTTCGCGATCGTGGGGTTCGTCCTGGCCGGTGACCCGGTCGCGCTGAAGAACCTCAAGGAGACCGTCACCGGTGCGGTGCCCAGCGGGCTCGACAAGACCATCAACGACCTGATCGACCAGGCCATCGAGTCGCGCAGCACGGTCGGCGTGATCGGTCTGCTGACCGCCGCCTACTCCGGGCTCGGCTGGATGAGCAACCTGCGGGACGCGCTGACCGCGCAGTGGGGCATCGAGCACAAGGACGTGCCGTTTCTCAAGCGGATGCGCTCGGACCTGCTGTCGCTGCTGGGGCTCGGGCTGGCGCTCGCGGTCTCGTTCGGCCTGACCGCCGCGGGCAGCGGACTCGGCTCGCTGCTGCTCGACTGGCTCGGCCTCGAAGACGACGCGTGGGCGGTGTTCCTGCTGCGCGTGGCGACGATCCTGCTGGCGCTCGCGGCGAACTGGGTCGTGTTCATCTGGGTGATCTCGAGGCTGCCGCGGGAGAAGGTGAGCGCACGCTCGGCCGTGCGCGGCGCGATCGCCGCGGCGATCGGGTTCGAGATCCTCAAGCAGGCCGCCACGCTGTTCCTGGCGGGCGTCACGTCGTCGCCGACGGGCGTGGTGTTCGGCCCGATCATCGGGCTGCTGGTGTTCGCGAACCTCGTGGCGCGGTTCCTGCTGTTCATCACGGCGTGGACGGCCACCGCGAAGGAGAACCTGCTCGCGGCCGTGCCGGAGCCCCCGCCGCCCGCGGTGATCCGCCCGGTCATGGAGGTACGCGGCGGCCCGAGCGCCCGCGGCGCGGCCGGCCTGGTGGGGGCCGGCGCGCTGCTGGGCCTGTTGTGGCGCAGGCGGTCCCGCTAGCCGGTGCGGTTCGCCCGCGCGACCCGGGTCCGGCGGCGGCGGAACCACATGGCGACCGTGACCAGCACGGCCACGCCGGCCAGCACGACCAGCGGCAGCCCCACGTTGCCGAACGCGGAGCGCTGCGGCTCCGCCGGTAGCGCGCCGGCCGCGTTGTCCACCGGTTCGCGCGTCGGGTCGCCCGCGACGTCGCCCTGGCTCGCGTCCTGCTTCGGCTGGGCCTCCGGGGCGCGGTCGACCAGCTCGCCGACCGGCTTGGTGCCCCTGGCCGTCAGCTGGAAGCCGTAGTCCAGCAGCTTGCGTGCCTGCTCGGCCAGCGGCCCGGGGTTGCGCTCGCCGCGCAGCAGCACCACGGACAGTCGCTTGCCGTTGCGCTCGGCGCCGCCGACGTAGGTGTGCCGCGCGTCGTCGGTGAAGCCGGTCTTGCCGCCGAGGAAGCCGGGGTAGACGCCGAGCAGCTTGTTGTCGTTGTTGACCTGGAAGCCCGGATGGCCCTTGTAGCCGGGGAACTGGATGGAGTCGGTGGACACGGCCTCGGCGTACTCGTCGTACTTCATGGCCGCGCGGAAGATCAGGCTCTGGTCGTAGGCCGACGTGGTCATGCCCGGGCCGTCCAGGCCGGACGGCGTGGCCGCGCGGGTGTCGAGCGCGCCCAGCTCGTGGGCCACCGCGTTCATCTTCTCCAGCGCCGACTCCCGGCCGCCGAGTGTGCGGGCGAGCGCCCACGCCGCGTCGTTGCCCGACCGCATGATCAGCGCGTGCAGCAGCTGGTCGACCGTGTAGGTGCCGCCGGGGCCGATGCCGACCTTCGTGCCCTCCTGGTTCGCGTCCTCCTGCGTGCCCTTCACCTTGGTGTCCGGGCGCAGCTCCTTGATCACCACGATGGCCAGCAGGCTCTTGATCAGTGACGCGGGCCGCTCGCGGGCGTGCGGGTCCTTGGCGGCCAGCACGTCGCCGCTGTCGAGGTCGGTGACCGCCCACGTCGCGGCGCTGATGCCGCCGGGCGGCACGGGTGCGTTCTGTGGGCGGATGATCCCGCAGGCACCCATCTGAGGTCCCCCAACCGGATCGTCGGGGACCGGCAGCGGACCCGGGCTGGATGTTCCGGGTTTCGGCTCCTCGGAGGTGTCGATGGGCGCCGGCGGCAGCTTGCGCGCCTCGCAGGCACCGCGCTGCACCTGGTTCCTCGACTGGGACTCGCGGTTGGCCCGCTGCTCGGCCGACGCGGCCGGTGCGGCGAACACGGCCGCGATGACCAGGGCACACAGCGACACGACGGAGGCGGGAACGAACCTGACGGTTACGTGACGCACAGGCCCAGCCTAGGGCCAAGGTCGACTTCGCGAACGCCGACCCTCCGGCATGCCGACGACGGGGGCCCTACCAGCCGAACGAGCCGGTAAAGCCCCCGTCGGGGTGAAATCTGCGACGATCGGGCGGTTGCGTCAGGCGTTGGTCTTCTCGGTCTTGTCGTCGATCTCGGCCTCCGCGGCGGCGCGCTTGACCGCGTCCACGCCGTTGATCACGCCGGACTTGGTCGTGTAGCCCTCGCCGGTCGCGACGATCTCGCCGTTGCCGGCCTTCAGACGGAACCGGAACTCGCCCTTCGCGTCCTTGTAGATCTCGAACTTCGCCGCCATGCGCATCTCCAGATGTCCAGGTTGTCGGATGACACCGCGGCCGGGTGGGGACCGGGGTCGCGGAGCGCCGCAGTCTACGTCCGGACGATGTGCACAAGGGTTAAATTGGCGGAGAAAACACGGCGAGGAGTCCCCCATGTCCGCACCGAACCCCGGCCGGCAGCCGGGCGTCCGCTCGGGCCAGCAGTCGAGGCTGCTGGCGCTGCTGCGGGACGAGGGCCCGATGTCGCGCGTGGCGCTCGGCGAGCGGCTGGAACTGCCGCGCGCCAAGCTGACCGGCGAGCTGACCCGGCTCGTCGACACCGGCCTGGTGGAGATCGGCGGGCCCGCGGCCAGCCGCGGCGGGCGGCGCTCCACGCTCGTGCACCTGGCCGACGACCTGCGCTTCGTCGCCGCCGACGTCGGGGCCACCTCGGTCAACGTCGCGATCACCGACGGCCGCTGCGAGGTGCTGGCGAGCGAGAGCGAGGACTGCGAGGTCCGGCTCGGCCCGGTCCCCGTGCTCGGCCTGGTCGTGGACCTGGTGAACCGCGTGCGGGACAAGGCACCCGGCCGGCTCATCGGCGCCGGGATCGGCCTGCCCGGACCGGTCAGCTTCCGCGACGGCATGCCGGTCGCGCCGCCGATCATGCCCGGCTGGGACCGCTACCCGGTGCGCGACGAGCTCGCCGGCAAGTGGGGCTGCCCGGTCACCGTGGACAACGACGTGAACGTGATGGCGCTCGGCGAGCGGCACGCCGGCGTCGCCCGCTCGCTCGACGACCTCATCTTCGTCAAGGTGGGCACCGGCATCGGCTGCGGCATCGTGCTCGGCGGCCGGGTGTACCGCGGGGTGGCCGGCACCGCGGGCGACATCGGGCACATCCGGCTCGACGACTACGGCCCGGCCTGCGCGTGCGGCGAGGTCGGCTGCCTCGAGGCGTACTTCGGCGGCGCCGCGCTCGCCCGCGACGCGCTGACCCTGGCCCGCAGCGGCCGGTCCGCGATGCTCGCCGAGGCGCTGACCCAGCGCGGCAAGCTGACCGCGCAGGACGTCGGCGAGGCGGCGGTGGCCGGTGACTTCGCGTCGGCCAACCTGGTCCGCGAGGGCGGGCGGCGGCTCGGGCACGTCGTCGCCTCGCTCGTCAGCTTCCTCAACCCCGGCATGGTCGTGATCGGCGGCGGCGTGTCCCGGCTCGGGCACCCGCTGCTGGCGGAGGTGCGCAGCTCGGTCTACCGGCGCTCGCTGCCGCTGGCGACCGGGAACCTGCCGATCGTGCTGTCGGAGCTTGGCGAGCTGGCCGGCGTCACCGGCGCCGCGTGGTCGGCCACGACCCGCGCGTTCGCCGCCGGCTCCAACTGACCCCGCTGGGGGATCTGTCCAGTTTCGTTACCGGATCGCAGCCGAGCCCTGCCCGCAAGCCGTTTCCGTCACTTCGCGCAATACCAGCACTACTTTTGTCGGCTGTGATCGAAAGATCGCCCTGGATGTTGCGCCAAACGGGGTATTGCGACCAACAACGTCGCTACGGGACGCTTCGTTGTGAGCTAGAGCACCGACTTTCGATCGGGCCCTCAACGAAGTGGAGTACCGCTGGTGGGCCAGAGCCGCCCCGTCGACCAGGCCGGTCTGCGCCGAGGGAACCTCGCCCTCCTGGTGCGGACCCTGCGTGCGCACGGCGCGCTGTCCCGGGCCCAGCTCGCGGTCCGCTCCGGACTGTCGAAGGCCACCGTCTCCAGCCTCGTCACCGACCTCGAGCTGCGCGGGCTCGTGCACGACGCGGGCGTGTCCGCGGGCGGGCAGGGCAGACCGGGCCAGCTGGTCGACCTGCGGCCGACCAGCGTGTGCGGCATCGGCCTGGACGTGCACGTCGGCCACGTCGGCGCGGTCGTCACCGACCTGTCCGGTGAGGTGCTGTTCCGCCGCCGGGTCGCCTGCGACGTGCCGGGCATCGGCCCGGAGCGGGCGATCGACCAGCTCGCCGAGCTCACCGACACCGCGCTCGCCGAGGTCGAGGACGCCGTCGGCCCGCCGGCCGGCGTGACGATCTCCGTGCCGGGCCTGGTCGACCGGGACGCCGGCATGGTCACGTTCGCGCCGCGGCTGCGCTGGCGCGACGTCGCGGTCGCCGACGGGCTGGCCGCGCGTACCCGGCTGCCGCTGGACCACATCGCCGTCGACAACGACGCGAACCTCGGCGCGGAGGCGGAGCTGGCCGGGATGACCGAGAAGGTCGACGACCTCGTCTACCTGACCGGCGACTTCGGCATCGGCGGCGGCGTGATCTCCGGCGGGCGGCTGGTGCGCGGCTCGATCGGCTTCGCGGGCGAGATCGGGCACATGGCCATGGACCCGCTCGGCCCGTACTGCTCGTGCGGGCGGCGCGGCTGCTGGGAGACCCAGGTCGGCCTCGGCGCGCTGCTGCACGCGTGCGCCGACCCCGACGACCCGGTCCGCGACCCGACGCTCGACCTCGACCAGCGGATGCGCATCGTCCGCTCGCGCGCCGAGCAGCGGGACCGCCGCACGCTCGACGCCCTGCACCAGATCGGCACCGAGCTGGGGCTGGGCGTGTCGATCCTGGTCAACCTGCTCAACCCGGCCGTCGTGGTGCTCGGCGGCTACTTCGCGGCGCTGCCCGAGTGGCTCGTCGAGCCGATCCGCAACCAGGTAGTGGCGAACGTGCTCGCGCCGGGCGCGGGCGGCGCGCGGGTGGTCGGCTCGCGGCTCGGCTTCACCGCGGCCAGCACCGGCGGCGCGCTCGCGGCGCTGCGCCGCGTCCTCGACGACCCGACCGTCGTGCCCACTCGGCAAGCAGACGATGAGGAGGCGCCCGCATGAGTGAACCTGATCCTGATGCCGAGGTTCTCTTGACGATGACCGGCATCGTCAAGGCGTTCCCCGGTGTGCGGGCGCTCGACGGCGTGGACCTGGAGGTCCGCGCGGGCGAGGTGCACTGCCTGCTCGGCCAGAACGGCGCGGGCAAGTCGACGCTCATCAAGGTGTTGTCCGGCGCGCACCAGCCCGACGACGGCGTGATCACGTGGCGCGGCGCGCCCGCCACGTTCGGCTCGCCGGTCGCCGCGCTCAACCTCGGCATCGCCACCATGTACCAGGAGCTGGACCTGGTCGACGGGATCTCGGTGGCGGAGAACATCTTCCTCGGCCACGAGCTCGCCACGTTCGGCTTCCCGCAGCGGCGGCGGATGCGCAACGAGGCGCGGGCGCTGATGCAAAGGCTCGGCCACCCGGAGATCCCGGCGGGTCGCGAGGTCGGCCTGCTGTCGGCGGCCGGCCAGCAGCTGGTGTCGATGGCCCGCGCGCTCGTGCACGACGCGCGGCTGATCATCATGGACGAGCCGACCGCCGCGCTCGCCGCCGACGAGGTGGACAACCTGTTCCGCATCGTCGAGGAGCTGACCGCCGAGGGCGTCGCGGTCGTCTACATCTCCCACCGGCTGGACGAGATCCGCCGCATCGGGCACCGGGTCACCGTGCTCAAGGACGGCCGCACGGTCGCGTCCGGGCTCAACGCGCAGCAGGTGACGACCAACGAGCTGGTCAACCTCATGTCCGGGCGCATGGTCGAGACGGTCTTCCCGCAGCGCGACGTGACCACCGCGGACGAGACGACCGAGGTGCTGCGGGTGGCGGGGCTGAGCAGGGGCAGCGAGTTCACCGACGTCAGCTTCACCGTCAACGCCGGGGAGATCGTCGGCTTCGCGGGCCTGGTCGGCGCCGGGCGCAGCGAGGTGCTGGAGACCGTGTTCGGCGCGCGCAAGGCCGACGCCGGCACGGTGTGGGTCGACGGCAAGCGTTTGCGGCCGGGCAGCGTGCCGGCTGCGGTGGCCGCCGGGGTCGGGCTCGCGCCGGAGGAGCGCAAGAGCCAGGGCCTGCTGCTGGACCAGTCGGTGGCCAACAACGTGGTGCTGGCGAGCCTGCCCGAGTACAGCCGGGCCGGGTTCTCCGAGCGCGGCAGGGAACTGCGCGACTCGCGCGCCACGCTCGAGCGGCTCGACCTGCGCCCGGCCGACCCGCGCCGGATCGTGCGCACCCTGTCGGGCGGCAACCAGCAGAAGGCGGTCGTGGCGCGCTGGCTGGTGCGCCACTGCAAGGTTCTGCTCCTGGACGAGCCGACGCGCGGCGTGGACGTCGGGGCGCGCGCCGAGCTGTACCGGCTCATCCACGAGCTGGCAGCGGCCGGGGTGGCCGTCGTGCTGGTCTCCAGCGAGGTTCCGGAGGTGCTCGGTCTGTCCGACCGGGTGCTGGTGATGCGTGAGGGCCGCCTGCTCGCCGAGGCACCGGCGAGCGAGCTCACCGAGGCGGCCGTGCTCGACATGGTCATGGAAGGCAGCGAGGTGATGGCGTGAGCGAGAGCGACGAAGCGTTCGCCGTCTGGACTGACGAGCGCGCGCAGGTAGCGCAGGAGCGAAGCGAACTAACAAGCACGCTCGGGGGAGCCACCGAGTCTGTGAGGAGACACAGTGAGTGACGTGGACGAGAGGTCCACTGTGGACCCCGAACCGAAGCCCGCCGCCGATCAGGAGGCGGTTCAGACCGGTCCGTCGGGCGGGATGCGCACGCCGAGCGGGCTGCGCCTGGACCTCCGGCTGGCGATCCTGATCGGCGTGCTCATCGCGCTGTGCGTGGTCGGGTACGTCACCGCGCCGGACACGTTCCTGTCGGAGAGCAACATCTCCACGATGCTGCGTCTCGCGGCGGCGATCGGCGTGGTCAGCGTCGGCATGACGTTCGTGATCATCTCCGGCGGCATCGACCTGTCCGTCGGCTCGATGGTGGCACTCGCCAGCGTCTGGATGACGACGCTGGCGACCCAGTCCTACGGCCCGTTCGTGATGGTGCTCTGCGGGCTCGCGGTCGGGCTCGGCGCCGGCCTGATCAACGGCGTGCTGATCGCGTACGGCCGGGTGGTGCCGTTCATCGCGACGCTCGCCATGTACGCGTCGGCCCGCGGCCTGGCCGAGCGGCTCTCCGAGCGGCGCACGCAGGTCGTGACCGTCCAGGGGTTCCTCGAGTTCTTCCGCGGCGAGCTGATCGGCATCCCGGTGCTGATCTGGATGCTCGCGGTGGTGTACGCGATCGGCTGGGTGGTGCTCAACCGCACCACGTTCGGCCGCCGCACGTTCGCGGTCGGCGGCAACGCCGAGGCCGCGCGCCTGGCCGGCATCAACGTCAAGCGGCACACCGCGTACGTGTACGCGCTCGCCGGCCTGTGCTGTGGGATCGCCGCGCTGATGGTCGTCGCCCGCACCACATCGGGCGCGTCGACCAACGGGCAGTTCTACGAGCTGGACGCGATCGCGGCCGTCGTCATCGGCGGCACGCTGCTGAGCGGCGGCCGCGGCACGCTGATCGGCACCCTCATCGGCGTGCTGATCTTCACCGTGGTGAACAGCATCTTCACCCAGAACAACCTCGAGACCGACATCCAGAACATCGCCAAGGGCGTGATCATCATCGCCGCCGTGCTGCTGCAGTACAGCACCACGCGCACCCGCAAGACCTAGCGCGGAACCCCGACTCCGCGAGTCCTATCTCTACAGTCCAATTCAGACAGTACAAGGAGTACCCATGTCCCAGGACCCGTCCCTGGCCCGCCGCCGGTTCCTCCTCGGTGCCTCCGCGCTCGGCGCGGGTGCGCTGGTGGTCGGCTGCACGTCGAACGACCAGGCCAACGCGAACAGCAACCAGGTGGCCGCCGGTGGCGGCGACAACGACCAGCCCGGCAAGGAGGTCAAGATCGGCTTCTCGGCGCCGGCCGCCGACCACGGCTGGATCGCCGCGATCACCAAGAACGCGCAGGCGCAGGCGGAGGCGTTCAAGGACGTCAAGCTGAACGCCACCGAGGGCACCAACGACGTCAACCAGCAGATCGCCCAGGTCGAGTCGCTCGTCAACGACGGCGTCGACGTACTGGTCATCCTGCCGTTCGACGGCAAGGCGCTGACCGCGACCGCGCAGGAGGTCATGGACAAGGACATCCCGGTCATCAACCTGGACCGCGTCTTCGACACCCCGCTCGCGTACCGCACCTGGATCGGCGGCGACAACTACCGCATGGGCGTCAACGCCGGCACCTACATCGCCGACCAGATGAAGGCCAAGGGCGTGTCCAGCCCGATCATCGGCGAGGTCGCGGGCATCGACTCGCTGCCGCTGACCCAGGAGCGCAGCAAGGGCTTCAAGGACGCGCTGGCGAAGGCCGGGCTCAAGGTCGGCCCGCGGGTGGCCGCCGAGTTCACCGCCGAGTCCGGCGAGAAGCAGACGGCGAACCTGCTGCAGGGCGCGACCAAGCTGGACGCGCTGTGGAACCACGACGACGACCAGGGCATCGGCGTCATGGCCGCGATCGACTCCGCGAGCCGCAGCGAGTTCATCATGGTCGGCGGCGCCGGCTCGCGGGACATGATGGACCGCATCAAGGCCGACAACACGGTCATCAAGGCGACCGTCCTCTACAGCCCCTCCATGGCGTCCACCGCGGTCTCGCTCGCCCGGCTGCTCGGCCAGAACAAGGGCGTGGCCGACTTCGCCGAGCACGAGATCCCCGCGTTCATCACGACCTATTCCGCCGTGGTGACCAAGGAGAACGCCGACTCGTACCTGGACATCGGTTTCGACTCCTGAGCCGGGGCCGGGACACCAGAGCGGAGTGCGAGTTGACAGTCCACACGGACACGGAGGATGAGCGATGACAGAGGGCAGCGGGGGCGGCGGCCGGATCGGGATCGGCATGGTCGGCCACGCGTTCATGGGAGCCGTGCACTCCCACGCCTGGCGGACCGCGCACCGGTTCTTCGACCTGCCGATGGTTCCGCACCTCGCCGTCCTCGGCGGGCGTGACCTCGCCCGGACGAAGGCCGCGGCCACGAAGTACGGCTGGGCGAGCGTGTCGACCGACTGGCGCGAGCTCGTGGCGTCCGACGACGTGCAGTTGGTCGACGTGTGCACGCCGGGCGACACGCACGCGGAGATCGCCATCGCGGCGCTCGCCGCGGGCAAGCACGTGCTGTGCGAGAAGCCGCTCGCCAACACCGTCGGACAGGCCGAGGAGATGGCGGCCGCCGCGGCGGAGGCGGCCTCGCACGGGGTCCGCTCGATGGTGGCGTTCAACTACCGCCGGGTGCCCGCCATCGCGTACGCACGCAGGCTCGTCGAGGAGGGCCGGATCGGCACCGTGCGGCACGTGCGCGCGGTGTACCTGCAGGACTGGCTCTCCGACGAGCGCGCGCCGATGGCCTGGCGGCTGCGCAAGGACAAGGCGGGCTCTGGCGCGCTCGGCGACCTGGGCGCGCACATCGTGGACGCCACCCAGTACCTCGTGGGCGACCTGCTCACCGGGGTGTCCGCGGTGACCAACACGTTCGTCCACAAGCGACCGACGGAGACCGGCGAGCTCGACGACGTGACCGTGGACGACGCGGCGCTGTTCCTCGGCCGGTTCGGCGGAGGCGCGGTGGCCAGCTACGAGGCCACCCGCTTCGCCCTGGGCCGCAAGAACGCCATGCGGGTGGAGGTCAACGGGTCGCTCGGGTCCATCGCGTTCGACTTCGAGTCGATGAACGAGCTGTCGTTCTTCGACGGGTCGGAGGGTGACTCGGCCGGGTTCCGCCGGATCCTCGTCACCGAGCCGACCCATCCCTACGTCGGCGCGTGGTGGCCGCCCGGCCACCTGCTGGGCTACGAGCACACGTTCACCCACGAGGTCGTCGACCTCGTCCGGGCGATCGCCGCCGGCACCGACCCGACCCCGTCGTTCGCCGACGGGCTGCAGGTGCAGCGGGTGCTCGCCGCCGTTGCGGACAGCGCCGCGGCGGGTTCGGTGTGGACGGACATCCAGACGGGAGGTGCGGCATGACCGACTACACACCGCGGCCGGAACACAAGTTCAGCTTCGGGCTGTGGACGGTCGGCTGGCAGGCAGTGGACCCGTTCGGTACCGCCACCCGCGAGCCGATGGACCCCGCGTACGCGGTGGAGAAGCTGGCCGAGCTCGGCGCGTGGGGGGTGAGCTTCCACGACGACGACCTGATCCCGTTCGGGGCGGCGGACGCCGAGCGTGCCAGCCGGATCGCGAGCTTCCGCAAGGCGCTCGACAAGACCGGGCTCGTGGTCCCGATGGCGACCACGAACCTGTTCACCCACCCGGTGTTCCGGGAGGGCGCGCTGACCGCGAACGACCGCGACGTGCGGCGGTTCGCGCTGCGCAAGATCCTTCGCAACCTCGACCTCGCGGCCGAGCTCGGGGCGAGCACCTACGTGATGTGGGGCGGCCGGGAGGGCGCGGAGTCGCCGTTCAACAAGGACGTCCGCGCCGCACTGGACCGCTACGCGGAGTCGGTCAACATCCTCTGCGCGTACGTGCGCGAGCAGGGCTACGACATCCGCTTCGCGCTGGAGCCGAAGCCCAACGAGCCGCGCGGCGACATCCTGCTGCCGACGATCGGGCACGCGATCGCGTTCATCGGCGAGCTGGAGGAGCCGGACCGGGTGGGCATCAACCCGGAGGTCGGGCACGAGCAGATGGCCGGAATGTCGGTCGTGCACGGATATGCCCAGGCGTTGTGGCACGGAAAACTGTTCCATCTCGACCTGAACGGACAGAACGGGCCGCGATACGACCAGGATCTGCGTTTCGGCAACGGCGACGTGAAAAGCGCGTTCGCCCTCGTCGATCTGCTCGAGCGGGGCGGTTACGAAGGCCCGCGGCACTTCGACTTCAAGCCGGCGCGCACCGAGGACGAGTCGGGCGTGTGGGCCTCGGCCGCGGCGTGCATGCGCAACTACCTGATCCTGGCCGCCAAGGCACGGGCGTTCCGGGCCGACCCGGACGTGGCCGCCGCGCTGGCGGACAGCCGCGTCGGCCTGCTGTCCGAGCCGACCCTCGCGCCCGGCGAGACCCTGGCCGACCTGCGGGCAGAGGAGCTGGACGTCGCCGAGGCGGCGACCCGCGGGGCACACGCCGAACACCTCGACCAGCTGGCGCTGGAATACCTGTTCGGCACCCGCTGACAAAGAGCGGCGCCGCCGGACCCGTACGCCCGGCGGCGCCGCGAACACGAAAGGAGAAATGTCCTTCTCGCGGTCCCTGATTTCCCTGAGACGAGGAGAAAAGTACCAGTGCGAGGGCACAGTTCGAACACTTACCGGACGAAACCACCCGGGGTGCGGCGGGGACTACGCGGCGCGTCGCGCTTCGCGATCGCCGCGCTGGCCCTGCTGACCGGCATGGGGGTCGCCGCGGCGGAACCCGCCGGACCGCCGTCGGCCCGGCACGAGGACCCGACCGTCCTGGTGTTCTCCAAGACCGCCGGCTTCCGGCACGACTCCATCCCCGCCGGCATCGCCGCCATCCAGGCGCTCGGCGCGCAGAACGGCTTCGGCGTCGAGGCGACCGAGGACGCGGGCGCGTTCACCGCCGAGAACCTGTCCCACTACGCCGCCGTCGTGTGGTTGTCGACCACCGGCGACGTGCTCGACACCGCGCAGCAGACGGCGTTCGAGAACTACATCGCGGGCGGTGGCGGCTACGCGGGCGTCCACGCCGCGGCCGACACCGAGTACGACTGGCCCTGGTACGGCCAGCTGGTCGGCGCCTGGTTCAAGTCCCACCCGGCCATCCAGCAGGCGACGGTGCGGGTGGCCGAGCACGACCACCCGTCCACCGAGCCGCTGCCGGACTCGTGGACGCGCACCGACGAGCTCTACAACTACCGCACCAACCCGCGTGCGAACGTGCACGTGCTGGCCACGCTGGACGAGTCGACCTACGACCCGGGCGGCGACGCGATGGGCGACCACCCGATCGCCTGGTGCCACCCGCAGAACACCGGCCGCGCCTGGTACACCGGGCTCGGCCACACCATCGAGTCCTACGCCGAGCCGGAGTTCCTCGCCCACCTGCTGGGCGGCATCAAGTACGCGGCGGGCCTCGAGCAGGCCGACTGCTCGCCGGACTCCGGTGAGCCGGCCGCCCCGCCCGCGGACAGCGACTTCGACCAGATCACGCTCGCGAAGGGCGAGGAGGTCACCGGCGAGCCGATGGCGATGGCGGTGCTGCCGGACCGCCGGGTGCTGCACACCTCGCGCGACGGCCGCGTGTGGCTGACCACGGCGGCGGCGAGCACGTCGCTCGCCGCGCAGATCCCGGTGTACAACCACGACGAGGACGGGCTGCAGGGCATCGCGATCGACCCGCACTTCGCCGAGAACCACTGGGTGTACGCGTACTACGCGCCACCGCTGGACACTCCGGCCGGCGACGCGCCGAGCAACGGCACGGCGGCGGACTTCGAGCCGTTCCACGGCCACAACCAGCTGTCCCGCTTCACGTTCGTCGACGACGGCAACGGCGGCGGCACGCTGGACCTGGCCAGCGAGCAGCAGATCATGCAGGTCGCGACCGACCGCGGCCGCTGCTGCCACGTCGGTGGTGAGATCGACTTCGACGGCGCAGGCAACCTGCTCATGTCCACCGGTGACGACACCGACCCGTTCGAGTCGGACGGCTACACGCCGATCGACGAGCGGGCCGACCGCAACCCGGCGTTCGACGCGCAGCGCACCGCAGGCAACACCAACGACCTGCGCGGCAAGGTTCTGCGGATCACCGTCCAGGACGACGGCACCTACACCGTCCCCGCCGGCAACCTGTTCGCGCCGGGCACCGAGAAGACCCGTCCGGAGATCTACGCGATGGGCTTCCGCAACCCGTTCCGGATGGCCGTCGACAAGCAGACCGGGTGGATCTACCTCGGCAACTACGGTCCGGACGCGGGTGCGGCGAACCCGGCCCGCGGTCCGGGCGGCACGGTCGAGTTCGACCTGCTCAAGGGCCCGGGCAACTACGGGTGGCCGTACTGCGTCGGCGACAACCAGCCGTTCGTCGACTACGACTTCGCCACGGGTGCGTCGGGGTCGGCGTTCGACTGCGCCGCACCGAAGAACGAGAGCCCGCACAACACCGGCCTGGTCGACCTGCCGCCGGCGCTGGCCGCGTGGATCCCGTACGACGGCGGCTCGGTGCCCGAGTTCGGCACCGGCGGCGAGTCGCCGATGGGCGGCCCGGCCTACCACTACGACCCGGACCTCGACTCGCCGACGAAGTTCCCGGAGTTCTACGACGGCAAGGACTTCGCCTACGAGTGGGACCGCGGCTGGATCCACACGATCGAGGTCGGCGCCAACGGTGAGCGCGGCGCGATCGAGCCGTTCTTCGACTCGATGACGCTGACCCGGCCGATGAACATCGAGTTCGGCCCGGAGGGTTCGCTGTACGTGCTGGACTACGGCAGCGGGTACTTCGGCGGCGCCGAGGACTCGGCGCTCTACCGGATCGACTACACCAAGGGCCACCGCACGCCCGAGGTGACGGTGGCGGCGGACCAGACCTCCGGTCCGGCGCCGCTGACCGTCCACTTCGACCCGGCCGGCACGCAGGACCCGGACGGGGACGCGCTGACCTACGCCTGGGACTTCGACGGGGACGGCATCACCGACTCCACCGAGGCCGGGCCGGTCGACCACACCTATGACACGCCCGGCCAGTACTCGGCGAAGCTGTCGGTGACCGACACGACCGGGCTGACCGGCGCGGCCAGCGTGGTGGTCACGGCGGGCAACACCGAGCCGACGGTCAAGCTCGACGCCCCGGCCGACGGCGGCTTCTTCGGTTTCGGTGACACGGTGCCGTTCCACGTCACCGTGACCGACCAGGAGGACGGCACGATCGACTGCTCGAAGGTGATCGTCGAGTACATCCTCGGGCACGACAACCACGGCCACCCGCTGTCGCGGGCGACCGGGTGCGAGGGCGAGATCTCGACGCCCGCCGACGAGGGCCACGGCGCGGACGCGAACGTGTTCGGCGTGATCCACGCGAGCTACACGGACGGCGGCGCGCCCGGCGCGCCGGCGCTGACGGGGCAGGACGAGGTCGTCCTGCAGCCGAAGATGAAGCAGGCCGAGTTCTTCACCGAGATGAACGGCGTCCAGGTGGTCACCCAGGACGCCGCCGATGGTGGCAAGCGGGTCGGCTACATCGATCCCGGCGACTGGCTGAAGTTCGACCCGGTCAACCTGACCGGCGTGGACGCGATCGGCTACCGGGTGTCCTCGGGCGGCCCGGGCGGCACGATCGAGGTGCACAAGAACGCGCCGGACGGCCCGCTGGTGCAGACCGTCCAGGTGGCCAACACCGGCAGCCCGGACAACTACGTCGACATCGCGCCGGCGCCGATCACCGACCCGGGCGGCACCGGGCCGCTCTACCTGGTCTTCGGTGGCAGTGGCGGCGGCCTGTTCGACGTGGACGCCATCCACGTCGAAGGCGCGGGCGTCGCCGGGGGCGGCGGCACCGGTCCGCAGGAGTGCACGCCGACCGCGCCGGAGGACGGCTACCGCAGCCTGTTCGACGGCACCGAGGCGAGCCTTTCGCACTGGCACCACGCGGGTCCGGGCAGCTTCGTCCACAACGACGACTGCACGATCTCCTCGACCGGCGGGCTCGGGCTGCTGTCCTTCGACGAGGAGTTCAACGCCTACAGCCTGAAGGTCGACTGGAAGGTCGCCGGCGACGACAACTCCGGTGTCTTCGTGGGCTATCCCGAGGTCGGCGACGACCCGTGGGTGGCGGTGAACGAGGGCTACGAGATCCAGATCGACGCGACGGACGCGGACGACCGGACCACCGGTTCGATCTACTCGTTCCAGTCGGCGGACCTGCCGGCCCGCGACGCCGCGCTGCACCCACCGGGTGAGTGGAACAGCTACGAGATCGTGGTGCAGGGGCAGACCATCAAGGTCTACCTCAACGGGGCGCTGGTCAACGACTTCGTGAGCACCGATCCCGCGCGGGACCTCACCCAGGGTTTCGTCGGCCTCCAGAACCACGGCGACGGTGACGACGTCTTCTTCCGCAACGTCCAGATCAAGGAGATCGCGGACGAGGCGGCGCCGGTCACCACGGCAACGTTCGCCGACCCGGGCCCGGCGGGCTGGCACCCGGGCACCGTTCCGGTCGAGCTGTCGGCGACCGACGCGGGCCAGGGCGTGGACGGCATCTCCTACCGCCTCGACGACGGCGACTGGACTCCGTACCAGGACACGGTTTCCGTCACGGGCGACGGCTCGCACACCCTGCTCTACCGGGCGACCGACAAGGCGGGCAACGTCGAGGCGGAGAAGGCCGCGACCATCAAGATCGACGGCACCCGGCCGACGCTGCTGGTGGCCGGGGTGGCCGACGGGCGGATCTACGGCGACGCCACCGACGTGGTGCTGTCGTGGCACGCCGAGGACGCCACGTCCGGACTGTCCACTGTGACCGGTGCGCTGGACGGTTCGGCGGTAACTTCGGGTCGTGCGGTGGCGCTGTACCAGCTGCCGCTCGGCAACCACGGGTTCGCGGTGTCGGCCACCGACAAGGCGGGCAACACCACGAGCCAGTCGATGTCGTTCATGACGGCGACGTCGCTGCGGGACGTCGGCCAGCTGGTGGACCGGTTCCGTGCGACGAACCGGCTGTCGCTGTCGGCGTACAAGCAGCTGTCGTCGTTGCTCACCAAGGTCGGCAAGGCCGAGGCGAACGACAACGACCGCAAGGCGGCGCGCTACCTGGGCACGTTCGTGACGCTCGCGATCGACGACACACTCGTCGGCGACGCGGACGTCCGGGCGGTCCTCGAGCGCGACGGCAACACGGTCATCGCGGCGCTGCGAGGTACCGGATGACCGTCGCATAGGGACGGCCGGTTGGGCCGGCGGCGCCCCGCACCGCGCCGCCGACCCACCGGTGTCACCCGAATTCGCTGGGAAAGGGGTCCGCACAATGGCTTTCAACGAACCGACCGGGTTGTGGTTGGTCGGTGCGCGGGGGTCGGTGGCCACTACCGCGGTGACCGGGCTGCTGGCACTGCGCGCGGGACTGATCGAGCCGACCGGCTGCGTCACCGAACGTTCGCCGTTCACCGGGCTGGGCCTGGTGTCCTGGGAGAACCTCGTCGTGGGCGGCCACGACATCGCGTGCACCCCGCTGGAGAAACGCGCGGAGCAGCTGGCCGACGCCGGCCTGATCCCGCACCGCGTCCTGACGGCGACGGCGGCCGGCCTGCGCGCGGTCGAGTCGTCCATCCGGGACGGTTACCACCCGTCGACGCACACGGGCTCCCAGTCCTCGGCGGCCTCCCGGCTGGCTTCGGACATCGCGGAGTTCCGCTCGCGCAACGGTTTGGCGCGCGTGGTGGTCGTGAACGTGTCGTCCACCGAGCCGCCGGTCCCGCACGTCCCTTCCTTCGATTCGCTCCCGGCGCTGCGATCGGCGCTGGCCGCGCCCGACCGGGCGGTCCTGCCGCCCAGCTCCCTGGCGGCGTACGCGGCGCTGCTCGCGGGCTGCCCGTTCGTCGACTTCACCCCGTCGCCCGGCATCCGGTTGCCGGCCCTGCACGAGCTGGCCGTGGAGTCGGGCCTGCCGTACGCCGGCTCGGACGGCAAGACCGGTGAGACCCTGCTGCGCACGGTGCTGGCGCCGATGTTCACCGCGCGGGCGCTGCGCGTGCGCTCGTGGGCGGGCACGAACCTGCTGGGCGGCGGCGACGGCGCGAACCTGGCCTCGCCGTCGCAGGCCCGAGGGAAGCTCGAGTCGAAGGCCAGGGGTCTGGCGGCGCTGCTCGGCGACTCGGTGACCGCCCCGCTGCACATCGACAACGTGCCGGACCTGGGCGAGCAGAAGACGGCGTGGGATCACGTGTCGTTCGAAGGCTTCCTGGGCGCGAAGATGAGCCTGCAGCTGACGTGGACGGGCCTGGACTCGGCGCTGGCAGCCCCGCTCGTCCTGGACCTGACGCGCCTGACCGCCGCCGCACACGCCGCGGGGCTCGCCGGCCCGCTGGGCGCATTGGCGTTCTTCTTCAAGGACCCCGTCGGCACGGACGAACACCGCTTCGCGGAGCAAACGACGATACTGACCGAGTGGGCCGCGTCCCTGACCCATCCACAACCCACGGAGTTGTCCACAGAAGACTCACCAACCCCGAATTTGTCGGTGACACCCGATAGAATGGCCACGAGGGGTGCCCCCGGAGAGGGTGGGGGCTTTCGGGAGTCTGGTGCGACCCGCGCGCGCGAGGATACCCGTGGTGCGGGTGGTCCGAAGGGCGGCGATCCACAGGCCGGCCGGTTGTCCACAGGGGACACGACGGCCGCGGAAGTGTCGGACTCCGCCGGTAGACTGGCATCGAGGGTGGCCCCCGGAGAGGGTGGGGCTTTACCCAGGCCGGTTTCTGAACGCGCGCGCGAGGATACGCCTGCTCAGGGCTCGGACGGTTCGGGCGGGTCGGCGTGAACGCCTACGTTCAGCTTGTCCGGGCGCCTGCCGCGCTCACCGTGCTCGGCGACACCGTCGCCGGTGGTGCGGCGGCCGGGCTCCGCCTGCGCGGGCGGCGGCTGCTCCTGCCGCTGTCCTCCGCGGCCTTCTACTGGTCCGGCATGGCGCTCAACGACTGGGCCGACCGCGAGCTCGACGCCACCGAGCGCCCCGAACGCCCCATCCCGTCCGGCCGCATCAGCCCCAACCGGGCGCTCGCCGTCGCCGGCGGGCTGACCGCGGCCGGGCTCGGGCTCGCCGCGGCCGGGGGCGGCCGCGACGCCGTCGCGCTCGCCGTGCCGCTCGCCGTCGCGGTGTGGGCCTACGACACCGTCCTCAAGCCGACCCCCGCCGGGCCCGCCGGCATGGCCGCCTGCCGCGCGCTCGACGTCCTCATGGGCGCGGGTGCGAGCCGGGCCCGGCAGGCACTGCCCGCGGCCGCCGCGGTCGGCGGGCACACGCTCGGGGTCACCGCCCTGTCCCGCGGCGAGGTGCACGGCGCCACGCCCGGCACCGCGCAGGCCGCGCTCGCCGGGACCGCGCTCACGGCCGCCGTCGCGGTCGGCGGGCGGGCCCGCTCGGCACGCCACCGGCTGGGTGCGCTCGGCGCAGCCGCGCTGTACTCCGCGACCGTCGGCCGGGCGCAGTTCGCCGCACAGAAGGATCCGTCGGCAGCAACGGTCCGGCGGGCCACCATGGCCGGCATCCACGGCATGGTGCCGCTCCAGGCCGCCATCGCCGCCCGGCGCGGGTCGCTGCTCGGCGCGCTCGCGGTCGCGGCCGCGCTGCCGCTCGCCCGCGCGCTGTCGAAGAAGGTGAGCCCGACGTGAGCGGAGCTTGCGGAGCGAACCGGTCAACACTGAGCGGAGCTTGCGGAGCGAACCGGTCAACACTGAGCGGAGCTTGCGGAGCGAACCGGTCAACACTGAGCGGAGCTTGCGGAGCGAACCATCAGACACTGAGCGGAGCTTGCGGAGCGAACCATCAGACACTGAGCGGAGCTTGCGGAGCGAACCGTCAAAGACAGGGCGAGCGCGAGCGGCGGCACCGAGCCTGCGAGGGGGCGTCGTGACCTTCCGCTTGGGGTACGGCACCAACGGGTTCGCCAACCACCGCCTCGACGACGCGCTGCGGGTGATCGCCGACCTCGGCTACACCGCGGTCGCCCTCACCCTCGACCACCACCACCTCGACCCGTACACCGACGACGTGGTCAAGCAGACCGAGCACGTCGCCGGCCTGCTCGACGAGCTCGGGCTGCGCTGCGTCGTCGAGACCGGCGCGCGGTACCTGCTCGACCCGTACCGCAAGCACCACCCGACGCTCGTCTGCGACGAGCCCGGCCGGCGCATCGACTTCCTCAACCGCGCGGTGCGCATCGCCGCCGACCTGAACGCCGACTGCGTCTCGTTCTGGTCCGGCATCCGGCCGTCCACAGTGGATCCCGACACCGCGTGGCGGCGGCTGCGCGACGGGGTGGCCACTGTCCTCGACGAGGCCGCGGCACACCACGTGCCGCTGGGCCTCGAACCCGAGCCCGGCATGTTCGTCGAGCACCTCTCCGAGGCGCTGCGGCTCCGCGAGGAGCTGGGCGCGCCGGAGCTGCTCGGCATCACGCTGGACGTCGGCCACTGCGTCGCGGTGGAGCCGGACGACGCGGCGACCTGCCTTCGCCACGCCGCCGGCCTGCTGGTCAACGTGCAGCTGGACGACATGCGCACCGGAGTGCACGAGCACCTTGAGTTCGGCGAGGGCGAGCTCAATCTGCCGGCCACCCTGGCCGCGCTGACCGAGGTGGGCTACTCCGGCGTCGCGGCGGTCGAGCTGCCGCGGCACAGCCACGCGGCGCCGGACGTGGCCGCCCGGGCGGTCGCCGCGCTGCGGGCGGCGTCCGTCCTGCCGACCCGACCGTCCGATGTGGAGTGGGTGACTCAGGTGGACCATCCCTGGCTGGTGGAGGCGGAGGCCCGGGTGCGCACGGACCCCGCGGCCATCCGCACGCTGTTTCCCGCGGTCGGCCGCAAGGTCGGCCGGGCCGCGCTGCGCACCGAGAGCGACCCGCAGGGGCTCGTGTACGGCACCGTCGACGACCTCGCCCGCACCCGGCTGCTGGCCGCGCTCGCGGAGGTGCTCGACGGCGCCGACCTCGCCGGCGAGGTGGCCGAGCTGTACCGCTACGGCGACGACGCCGAGCGCCGCGGCGTGCTGCGCGGGCTGGCCGCGCTGCCGCCCTCGGCCGCCGGTGCCGGGGTCGACATCGTGGAGGATGCCTTGCGCGCCAACGATATCCGGCTCGTGGCCGCCGCCATGGGCGAGTTCGGCGCGCATCACCTCGACGACCACAGCTGGCGGCACGGCGTGCTCAAGTGCCTGTTCGTCGGCGTGCCGCTCGCCGCCGTGGCCGACCTGAGCCGGCGAACCGACGCCGAGCTGCTGCGCATGGTCGGCGACTACGCGGCCGAGCGCCGCGCCGCGGGCCGCGAGGTCCCACCAGACGCCGTGACCCTCCTGGAGGCCCAGTCATGAGGATCTTCGATCCGCATATTCACATGACCTCGCGGACCACCGACGACTACGAGGCGATGTTCGCCGCGGGCGTGCGCGCGCTCGTCGAGCCGTCGTTCTGGCTCGGCCAGCCGCGCACCAGCGTCGCGTCGTTCACCGACTACTTCGACAGCCTCATCGGCTGGGAACGGTTCCGCGCGGCGCAGTTCGGCATCCGCCACCACTGCACGATCGCGCTGAACCCCAAGGAGGCCAACGATCCCCGTTGCGCCGAGGTGCTCGGCGTGCTGCCGCGCTACCTCGCCAAGGACGGCGTGGTGGCGGTCGGCGAGGTCGGCTACGACTCGATGACGCCCGAGGAGGACGCCGCTTTCGCCGCGCAGCTGCGGCTCGCCGTCGAGCACGAGCTGCCCGCGCTCGTGCACACCCCGCACCGGGACAAGCTCGCCGGCACGAAGCGCACGCTCGACGTGGTGCGCGAGGCCGGCATCGACCCCGGCCGGGTGATCGTGGACCACCTCAACGAGCCGACCGTCGGGATCGTCGCCGACTCCGGCTGCTGGATGGGTTTCTCGATCTACCCGGACACGAAGATGGACGAGCAGCGCATGGTGGCGATCCTGCGCGAGTACGGCACCGACCGGATGGTGATCAACTCCGCCGCCGACTGGGGCCGCTCGGACCCGCTGAAGACGTACAAGACCGGCCTCGCGATGCTCGACGCCGGCTTCTCCGAGTCCGATGTGGACAAGGTGTTGTGGCAGAACCCGGTCGCGTTCTACGGCCAGAGCGACCGGCTGGTGCTCGACGAGCTGCCCGGCTTCGCGCCGTCGCCGGAGACGTTCGCCGGCAACTCGGTGCTGCGCGGGGGCGGGCAGTGACTGTTCCGCCTCCCCGGAATTCTTTGTGTTGGTTCCGTCGGGAGACAACGTTTCTGTTGGCCACGCACTTGTGGCTGGGTTGCGTTCCGTTCCCCTTGGGTGCGGTTGGGAAGTGCGCGGTTCTGACATCGGGGGGATCATGACGCCCCTTTCCTACTGCACCAACGTGCATCCCGCGGAGGATCTCGCCGGGGTGGTGGCCCAGTTCGACCGCTACGCCGAGCCGGTGCGCAGGCTGGTCGGCACGGACGTGCTCGGCCTCGGCCTGTGGCTGCCGGCGTCGCTCGCGGCCGTGCTCGCCGACGACCGCGACGCGCGCCGGGCGCTGCGCGCCGAGCTCGACGCGCGCGGGCTGGAGGTGTACACGCTCAACGCCTTCCCGTACGGCGGCTTCCACGACGACGTCGTCAAGCACGCCGTCTACCAGCCACAGTGGACGGACCCGCGGCGGCTCGAGTACACGGTGGACTGCGCGATCGTGCTCGCAGACCTGCTGCCCGACTCCGCGCGCTACGGCAGCATCTCCACGCTGCCGCTGGCCTGGCGCACGCCGTGGGACGAGGCCGACGACGCGGCGGCCGCCGGCGCGCTGGCCGAGCTGACCGGGATGCTCGACGGCATGGCACGGGCGAACGGCAGGCCCATCCGGCTCGCCGTCGAGCCCGAGCCGGGCTGCGTGCTCGACTCGGTCGCCGACGCGGTGGCCTGGCTCGCGCCGCGGGTGGACCCGCGCTACGTCGGGCTGTGCCTGGACACCTGCCACCTCGCGGTGTCCTTCGCCGACCCGGCCCGCGCCGTCGCGGCCGTCTACGACGCAGGTCTGTCGGTGGTGAAGGTGCAGGCCTCGGCCGCGCTGCAGGTCGACGAGCCGGGCGGCGAGCCGGCCCGGCTCGCGCTGGCCGACTTCACCGAGCCGCGCTACCTGCACCAGGTCCGGGAGCGCACCGGCGACGGCGGCGTCGTCGGCGCCGACGACATCCCGCAGGCGCTGACCGAGCTGCCCGCCCAGCGCGCGTGGCGGGTGCACTTCCACGTGCCGCTGCACGCACGCCCGGCCGCACCGCTGTCGGCGACCACCGATGTGCTCCGCGCCGCGATCACGGCACTGGAGTCCACTGTGGAGGGCGAGCTGCCGCACATCGAGGTGGAGACCTACACGTGGAGTGTGCTGCCGGAGACCGCCGGTGGTGGCGGGGACACCGCACTGATCCGGGGCATCGCCGCCGAGCTGCGGTGGGCGGCGGCCCAGCTGTTCGAAGGGGACGTCACGTGAGAGGAGCGGAGCGAACCATGACTCAGGGCAACCAGCTTGCCGTGCTCGACGTCGTCGGGCTGACGCCGAAGCTGCTGGCGCACATGCCGAACCTCGCGGGGCTGGCGCGGTCCGGCTGGCAGGCCGAGCTCGGCACCGTGCTGCCGGCGGTCACGTGCAGCGCGCAGTCGACGTTCCTCACCGGCCGGATGCCGGCCGAGCACGGGATCGTCGGCAACGGCTGGTACTTCCGCGAGCTCGGCGAGGTCTTCCTGTGGCGCCAGCACAACCGGCTCGTGACGGGGGACAAGGTGTGGGAGACCGCCCGCGCCCACATCCCCGAATACACGGCGGCGAACGTGTGCTGGTGGTACGCCATGGGCGCGACCACGGACATCACCGTCACGCCGCGGCCGATCTACCACGCGGACGGCCGCAAGTCGCCCGACGCGTACGTGCGGCCGCCCGCCCTGCACGACGAACTGGTGGGCGCGCTCGGCGAGTTCCCCCTGTTCCAGTACTGGGGGCCGACCGCGTCGCTCGCTTCCAGCGAGTGGATCATCGGCGCGTCGCGCAAGGTGTTCACCGAGCACCACCCGGACCTGCTGCTCGTGTACGTGCCACACCTGGACTACGACCTGCAGCGCTTCGGGCCCGACGGGCCGGAGGCCGTGCGCGCGGCCCGCGAGCTCGACGACGCGCTCGCACCGCTGCTCGGGACGCTGCTCGACGGGGGCGCGACCGTGGTGGCGCTTTCCGAGTACGGCATCACGCCGGTGCGTCGCCCGGTCGACGTCAACCGGCTGCTGCGGCGCGAGGGCCTGCTCGAGGTGTACACGCAGGCCGGCATGGAGTACCTGGACCCGTGGACGTCGCGTGCGTTCGCGGTGGCCGACCACCAGGTCGCGCACGTGTACGTCAACGACCCGGCCGACCTCTCGCGCGTGCGCGACATGCTCGCCACACTGTCCGGTGTGGACGAGGTGCTCGACCGGGAGGCACAGGGGCGTTACGGAATCGACCACCCGCGGGCCGGCGAGCTGGTCGTGGTGGCCGAGCCGGACGCGTGGTTCACGTACTACTACTGGCTCGACGAAGCCCGCGCCCCGGACTTCGCACGCGGCGTGGAGATCCACCGCAAGCCCGGCTACGACCCGGCCGAACTGTTCTTCGACCCGGCGGACCGGCTGGTGAAGGCCAAGGCCGGGCTGAACCTGGTGCGCAAGAAGGTCGGGCTGCGCTACGCGATGAACGTGGTGCCCCTCGATCCGACCCACGTGCGCGGCTCGCACGGCCGGCTCCCGGTGAGCGCCGACGACGGGCCCGTACTGCTCTGCTCGGCGCCGGACGCCGAGCCCGGTGGCGCGCTCGCCGCCACCGACGTCCATGACCTGCTGCTCCAACTGCAAGGAATCCCCGACGTCACGGTTTCGGAAGGAGCTCGACGATGAGTCGACCAGTCACGTTGTTCACCGGCCAGTGGGCCGACCTCCCGTTCGAGGAGGTGTGCAAGCTCGCCGCGGGCTGGGGGTACGACGGGCTGGAGATCGCCTGCTGGGGCGATCACTTCGAGGTGGACCGGGCCGTCAACGAGGACGACTACGTCCAGAAGAAGCTGGACCAGCTGGCCTCGCACGGGCTGAAGGTGTGGACGATCTCCAACCATCTGCTGGGCCAGGCCGTCTGCGACGACCCGATCGACCAGCGGCACAAGGACATCCTGCCGGCCCGCATCTGGGGCGACGGGGATCCGGAGGGCGTGCGGCAGCGGGCCGCGGAGGAGATGAAGGACACCGCCCGCGCCGCGGCGAAGCTCGGCGTGTCCACGGTGGTCGGCTTCACCGGGTCGAAGATCTGGAAGTACGTGGCCATGTTCCCGCCGGTGGGCCAGGACGTCATCGACGACGGGTACGCCGACTTCGCGAACCGGTGGAACCCGATCCTCGACGTGTTCGACGAGGTCGGCGTGCGGTTCGCGCACGAGGTGCACCCTTCGGAGATCGCCTACGACTACTGGACGACGAAGCGCACGCTCGAGGCGGTCGGCAACCGCGAGGCGTTCGGGCTCAACTGGGACCCGTCGCACTTCGTGTGGCAGGACCTCGACCCGGTCGGCTTCATCCTCGACTTCGCCGACCGGATCTACCACGTGGACTGCAAGGACGCGAAGAAGCGGTTCGACGGCCGCAACGGGCGGCTGGGCAGCCACCTCGCGTGGGCCGACCCGCGCCGCGGCTGGGACTTCGTGTCCACCGGACACGGCGACGTGCCGTGGGAGGACTCGTTCCGCGCGCTCAACGCGATCGGTTACGAGGGGCCGATCTCGGTGGAGTGGGAGGACGCCGGCATGGACCGGCTCCGCGGCGCCGAGGAGGCCGTGACGTTCATCCGCAACAACCTGTTCGACAAGCCGACGGCGGCCTTTGACGCCGCCTTCTCCTCGAAGGACTGATCCACCCTGCACCCCGGACGAAGGGATCTGTCGTGGCCATCTCCAGGAGGTCCATGCTGCGCGGCGCGGCCGGCGCAGCGATCACGGCGGGCGCGATGAGCGCCCTGCCCGCCGCGGCGAGCGCCGGTCACGGTCACCGGTCGCTGCGCGTGTCGAAGGACAAGATCAGCATCCAGCTCTACACGTTGCGGAACCTCTTCGAGGCCGACCTCGAAGGGACGATGTCGGCCTTGGCCGACGTCGGCTACCGCAAGGTCGAGATGGCGGGCACCTACGGCCGCAGCGCCGCGGAGTTCCGCCGGATCCTCGACGCCAACCACATCCGTGCCACCTCCTCCCATGTCGGCATCGACGGCATCGACCTCGACCAGGCGGTCGCGGACGCCCGGGCCCTCGGCAACCGCCGCGTCGTCCACCCGTACGCCAACTTCGCGACGATCGCGGAGTGGGAGGCCTTCACCGCCCGGCTGGAGGCGGCCGGGCAGACGTTCAGACGGGCGGGCATCCCGCTCGGCTACCACAACCACAACCACGAGTTCCTGCCGATCGACGGCGTGAAGCCGTACGACGTGATCACGCACGGCACGTCGCGGCGGAACGTGTACCTGGAGATGGATCTGTACTGGGTCGTCACCGGGGAGCAGGATCCGGTGAAGGTGTTCTTCCGCAACGCCGGCCGGGTCCGCCAGTTCCACGTCAAGGACCGCAAGCCCGACGGCGGCTTCGCCGACCTCGGCGAGGGCACGATCGACTTCCCGCGGATCTTCCGCGCGACCCATTCGCTGGAGGTCGACGAGTACATCGTGGAGAACGACGAGCCGGTCGACGCGCTCAAGTGCGCCGACACCGGATTCCGGTACCTGAGGAACGTTCGGTTCTAGTGTGGTGACGGAGGTGCGTTGACCATGCCGCTGGTAGCCGGGGTCGACTCGTCGACACAGTCCTGCAAGGTCGTGGTGCGTGACGCGGAGTCCGGGGCGCTGGTGCGCAGCGGCTCGGCGTCGCACCCCGACGGGACCGAGGTGGACCCGGCGGCGTGGTGGGTCGCGCTGCGGGCGGCGATCGACCGGGCGGGCGGCATCGACGATGTCGCCGCCGTGTCGGTCGCCGGCCAGCAGCACGGCATGGTCTGCCTGTCGTCCGCGGGCGAGGTCGTCCGGCCTGCCCTGCTGTGGAACGACACCCGCTCGGCGGCCGCGGCCGCCGAGCTCGTCGACGCGCTGGGCGGCCCGGCCGCGTGGGCCGACGCCGTCGGGGTGGTCCCGGTCGCGTCGGTGACCGTGACCAAGCTGCGCTGGCTCGCCGAACACGAGCCCGGCGCGGCGGCCCGCACCGAGGCGGTCTGCCTGCCCCACGACTACCTGACCTGGCGCCTGCGCGGCGACACCGACGTGGCGACGCTGACCACCGACCGCGGCGACGCGTCGGGCACCGGCTACTACTCGGCGGCCACCGGCGCGTACCGCACGGACCTGCTGACACTCGGTCTGGGCCGGACCGTGTGGCTGCCGGCCGTGCTCGGCCCCACGGACACCGCGGGCCGCGTCGGTGGCGAGTACGCCGGCGACGGCGCGGGCGCGGTGCTCGGCGCGGGCACGGGCGACAACATGGCGGCCGCACTGGGCCTCGGCGCCGAACCGGGCGACGTCGTCGTGTCCGTCGGCACCTCCGGCACGGCGTTCGCAGTCGCGGACAAGCCGAGCGCGGACCCGCAGGGCCTGGTGGCCGGCTTCGCCGACGCGACGGGCCGGTACCTGCCGCTGGTCTGCACCCTGAACGCGGCGCGGGTGCTCGACGCCGCGGCCCGCATGCTCGGCGTGGACCACGACCACTTCGCCGAGCTCGCGCTGTCCGCCCCACCGGGCGCCGACGGCCTGGTGCTCGTCCCGTACCTCGAGGGCGAGCGCACCCCGAACCTGCCGCACGCCACCGGCGCCCTGCACGGCCTGCGCCTTGCGAACGCGACCCCCGCGCACCAGGCCCGCGCCGCGGTCGAGGGCATGCTGTGCGGGCTCGCGGACGCCGTCGACGCGCTCGTCGCCCAGGGTGTGCGGGTCGACCGCGTCCTGCTCATCGGTGGCGGCGCCCGGTCCGCGGCGGTCCGGCGGATCGCCCCCGCGGTCCTGGGCCGTCCGGTCGTGGTCCCGGAGCCGGGCGAGTATGTCGCCGTCGGCGCCGCCCGCCAGGCCGCCTGGGCCCTGACCGGCACCGATGCCCCGCCGCGCTGGCGCCTGGGCGCGGTGGAGAAGCCGGAGGCCGACCCGACGCCCGGCCTCCGCGAGCGCTACGCCGAGGCCCGGGAGAAGTTCCTCTCCCGCCCGGCCTGACCACTCGTTCCGCGGAGATTGGTGCGGCTCAAGATTCGGACGGTGATGTCGAGAAACCGCCATGAAGTACTTGCTGTTCAAGCACTACCGCGGCGCTCCGGCGTTGTCGACGTGCCCGTGGACCGGTGGACGACCGACGAGATCTCAGCGCACATGCAACACATGCCCCGCCGGTCACCGACGGCCCGTTCGTCGGGACCAAGGACCTCATCGCGGGCTGGATGGTGATCGACGTCGACAGCCACGAGCGGGCCGCCGAGCTGTCAGCCGCCCCGGGGGCGGGCGGGAAGCCGATCCACGAGTGACTCGAGGTGCGCCCGTTCCTGGCCGTGGCGCCCACCATCACGGAGTGACGTCTGAGATGAACGGGGTTCTGCTCCAGAGCCTCACGCCGCCGATAGTGAAGGTCAGCGACGACGGGCGCGCTGAAGTGTGGCGTCTCAACGGACCCGCCCGCTGTAGTGCCCGATGAAGTGACCATCCGCGACGGTTCGGCTGCCCAAAAGCGGCTCACCCAGGCTCATCTACGAAGACCCGCAAATCTCGCTTTCTGACGTCACGTCACAGCCGCATTCGTGGTGGATTCCGCGCCTACCTCGATGCCTGTCCGCAGTGGGGTTCCGCTGCCGGACTCCAGCTTCGGCGCTTCGCGCCTGCCCAGCGCGCGGCATTTGTTGCGCGGCTTCTGCGGGGTCGGTGCCGGGCTCCGCCGCGCAACCCGCACCCGCCAGGCGGCCTAGCGTGCGGCCTCGGCCCGGTTGACTCGGCCCGCGTGACTCGATCCCGGTGACTTGGCAAAGCGTTGCCGGGATTGGCTTGCCGGGATCGCATTGTTTGCTGGTTGTCGCGGTTGGCGTCGCCTGTGGGGTTTGCGTGTTGCGAGTGACTGCTTGCCGTGTGTCTGTTCGCTGTTTAGTTGTTGGGGCTGGTTCGTGGTTGGGCCTCCTGGGTGCTGGTTGTTCGGGCGTGGGTACCTGCTAGAACTGCTGGTATCCACGGGCCGACCGGGGCCTGGCCGATCCAAGGGAGATCGTTTCGTGGAGTTCGTTCGGCTGTTGTTGCTGTTCCTCCACCTGCTCGGGATGGCGATCCTTGTCGGTGTGTTCCTTCTTGCCCGGCGGGCGCCCGCGGGGGCGCCGTTGAACGTGGGATGGCTGCACGGGTCGGCGCTGCAGTTGATCACCGGGCTCGCACTGGCGTTGCTGGCACCGTTGACGCACGCCGACTACAGCCACGTCAAGCTCGCCAGCAAGATGGTCGTGCTGCTGGTCATCGGTGGGCTCGCGCTGGTGTACGTGATCCGCCGGGTTCCGGCGCCGCGCTGGCTCAACCCAGCCCTCGCGGGGCTCGTTGTGCTGAACGTCGGACTGGCCGTCTTCTGGACCTGATCTCGCTCGGTATGGTCGGACCGTCCCTGGAACGGGGGTGGCCGCGAGTAGGGAGTCGGGGATGTCCGTGGGCCGCGAGTTCGACATCGTGCTGTTCGGTGCGACCGGCTTCACCGGTGGGCTGACCGCCGAGTACCTGGCTGCCAACGCGCCCAACGGATGCCGCTGGGCGCTCGCCGGCCGCAACGAAGCCAAGCTCGAGGCGCTGCGCTCGCGGCTGGCGGCGATCAACCCCGCCTGCGCGTCGCTCGACCTGCTGCTGGCCGACGCCACCGACGCCGCCTCGCTGCGGGCGGTCGCCGCGCGCAGCCGGACGGTCGTGACCACGGTCGGGCCCTACCTCAACTACGGCGAGCCTCTCGTCGCCGCGTGTGCCGACGAGGGCACCGACTACCTCGACCTCACCGGCGAGCCGGAGTTCGTCGACCGGATGTACCTCGGCTACCACGAGCGAGCCGTCGCGAGTGGCGCGCGGATCGTGCACTGCTGCGGGTTCGACTCCATCCCCGCCGATCTCGGCGCGTATTACACGGTGCGGCAGCTGCCGTCCGACGCGCCGATCAAGGTGCAGTGCTACATGTCCGTGTCGGCCGCCTTCTCCGGCGGCACCTACCACTCCGCCATCACCGCGTTCTCGCGCATGCGGGAGATGGCGTCCGTGGCCGGCCGCAGGCGGCAGTCCGAGGGCGACCCGGAGGCGGGCCGCCGGGTGCATGGCGTGAAGGGCCTGCCGCGGTACGAGAAGACGGTGGACTCGTGGGTGCTGCCCGCGCCCATCATCGATCCGCAGGTGGTGCTGCGCTCGGCGCGGGTGCTCGAGGAGTACGGGCCCGACTTCTCCTACGGCCACTACCTCGCCGTGCGCAGGCTGCCGACCGCCGCCGCACTCGTCGGCGGGGTCGGCGCGGCTGTGGCGATAGCGCACGTGCCGCCGGCCCGGCGGTGGCTGCTCGGCCGCATGCAGCCGGGCGACGGGCCCGGCCCGGAGAAGCGGGCCAAGTCGTGGTTCCGCGCGCGGTTCGTGGCCGACTCGGGCGGGCGGCGGGTGCTCACGGAGGTGAGCGGCGGCGACCCGGGATACGACGAGACGGCGAAGATGCTGGCCGAGTCGGCCCTGTGCCTCGCGTTCGACGACGTGCCGAAGGTGGCCGGGCAGCTGACGACGGCCGTTGCCATGGGCAGCTCGCTGATCGACCGCCTGAAGCGGGCCGGGATGACGTTCCGGGTGGCCGGGGAGCACGCGGCGGTGTAGCCGGGGGACGGGGGACGCGGTCGGGCTGGTCATGCCTCGATCGTGCCCGCTGGCGGCGGGCCGGGTGGCGGGCGGAGCCGTGGCTGTGGATAACTCGGTCGGCTGTGGATAACTCACCGTCGATGACCCGATCCGATGCAAGATGTACGGGGAACGACTTCCGTACTAGGACGAATGGCCCTAGCGGTGATCCGACCGCACGTGAACGATCACCGTGCGTGCGTCTGGGCCGCAACGCGAAAACGATTGTGTTACGCGCGCCTACGTGGCGGTAGCTCCGGATGGCCCGCAGAGTACGGTCTCGCGAATACGTTTGCGTTCGGTATACGCCGGGCGCAGAAGCCGGGAGGAGAAAGCCCTTGCGCTTCAAGCGGGGAGTCGCGGTCGCCGCGATCTTTTTGACCAGCGTGCTGTCCGTGGTCGGCTGTGCGAAGGATTCGGGAACTTCGGACAACGCATCGGGCGGCTCTGGCGGAACCGAGGGTTGCAAGACGGTGGACAAGCCGCCGGCCGCAACCGGAAGTGCCAGCTCGACCGACGCCGGTGCGGACACCGACGGCAGCAAGCTGAAGGTCGGCCTGGCCTTCGACATCGGCGGCCGCGGTGACGCGTCCTTCAACGACTCGGCGGCAGCCGGTCTGGACGAGGCCATCGACAAGATGGGCGTCAAGAAGGAGAACACCAAGGAGCTCACCGCCACCGACCAGGAGAGCGAGGACGCCAAGCAGGGCCGGCTCCGCCAGCTCGCGCAGGAGGGCCGAAACCCGATCGTCTCCGTCGGCTTCGCGTACTCGAACGCGGCCGCCGCGGTCGCCAAGCAGTACCCGAAGATCCAGTTCGCGGTCGTCGACGGTTTCGTCGAGGGCGCCCCGAAGAACGTCACCTTCCTCGGCTTCGCCGAGCACGAGGGCTCGTTCCTGGTCGGCGTGATCGCCGCGCTCAAGAGCAAGAAGTGCACGATCGGCTTCGTCGGCGGCGTGAACATCCCGCTGATCCAGAAGTTCCAGGCCGGCTTCGAGCAGGGCGTCAAGACCGTGGCCCCGGACGCCAAGATCGTCTCCACCTACATCACCGAGGCGGGCGACCTGACCGGCTTCACCGACCCGCCGAAGGGTCAGGTGGCCGCGAAGGGCCTGATCGACCAGGGCGCCGACGTGGTCTACCACGCCGCCGGCGCGTCCGGTAAGGGCGTGTTCGCCGCGGCCAAGGAGGCCAACGTGATGGCGATCGGCGTCGACTCCGACCAGTACAACCAGAAGACGGTCGCCGAGTACAAGGACGTGATCATCTCGTCCATGCTCAAGCGGGTCGACGTCGCGGTGTACGACTACATCGCCGCGGTCGCGAACAACGACCTCACGACCCTGCCGCCGGTCTTCGACCTGAAGGTCGACGGCGTCGGCTACTCGACGTCCGGCGGCAAGATCGACGACGAGACCAAGTCGTGGGTCGAGTCGTACAAGCAGCAGATCATCGACGGCAAGATCAAGGTCAACGACAAGACGTCCGGCTGACCGATCTGCATGACACCCGTGGGTGTGCGGCGCGGCCGCACACCCACGGGTATTTACCGTGAGAAGGGCCTCCTTCGATGACCGACAGTGATCTCAGCGTGGATCCGACCGCGGATCAGGCCGCGCGACCCGCGGTCGAGCTGACCGGCATCACCAAGCGGTTCCCCGGCGTGGTCGCCAACAGCGACGTCCACCTGACCGTGCGCGCGGGCGAGGTACACGCGCTGTGCGGTGAGAACGGTGCGGGCAAGTCCACCCTGATGAAGATCCTCTACGGGATGCAGAGCCCGGACGAGGGCACCGTCGCGGTGAACGGCGAGCAGGTGCGCTTCAAGTCGCCGTCCGAGGCGATCCGGGCCGGCATCGGCATGGTGCACCAGCACTTCATGCTCGCCGACAACCTGACCGTGCTGGAGAACGTGGTGCTCGGCGCCGAGGCGATGTACGGCATCGGCCGCAGAGCGAAGGCCCGGGTCCGCGACCTCGCCGGTGCCACCGGCCTCGACGTCGACCCGGACACCCTGGTGGAGCGGCTGGGCGTCGCCGACCGGCAGCGCGTGGAGATCCTCAAGGTGCTCTACCGCGGCGCGAAGATCGTCATCCTCGACGAGCCGACCGCGGTGCTCGTGCCGCAGGAGGTCGACGAGCTTTTCGACACGCTGCGCACGATGCGCGACGACGGCTACACCTTCCTGTTCATCTCCCACAAGCTCGACGAGGTGCGCGCGATCGCGGACACCGTCACGGTCATCCGCCGGGGCACCACCGTCGGCACGGTCGACCCGGCCACGGTCACCTCGCGCCAGCTGGCCGAGATGATGGTCGGCAGCGAGCTGCCGAGCCCGGAGACCCGCACCACCACGGTCACCGACAAGGAGGTCCTGCGGGTCGAGGGCCTCACGCTGCGCACCCCGGACGGCCGCGCGCTGCTCGACTCGCTCGACGTCGTGGTCCGCTCCGGTGAGGTGCTGGGCATCGCGGGCGTCGAGGGCAACGGGCAGACCGAGCTCGTCGAGACGATCATGGGCATGCGGAAGGCCGCGGCCGGCCGGATCGTGCTCGACGGCCGTGACCTGACAAAGGCCGGCACCCTCGCCCGGCGCGAGGCCGGCATCGGCTACATCCCCGAGGACCGCACCCGCTACGGCCTGCTGCTCACCCAGCCGCTGTGGGCCAACCGGATCCTCGGCCACCAGACCAGAAGCCCCGCGTCGCACGGCTTCCTCCTCAACGTCTCCGGTGCGCGAGCCGACACCAGGCGCATCGTCGAGCAGTTCGACGTCCGCACCCCCGGCATCGAGGTCACCGCGGCGTCGCTGTCCGGCGGCAACCAGCAGAAGCTGGTGGTCGGCCGCGAGCTCTCCGGCGACCCGGCGCTGCTGATCGCCTCGCACCCCACCCGCGGCGTGGACGTCGGCGCGCAGGCCGCGATCTGGGACCACATCCGTTCGGCCCGCGCCCGCGGGCTCGCCGTGCTGCTGGTCTCGGCCGACCTCGACGAGCTCATCGGCCTGTCGGACTCCATCAAGGTCATGCTGCGCGGCCGGTTCGTCGCCGACGCCGACCCCGCGACCGTCACCCCCGAGGACCTCGGCTCGGCCATGACCGGCGCGGGCGACGTGGACGCCGAAGGGCGTCTGAAGGTCGACGACGCCGGGTCCGGCGAGTCCGCCGCGGTACCCGCTACGGAAGGAGACAAGCAGTGATCGCCAGGCTGCGGTCGTCGCTGCTGGCGCCCGTGCTCGCGATCGTCGTCTCGGCCCTGCTCTGCGCGCTCATCCTGCTGCTCTCCGGGGCGAACCCGATCGACGCCCTCGGCGCGATGATCAGCCAGGTCGGCGAGGGACAGGTCGCGGTCGACATCGTCAACAGCACCGCCATCTACATGATCGCCTCGATCGCGGCCGCCATCGGTTTCCAGATGAACCTGCTGAACATCGGGATCGAGGGGCAGTACCGGATCGGCGCGCTCGTCGCGGCCATCGTGGGCAGCGCGATCGTGCTGCCGGCCCCGCTGCACTGGATCGTCATCCTGATCGTCGCCATGATCGCCGGGGCGCTGTGGGCGCTGCTGCCGGCGATCCTCAAGGTGACCCGCGGGGTGCACGAGGTGCTCTCCACGATCATGATGAACGCGATCGCGTTCGGCCTCGCGGCGTACCTGATCCGCCGCGACCAGTTCGGCATCCTGATCGGCAACAACGTCTCCACCGAGCCGATCCCCGACTCCGGCCTGGTGCCCGGCATCTCGCTCGGTGACCGCGGCACGATCTTCGGGCTGGTCTTCCTGGCGGTGCTCGCCGCGGCGCTGTACGGCGGGACGATGAACAGGACCCGGTTCGGGTTCGAGCTCCGGGCGTCGGGCCTGTCCCCGACGGCGGCGTCCGCGGGCGGCGTGAACGCCAAGCGGATGATCGTGATCGCGCTCCTGTCCTCGGGCGCGGTCGCGGGCCTCATCGGTATGCCGGAGATCCTCGGTCGCGACCACGCGTACACGCTGAACTTCACCGCCGGGTACGGCTTCGCGGCGCTGGGCATTGCCCTGCTGGGCCGCAACCATCCGGTCGGTATCGCGTTCGGGTCACTTCTCTGGGCGTTCCTCGAGAAGTCCAAGTCCGCACTCGACAACGTCGGCGTGCCGCGCGAGATCGCGACGATCATGGAGGGCCTGATCGTGCTGTCCGTGGTCATCTCCTACGAGGTCGTCAAGCGGTTCGACCAGGCCGCGGAGCAACGCAGGGTCGGCCGTGCGCTCGGCATCGCCGGTCCCGTCGAACCCTTCATCTCGCCGGAGGCCGCGAAATGAGCATGGTCGAGGTTCAGCCGGGGGTGCCCAACACGCCCGGCGGCACGGGGATGACGATGCCGGTCGCGGCACGGCGCCGCAGGCTGCCCGCCTGGGCGTTGTTCACGATCGGCGTCGTGGCCGTGGTCGGCGTGCTGTCGATGACGTCGTACCTGACCGACCAGCCGGCGCTGACCTCGTCGTCGACCATGCAGAACACGGTGACCCTGGGGCTGCCGATCCTCTTGTGTGGTCTCGGCGGTCTGTGGTCCGAGCGTTCCGGCATGATCAACATCGGTCTCGAGGGCATGATGATCCTCGGCACCTGGGGTGCCGCGTGGGGTGGCCTGCATGGCGGCCCGTGGATGTCGGTGCTGGTGGGCGCGGTCCTCGGTGCACTCGGCGGCCTGCTGCACGCGATCGCGACCGTCACGTTCGGCGTCAACCACATCGTGTCCGGTGTCGCGATCAACCTGCTCGGCGCGGGCATCACCAAATACCTGTCGACGTTGATCTTCGAGCCACTGTCGAGCAACCCGCGTGACTCGCCGCCGGTCGAGCAGTTCGACACCTACTCGGTGCCGGGACTCGACGGCTGGCTCGGGGACCTGGAGGCGCAGCAGCGGGTGGTCATCTCGGACGTCGCCGGGATCTTGCGCGGCCTGGTGACCCGGGTGTCGCCGGTGCTGCTGTTGTCGATCCTGCTGGTGGTCGTGACGTATCTGGTGCTGTGGCGGAGCCGGTTCGGCCTGCGGCTGCGGTCGTGCGGGGAGAACCCGGTGGCGTCGGAGTCGCTGGGCGTGAACGTCTACCTGTACAAGTACATCGCGGTGATCGTGTCCGGCGCGCTCGCCGGGCTCGGTGGCGCGGCGCTCGTGCTGGGGTCCAGCCCGTCGATCTACTCCGAGGGCCAGACCGCGAACCGCGGCTTCATCGGTCTCGCGGCGATGATCTTCGGCAACTGGCGGCCGCTCGGCACGCTCGCCGGCTCGACGCTGTTCGGCTACTCGGACGGCCTGCGGCTGTCGTCGGGGCCGGAGACGGTGCACGCGCTGCTGTACGCGGCGGTGATCGTGGCCGGGCTGATCGTCGTGTGGCAGCTGTTCCGGCGGCGCTGGACCGGAGCCGCGCTGGCCGCGTCGGGTGCCGTGGTGGTGTACATCCTGTACTTCTTCACCGACGAGCTGCCGACCGAGTTCCTGCCGTACACCCCGCACATCATCACGCTGATCGTGCTGGCGCTCGCCGCGCAACGACTACGACCACCCGCCGCGGACGGGTTGCCCTACCGGCGGGGTGAGGGTGACTAGCCTGGCCACTGTGGACGGCACGGTTGACTGGGACGCGTTGCGCACGGCGGCGGTCGAGGCGGCCGCACAGGCGTACTGCCCGTACTCCGGGTTGCAGGTGGGTGCGGCCGCGCTGGTCGAAGGGACCGACGGGGCCGGCCGGGTCGTCGTCGGCTGCAATGTCGAGAACGCCTCGTACGGGCTCGGGCTGTGCGCGGAGTGCACGATGGCTGGCCAGCTGCGGCTGACCGGCGGCGGCCGGTTCACAGCGGTGGCGTGCCGCAGCGGGGCCGGCGAGCTGCTGATGCCGTGCGGCCGGTGCCGGCAGGTGCTCTACGAGCTGGGCGGGCCGGACTGCCTGCTGGACACGCCGTCGGGCCCGATGGCGATGCGTGACGTGCTGCCGCACGCGTTCGGCCCGGACGACTTGCCGTGACCACGTTCTCGGCGGTCGACGTGATCCGCGCGAAGCGCGACGGCGGGGTGCTCTCGGACGAGCAGATCGACTGGGTCGTCGACGCCTACACCCGCGGCGAGGTCGCGGACGAGCAGATGTCCGCGCTGGCGATGGCGATCTTCCTGCGTGGCATGACGCCCGCGGAGACCGCGCGCTGGACCCGGGCCATGATCGACTCCGGTGAGCGGCTGAGCTGGCCCGCCGGCCGGCCGACGGTCGACAAGCACTCGACCGGCGGGGTCGGTGACAAGATCACGCTGCCGCTGGCGCCGCTGGTGGCGGCGTGCGGTGCTGCGGTGCCGCAGCTGTCCGGGCGCGGGCTCGGGCACACGGGTGGGACGCTGGACAAGCTGGAGTCGATCCCGGGGTGGCGGGCGTCGCTGTCGTCGGCGGAGATCCGCGCGCAGCTGGAGTCGGTGGGCGCGGTGGTGTGCGCGCCGACGGAGGGGCTCGCGCCGGCGGACCGCAAGCTGTACGCCCTGCGCGACGTGACCGCGACCGTGGAGTGCGTGCCGCTGATCGCGTCGTCGATCATGTCGAAGAAGATCGCCGAGGGCGCGGGCGCGCTGGTGCTGGACGTGAAGGTCGGCTCGGGTGCGTTCATGCCGACGCTCGAGTCGGCGCGCGAGCTGGCATCGGCCCTGGTGTCGATCGGCGACGAGCACGGCCTGCGGGTGACGGCGCTGCTGACGGACATGTCGGCGCCGCTCGGCCGCGCGGTGGGCAATGCGGTCGAGGTGGCCGAGTCGGTCGAGGTGCTGCAGGGCGGCGGGCCGCCGGACGTCGTGGAGCTGACCGTCGCGCTGGCGTCGGAGATGCTGTCGCTGGCGGGGATCGCGGCCGACCCTGCCGCGGTGCTGGCGTCCGGCGCGGCGTACGAGAAGTGGTGTGAGCTGATCGCGGCGCAGGGCGGCGACCCGTCGGCGCCGCTGCCGGAGCCAGCGCACGTTTCGCGGGCGGTGCACGCGCCGCGGTCCGGCGTGGTGACGCGAGTGGACGCGCGGTCGGTCGGCGTCGCGGCGTGGCGGCTCGGTGCCGGGCGGGCGCGCAAGGAGCACCCGGTGCAGGCGGCGGCCGGCGTGCTGTGCCTGGCCAAGCCGGGCGAGCCGGTGGCCGAGGGGGAGCCGCTGTTCGAGCTGCGCACCGACACGCCCGACGCGGTCGCGGGCGCGCTGGCGGCGCTGGCGGGCGCGGTGGACATCGCCGACTCCGCCCCGGCCCGGACGCCGCTTGTTCTCGAGACGACTCACGGCAGTCGCTGACCGAAGTTGTCCACAGGCCAGGCTCGCGGGCCCTGTTGTGTCGGTGCTCGCGAATAGACTGGAAATCGGGGGGCCCCCGCGTGGGCGGCGGTTATCCACAGGGTCGCGTCTGCGATGACGGAATTGTTCGCAGGGCTCGGGTCGACGGCGACGAAGTTGTTCGCAAGTCGGGCTCACGGTGACGGAATCGTTCACCGGGCCGCGTTCCCTGCGGCGAGATTATTCACAGGCCGGGCCCATGGTGGCGGGGTTGTTCACTGGGCCGCGGTGCGGTGGCGGGATTGTTCAGTGGGCGATGTTCACGGTGGCGGGATTGTTCAGTGGGCCACGTTCACTGCGGCGGAATTGTCGGCGGGTGGCGGTAGGCTGGAAATCAGGGGGACCCCCTGGTCGATTGAATGGACCGTTCAATCGGTTTGGTTGTCCACAGGTGATGCGTGCACGGCCTGGATTGTCGGCCTTCGCCGGTAGGCTGGAAATCGGGGGCCGGAGGCCAAGCGGGGCCCAGGATCGGGTCTCGTCCAATTGCTGCGGCGATGGGCGGCGGCCGTCGGGTCCATAGTGGAAATGCGCTGGGGACAAAAGAGAAACGGCCCCGTCGCCGAAGCGATGGGGCCGTTTCCCGACCACAGTCGTCAGTTGCTCGAGGTGTCGGCGTCCTCGGTTTCCTCGGAACGGGTCGTCTTCTGGGGCTTGCCGTTGCGACGGCGGCTCGTCTGCCGCGGCAGCGTGGCCGGCGGGCGCGGCTGCGGGGCGCCGCCGCCCATCATCAGCTCCGCGAACGTGGCCATGGCCTCGTCCAGGTGGCCGCCGATGCGGCGCTCGGACTCCTCGTTGCTCTTGCGGACCATCGACGCCAGCTGGTCGTTGTCCGGCTGCTTGTCCAGCGTGCCCTCGACCTTGTTGAGACTGTTCGTGATCGCGGAACCCAACTGGGCGATCTTTTCGGTGAAACCGTCCTCGACCGTGTCCAGGCGGGTCGTCAGCGAATCCAGGTGGCCGGTCACCTGCTCCAGGCGCGCGGCCAGGGCCCCCAGCCGCTCGGTCCCGTCCACCGTCGACTTCGTGTCCTCGATGGCGTCCTGCATCGACTTGCGGGCCTCGCTGACCGCGCCGCGCACGCCCGTGGCCTTCTCGTCGATGTTGTTGTGCAGCGCGTTGGACGCGTCGGCCACCGACTGCCTGAGCGCGTCCTTCGTGCCGTCGACGTGGCCGCGCAGGCTGCCGTCGACCTCGTCCATGCGGCCGCGCAGGTTGGTCTCCGCCAGCTCGACGCGCTCGCGGACCGGGCCGTGCACCGCCGCGGGCAGCGCGTCCAGCTTGCCGTCCTGCTTGTTCAGGTGGCCGTCGAGCTCGTCGATGCGCCGGTGGATGTTCGCCAGCTTGTCCTCGAGCCCGTCCATCCGGCCCGCCACGCCCTCGAAGCGGCCCGCCACCCCGTCCAGCCGCCCGTCGAGCTGGGCGAACGGCGTCGCCAGCTTGTCGACGACGCCCTCGACGGCCCGCGCCAGCGAGGCGATGGCGCCGTCCTGGGCGTCGAGCTTCGCCAACGCGTCCTCGACGCGGGTGGCGAGCGCGGTCAGCTCGCTGCGGTCCGCCATCTCGGACAGCCGCTTGCGCACCGAGCCGATGGACTCCAGCGGGGACAGCCTGGCGTGGATCTCGTCCAATGTGTCGAAGATCTGCTGCTGTTCGCTCTCGCGGATCTCGGCCGCGCGCACCAGCATGTTGCGCATCCGGTCGAACGAAACCGTCGAGTTGTTGTTCTCGTTCACGGAGGTGACCTTCGTCGTGGGGAGGAGGGGCAGGGCCGACGCAGGGGAGCCTAGCCACTCCCAGAACGCGTCCATACACCACCCGTTAGTTAGTTGCAGGCCCAATCACGATGCGTTGGGCCGTTCGGCGGAAAGTCGTAGCGCGGATGCCGCGACCGGGGATGACCTTACGTGGTCCTCCGCTTACCCGATCGGATGACATACCCCGTTGAGTACCGTTGCACCATGTCGACGACCAACGCCGTTCCGGTGACACCGGAGGCTGTCCGCACCGCCCCCAAAGTTCTTCTTCATGATCACCTGGATGGTGGTCTTCGCGCCGGCACCGTCATCGAGCTGGCCGAGGCCGCCGGCTACCGCGACCTCCCGACCACCGATGCCGCCGAGCTGCAGACGTGGTTCCGCGACGCCGCCGACTCCGGCTCGCTGGTCCGCTACCTCAAGACGTTCGCGCACACCTGCGGCGTCATGCAGAACATCGACGCGCTCGTCCGGGTCGCCGCCGAGTGCGCCGAGGACCTCGCCGCGGACGGCGTCGCCTACGCCGAGGTGCGCTACGCCCCCGAGCTGTTCTGCGAGGAGGGGCTGCACCTCGACACGATCGTCGAGGCCGTGCAGGAGGGCTTCCGGCTCGGCGAGCGGCGTGCGCTCGAGCGGGGCAGGCGCATCCGCATCGGCACGCTGCTGTGCGCCATGCGGCAGAACGCCCGTTCGCTGGAGATCGCCGAGCTCGCCGTCCGCCACCGCGACAGCGGCGTCGTCGGCTTCGACATCGCCGGGCCCGAGGCCGGGTTCCCGCCAACCCGCAACCTCGACGCGTTCGAGTACCTGCGACAGCAGAACGCGCACTTCACCATCCACGCCGGCGAGGCGTTCGGGCTGCCGTCGATCTGGGAGGCCATCCAGCACTGCGGCGCCGAGCGGCTCGGCCACGGCGTGCGGATCGTCGACGACATCAAGGTGGACGAGGACGGCACCATCCACTTGGGACGGTTGGCGAGCTACGTGCGCGACCGGCGGATCCCGCTGGAGATGTGCCCCTCGTCGAACGTCCAGACCGGCGCCGCGCCCTCGATCGCCGAGCACCCGATCGGGCTGCTGACGAAGCTGCGCTTCCGCGTCACGGTCAACACCGACAACCGGCTCATGTCGCACTGCACGCCGTCGTCGGAGATGTCCGTGCTCGTGGACGCGTTCGGCTACGACTGGGCGGACCTGCAGTGGTTCACGATCAACGCGATGAAGTCGGCGTTCATCGGGTTCGACGAGCGCCTCGCGATCATCAACGACATCATCAAGCCCGGCTACGCCGCGCTGATGAGGGCCTGAGCGCTACTTCTGCGGATCCAGCCGCTCCTCGAAGGCTTCGACCAGGCGGGTCCAGGCGTCCTTCTCCGCGTCGAACGGCGGGCTCGGCGCCAGCCTGGTCGGGTCCGGCCGCAGCACGAACGACACCAGCCAGCCGAGGCTCTCCGACTGCGCGAGGGCCTCGGCGACGCTCTTGTCGTCCGCCCAGTCCGCCGCGTCGTTGAGCAGCTCCACCGCCAGGTCCAGCTGCACCGGGTCGACCGCGTCCGGGCCCTCGGCGATGTCGTCGGCCAGGCCGTTCAGCACGTAGGTGTTGTCGGTCTCGACCTCGACCTCGAGGCTGCCGTCGGTCGCCTTCGTCGTGACGTCCTCCCAGGTCGACACCTCGGCGAGGTCGTTGTCGGCGGTGCCGTGCTGGGCGATGTGCTTGGCCAGCGCCCGCGGCGACTTCGTCACCGAGATCTTGCCGTCGGTGCCGAGGAAGATCGGCTCGTCGTCGAGGTAGCAGCGCAGCGTGTAGTACTCCGCCTCCACCGTGATGATCTTGATGGGGTCGATGCCGACCTCGGCCCAGAAGCCGACCGGCTCGTCCTCCTCGACGTCGGCCTCGGCGTCGGTGTCCTCGTCCTCTTCCTCGTCGGCCGCCTCGTCGGTGTCCTTTTCGGACTCCTCGGTGTCGACGTCCTCCGCGTCCTCACTGTCCAGCGCGTTCTCGGCCTCCTCCGACTCGGCCAGGTACGCGGCCAGCTCGTCGGTGGTCTGGTCGAGCGTCACCTTGTCGACGTCCGGGACGTAGACGACCTCGTCGATGGCGTCGAGCACCTCGTCCCACCGCTCGACGATGGTCTCCGCGAGGTCGGTCCACAGCTTCTCGCCCTCGCGCCCGGTGAACGGGAACGTGCCCTGCTCGAGCACGGAGAACCCGGCGGCCGCGTTCAGCACCTCGTGCACCTCGTCCAGCTCGCACACGTCGGCGAGCGACCGGACGATCGTGATGATGTCGGCGAGCTCGCCGATGGTCCAGGTGTCCGGCTCCTCGGCGACGAGCTCCGGCACGCCGACGAGGTCGTAGGTGTGCGCCTCGTCGGGCAGCAGCTCGGGCACGGACAGCTCCGGCACCACGTCCCACGCCGGGTGGTCGGCCAGGTCGTGGTCGTTGACCGTCCGGACGAACGCGGCGAGGTGGGCGGCGTCGGGGAAGGCGTACAGGTCGTCCTCGTGGCCGAGGAACGCCTCCCACTCCTCACCGTCTTCTCTCCACCGCGGTGCCCACAGCGTGACAAGGTCGCCCTGGGGCAGGCCGAGCTCGATCGAGACGATGTCCTGAGACATTGCTGGACCTCCTGGTCACGCAATCCATCCGCACACAGAACGTCGGCACTCTACGTGGTGGCGACATCGTGATGGATCACCGGTCGGAGCGTAGCGAGGATGGGTCGAACGATGCGAGCTCATCAGCGGGGTCGCAGCCGCCGTTCGCACGCCTGTCACCGGCGGTTTCCTGGGCCGTACGGCGCAGTCGCTCCTCGCGGCGGGCCTGGAACTCCTCGGCGGTGATGCCGTGCCCGGCCGGCTCGCGGCGGGCGGGGGTGGCGCGGCCGGAGAGCTGCTCGAGCGCCTGGGTGAGCGTGTCGCCGAGCAGCGGGGCGACCTTGTCGTAGCCGGCCTGGGTGGCGTGGTCCATCGCCGCCCGGGCGACCTCGACGATGAGCCTGCCCAGGCCGTCCGGGCCGTGCTGGGCCGCGTTCGGGGCGAGCCGCAGCGTGAGCAGCCTGCCCCGCCCGTCCACGGTGACCTCGACCGTCGCATCGCGGTCGCGGGCGGTCCCGGTCACCCGCTCGAGGATCGAGTCCACTTTGGACAACGCTTCCTGGCGGGCCCGGCCGTCTTCGATCAGCTGCCGCGTGGTCCGTTCGAGCGGCGCGCGGTCGATCATCGGCGCCTGCCGTGCCGCAGCGGGTCGCCGAAGTCCGCGTCGTCGGGCTCTTCCTCGACGGGCACGTAGCCCAGCGACTCCAGGTCCTTGTCGCCGACCACCCCGGCCAGCGCCTCGTGCATGGCGCCGCCGGCCAGCTCGGTCGCGCGGCCGGCGAGCACGGTGATCTGGCGGGCCAGCGTCTCCATGTCGGCGGACAGCGCCGCGGGCGAGAGCCGGACGTCGGTCGGCAGCCCGCCGGGCGCGACCTCGACGCTGATGCCGCCGTCCGGCGAGGTGGCCCGGCCGCTGATCCGGCCCGCCCGCGCCACCTGCTCGGCCGCCCGGCCGCCGGCCTCCCGCACCCGGCGGTCCACCACAGCCAACTCGTGATCCATGCCGCCTCCCCGGAATTCAAAGTGTTGGTCGCGTCCCAAGCGAACGGTGCGGATGGTCCGTTGATTGTGGCTGAGTGCCGTCACGTTCCCCTGAGGCTACGTTTGTCGGTGCGAGACCGCCGCCCTGGCCGTCACCCGGTTGGGCGGTAGAAGCCTACGAACGGCATGCCCATGTTCGTCGTGCGCAGCGGGCTGATCTCCACGGGGTCGCCCGCCTCGATCATCTGCCCGTCGCCGATGAACATGGCGACGTGGCCCTGCCAGCAGATCAGGTCGCCGGGCATCAGCTGGTCGGCCGAGGGCACCTCCGCGCCGATGTCCTGCTCGCCCGACGTGCGCGGGATGTCCAGGCCCGCCTCGCCGTACGCGTACTGGGTCAGGCCGCTGCAGTCGAGGCCGACGCCCGGCGCGGTACCGCCCCACACGTACGGCACGCCGAGCTGGGTGAGCGCGGCACGCACCGCCTTGGCCGCGGTCTCGTTGGGCGCCATCACCTGGCTGCCGCCGGGCAAATTGATCGCCACGCCGGTGCCCGGCTGCGGCGGGACCGCGACCGGCAGGCGCTTCTTGGTGACCATGCCACCGCCCCCGCCACCACCGCCCTGGTCGCCGCCACCGCCCCCACCACCGCCGCCGGTGTTGTAGGCGGCGGGCGCCGTGTGGCCACTGCCGCTCGCGCTGCTGGCCGACGTCGTGCCGTCGGCGGCGTCGAGGCGGGTGACGACGTCGGTGAGCTGGCCCATCACGGCCTGCAGGTTGGTGCTGCTGTCGCCGCTGACCTGGGCGCCCAGCCGGACGAGCTCGCTGAGCTTGCGCTGCGCGCCCGCCGTGTCGCCCGCCTGGCGCAGCGCCGTGGCCGCGGAGAGGAGCTCGGCGGCGCGGTCCATGAAGTTGTCGATCAGCCGCTGGTTGGTGGACTGGCCGACCTTGAGGATGCTCGCGGACTCGCGGACCGCCGCCTGGACGTCGGCGCTGTAGGTGCTGATGTCCTTGGCCGCCGTGCTCATCGACGTCGCGTCGGAGGCCTGCCGGTCGGCGGAGCTGCCCTGCCAGCCCTCCTGCAGCGAACGCGTCCGGCCGGTGGCGTCGGTGTCGTAGGTGTGGAGGGCGTTCCGCACGCCGCCGTGCGCCGCGTCGACCGAGTCGATGGCACCCTCGTCGGTGGCGAGCTGGCGCTGCGCATGGGCGGCCGGCGAGACGAGCGTCTCGACCATGGGGCCGCTCTCGCTCATGCCTGCTCTCCCGCCGCCCGGCGGATCGCGCGCTCGTGGTCCTCCTCGGTCGTGCGGTAGTTGGTCCACGTGTGGTCCACCGCGTCGGCCATCGCCGTCGTGTTGTCGGCGAGGGCGCTGATGCGGTCGTGCTGGCGCCGGGTCGCGTTGCGGACCGCGTCGGCGAGGCCGACCTCCTTGCCGACACGGGAGAACGCGTCGCCGTGCAGGTTCGTGTGCGCGGCGAGCGCGTCGGTGGTCAGGTTGTCGGCGAGCGGCCGGTAGCCCCGGGTGAACGACGCGAACGCGTCCTCGTCCGCGTCGTATCCCCGGTGCGGCGGCGGTGGGCCGTCGTGAGTCATGGATCCCCCTCTTCGGGCTCTGACGTTAGCCAGGACCGCCCGGTTTCACACTCCCATCGGATGCCAGACGGTCTTCGACTCGAGGAACGCGCGCAGCCGCGACATGTCCGGGGCCGCGGCCCAGTCGGGCTCGGCCGGCTTCGCGCGCAGGACGCGCTTGACCGTGTTCGCCGCGGACCTCTCCAGCTCGGTCGTCATCGCCTCGGGCGCGCCCGACAGGTCGAGCGCGTTGACGTCCGCGTGCGAGGCCAGCCACGGGGCCAGCTCGGCGGTGCGGCCGGTGAGGATGTTGACCACGCCACCCGGCACGTCGGAGGTCGCGAGGACCTCGGACAGGGTGATCGCCGGCAGCGGGCGGTCCTGGCTGGCGACCACGACCGCGGCGTTGCCCGTCGCGATGGCCGGGGCCAGCACGCTCACCAGGCCCAGCAGCGACGACGACTGGGGCGCCAGCAGGCCCACCACGCCCGTCGGCTCGGGCACCGAGAACGAGAAGTACGGGCCCGCCACCGGGTTCGACGCGCCCAGCACCGTGGCGATCTTGTCGGACCAGCCCGCGTACCAGACCCAGCGGTCGATCGCGGTGTCCACGATGGACTGGACGCGCTTGGCGGGCACACCCTCGCTCGCGGCCACCTCGGCCATGAACTGCTCGCGGCGGCCCTCCAGCAGCTCCGCCACCCGGTACAGCACCTGGCCCCGGTTGTAGGCGGTCGCCCCGGACCAGCCGCCGAACGCCTTGCGCGCGGCCACGACGGCCTCGCGGACGTCCTTGCGGGAGGCCTGCGCGGCGTTGGCGAGGAAGCCGCCCTTCGAGTCGCGCACCGGGTACGAGCGGCCGGACTCCGACCGCGGGAACGCGCCGCCGACGTAGAGCTTGTAGGTCTTGGCGACGGTCAGACGCTCAGACATCGAGGTAGGCCTCCAGTCCCGTGCGGCCACCCTCCCGGCCGAAGCCGGACTCCTGGTAGCCGCCGAACGGCGCGGTCGGGTCGAACCGGTTGAACGTGTTGGCCCACACCACGCCGGCGCGCAGCTTGTCGGCCATCCAGAGAATCCTCGATCCCTTGTCGGTCCAGATGCCCGCGGACAAGCCGTACGGCGTGTTGTTGGCCTTGGCCACCGCCTCGTCCGGGGTGCGGAACGTGAGCACCGACAGCACCGGGCCGAAGATCTCCTCGCGGGCGATCCGCATGGCCTGGCTGACACCGGCGAACACGGTCGGCGCGAAGAAGAAACCCTTGTCCGGCAACGGGCACGGGCTCGTCCAGCGTGTCGCGCCCTCCTCCTCGCCGGAGGACACCAGCTCGTTGATCTTGTTGAGCTGCTCGCGCGAGTTGATGGCACCGACGTCGGTGTTCTTGTCCAGCGGGTCGCCGATGCGCAGCGTGGAGATCCGCGTGTGCAGCTTGTCGAGCAGTTCGTCGGCCACCGACTCAGCCACCAGCAGCCGCGAGCCCGCGCAGCACACGTGGCCCTGGTTGAAGAAGATGCCGTTGACGATGCCCTCGACGGCCTGGTCGAGCGGCGCGTCGTCGAACACCACGTTGGCCGCCTTGCCACCCAGCTCCAGCGTCAGCTTCTTGCCCGACCCGGCGAGCGAGCGCTGGATCAGCTTGCCGACGTCCGTGGAACCGGTGAACGCGACCTTGTCCACGCCGGGGTGGTTGACCAGCTCGGCGCCGACGTCGCCCGCGCCGGGCAGGATGTTGACCACGCCCGGCGGCAGGTCGGCCTGCTGGATGATCTCGGCCAGCACGAGCGCGGAGAGCGGCGTGGTCTCGGCCGGCTTGAGCACCACGGTGTTGCCGCAGGCCAGCGCGGGGGCGAGCTTCCACGCGGCCATCAGCAGCGGGAAGTTCCACGGGATGACCTGGCCGGCCACGCCCAGCGGGCGCGGGTCCGGGCCGTAGCCGGCGTAGCCGAGCTTGTCCGCCCAGCCCGCGTGGTAGAAGAAGTGCGCGGACGCGGTCGGCACGTCCACGTCCCGGGACTCCTTGATCGGCTTGCCGTTGTCCAGGCTCTCCAGCACGGCAAGCTCGCGCGACCGCTCGGCGATCATCCGCGCGATCCGGAAGATGTACTTCGCGCGCTCTGCGCCGGGCATCCGGCCCCACACCCGGTCGTAGGCGCGCCGGGCGGCCTTCACCGCCTTGTCCACATCGGACGGGCTGGCGGTGGACACCTCCGCCAGCACCTCCTCGGTCGCCGGGTTGACCGACTTCAGCGGCTCGCCCTCGCCCTCGACGAACTCGCCGTCGAGGAACATCCGGTAGCTCGGTTTGAGGTTCGCGATGTCCCGGTTCTCGGGCGCGGGCGCGTACTCCCACACGGGGTTCACGTTGCTGTTCATGTCAGTCCACCGTCACGTAGTCCGGGCCGCTGTAGTGGCCATCGAGTTGGGCTCGGCGCTGCATCAGCAGGTCGTTGAGCAGGCTGGATGCGCCGAAGCGGAACTTGTCGGCGGTGAGCCACTCCGGCCCGGCCACCTCGTGCACGGCCACGAGGTAGCGGATGGCGTCCTTCGTGGTGCGGATGCCGCCCGCCGGCTTGACGCCGATCCGCGTGCCGGCCGAGCCGTGCCAGTCGCGCACCGCCTGCAGCATCACGTGGGTGACCGGCAGGGTGGCCGCGGGCGACACCTTCCCGGTGGACGTCTTGATGAAGTCGGCACCCGCGAGCATCGCGAGCCACGAGGCGCGGCGCACGTTGTCGTAGGTCGCGAGCTCGCCGGTCTCCAGGATGACCTTGAGGTGCACGTCCCCGCAGGCGTGCTTGATCGTGACGATCTCGTCGAACACCCGGCCGTAGCGGCCCGACAGGAACGCGCCGCGGTCGATCACCATGTCGACCTCGGTGGCGCCGTCGGCGACCGCGAGCTCGGTGTCGGCGATCTTCACCGGCATGCTCGAGCGCCCGCTCGGGAACGCGGTGGCGACGCTGGCGACGCCGACGCCGCTGCCGCGCAGCGCCTCGACCGCGGTGGCCACCATGTCCGGGTAGACACACACGGCGGCCACCGACGGCACCTCGGGGTGCTCCGGGTCGGGTCTGCGGGCCTTCGCGCACAGGGAGCGGACCTTGCCGTGGGTGTCCGCGCCCTCCAGCGTGGTCAGGTCGACCATGCTGATGGCGGTGTCGATGGCCCACAGCTTCGACGCCTTCTTGATGCTGCGGGTGGCGAGGCCGGCCGCGCGCTGCTCGACGCCGACCTGGTCGACGCCGGGCAGGCCGTGGAGGAACCGGCGGAGCGACGTCTCGTCGCGGGTCGCGTCGGAGAGCTCGGGGGGTAGCCCCGTCCTCGCCGGTGAGGGTGCTGCCATGCGGTCGAGTCTAGGCGGACGAAGCGGGCGCCCAGGGCTTCAGCCACGGAGTCGGCGCCCACTGCTCGGCGGCCGCCAGCAGCTCGTACGCCGTGGCGCCGTCGATCGACTCGCGGACGATGTCGGCATGGCCCGCGTGCCGCGCGGTCTCCTCGATGACGTGCAGTAATACCCAGCGGACGGACCAGTGCGTGACGTGGTCGGGGAACCACGGCGCGTCGGGCACCGGGACGGGCTCGCCGAGGTCGGCGATGCCCGTGACGACCTCCTCGGTGTACGCGGCGACCTCGTCGTACCGCGCGGTCAGTGACTCGGCCGTGTCGTCGGGCGTCAGCCGGAACTCCGCCCCGTAGTCCTCGGGGCTCGTGGTTCTCGGCTTGCCGGCGAGGAGGTCTGTCCAGCCGAGCTCGATGTGCGCGACGTGCTTGACCAGTCCGCCGACGGACAGCGCACTCGCGCTGGGGGCGAGCCGCAGCTGCCCGGGGGTGAGGCCGTGCGCGGCGGTCTTGAGCACGCGCCGCTGCTGGGCGAGGAAGACAAGCAGACCGTCGCGCTCGTCGGCGACGGGGCGGGCATTTCCATCCATGTCGCGGAGCATGCCAGCGGGCACCGACAAAAACGGCGCGCTACTCCTCGAGCTGCTTGTTCTTCTTGTCCTTCTTCAAGCGCGGCCTGCCGTACTTGACCTCCACGCCGCCCATCACGGCCAGCCCGGTGATCTTCACGACCGGGACGCCCGGCCGCGGCTGGATGTCCTCGTCGACGTTGCTTTCGAAGGCACCCATGAAGCCCGTGCCGTTGACCTGCACCACGATGTCGCGCGGTAAGCGGATCTCGATGCCGCCCATGAGCGTGAACGCCTGGATGGTCGTCTCCGCGTCCTCGAACCGGGCCTCGCTCAGGTCGATCTCGATGCCGCCCATGACCGCGACCGCGTTGAACGTCGGCGGGACGGTCCACACGCCCTTGCGGACCGCGCCGGACAGGATGGCGATCGCGCTCGACGACGTGCCGCGGCCGCCGATGCGGCTGCTCGGCGGCGGGCTGGGGTGGAACGCGGGGGACTTGGCCTGGTTGCCGATCGGCAGGTCGCGGGTGAGCGGCTCCAGGTCGCCGAACGTCTTCGCGGCGTAGAGCTTGTCGAGCCGCTCCTCCAGTTCGCTGACCGTGAGCCGGCCCTCGCCCATCGAGTCGTGCAGCACCTTCGCGACGCGTTCCCGGTCGTCGTTGGATACCCGCATGTCACGCGGGTCTGGCACGGCAGGAAGGTCACTCACGACATCGAGGCTATCGCGACGGCCCCGGCTATGGTGCGACGCATGTCCTCCGCTTTCACCCGCGCCGACCTCGAGACTCGGGTCAGGGCGCTCGACACGCAGTCACGGCTGTCCGGCGTGGGCAGGTTGCGGTCGTGGGTGCTCGAGGTCCTGGCACCGCGGCCCGGCGAGCGTGTGGCGGACATCGGGTCGGGGACCGGCGAGCACGTGCGCGCGATGGCCGAAGCTGTTGGCGCACAAGGAGAGGCGATCGGCGTCGAGCCGAACGACGGCATGCGTGCGGAGGCCGCGCGGCGCGCGGCCTCCTCGGGCGTGACGTTCGTGGCGGGCTCCGCGTACGCGCTGCCGTTCGCCGACGCTTCGGTGGACGTCGTCACGTGCGAGCGGGTGTTCCAGCACCTGCGCTCGCCGGCGGAGGCGGCCGGGGAGATCGCGCGCGTGCTGCGGCCGGGCGGGCGGGTCGCGGTCACCGACACGGACTGGGCCACGGCGATCGTGCACCCCGGTGACCCGGACACGGTCGGCGCGGTCGGCGCGGCCATGCGGGCGGGGATCACGAACCCGCTCGCCGGGCGGCTGCTGCCGGGCCAGCTGACCGCGGCGGGCCTGACGGTGGACGACATCGGTTCGCAGGCCCTGGTCCAGTCGCGCGAGGCGGCGACGGGGCCGCTGATGACGATGCTGGGCCGGATGGCGCGGGACCGCGGGGCGATCAGCGAGGCGCGGCGGGCGTCGTTCATGGCGGACGTGGCGGCCGGCGCGGAGCGGGGCGACTTCCTGATGTCGGTGACGATGTTCGCCGTCGCCGGACATCGTCCTGTGTAGACGGTCGAGTTGTCCACAGTGGGGCGAGTTGTCCACAGGTCCCGCCGCGGCGCGGGTTTTGTCGGTGGTGGCCGGTAGACTGGCGCTGAGGGGTGCCCCCGGAGAGGGTGGGGGCCGCGAGTCACGGGTGCGCGCGTACGTGCGCGTGGGCGCGTGCACGTGCGCGCGGCGTTGGGCTTTGCGGGCGGTGGTCGCGAGGGAGTGGTTCGGGTCAGGGGTGGCCGGCTCCGCTCGGCGGGCTGGCCGGATTGTGCATTGTGTCAAGTACCGTGTCGGCCCATGGATGTGCGCACCGTCGACCACCCGCTGGCCAAGGCGCGGCTGACCGTCATGCGGGACGCCCGCACGGACAACGCCACCTTTCGCGCCGCCCTGCACGAGCTCACCGTCATGCTCATCTACGAGGCCATGCGCGACGCCCCCGTGCGCACCGAGCGCATCCATACCCCGGTCGCGCGCACCGAGGGCGTCTGGCTCGCCGACCCGCCGCTGCTCGTCCCCGTGCTGCGCGCCGGGCTGGGCATGGCCGACCAGGCGCACCGGCTGATCCCCGACGCGCAGATGGGCTTCGTCGGCCTCGCGCGCAACGAGGAGACGCTGGAACCCACCCCGTACATGGAGTCGCTGCCCGCCGACCTCGCCGGGCGGCCCGTGTTCGTGCTCGATCCGATGCTCGCGACCGGCGGCTCGATGGAGTACACGATCCGGCTGCTCACCACGCGCGGTGCCACGGACGTCACCGCGGTGTGCGCGCTCGCCGCGCCGGAGGGCATCCGCCACCTGGAGAAGTCCGGGCTGCCGGTGCGGCTGGTCACCGCCAGCGTGGACGAGCGGCTCAACGACTCCGGGTACATCGTCCCTGGTCTGGGCGACGCGGGTGACCGCCAGTACGGGGCCGTCTGAACCTCGTCCGGGGTGGTATCACGGTGGTACCTTGGAGCGCATGGCGATGACTCTGAGGCTCTCGGACGAGGAGAACACGCACCTCGCCGAGCTGGCCATGGCGGAAGGCCGGTCCAAGCAGGAGATCATGCGGCTCGCGCTCGCCGAGCGCTGGGCGCGGCTGCAGAAGGAACAGCAGCTGGCCGAGGTGCTCAGCCGGGTCCTGCCGCGCTACAAAGGTCTGCTCGAACGGATCGGAACCGCCTGAACCTGTCGGTGGCTAGTGGCATGATCACGTGGTGATCATGTACCTGGACGCCAGCGACCTGCTCGTGCTGGCCGCTGCCGTCACCGGTGGCGACCTCGTGGTGCGCGATCTCGGGCTGCTCGACGCCGCCGCGCACCGGCCGCGCGCCACCGTCCTGGGCGTGCAGGCCTACGACACCCTGTGGCTCAAGGCCGCGGCCCTGCTCGACTCCATCGTCATCACCCGCCCGCTCGCCGAAGGCAACTGGCGCCTCGGCTGGGTCGCCGCGGTGGCCCTCTGCGACATCAACGGCTGGTGGGTCGACGCCGACGAGGACGAGGCCCTCGAAGTGGTCCGCGAGGTCGGCCGCGGCAACGTCGGGGTGCCCGACATGGCCGGCCGGCTGGAGGAGTGGGCCTTCCCCAAACAGGATGGCCCGGCTTGACCTGGAGTGCGGTCCAGCTCCTACGGTCGAGGATGTGACTTACGCGATCGCCGAGGCGGCCCACCGCAGTGGGTTGTCGATCGACACACTCCGTTACTACGAACGCATCCAACTGATCGACCCGCCCGCCCGCGACTCCGGCGGCCGGCGGGTTTACACCGACGAGGACCTGGCCTGGCTGGAGTTCCTGACCAGGCTGCGCACGACCGGCATGCCGATCCGGATGATGCGCGAGTACGCGCGGCTGCGCCACCAGGGCACCGCCAGTGCCACCCGCCGCAAGCAGATTCTCGTCGAGCAGCGGGCCGAGGTGCTCGACCGGATCACCGAGCTGAAATCCTGCCTGGACGTGCTGAACTACAAGATCGCCAACTACGAGCAGTGCGAGCGGGACCTCAACGAGAAGGCCCCGGTCGTCCAGGAAGCGTCGGCCTGACGCGGCGCTAGCCCATCAGCGTCGCGGCCACGGCCGCGCCCAGCTCCCAGCACCGCTCGAGGTCCTGCTTGCCGGGCTCGCCGGTGACGGTGACGTTCGGCGTCACCCGCTCCCAGGCAAGCCCGGTGACGATCGACTCGATGCCGCGGACGGCGCCCGCGGTGTCGTTGTTGCCGTGCACGTACAGCCCGAACGGCCGGCCTCGGGTGGCGTCGAGGCACGGGTAGTACGCCAGGTCGAAGAAGACCTTGAGCGCGCCGGACATCATGCCCAGGTTCGCCGGGGTGCCGAGGACGTAGCCGTCCGCCTCGAGCGCGTCCTGCGGGGTCGCGGCCAGCGCGGGCCGCCGGACCACCTCCACGCCCTCGATCTCGTCGGTGCCCGCCCCGGCGACCACCGCCTCGAACATCGCCTGCAGGTTCGGCGACGGCGTGTGGTGCACGATCAGCAGCCGGGGCATGTCACGCCTTCAGCAGCGCGGCGATCTCGTCGCGCAGGGCCGACATCCGGTCGGTGGCCCGTGCGCGCGCCTCGCCCAGGGCTTCCCGGGACGCGACCGGCTCGACGACCTCCAGGTACGCCTTCACCTTCGGCTCGGTGCCGGACGGGCGGACGACGACGCGCAGGCCGCCGGCCCGCAGCCGGATGATGTCCGGCGCCGGGTTGTCCTGCGTCACCGCCACGCCGCCCAGCTCGGCCGGGGGAGCCGAGCGCAGCGCCGCGACCATGGGCCCGATGGCCGACACGTCGGTGAACCGCAGCGAGATCTGGTCGGTCAGGTGCACGCCGTGCGCCACCGCCAGGTCGTCCAGCGCGTCCGGCAGCGCGCGCTCGGCCGCCTTCAGCGTGGCCACCAGGTCGCACGCGAGGATCGACGCCGAGACGCCGTCCTTGTCGCGCACCGAGTCCGGGTCCACGCACACGCCCAGCGCCTCCTCGTAGGCGAACACCAGCCCGTCGCCCGCGCGCACCAGCCACTTGAAGCCCGTCAGCGTCTCCGCGTGCCGGGCGCCGTGCGCGGCGGCCACGTGTCCCAGCAGCGACGACGACACGATCGTCGACGCCACGAGCGGGTCCGCGTGCGCCACCCGGTCCAGGGTGGCCAGCACGTGCTCGCCCAGCAGCGCGCCCGTCTCGTCGCCGCGCAGCATCCGCCAGCCGCCGGCGAAGCGGGCGCCCAGCGCGCAGCGGTCCGCGTCCGGGTCGAGCGCGATCGCCAGGTCCGCGTTCGACGACTCCGCGAAGCGCAGCAACAGGTCCGCCGCGCCCGGCTCCTCCGGGTTCGGGAAGTCCACCGTCGGGAAGTCCGGGTCCGGCGCCGCCTGCTCGGGAACGAGCGTCACGTCCGCGAAACCCGCGCGCCGCAAGGCTTCCAGTGCGGTCTCGCCGCCGACGCCGTGCATCGGGGTCAGCACCACGCGCAGGTCCCGCGCCGTGCCGCGGGGCAGCGCCGCCACGTGCGACAGGTACGCGTCGACCTGCGCGTCGCTCACCGGCATCGCCCCGGCCGACACCGGCACCGAGCGCGCCGCCGGCGCGCCGCGGATCGCCGCCTCGATCAGCCGGTCGTCCGGCGGCACGATCTGGGAGCCGTCGTCGGTGTAGACCTTGTACCCGTTGTCCGCCGGCGGGTTGTGCGAGGCCGTGATCTGGATGCCGGCCACCGCACCGAGCGAGCGCACCAGGAACGCCGTGACCGGCGTCGGCAGCGGGCCCGGCAACGTCAGCACCGAGAACCCGGCGGCCGCCAGCACTCCGGCCGCGGCGTCCATGAAGGACTCCGAGCCGTGCCGCGCGTCCCGGCCGACGACGACCGCGCCGCCCGCGTGTCCCTTGTGCCGCAACCACTCCGCGACGCCGGCCGTGGCCCGCACGACCACCGCCCGGTTCATCCCGTTGGACCCCGCGCGGACCGGGCCGCGCAGGCCCGCGGTGCCGAACGTCAGCGTGCCGTCCATCCGGTCCGCCAGGTCGTCCACGGCCCCGGGCGCGCCGCCCATCGCGTTCGCCACGACCCGCTGCAGCTCCGCCTTCGTGTCCGCGTCCGGGTCGTCGGCCATCCACCGGAACGCCTCGTCGCGCAGTGTGGAGGACAGGCTCATCACGCCCCCACCCCGCGAGTCCAACGCTCGCGACCCGCGAGTCCGACATTCGCGCTCGTGCCGACGGTCGGACTCGCGGGTCCGGACGGTTGGACTCGCGGGTCCGGAGTGTTGGACTCGCGGGGGCGGACGGTTGGACTCGCGGTCGCTGCGCGCGGTTCGCTCACGAACGTTCCACAAGGGACCGCAGCAGGCCGCCCATGCGGCCTGCCGCCGCGCGGCCCGCCTCGAGGACCTCCTCGTGGTTCAGCGGCTCGCCCGTTACGCCGGCCGCCAGGTTCGTCACCAGCGACAGGCCGAACACCTCCACGCCGGCGGCCCGCGCGGCGATCGCCTCCAGGACCGTCGACATGCCGACCAGGTCGGCGCCCATCGTGCGCAGCATCCGGATCTCCGCCGGCGTCTCGAAGTGCGGCCCGACCAGGCCCGCGTACACGCCCTCGACCAGCGACGGGTCGATCTCGCAGGCCAGCTCTCGCAGGCGCGGCGAGTACAGGTCGGTGAGGTCCACGAACTGGGCGCCGACCAGCGGCGAGGTGGCCGTCAGGTTCAGGTGGTCGCTGATCAGCACCGGCGAGCCGACCGGGATGCCGTCGCGCAGGCAGCCCGCCGCGTTGGTCAGCACGATCGTCCGGCAGCCCGCCGCCGCGACCGTGCGCACCCCGTGCACCACCGAGCCGACGCCGCGGCCCTCGTAGAAGTGCGTGCGGCCCAGCAGGATCAGCACGCGCCGCTCGCCCACCCGCAGCGAGCGGATGGTGCCGCCGTGCCCGGCGACGGTCGGCGCGGCGAACCCGGGCAGCTCGGCCATGGGCACCTCGGCGGCGGCCGCGCCGATCTCGTCGGCCGCCGGCCGCCAGCCCGAGCCGAGCACGACCGCGACGTCGTGCTTGTCCTCCCCGGTGCGGGTGGCCAGCGCGGCCGCGGCCTCTTCCGCGAGTTCGGCGTAGTTCTCAGTCACGGCGCCGACTGTAGCCGGGGGTCAGCCGGTGACCTCGAACGTCTTCGCGATCGGGTCGAACAGCTCGCTGTGGCCGGTGTCCTCCTGCTCCACCGGCACGGTCACCGACACCACCCACAGGTCGCCGCCCGCGGGCCACAGGTTCGCGAAGGTCACCCGGTTCAGGTCGCGGGTGCCCGGCGCGAGCTTCTTCGCCTCCGTGGTGGTCCGGTAGGTGACCTGCTCCGCGGGCGGCCCGGGTGCGATGCCCTTGATCTTGGTCCGCTCCGGCGGCGAGACCGTCGCGTCGGAGTTGTCGTCGAGCGAGCCCACGTAGTCGTCCGGCGAGTGGCCCGGGAAGTAGTCGGTGAGCCGCTCCACGGTCAGCGTCTGCTTGCCGTCGGGGGACACGTAGTACACCCGCGTGCTGTTCACCTCGTCGTCGGTCTGCCGCTCCTCGACGAAGTGCATCCACCCGTGCGGCACGCCCACCGAGTACCCGCCGCCCTGCACGCCGTTGACCGTCGCCGCGTCGCCGGTCTGCCGCTCCAGCGTGGTGACCGGCGACTCCGACGGCGGCGCCGACGTGTCGGAGGTCCGCGCCGGCGGCAGCACCGGCCGGCCGCCGACCACCCTGGCCAGCGCGAACCCGCCGCCCGCCGCCCCGAGGAACAGCACCACGGCGAGGACCACCACCAGCGCGCTCGTCACCCGGCCGCGGCGGCGCGAGAGCAGCAGGCGGCGGGCGGTCGAGTCGAACGGCAGCGGGCCCGGCACGGGCGCGAGCTGGGGCACGTCGGGCGCCGGCGGCGGGGGCAGCGGCGGCGCCGCCGCCGGCTTCGGCGTGAACCGGGTCGGGATCTGGTCGGGGTTCGCGAGCTTGGCCAGATCGTCGTCGGACAGCAGGGGCGTGCTCGGCGGCGGCAGCAGCGGGTGCAGCCGGTTGCGGACCTCGGCCAGCGAGATCCGCTCGGCGGGCTCCTTCGCCATGAGCGCGACGACGACGTCCGCGAGCGGCCCGGTCGCGTCCGGGCGCGGCACGTCGCCGTGCACCACGGCGTTGATGATCTCCAGCACGCTGCCGCTCAGGTCGTAGGGGGCGCGGCCCTCGAGCACCGCGAACAGCGTGGCGCCCAGGCCCCACAGGTCCGCGGCCGGCGTCACCTCGCGGCCGGCGGCCACCTCCGGCGCGATGTACGCGGGCGAGCCCAGCATGATCCCGGTGCGGGTCATCGTGCGCTCGGAGACGTTGCGCGCGATGCCGAAGTCGGTCAGCTTCACCTGCCCGTCGCCGCCCACGAGCACGTTGCCCGGCTTGACGTCCCGGTGCGTGATGCCGACCTCGTGCGCGGCGGCGAGCCCGGCCGCGACCGCGACCCCGATCGCCGCCCCGGTCGCGGTCTCCAGCGGCCCGAGCGTGCGCAGCAGCTCCGCCAGGCTGTGCGCCGGCATGTACTCGGTGACCACGAACGGCTCGCCGTTCTCCCTGGCCACGTCGTGCAGCGTGATCACGTTCGGGTGGGACAACGCGGCGATCGCGCGGGCCTCGCGCAGGGTCCGCTCGCGCAGCTCGGCGGCCTCCCCGTCCGGGACCCCCGGCGGCAGCAGGACCTCCTTGACCGCCACCGGGCGGCGCAGGAACTCGTCGTAGGCCTCCCAGACGATGCCCATCGAGCCCCGGCCGAGCTGTCGGCGCAACCGGTACCGGCCGGCGACCACGCGTTCGGAAGGGCTGGACACGGGACACATTGTGCGGCATTCACCACACCTGCCGGAGAGAACCCGCGATCAGACCAGTCCGGTCCGTAGCATCGTCGGGTATGACCTCGGCGGAGCGGTTGAGCCTGGCTGCCGATTTCCCGGCGGCCACCAGCGACAAGTGGCGCGAGCTGGTCGCGGGCGTGTTGCGCAGGAGCGGCGCCGAGTTCGACGATCCGGAGGCCGCGCTCGCCACCCGGACCTTCGACGGCTTCGACCTCCGCCCGCTCTACACCGCCGACGACACCGCCCCGGACGCCGGGTTCCCCGGCATGCCGCCCTACGTGCGCGGCGGCACCCCCGACGGCCGGGTGCTGACCGGCTGGGACGTCCGCCAGCGCCACGCCGACCCCGACCAGGCCACCACGAAGCGAGCGATCCTGGCCGACCTGGAGCACGGCGGCACCTCGGTGTGGCTCGTCGCCGGTGCCGCCGGGCTGCCGGTCGGCGCGCTCGCGGACGTGCTCGACGAGGTCTACCTCGACCTCGCGCCGGTCACCCTCGATGCCGGGGCGGACGCGCTCGCCGCCGCCGACGCGCTGCTCGCCGTGCACGCCGACAAGGGCGTCGCGACCGGTGACGTCCGCGGCAACCTCGGCGCCGACCCGCTCGGCCGCCGCGCCCGCACCGGCGAGCCCGCCGACCTCGACGTGGCCGTCGAGGCGGCCCGGCGCGCGCGGGACTACCCGGCGCTGCGCTCGGTCGTCGTGGACGGCCTGCCCTACCACGAGGCGGGCGCGTCCGACGGGCAGGAGCTGGGCTGCGCGGTCGCCACCGGCGTCGCCTACCTGCGGGCGCTCACCGGCGCGGGACTGGACGTCGACGAGGCGGCCCGGCAGCTGGAGCTGCGCCTCGCCGCCACCGCCGACCAGTTCGCCACGATCGCGAAGCTGCGGGCGGCCCGGCGGCTGTGGTCGCGGGTCACCGAGGTGTGCGGCGCGACCGTGCGCACCGCGCCGCTGCACGCGGTCACCTCCTCGACGATGACGACCCGCCGCGACCCGTGGGTGAACATGCTGCGCACCACGCTCGCGTGCTTCGCCGCCGGCGTCGGCGGCGCGGACGCGGTGACCGTGCTGCCTTTCGACGCCGCGATCGGCCTGCCGGACGCCTTCGCCCGGCGGATCGCCCGCAACACGCAGTCGATCCTCCTCGAGGAGTCCAAAGTGGCCGGTGTGATCGACCCGGCAGGCGGCTCCTGGTACGTCGAGCGGCACACCGACGAGCTCGCCCGCGCGGCGTGGGCGGTGTTCACCGAGATCGAGCGGGCGGGCGGCCTGGTCGCCGCGCTCGACGGCGGCCTGGTCGACGAGCGGATCGCCGCCACCCGCACGGCCCGCACCGCACGGTTCGCGGCCGGCGAGGAGGCGATCACCGGCGTGACGGTGTTCCCCAACGAGAACGAGAAGCCGCTGACCCGCCCGCCCGCGCCGCCGGTGCCCGGAGGCGGGCTGCCGCGGGTGCGGTACGCGGAACCGTTCGAGTCGGCCATGACGTCGGGCATGACTTCGGCCATGACTTCGGGCACGACGTCGGCACAGGGGGAGGCATGAGCATGATCCCGGACTTCTCCGACGTCGGGCTGGGCGAGCCGGCCGGCTCCGACGCCGTCGCCTGGCAGGCCGCCGTGCAGGAGGCCACCGGCAAGGGCCCGGACGCGCTGGTCTGGGAGACGCCCGAGGGCATCGGCGTGAAACCCTTGTACACCAAGGAGGACACGGCCGAGCTCGACTTCCTCGGCACGTACCCCGGCATCGTGCCCTACCTGCGCGGGCCCTACCCGACGATGTACGTCAACCAGCCGTGGACGATCCGCCAGTACGCCGGGTTCTCCACCGCCGAGGAGTCGAACGCCTTCTACCGCCGCAACATCGCGGCCGGCCAGAAGGGACTGTCGGTCGCGTTCGACCTCGCCACCCACCGCGGCTACGACTCCGACCACCCGCGCGTCGCCGGGGACGTCGGCATGGCCGGGGTGGCCATCGACTCGATCTACGACATGCGCCAGCTCTTCGACGGCATCCCGCTGGACAAGATGTCGGTGTCGATGACCATGAACGGCGCGGTGCTGCCGATCCTCGCGCTCTACGTCGTCGCCGCGGAAGAACAAGGTGTCTCGCAGGCCCAGCTCTCCGGGACCATCCAGAACGACATCCTCAAGGAGTTCATGGTCCGCAACACCTACATCTATCCGCCGCAGCCGTCGATGCGGATCATCTCCGACATCTTCGCGCACACGTCCCGGCACATGCCGAAGTTCAACTCGATCTCCATCTCCGGCTACCACATGCAGGAGGCCGGGGCGACCGCCGACCTCGAGCTCGCCTACACGCTCGCGGACGGCGTCGAGTACATCCGCGCCGGCATCGACGCGGGCCTGCCGGTCGACTCGTTCGCGCCGCGGCTGTCGTTCTTCTGGGCCATCGGCATGAACTTCTTCATGGAGGTCGCGAAGCTGCGGGCCGCGCGGCTGCTGTGGGCCAAGCTGGTCAGGCAGTTCGAGCCGGAGTCGGCCAAGTCGCTGTCGCTGCGCACGCACTGCCAGACCTCCGGCTGGTCGCTGACCGCGCAGGACGTCTACAACAACGTGATCCGCACCTGCGTCGAGGCGATGGCCGCCACCCAGGGGCACACGCAGTCGCTGCACACCAACGCGCTCGACGAGGCGCTCGCGCTGCCGACGGACTTCTCCGCCCGCATCGCCCGCAACACGCAGCTGCTGCTGCAGCAGGAGTCCGGCACCACCCGCGTGATCGACCCGTGGGGCGGCAGCGCGTTCGTCGAGCGGCTCACCCACGACCTCGCGCACCGGGCGTGGGGGCACATCAGCGAGGTCGAGTCGGCGGGCGGCATGGCCCGCGCGATCGACGCGGGCATCCCGAAGCTGCGCATCGAGGAGGCCGCCGCGCGCACCCAGGCCCGCATCGACTCCGGCCGCCAGCCGGTGATCGGCGTGAACAAGTACCGGCTCGCCGACGCCGACGAGGAGATCGACGTGCTCAAGGTCGACAACGCCGGCGTGCGCACGCAGCAGCTGGAGAAGCTGCGCAGGCTGCGCGCGGAGCGCGACCAGGGCACCGTCGACGCCGCGCTCGAGGCGCTGTCCCGCGCGGCGGACGGGGCCGAGAACCTGCTCGCGCTCGCCATCGACGCGGCGCGCGCGAAGGCGACCGTCGGCGAGATCTCCGACGCGCTCGGCAAGGTGTGGGGCCGCCACTCGGCGCAGATCCGTACGATCTCCGGCGTCTACTCCGAGGAGGTCGGCGCCGTGTCCAATGTGGACGAAGCGCGCGCGGTGGTGAACGCGTTCGCCGAGGCCGAGGGGCGCCGGCCGCGGATCCTGGTCGCGAAGATGGGCCAGGACGGGCACGACCGCGGGCAGAAGGTGATCGCCACGGCGTTCGCCGACCTCGGCTTCGACGTGGACGTGGGCCCGCTGTTCCAGACCCCGGCCGAGGTCGCGCGCCAGGCGGTCGAGGCGGACGTGCACATCGTGGGCGTCAGCTCGCTCGCCGCGGGGCACCTCACGCTCGTGCCGGCGCTGCGCGACGAGCTGGCCGCCCTCGGCCGCGACGACATCATGATCGTCGTCGGCGGCGTGATCCCGCCCGCCGACCACGACGAGCTGCGGGCCGCCGGCGCGGCCGCGATCTTCGGCCCGGGCACGGTGATCGCCGACGCCGCCGCGGACCTGCTCCACACCCTGTCGGCGGCACACGGGTACGAGGCGCACGGGCACTGATGGCGCGCGACGTCGACGTCGGCTCGTATGCCAGGGGCGTGCTCGCCGGCGACCGGGGGACCCTGTCGAAGGCGATCACGCTCGTCGAGTCGCGCCGCGCCGACCATCGAGCGCTTGCCCAGCAGCTGCTCGTGGAGCTGCTGCCGCACGCGGGCGGCGTCGACGGCGGGGCGCACCGGGTCGGCATCACCGGGGTGCCGGGCGTTGGCAAGTCGACGTTCATCGACCAGCTCGGCTCGACGCTCACCGAGGCGGGCCACCGGGTCGCGGTGCTCGCCGTGGACCCGTCCTCGTCACGCACCGGCGGCTCGATCCTCGGCGACAAGACGCGGATGGCCCGGCTCGCGGTCGACCCCGCGGCGTTCATCCGGCCGTCGCCGACGTCCGGCACGCTCGGCGGCGTCACCCGGGCCACCCGCGAGACGATCGTGCTGATGGAGGCGGCCGGCTACGACGTGGTGCTGGTGGAGACCGTCGGCGTCGGGCAGTCGGAGATCGCCGTGGCGAACATGGTCGACTGCTTCCTGCTGCTCACGCTCGCGCGCACCGGCGACCAGCTGCAGGGCATCAAGAAGGGCGTGCTCGAGCTGGCCGACGTGATCGCGGTGAACAAGGCGGACGGCGACCACGAGGTGCCCGCCCGCCAGGCCGCCCGCGAGCTGTCCGGTGCGCTGCGGCTGCTGCGCACCCCCGAGGCGACGTGGACGCCACCCGTGCTGACCTGCAGCGGGCTCACCGGCGCCGGCCTGGACACGTTGTGGGAGCAGGTCGAGCGCCACCACCGCACGCTGTCGGAGTCCGGCGAGCTGGCGGCCAAGCGGCGGCGCCAGCAGGTCGACTGGACGTGGACGATGGTGCGCGACACGCTGCTCACCCGGCTGCGGGAGCACCCCGGTGTCCGGGCGCTCACCGCTGACCTCGAACGGGAGGTCGCGGACGGCACGCTCACCCCGACACTGGCGGCGGAACGAATACTGGAGGTGTTCGCCGACTCACGCGGTGCTGACTAGAGTCGTCACCATGCGGAGTGCCTCCCGGCTCATGATCGTCACCTTGTTGGGCGTATTGCTGGCACTTCCGGTCGGCGTCGCCGCGGCTGCGCAACCGCTCGCACGCGCCGCCGGCGAGGACACGGTCGTCACGACGACCAACCCGCCCCCCACCGAGTCGACGGCGCCGCGTGTCCCGCTGGACAAGCCGGACACCGAGGCCGACAAGGCGGAGTCGAAGCGCAAGCTGATCATGGGAGTGAGCTCGGTCATCCTGCTCGGCGTCGTCATCTACGGGCGCAGCGTGCGGCGCAAGAAGCGGAAGGCGGTCGGTAGCTGAGGCCGGCCGGCCCGCCGGTCGTCGTTGGCCGATTGTGATCGTTTAGCCAGGCTGAAGCGCATACACCGCTCGGCGCACGAGCACACCAGCTGACCGGTCGACCAGCCAGCCTCGTCCGATCCTCAGTGCCGCATGGTGCAGGATTGCTGCCGTGACAGTGCTGGATTCGCGGTCAGGGATGTCGGACCGCGACGACGTGAACGCGGCAGACGGGGTCGGCGTGCTTCTGACCGACAAGGGCGTCAGTATGCCCATTGTGGAGGACCTTGGTGCGGGGCGCGGCCCCGCGTGGCTGGACGAGTGGCTCGCGCGCAACGCGCTCGACGTACTCGCCTGGTACCGGCACATCCACGCCCACCCGGAGCTGTCCCGGCGCGAGTTCGCGACCACGGAGCTGGTCGCGGGCCTGCTCTCGGCCGCGGGCCTGCGGCCGAAGCTGTTCGACAGTGGCACCGGCCTGATCTGCGACGTGGGCGCGGGCGAGCGCGGCGTGGCGCTGCGGGCGGACATGGACGCCCTGCCGCTCACCGAGCTGACCGGCCTGCCCTACTCCTCGACCGTGCCCGGGGCCGCGCACGCGTGCGGCCACGACGCGCACACCTCGATGCTGATCGCCGCCGGTCTCGCGCTGGCCTCCGCGCCGGAGCTGCCGGGCCGGGTGCGGCTGGTGTTCCAGCCGGCCGAGGAAGTCATGCCGGGCGGCGCGCTGGACGTGATCGCGGCGGGCGCCCTCGACGGCGTCGACTCGATCTTCGGCCTGCACTGCGACCCGCGGCTCGCGGTCGGCAGCGTGGGTACCCGCGTCGGCGCGATCACGTCGGCCACCGACCTGCTGGAGCTGCGGCTGACCTCGCCAGGCGGGCACACGTCGCGCCCGCACCTGACGGCCGACCTGGTGCACGCGCTGGGCACGGTGATCACCGGCCTGCCCGCGCTGCTGTCGCGGCGGATCGACCCGCGCTCGGGCACGGTGCTCGTGTGGGGCGCGGTGCACGCGGGCGAGGCGCCGAACGCGGTGCCGCAGGACGGCGTGCTGCGCGGCACCCTGCGCACCGGCGACCACGAGGTGTGGGCCGAACTGGAGCCGCTGGTGGCCGGTCTGGTCGAGTCGCTGCTGGCGCCGACCGGCGTGGGCTTCGAGCTGGAGCACCGCCGGGGCGTGCCGCCGGTGGTGAACGACGAGGAGAGCACGGCGGTGCTGCGGGCCGGTGTCGAGGCGGCGCTGGGGGAGACGGCGCTGACGTCGACCAGGCAGTCGTCGGGTGGCGAGGACTTCGGCTGGTACCTGGAGAACATCTCCGGCTCGTTCGCGCGGCTCGGCGTGTGGTCAGGCGAGGGGCAGATGCCCGACCTGCACCAGGCGACGTTCCAGCTCGACGAGCGTGCGCTGCTGACCGGCGTGCGGGTGCTGACGCACACCGCGCTGGCGGCTCTGGCCTAGTTCGGCTCGTTCGGCTCGTTCGGCTCGTTCAGTAGTGGTCGCCGCCGTCTCGGCGGTTGGCGACGACGATGAGGACGAGCACGAACACGACGTACCCGCCGACCGCGACACCGGCGTCCGCGAGGCGGGTCACGCCGGCGGCCTTGTCGAGGAAGAAGCTGAGCGCGCCGAACCCGCCGATGACGGCGAACAGCGCGAGGCAGACCTTGACGAAGCGGCCGTAGGAGCACCACCACGTGCAGCTGCCCGGGGTGACGTGCTTGCAGAGCGCGTCGCCGTGCCCGGAGCGCGGCAGCTGCTTGACGGCGTGCCGGCTCACCGGCTGCCTCCGGTCACCGCGCTCGGCGTCCCGGCGCTCGGTGTCCCGGCGCTCGGTGTCGCCGCGCTCGGCGTCACAGGGTGGCTCCGCAGAAGGCGCAGCGGCCCGGGTCGCTGGCCTCGGGCTCGTGCCGCCCGCTGGGGCTGAAGGGACACTCCGGCCGGGCACCCATGCGGCCCACTATCCCGTGCCCGCCTGACAAGCTCAATCCCCTGCCCGGTGCTTGTCCACAGGCGACGGAGTTGTCCACAGCCAGCCACCGCCGGCCCGAAACCGTCGGTCCCCGCGACTAGTGTGAAACCAGGGGTCCCCCTGGCGGCGGCGTCGACGTCTGCGGACGGGCGTTTGCATCTGCACTCGCCGCGGCTGTGTCGGGCCGCGTGCTGCGGGAGGCTACGGGCCGATGCCGCTGCAGGGGCGGATGCGCAGGTCGGCCACGTAGTCCGCCGGGGCGCCCGCCGACTCCGCCGCGTCCGAGACCACGCCCAGGTAGCGCGCGGAGGGCAGCCCGCCCTCGTAGGCGTCCAGCACGTACAGCCAGGTCAGCACCGAGCCCTCGAGCGTCTGCACCCGCAGCCGGATCTTCGAGTGCAGGCCCAGCTCGGAGCCCTCCCACCGGTCGAGGCGGTCCTCGTCCTCGGGGGTCACGTCGTAGAACACCACGAACACCTGCGAATCGGCGTCCTCGACGATCGTCGCGAGGGCGCCCTCCCAGCCAAGGTCCTCGCCGCCGAAGGTCAGCCGCCAGCCCACGAGCCAACCGGTACCCGCCATCGGCGAATGCGGCGCTCGCTCCATCATCTGGGCGGGATCCATGTTGGACCCGTACGCGGCGTAGAGCGGCACGACCGACAGCGTAGCGATACCTCGGATCATGCGCCCCACCATGGGCATCGGGCGTGTTCGCGGCCGCCGTGCCGCGTACCGTTGCCACCGGAACCCAGATATCCAGGAGGGGAGCCCCGGAGTGACCCGGATCGTGATCATGGGGGGCGGGCCGGCGGGCTACGAGGCGGCGCTCGTCGCCGCCCAGCACGGGGCCGACGTCACGGTCGTCGAGCGGGACGGGCTCGGTGGGGCGTGCGTGCTCTACGACTGCGTGCCGTCCAAGACGTTCATCGCCTCCGCGGGCGCGCGCGCGGCCTTCCACACCGCCGACGAGCTGGGCATCCGCACCGACAGCCAGCTGCCGCCGGTCGACCTGCCGGTCGTACACGGACGAGTGAAGGCGCTCGCGCTCGCGCAGTCCGCGGACGTGCGCAACCGGGTCCAGCGCGAAGGCGTGCGGGTCATCAACGGCACCGCCCGCTTCTGCGACGACCGCCCAGGGCTCGCCGCCCACCGGGTCGCCGCCATCGGCCACGACGGCTCGACCGAGGTCCTCGACGCCGACGTCGTGCTGATCGCCACCGGCGCCACCCCGCGCGTGCTGCCCGGCGCCGAGCCGGACGGCGAGCGGATCCTCGACTGGCGCCAGATCTACGACCTGCCCGAGCTGCCCGAGCACCTCGTCGTCGTCGGCTCCGGGGTCACCGGCGCGGAGTTCGTGTCCGCCTACACCGAGATGGGCGTGCGGGTCACGCTGATCTCCAGCCGCGACCGGGTGCTGCCGCACGAGGACGCGGACGCGGCCGCCGTGCTCGAGGACGTCTACGCCGCGCGCGGCACCGAGGTCGTCAAGCACGCGCGCGCCGAGCGGGTGGAGCGCACGAGCAAGGGCGTGGTCGTGCACCTGCGCGGCGGAGAGACCGTCGAGGCCAGCCACGCGCTGATGACCGTCGGCTCCGTGCCCAACACCGGCGACCTCGGGCTGGACAAGATCGGCGTCGAGCCGGCGCAGGGCGGGTTCGTCTCCGTCGACCGGGTGTCGCGAACGAGCGTGCCCGGCGTCTACGCCGCGGGCGACTGCACGGGGCTGCTGATGCTCGCGTCGGTCGCCGCCATGCAGGGGCGGATCGCGATGTGGCACGCGCTAGGCGAGGGCGTCGCGCCGATCAAGCTCAAGACGGTCGCCGCGAACGTGTTCACCCACCCCGAGATCGCCACCGTCGGCATCAGCCAGCACGCCATCGACTCCGGCGAGGTGCCGGCCCGCACGATCATGCTGCCGCTCGCCACCAACGCCCGCGCGAAGATGGAGGGCCTGCACCGCGGCTTCGTGAAGCTGTTCTGCCGCCCGGCGACCGGCGTGGTGATCGGCGGCGTGGTGGTGGCCCCGTCGGCGAGCGAGCTGATCCTGCCGATCGCGCTGTCCGTGCAGAACCAGCTCACCGTCGAGCACCTGACGCACACGTTCTCGGTCTACCCGTCACTGTCGGGCTCCATCGTGGAAGCCGGCCGCCGCCTCATGCGCCACGACGACCTGGACTAACCCCGCGAGTCCAACGTTCGCGACCCCTGAGTCCAACGTTCGGAACGTTGGACTCAGGGGTCCGCGGTGTTGGACTCGCGGGTCGGGACTGTTGGACTCGCGAGGTCGGTCCTACTCGACCCAGTCGAACGTGCGGGTGACCGCCTTCTTCCACTGGCCGAACGTCTTCTCGCGGGCGGCGTCGTCCATCGACGGCGCCCACTCCTTGTCCTTCGCCCAGTTGTTGCGGATGTCGTCCTCGCCCTTCCAGAACCCGACGGCGAGGCCGGCGGCGTAGGCGGCGCCGAGCGCGGTCGTCTCGGCGACGACCGGCCGGATCACCGGCACGTCCAGGATGTCCGCCTGGAACTGCATGAGCAGCTCGTTCTGGACCATGCCGCCGTCGACCTTCAGCGCGGTCAGCGGCACGCCCGAGTCGGCGTTCATCGCGTCGATCACCTCGCGGGTCTGGAAGGCCGTGGCCTCCAGCACCGCGCGGGCCAGGTGGCCCTTGTTCACATACCGGGTCAGGCCCACGATCGCGCCGCGGGCGTCCGAGCGCCAGTACGGCGCGAACAAGCCGGAGAACGCCGGCACGAAGTAGCAGCCGCCGTTGTCGTCGACCGCCGCCGCCATGCTCTCGATCTCCGCGGCCGAGGCGATCATGCCCAGGTTGTCGCGCAGCCACTGCACGAGCGAACCGGTCACCGCGATCGAACCCTCGAGCGCGTACACCGGGGCCGCCGAGCCGATCTTGTAGCAGACCGTCGTGAGCAGCCCGTTCTGCGACGCAACCTGCTCGGTTCCGGTGTTCAGCAGCACGAAGTTGCCGGTGCCGTAGGTGTTCTTGGCCTCGCCGACCGACAGGCACGCCTGCCCGAACGTGGCCGCCTGCTGGTCACCGAGGATGCCCGCGATCGGCACGCCCCCGAGCGCGCCCTTCTCCCGGACCTTGCCGTACTCCTCCGACGACGACCGGATCTCCGGCAGCATCGACGTCGGGATCTTCATGTCCTCGGCGATCGAGCTGTCCCACGACAGCGACGACAGGTCCATCAGCAGCGTGCGGGACGCGTTGGTCGGGTCGGTGACGTGCACGCCGCCGTCCGGCCCGCCGGTCATGTTCCACAGCAGCCAGGTGTCCATGTTGCCGAACAACAGCTCGCCCGCCTCGGCCCGCTGCCGCGCGCCGTCGACGTTGTCGAGGATCCAGCGGATCTTCGGCCCCGAGAAGTAGGTCGCGAGCGGCAGGCCGGTCTTCGCCTTGTACCGCTCCTGCCCGCCGCCGAGCGCCTCGAGCTCGGCGCAGATCTTGTCCGTCCGGGTGTCCTGCCAGACGATCGCGTTGTACACCGGCTTGCCGGTGTTGCGGTCCCACACCACCGCGGTCTCACGCTGGTTCGTGATGCCCACGGCGACGATGTCGGAGGCGTTGAGGTCCGCCTTCGCGAGCGCGCCATGGGCCACCTCCCGGGTGTTGCGCCAGACCTCCTCCGGGTCGTGCTCGACCCACCCCGCCTGCGGGAAGATCTGCTCGTGTTCCTTCTGGTCGACCGACACGACCTTCCCGTCATGACTGAAGATCATGCACCGCGTCGAAGTGGTGCCCTGGTCGATCGCGGCTACGTAACTCGTCATGGAAAGAGCCTCTCAAAGTTCAGGATGTGGCCGGAAGTAGCTGGAAGATGAGACCGGCCAGGATCGCGCCGACGAGCGGGCCGACGACGGGCACCCAGGAGTAGTTCCAGTCCGCGCTGCCCTTGCCCTTGATCGGCAGGATCGCGTACGCGATGCGCGGGCCGAGGTCACGCGCGGGGTTGATGGCGTACCCCGTCGGCCCACCGAGCGAGGCACCGATACCGATGACGACGAACGAGACCGCGGCGTACCCGAGCGCGGCGTTGCCCGTCGGGTTGAGCAAGATCCAGAACACCAGCACGAAGGTGCCGATGATCTCGGTGACGAGGTTCCAGGTGTAGTTGGGCACGGTCGGGCCGGTGCTGAAGATCCCGCGGGTGTTGGCCGGCTCGTCGTGCGTGTCGAACTGCAGCTTGTAGGCGAGCCACGTCAGCACGGCACCGATGAAGGCGCCGACGAGCTGGCCGAGAATGTAGGCGGGCGCCTGGGCCCAGCCGAAGGACGAATTGCCGGACGCCAGCAACCCGATGGTGACCGCCGGGTTGATGTGCGCACCGGACGGGTTGGCGATGCTCGCACCGACGAACACCGCGAAACCCCAGCCAACGTTGATGAGAAGCCAGCCGCCGCCGCTGCCGAGTGTCTTTTTGAGGACCACGTTGGCGACCACGCCGGCACCCAGCACAATCAGGCCGGCCGTGCCGAGCATCTCCCAGAGAAAAATCTCGCCGAAGTTCACGAACCCACTCCTTCGTGCAGAAGTGGGTAGGCATGACCGAAGCCTCCCCGAGGGTCCGGCGTCAGTGCCTACCCTGAGCGACTTCGGACGCTACGGTACGCAAGGTCAACTTGTCCAGGTAGCGGTCACGCCAAGGAAACGCGCCCGGTTGACCTGCGCCCGGTAGCGTTGGTCTGGTTCGGGTTCGTCGCACTCGAGGAGGCGCCGTGAGTGAGCGGAAGACAGCCGGCGGTGAGCCTTCCACATCGGACACGATCGGTGGCCGGCTCGGTACGGCGGAGCGCGAGCAGGCCTGGCAGCGACTCGAGTCCGAGACGTTCGACCTGGTGGTGATCGGCGGCGGCGTGGTCGGCGCGGGTACCGCGCTCGACGCCGCGACGCGCGGGCTGCGGGTCGCGCTCGTCGAGGCCCGCGACCTGGCGTCCGGCACGTCGAGCCGTTCGTCGAAGCTGTTCCACGGTGGGCTGCGGTACCTGGAGCAGCTCGAGTTCGGGCTCGTGCGCGAGGCGCTGCGGGAGCGGGAGCTGATGCTCACCCGGCTCGCGCCGCACCTGGTGAAGCCGGTGAGCTTCCTGTACCCGCTGACCCACCGCGGCTGGGAACGCCCGTACACCGCGGCCGGCCTGCTGCTGTACGACTCGATGGGCGGCGCGCGCTCGGTACCCGGCCAGAAGCACCTGACCCGCGCTGGCGCGCTGCGGATGGCGCCCGCGCTGAAGCGGTCCGCGCTGATCGGCGGCATCCGGTACTACGACGCGCAGGCCGACGACGCGCGGCACACGATGACCGTGGCCCGCACGGCGGTGCACTACGGCGCGGTCGTGCGGACCTCGACCCAGGTCGTCGGCTTCGTCCGCGAGGCGGACCGGGTGTCCGGGGTGCGCATCCACGACGTGGAGAACGGCCGGGAGACCGAGGTCCAGGCGAACGCGGTGATCAACTGCACCGGTGTGTGGACCGACGAGCTGCAGCGGATGTCCGGTTCGCGCGGCCGGTTCCGGGTGCGCGCCTCCAAGGGTGTGCACATCGTGGTGCCGCGCGACCGGATCGTGTCCGAGACCGGGCTGATCCTGCGGACGGAGAAGTCGGTGCTGTTCGTGATCCCGTGGCGCAACCACTGGATCATCGGCACCACCGACACCGAGTGGAACCTCGACCTCGCCCACCCGGCGGCGACCAAGCACGACATCGACTACCTGCTCGAGCACGTGAACTCGGTGCTGGCGACGCCGCTGACGCAGGCCGACATCGAGGGCGTGTACGCGGGACTGCGGCCGCTGCTGGCCGGCGAGTCGGAGGAGACGTCGAAGTTGTCCCGCGAGCACGCGGTGGCGCGGGTCGCGCCGGGCCTGATCGCGATCGCGGGCGGCAAGTACACGACGTACCGGGTGATGGCCGCGGACGCGGTCGACGCCGCGTCGCCCGACCTGCCGGGCAGGCTGCAGCCGTCGATCACCGACAAGGTCCCGCTGCTCGGCGCGGACGGCTACCACGCACTGGTGAACCAGGTCGACCAGCTGGGTGCGCGGCACGGGTTGCACCCGTACCGGGTGCGCCACCTGCTGGACCGGTACGGCTCGCTGGTGCACGAGGTGCTCGACCTGGCGCAGGACCGTCCAGAGCTGCTGCGCCCGCTGGCGGCGGCGCCGGACTACCTGCAGGTGGAGGTCGTGTACGCGGCCGCCCACGAGGGCGCGCTGCACATCGAGGACACGCTGGCCCGGCGCACCCGGATCTCGATCGAGTACCCGCACCGCGGCGTGGACTGCGCCGACCAGGTCGCGAACCTGATGGGCGAGGTCCTCGGCTGGGACGGCGACACGATCGCGCGGGAGATCAAGGTCTACACCGCCCGGGTGGCGGCCGAACGCGACTCCCAGACCCAGCCCGACGACCAGGCCGCGGACGCCATCCGCGCCGCGGCGCCCGAGGCCCGCCCCGAACTGCTCGAGCCCGTGACCTGACCGGAGGGAACCTTGGCCGCGACCACCTCGATCGCCACCGGCGCCCCGATCGCGACGTTGATCAACGTGTTCGTCGTGCAACCGGATCGGCAGCGCCGGCTGGTCGAGCTGCTGGTGCGGGCGACGGAGGATGTGATCAGCCACCAGCCGGGCTTCATCGCGGCGAACATCCACGCCAGCGAGGACGGCACGCGGGTGGTGAACTACGCCCAGTGGGAGTCCCCGGCGGCTGAGCCGCCTCCCCGGAATTCAAAGTCGGGGTTGCGCTCGGAGGGACCGGGCCGCTGGTCACGTGCTTGTGGTGGGCTTGCGTCACGTTCCCCTGAGGTGCGGTTGGGGAGGACTCGAGCTGCTTCACCGCTATTGGTGGCGGTGTTCCTCGTGGAGGGCGGTCAGGTGCTGGAGCATGCGCCGGTTGTCCGCGGGTGAGATGGTCGTCCACGGCTCCGCGCCCTCGGACTCGCGGCGGATCTGGAGGTAGCGGCCGTCCTTCGTGTCGAAGAAGCTGATCACCCGGGGCGCCCGCACGCGCCTGCCCCACTTGTCGCGGGTCGCGGTGCCGAACTGGCCCTGGTTGACCACGTCGCCGATCATCTTGGCCAGCTGCTCGGCGTCCGACGGGCGCACCCCGCGCGTCCGCAGTCCCGCCTCGAACTTCTGCTGGTCCGTCGCCTCCTGGGCGGCCTCCTCGAAGTCCGCCGTGCGCAGGGTGATCGACTGGCCGACGCCGCCCGCCGCGTCCGGCAGCACCGACAGCGCGTAGCGCGGCAGGCCGGACGCCTCCGCCTCGCACAGGGTCAGCTGGCTGCCGACGAGCGTGGCCAGCACCGCCTCGTCGCCGGTGGCCGCCGCGAACAGGCGTAGCTGGTGTCCCACCCACAGCCGGCCGTCGATCTCCCGGTCCGGGCGCCGCAGCAGCGACACCAGCCTGGCCAGCCGCGGGTCGAGATCCACCTGCCTGCCGAGCCCCCGCCGCGACAGGCTGTCCCACGCGTGCCGGACGAACTTCGCGCGCTCGTCGTCGGTCCGCCCCGGCGACGGCACGCGCAGCACGAGGGGCATCGCGTCCAGTGCGAGGTGCTCCCAGAGCACGTCGAACTCGAGCGCGGTGATGGTCACCGGTTCGTCGATGTTGTTCTCACCGAGCCAGGGAAGAAACGGTGCAGTCATCTGGTCCAGCGGCTATCGGTCGGTTTGGCCGTCCCCGATTACGTTCGGCGGCAGCTTGTGCTCTTCGCCGAGGATATCGACCGACTCGATGACCTGCTCGCTTTCGCGGAAATCGCGCCGCCTGCGCGGGCTCTCCCCGACGGCCACGGCCTCGTCGGCATCGAACCACTGGTTCGAGCCGATCGCGTCCATGCCGAACCGGCGCATCGCCATCCGGTCCTGCGCGCCACCCGCCGCCGCGCCCGTGGTCGGCGCCAGCGGGGCCCCCGCGCCCGCCTGGTGCACGGCCGCCGCATGCCCGGCCGCGGCCGCCTGCAGGTCGCCCTGCGGCACGCCCATGCTCGTGGCCCCGGACTTCGGCACTACGGCGCCGGACGACGAGCCGCCCGCCGCTGAGCTGGGGCCCGCAGCCGGGCCCCCGTGCGCGCCCGCTCCCGAACCGGACCCGGCCCCGGAGCCCGAGCCGAAGCCCATGCCGGAACCTGAGCCGGACCCACCACCGCTGCCGCCGAACTCGCTCGAACCGCCCGACAGGAACGGATTTCCGCCGCGCGACGAGTTCCGCTCCGACCGGCCGCCGCCGCCCCCGAACAACGGGTCGAGCACGCCGCTGAACGAGCCCCGGCCCGGCCCGGACGGCCCGCGCCCTCCTGCCTCGCTCCACCCGGGAGCCGACTGGCCGCTCGTGCTGGGCCCGTGCCAGTCGTGGCCGCCGCCACCGTGGTGACCGTGACCGCCGAGACCGAGCAGGCCGGACGCGTGCGTGTGCTGGGTGCCGACCTCCTGGCCCTGGTGCACGTGGTCGCTGTGGTCCAGCAGCGGCGGTGTGTCGAAGAAGGACATCGCGCCGGTCGTGGTGTTCGTGTTCAGCTCGTAGGCGGCCATCACCTCGATGGCTCGCTCCTCGGCGGACGACGACGACGCCTCCGCGCCCTCGAGGTCCGTCTGCGCCTTCGCGACCTGTACGGCGGGTGCGAGCGTCGGGTCGGGCTGGGCGGCGGGCACGTCCTCGGGCACGGGCATGTCCGCGCGGGCGCGCGCGATGTGCTCGGCCTGGTTCTCGACCGCGGTGCGCATGCCGGCCGCGTCCGTGGCGGTGTCCGTGGCCCACGCGGCGGTGACCGACAGCCGGTCGTACGCCGCCCCGGCGGCCTTACCGGACCAGGCCGCGCTCGACTGGTCCAGCGCCTTCTGCAGGTCCTGGCCGATCTCGCCGAGCGAGGTCGAGATCGCCTCCCACCGCCGCGACGGCTCGGCGGACGCCGCGGCGCCCGGGCCGTCGTGCAGCAGCAGGTAGAGCTCCTTGTGCGTGTGCCCCCGCCAGCGTGCCCCGTCGGCCGGCGGGATGGCTGGCTGACTCCCTGGCTGCTCGGTCGGTCGAGTCACTGGCTAGGCCCCTTTGGTCTTGCGTAACGCCTACTGGAGTTCCTGCTGCCCGGTCGCTGCCGATCAGCCCCCGTCGCTCTTGCGCACCCCGCTCTGGCCGCCCTTGTCGACCGCGCTGTACTGCTCGGCGGTCTTGTCCAGGTTCGCCACCGCCACGGTCAGCTGGTCGCGGTAGGCCCGCAGCGAGTCCACCGCCGACTCCGCCGTGTCGACCGACCGCTGGTTGAACAACACCGCCGCGTCCTGGCTCACGGGGTCCTTCGCCCACGCCGTGACCCGCAGCTCCTGGTCCGCCAGCCGAAGCTGCTCGTCGACCCTCGACAGGGCGTCCGCGAACGCGCTGCGTAAGGCGGGGACCGCCTCGGGATCGATCTTGAGCTCGTCAGCAGACGCGGCCTGCTGCCCGCCGGTGCCGCCGTGACCGTGCCCGCCCCCGTGCTTGCCTGACACGCCGCCCTCCAACCAGAACCGCCTGTGGTCGGTTGAACCCTATCCGCTACAGACGCTCGGATACGACGGTTCACCGGAACTTCGTGAGATCTTTTTCAGAGTCTGGCAAGGGTGCGCACCGCAGACAATCCGCCGATCGGCCCGTTCAGTAGCGCTCGTCGCGCCACGGGCGGTGCATCTGGCGGTGGTAGTCGCGCATGGCGTCGCGGTTCGCGCGCATCGCCTGCCGCTGCGCCTCGCGTCGTTGCTGGTCGTAGCCCCGCCACCGGGAGCTCGAGACCGCGATGAAGATGAACGGCAGGAGGAAGAAGAACGGCAGCTTGACGAGGAACATCAGGCTGAACGCGGCGATCACCGCGGCGATCGGGATGAGCGCGGGGCCGACCTTTTGGACGAACGACGGCGCGCGCCCGGCCGGGGCCGTGGGCGCGGGCGGCGCGGGCGGTGCGGGACGGCCGAACGCCGGCTTGGGCTCGGGCAGGTCGCCGAACAGGTCGAGCAGCTCGCCGCGGGTCTTGGCGGTGGTGACCTTCACGCTGCGCTCGCCGTACTCGTCGATGTCGAGCCGGCCGGCGCTCATGTGCTCACCGAGCTTGCCCAGCGCGTCCTCCCGCTCGCTGTCGCTCACGCGGATGTCGGACGGCTGGTACTCGCTCACACCCCCGATGGTACGGCCGGAGTGCGCTTACCGGCCGTGACATGTGTCGTGAGCTGAGGAGATTCTCAGCCTGGGGCGTCCCCGTCCTCGTCGTCGGTCAGCCCGGGCGTGGCGGGCGGGGTCATGAACGCGACGCCCAGCACCATCGCCAGCACGCCGATCCCGAGCACGACCAGGAACGTCCACCACAGGCCGAAAACCGCCGTCATCACGATCGCCACCGGCAGCCCGACCAGCAGCGACAGCACGCCGACGACGTCCATGACCCGGCTCGCCCTGGTGGCCACCCGCCCACCCGGCCACTCCGGGTTGACCACCGTGGGCGGACGCGGCGACACCGCGCCGGACAGGTCCGGGTGCGGGGCGGGCAGGTCGTCGAAGAGGACCTCGAGCTCTGCGCGGGAGTTGGCCTCCACGGCCCGCTGGTACCGCGCGTCGTACTCGGTCTGTGTCAGGCGCCCGCTCGCGCGGTGCGCGCCGAGCGCCGCGGCCGCGTCGTCGCGTTCGGCCGAGCTGACCCTGATCTCAGCCAAAGCGACCTCCCTGGCGCTCAGTCCTTGAGCTCGCAGAGCACGGTGCCCTGGGTGACCGTCTCCCCGGTGGACACGGCGAGGCCGGTCACCGTTCCCGCCTTGTGCGCGGTCACCGGATTCTCCATCTTCATCGCTTCGAGCACCACGATCAGTTCACCCGGTTCGACCTGCTGGCCGTCCTCGACCGCGATCTTCACGATCGTGCCCTGCATGGGCGCGGTCACCGCGTCGCCCGACGCCGCGGCCGACTTGCCCGCGGCGCGCTTGCGCGGCTTCGCCCTTGCCGCACCACCTCCGGCCGCGCCTGCCACGCCCGCGGCGCCGAGCGCCAGGCCGCCGGGCAGCGAGACCTCCAGCCGCCTGCCGCCGACCTCGACGACCATCGTCTGCCGCGGCTGCGGCTCGTCCGCCTCGGCGGCGTCGGTGAACGGCGGGATCGTGTTGTCGAACTCGGTCTCGATCCAGCGGGTGTGCACGGTGAACGACTCGCCGTCGCCGACGAACGCCGGGTCGCGCACGATCACGCGGTGGAACGGCAGCACCGTCGCCATGCCGTCGGCGACCATCTCGTCCAGCGCCCGCCGCGCGCGTTCCAGCGCCTGCGTGCGGTCCGCGCCGGTGATGATCACCTTGGCCAGCAACGAGTCGAACTGCCCGCCGATCTCGGTGCCCGACTCGACGCCGGTGTCCACCCGCACGCCGGGGCCGTCCGGCGGCACGAACCGGGTGACCACGCCCGGCGCGGGCAGGAAGTTGCGGCCCGCGTCCTCGCCGTTGATGCGGAACTCGATGGAATGCCCGCGCGGCACGGGGTCGCCGGCGAACCGCAGCGGTTCGCCCGCCGCGATGCGGAACTGCTCGCGCACCAGGTCGACGCCCGCGGTCTCCTCCGACACCGGGTGCTCGACCTGCAGCCGCGTGTTGACCTCGAGGAACGAGATCGTGCCGTCCTGGCCCACGAGGTACTCGACGGTCCCCGCGCCGGAGTAGCCGGCCGCCTTGCAGATCGCCTTGGCGCTGTCGTGGATCTGGGTGCGCTGCTGGTCGGTCAGGAACGGCGCGGGCGCCTCCTCGACCAGCTTCTGGTGGCGGCGCTGCAGCGAGCAGTCCCGGGTGCCGACGACGACCACGTTGCCGTGCTTGTCCGCCAGCACCTGCGCCTCGACGTGGCGCGGCTTGTCCAGGTAGCGCTCGACGAAGCACTCGCCGCGGCCGAACGCGGCGACCGCCTCGCGCACCGCGGACTCGAACAGCTCGGGGATCTCCTCGCGCGTGCGGGCGACCTTGAGCCCGCGCCCGCCGCCGCCGAACGCAGCCTTGATCGCGACCGGCAGGCCGTGCTCGTCGGCGAACGCGACGATCTCGTCCGGCCCGCCGACCGGCTCCTTCGTGCCGGGCACCAGCGGCGCGCCCGCCCGCGTGGCGATGTGCCGGGCGGTGACCTTGTCGCCGAGGTCGCGGATGGCCTGCGGGTCCGGGCCGATCCAGGTCAGCCCGGCGTCGATGACGGCCTGGGCGAAGTCGGCGTTCTCGGAGAGGAAGCCGTAGCCGGGGTGCACCGCGTCCGCGCCCGCGCGCCGCGCGATGTCCAGCAGCTTGCCGATGTCGAGGTAGCTCTCCGCGGCGGTCGAGCCGCCGAGCGCGAACGCCTCGCCGGCCAGCCGCACGAACAGGGCGTCCCGGTCGGGATCCGCGTAGACCGCGACGCTGGACAGGCCCGCGTCCGTGCACGCGCGGATGACTCGAACGGCGATCTCGCCGCGGTTGGCGATCAGGACCTTGCTGAGCTCGGGCACGCCCTACTCCTCGTCGGATACTGATACTGGTTCGGGAGTCTACGGATTGCGGGTACGCCCGGAGCGAGACCAAGCTCACGGTGGGTTCGGGGAGGTGGGAGGGGCTGTGGCGGGCAGGCGCGCACCTTTTGCGGTGATCGTCGCGGTGGTGGTGGCCGCGCTCGTGGCGGGCGGCGCGCTGGTCGCCGCGAACCGGGTCCGCGACACGCCGCCGGCGGCGTCGGCGACGTCCGCGCCGCCCACGTCGAAGGTGGGCCCGGACGGCTGCCTGGTGCGCCCGTGCACGGTGCTCGGCACGGTCTCGGTGGCCGGCACGACGGTCCAGCTGGTCGCCGACAAGGGCGCGCGGTCGGGCCGGCTGCGCATCGGCGGCCCGGACTCCGGCGACGTCATCGACGCGACGGTCACCGACATGGGCGTGACGCTGACGCCCGCGTCGCTGCAGTGCGTGGCTAGCTCCCTGTCGGCCTGCCTGATCCGCGGCAGGTACCACGGCGGCACGGCCGGGCAGGTGGTCGTGGGCCGGTCCGGCAAGTGGAGCTCGCTGTCCAAGCCGTTCGTGTCCGACGCCGGCTACCTGGTGCTGGCCCAGATCACCGCCGACGTGGGCCCGGAGGTGATCGCCGTGCAGCACGACTGCGACCGCGCGACCGTGCCGGACTGCGCGAACCGCCCGGTGTTCGCCCAGGTCTTCACGATGAGCGGCGCCGAGGCCGGCTGCACGCAGGACTACGAGGGCGTGGCGTCCCTGCCCGGCTACCCGGACGTCCGGCTCGGCTCCGGCGAGCTTTCCGAGTGCGGCTAGCGGCTAGCGCCGGATCCACAGGTCGACGATCGAGACGCCGATCTCCAGGAGCAGCCTGCGGGTCAGCGGCAGGCTGATGCCGATCACGCTCGACGGGTCGCCGTCCACGCCGTCGACGAACCAGCCGCCGTAGCCGTCCAGGGTGAAGCCGCCCGCCACGTCCATCGGCTCGCCGGTGGCGATGTAGGCGTCGATCTCCGCGGGGCTGGGCGAACCGAAGCGGATCGTCGTCTGGGCCGTGCCGCTCGCGAACTCGCCGGGCCTGCCGCCCTGGACGCGCAGCACCGCGTGGCCCGTCAGCAGCACGCCCGTGCCGCCGCCCATCATCACCCACCGCTCCCGCGCCCGGTCGGGCGTGCCGGGCTTGCCGACGAGCAGACCCTCGTGGGCCAGCATCGAGTCGCAGCCGATGACCACGGAGTCCGGGTGCTCGCCCGCGACGGCCTCGGCGACCCTGCGGGCCTTGGCCTCCGCGAGCGCGGCGACCAGCTCCTCCGGCGACGCACTCGGCAGCGACTGGGCCAGCGCGTCCTCGTCAACTCCCGACACGTACTGCACGGACTCGATGCCGGCCGCGCGAAGAACCTGGAACCGGGCGGGGGACTGCGAAGCGAGTACCAGCTGCACGGCCGCAGACCCTAGCCGACGCGCTCGGATGATCGACTCAGTCTCGGCACCCGGATGCCCATCGCGGCCAGCGCACCCAGCAACAGCACGGCGATCGGCAGCACCAGGCTGGCCTTCGCCGCGACCGTGAACCCGTCGTGGAACACCTCGAGCACGATGCGCCGCACGATGTCCGCCACGCTCGGGTCGATGTTGGACGGGACCGGCGGCTTGGTGTTGTCGAACTGGCTCGCCGTGTTCGCCGCGTCCGTGATCCGCGAGACGAACTCCTCGCGGTAGCGCGGTGGCAGCCGCTCGGCGTACCGGCGCGCCGCGTCCGGCACCGCGAACGCCACGCCGACCTGCAGCAGCATCCCCACCGCGGCACTGCCGAGCACGCCGCCGACCTGCCGCGAGGTGTTGAACACGCCCGACGCCGCGCCGATCAGCTCACCCGGCAGCCGCGCGGTGGCCGCGGCGGTCAGCGGCGCGAACACGCAGCCGATCCCCACGCCGGCCACCACCAGCCCCGGGACCAGCGCCACGGGTTCGGTATCCGGCTCGACCAGCCAGGCGAGGAACCCGGTGCCCGCGGCCAGGGTCAGCAGCCCGAAGACGATCAGGGTCCGCGCGCCGATCCGCGCCCACAGCGCGCCGGCGACCATCGCCGTGACGCCCGCCGCGAGCGCCATCGGGAACGCCAGCACGCTCGACGCCAGCGGCGAGAGGCCCAGCACGGTCTGCAGGAACAGCACCAGCGGCAGGAACATGCCGGTCGTCGCGAAGCCCATCGCCGCGTGCGTCAGGTTCGCCGCCCCGAACGTGCCGCCGGCGAACAACACGTTCGGCACCAGCGGGTCCAGGTCCGTGCGCGCGTGGCGGAACCACAGCTGCCGCCACGCGAACAGGCCCAGCAGCACCAGCCCGCCGACGATCAGGTGCACGACCGTGACCGGCCCGAACGCCGCGCCCCAGCGGTAGTGCTGGCCGTTCTGCACGCCGAACACCACCAGCAGCAGGCCGAGCGAGCACAGCACCGCGCCCAGCACGTCGAACCGCAGCGCCCGGCGCGGCTGCCAGTCGGGCAGCGCCACCACCGCGACCAGCAGGCTGGCCACCCCGATCGGCAGGTTGATCAGGAAGATCCACTGCCAGCCGACGTTCTCCACCAGCAGCCCGCCGACGACCGGCCCGGTGATCGTCGCGACGCCGGCCACCGCGCCCCACACGCTGATCGGCAGCCCGCGCTTCTCCGGCGGGAACAGCCGGGTGACGAACGACAGCGTCTGCGGGGTCATCGCCGCCGCGCCCAGCCCCTGGACAGCGCGCGCCGCGATCAGCATCGTCGGCGTCGTGGCGAGCCCGCTCCACAGCGAGGCACCGGTGAAGATCACCAGCCCGGCGACGAGCACCCGCTTGGGCCCGAACCGGTCGCCGAGCCGCCCGGTCAGCAGCAGCGGGACCGTGTTGGCGAGCAGGTAGACGCTGTTGACCCAGACGACCTCGTTGAGGTTGGCGTGCAGCCCGGTCAGCATGGCCGGGATCGCCACCGTGACGATCGTCGAGTCAAGCATGATCATGAAGAAGCACGCGCACAGCGCCCACATCGCCGTCCACGGGCTTCGCATCGTCATTCCTCGGGGGTCGGGGCTCGGGTCAGAACGCGGATGCCCGCCACGCCCCCGGGCCGTGCCGCAGCGGGACGCGCGTCATCGCGCCCCGGTCCGACCACCGCGACCGCACCCGCGGTTCCCTCGCACCGGCCCCGGCTTCGCCCCCAGCGGCGAGCGCCACCATGGCGGCGGTCAGCGCGGCCAGCTCCGCATCGTCCGGCTCGCCTTTGACCACCCGCAGGAAAGGCTGCCCGCTCACAGCGGGATATTCCCGTGCTTCTTGGGCGGCAAGGTCTCGCGCTTCTCCCGCAGCAGCCGCAACGCCCGCGCCACGTGCCCGCGGGTGTGCGACGGCGGCACCACCGCGTCCACGTAGCCGCGCTCGGCCGCCATGTACGGGTTGCACAGCGTGTCCTCGTACTCCTGCTCCAGCCGCGCCCGCAGCTCGTCGACGTCCTCGCCCTGCTCCGCGGCCGTGGCGAGCGTCTTGCGGTGCACGATGTTGGCCGCGCCCGACGCGCCCATCACCGCGATCTGCGCGGTCGGCCAGGCCAGGTTCACGTCCGCGCCCAGGTGCTTGGAGCCCATCACGTCGTACGCGCCGCCGTAGGCCTTCCGCGTGATCACCGTGACCTTCGGGACCGTCGCCTCCGCGTAGGCGTAGATCAGCTTGGCGCCGCGCCGGATGATGCCGTTCCACTCCTGGTCCGTGCCCGGCAGGAAGCCCGGCACGTCGACGAACGTCAGCACGGGCACGTTGAACGCGTCGCAGGTCCGCACGAACCGGGCCGCCTTCTCGGCCGCCTTGATGTCCAGGCAGCCCGCGTACTGCGTCGGCTGGTTCGCCACGATCCCGACCGCGGCGCCCTCCACCCGGCCGAACCCGACGAGCACGTTCGGCGCGAACAACGCGTGCACCTCGAGGAACTCGCCGTCGTCGACGATGCGCGTGATCACCTCGTGCATGTCGTACGGCTGGTTCGGCGAGTCCGGGACCAGGCCGTCGAGCTCCAGGTCGACCTCGGTCAGCGAGTCCGCGACCGCGCCCGTCTCGGCGAGGCCGGGGAACGTCGGCGGGTCGGACATGTTGTTGGACGGCAGGAACGACAGCAGCTCGCGCACGTAGGCGATCGCGTCGTCCTCGTCCGCCGCCAGGTAGTGCGCGTTGCCCGACTTCGTGTTGTGCGTGCGGGCGCCGCCGAGCTCCTCGAAGCCGACGTCCTCGCCGGTGACCGTCTTGATGACGTCCGGGCCGGTGATGAACATGTGCGAGGTCTGGTCGACCATCACCACGAAGTCGGTCAGCGCCGGGGAGTACACGTGCCCGCCCGCGTTGGCGCCCATGATCAGCGAGATCTGCGGGACCACGCCGGACGCGCGGGTGTTGCGCATGAAGATCTCGCCGTAGAGGCCGAGCGAGACCACGCCCTCCTGGATGCGCGCGCCGCCGCCCTCGTTGATGCCGATGATCGGCCGGCCCGTCTTCACGGCGAGGTCCATGACCTTGACGATCTTCTCGCCGTACACCTCGCCGAGCGCGCCGCCGAACACCGTGACGTCCTGGCTGAACACGCAGACCGGGCGGCCGTCGATCGTGCCGTACCCGGTGACCACGCCGTCGCCGTAGGGCCGGTTCTTCTCGAGCCCGAAGTTCGTCGACCGGTGCCGGGCCAGCTCGTCCAGCTCGGTGAACGAGCCGGGGTCGAGCAGGACGTCGATCCGCTCGCGCGCGGTCTTCTTGCCGCGGGCGTGCTGTTTGGCCACCGCCCGCTCCGACCCGGCGTGCACGGCCTCGTCGCTGCGCCGGTACAGGTCGGCCAGCTTCCCGGCGGTGGTGTGGATGTCGGCGTCACCGGCCGGCGGCTCGCCGAGTGGTGCGGTGGCACTGCTCATGACTCGCGAGCCTAGCCACAGGTCACCGCCCCGGAGGCGTTGCTTGGATCACGCGGCTTGGATCACGCGGCTTCGATCACGCGCCGAGCCGGTCCCGGTAGGTTGACCGCGTGACGGGACACGGTGGCGACAAGCCGGACGAGTTGGACGTGCTGGCCCTGCGCGAGCACCTGGTGGCGCCGAACGGCCCGTACGCGGCGCTGCGGGTCGTGGCGAGCACCGGGTCGACCAACGCCGACCTGCTCGCGACGGTCGGGGACGGCGCCGCGGACCGGACCGTGCTGATCGCGGACACCCAGACCGCCGGGCGCGGCAGGCGCGACCGCGAGTGGGTCTCGCCGCCGGGGACCGGGCTGTACCTGTCCGTGCTGCTGCGTCCGTCCACCGTGCCGGCGCAGCGGCTGGGCACGCTCGGCATGGTCGCCGGGCTCGCGCTCATGCACCTCGCCCGCGAGGCGGGCGTGACCGCCAACCTCAAGTGGCCCAACGACCTGCTGATCGGCGACGCCAAGTGCGCGGGCGTGCTGTCCGAGGCCGCGCCCGACGGCGCCGCGCAGGCCGCGGTCGTCGGCATCGGCATCAACGTCAAGCCGCTCGGCCCGGACGTGCCGGCCGGCCCCGGCGGGCTGCCCGCCACCTCGCTGGCCGAGCACGGCGCGACCAACACCCACCGTGGCCGGCTCGCCGTGACCTGGCTGCGGGCGTTCGTCGAGCTGGAGCAGGCCTGGCGGCTGGCCGACGGCGACGTGCAGCGCAGCGGCGTGCTCACCGGCTACCGCGAGGCGTGCGGCACGGTCGGCCGGAAGGTGCGGGCCGAGCTCCCCGACGGCTCGGCACGCAGCGGCGAGGCCGTCGAGATCGACACCGGTGGGCAGCTGCTGATCAGGACCGAGGACGGCACGGTCAGCTCGGTGTCCGCGGGCGACGTGGTGCATCTGAGGAACGATTAGCGCATCCGCCCGCCCGCCCGCGCCCGTCGCCGGTACGGTTAGCCGGTCATATCGGCGAGGCGCTTTTTACGGGAGGACGCCGTGCCCTACCCAGACGACCTGCTCAGCGACGGCGAGCGCGTCATCATCCACAAGCACTCGCACTGGAAAATGCTGCTGGTGCCCTATCTGGTCCTGATCGTGACCGTCGCGATCGGCGTCTGGCTCGGCATCCTCGTGCAGGACCAGTCGTGGAACCTGATCGCCTGGATCGCGATCGCGGTGATCGGCGTCGCCCTGCTCATCTGGCTGTTCTTCGTGCCGTTCCTGCGGTGGCGCACGACGCACTTCATCGTGACCACCGACCGGGTCATGGCGCGCGAGGGCGTGATCAACCGGACCGGCATCGACATCCCGCTCGGCCGCATCAACAGCGTCCGGTTCGAGCACGGGCTCATCGACCGCATCTTCGGCTGCGGCACGCTGATCATCGAGTCCGCGTCCCAGGAGCCGCTGGAGTTCGACGACATCCCCAAGGTGGAGAAGGTGCACACCCTGATCTACCGCGAGGTCAACGACAACCCGCACGACGACTACGGCCACGGGCCCACCCAGCAGTTCCAGCAGGGCGGCACCCAGCCGCTGCCGCCGCAGGGCTGAGTTGACCGCGCGGGACCTGGGGCTGCCCGTCCGCGTACCGGACGCGAGCCTGCCGGACGCCGTCACGATCTGGGAGGTCGGGGCGCGCGACGGGCTGCAGAACGAGGACGCGGTCGTGCCGGTCGCGGTCAAGCTCGAGTTCCTCGACCGGCTCGCCGACGCGGGTCTCACGACCATCGAGGCGACGAGCTTCGTGCACCCCAAGTGGGTGCCGCAGCTCGCCGACGCCGAGGACCTGCTCGCCAGACTGTCCATGCGGGACGGTGTGCGCTATCCCGTGCTGGTGCCCAATGAGCGGGGCCTGGACCGCGCGCTCGCGGCGGGCGTGCGGCACGTCGCGATCTTCGCCAGCGCCACCGAGACGTTCGCCGGCCGCAACCTCAACCGCACGCTCGACTCGCAGATGGAGATGTTCGCCCCGGTCGTGACGCGCGCGGTGGCCGAGGGCCTGGACGTCCGCGGCTACGTGTCGATGTGCTTCGGCGACCCGTGGGAGGGCGCCGTCGACCCGGCGGCGGTCGTCTCCGTCGGCCGGCGGCTGCTCGACCTGGGCTGCTCGCAGCTCTCCCTCGGCGACACGATCGGCGTGGCCACCGCGGGCCAGGTCACCGCGCTGCTGGACGGGTTCGCCCTCGCCGGCACGCCGATGTCCGCGCTCGCCGTGCACTTCCACGACACCTACGGCCAGGCGCTGTCCAACACGCTCACCGCGCTGCGCCACGGAGTGACCACAGTGGACTCCTCGGCCGGCGGGCTCGGTGGCTGCCCGTACGCGGAATCGGCCACCGGCAACCTCGCCACCGAGGACCTGGTCTGGCTGCTCGACGGCCTCGGCGTGGTCACCGGGGTGGACCTCGACCGGCTCGCCGACACCAGCGCGTGGCTGGCAGGCGTGCTCGGCAGGCCGAGCCCGTCCCGCGTGGTGCGCGCCCTGCGGGGCTGAGTTGTGAGCGGGAGCGACGGAGCGTCCGCCGTCTGGACGTAGGAGAAGCGCAGGCGCGTCAGCGCCGAGCATCGCACGGAGGAAGACGGCGGGTAGCGCAGGAGCGGAGCGAACCTTTGGGCACTGTGAGCGGGAGTGACGGAGCGTCCGCCGTCTGGACTGACGCTCGCGCGCAGGCGCGTCAGCGCCGAGCACGGAGGAGGGAAGACGGCGAGTAGCGGAGGAGCGGAGCGAACAATAAATACAGTGATCGTCGAGCTGACCGCGGACACGTGGTCGTCGCTGGAGAACCTGTTCGGCGCCAACAAGACCGTCGGCGGCTGCTGGTGCGTGTGGTTCATGCGCCCGCACGCCGAGGTGCGGGCCGGCTGGGGCGAGGGCAACAAGGCGTTCCTGCGGGCGCAGCTCGGCACGCCGCTGGGCCTGCTCGCCCGCGACGCCGACGGCCCGGCCGGCTGGGTCGCGGTCGCGCCGCGGTCGTCCTACCCGCGCCTGGCCACCTCGCCGATCACGACGTCGGCCGAAGCCGGCCCCGGCACGTGGTCGGTGACGTGCTTCTTCGTGCACCGGCGGGCCCGCCGCGGGGGACTGGCCGCCGCGCTCCTGTCGTCGGCGGTCGACTTCGCCGCAGGCCGCGGCGCGACCGCCGTCGAGGGCCACCCCGTCGACACCGAGGGCGTGCGGCGCTCGTCGGGCGACCTCTATCACGGCACGCTGGAGATGTTCCTCGCCGCCGGGTTCGCGCTCGTGGACCGGCGCGGCACCCGGCGCGCGCTGGTGCGCAAGGAGATCCGGTGACGCCGGACCTGGTCTCGGTGTCCGGGTTGCCGGTGCTGGTGTGGCGGTTCGCCGGGCCGCTGCTGGCGATCTCGTCCGGCCCGCTCGGCGGCGGGCTCGGCACGCGGCACTGGGTGCTGAACGCGACCGTGCCGGACGGCTACGCCCGCCGCGACCCGGACGTGCACCTCGCGGAGATCGCCGCCGCGCTCGGCCTGTCCGGCGCGGGCACCGGGTTCCTCACCGCGGTCGACGTGCGGGAGGCCGTGCACCGGGCCGAGGGCGGCGTGCACGCGTCGGTCACCACCGGCGTCGGCGCGCATCCCACGTGGGCCGCCGCGCCCGCGGCCGTCGCCGCACCGGCACCCGGCACGATCAACGTCGTGTGCCTCTCGCCGGTCCGGCTCGGCCCGGCCGCACTCGTCAACGCGATCGCCACGATCGCCGAGGCGAAGGCTCAGGCGCTGGGCGAGGCGGGCGTGCCCGGCACCGGCACCAGCACCGACGCGACGGCCGTGCTCTGCCCGGCGGGCGGCCCGGCCGAGCCCTTCGGCGGACCCCGCTCGCCGATCGGCGGAGCGCTCGCGCGTGTGGTGCACTCGGCGGTGTCCGCGGCGCTGCGAGGTTGACCGAACTCACGGGAACCACGGCGTTGCGGCACGCGTCCAAGACGCGACCGAGACCATGCCGTCACCCCACCGGAGGTAGCCGTGGAGGCTGACCACCGAGCTCAGGTCGAGGAACTGCTCGCGGGATACCGCCGCAGCCGCGAGCAGCTAGGCGCCGTCCACCGCAAGCTCGCGACCCTGCGGGAGCCGGCGACCAGCGAGGACGGTCTGGTAACGGTCACGGTCGGCTCGGACGGCCGGCTCACCGAGCTGGTCATCGTCGACTCCGCGTACCGCAAGCTGCGCCCGCACGAGCTGGCCGCCACCATCGTCGCGCTGTCCGCGGCCGCCGCCGCGAAGGTCGCCCGCGCCGCGGGCGAGACGCTCGCCCCCGTGCTGCCGACCGGCACCGATCCGGTGGCGTTGCTGCGCGGCACGGCGAACCTGACCCCGGCGGAGCTCAAGCCGGAGCCGCCGGATGCCGACGAGACCTTCGAGGATCTCAGCTGGATGCGTGCCGGGGGGAAGCGATGAGCGACGGGTACGAGGTCGACACGGCCGCGCTGGCCGCGCAGGCCGGGCAGCTGGACCCGCTGGCCGGCCGGGTCGCGTCGATCCACTCGACGCTGTCGGAGGCGCTGGCCGACGCGGGTCCGTGCTGGGGCTCGGACGCGGTCGGGCAGAGCTTCGGCGCCACGCACGCCGGCCCGGCCGACGCGACGCTTACCCAGCTGGGCGGGCTGCCCGGCAAGCTGGGCTCGGTCGGCTCCCGGTTCACCGCCACCGCCGCCACGTACGAGGGCGACGACCAGCACGGCGCCGCGCGGGTGCGGGCCGCCGGGCCGGACGCTGAGGCGTAGCCGTGGGTATCGAGCTGCCCCCGGAGCTCGCCGGGGTCGCCGAGCAGGCGGGCGTGCGCTGGCCGGAGGCCGACGAGGAGGCGATGGCCGGCCAGGCCCAGGCCTGGCGCGACGCGGCCACCAGCATGTCGACGGTCACGACCGAGGCGGACACGACCGTGCGCGGCGCGTTGTCCTCGGTGCACGGCGACACGGGCACGGCCGCCACGCAGCACTGGCAGACGTTCGTCGAGCCGGACTCGGGGCACCTGACGTCCACGGTGCGTGGCATGAACGCGGCGGCCGACCGCCTGGAGCACGCGTCCCAGCAGGTCGGCGCGGCGAAGGTGGAGATCGTGCGGAACCTGGTGTCGCTGGCGCAGAACTCCGACGCCGCGCACGGCGCCGCCGCGGCCGGGCACCCCACCGCCCTGGCCGGCCTGGACACCGCGATCCGCGGCACGACCGCGAACGTGGCGAACATCGAGTCGAACCTGGTCAGTGCGGTTCAGCCGGCGACCGGCGTGGACATGTCGGGCGTTCGCGACCCGGTGAACGCCAACCCGGGCACGCACGGTCCGGTGAGCACGCTGCTGTCCGACACCACCACCCTGGTCGACCACACCACCCGCGGCGCCACCGACCTGGTGGCCAGCACGACCCACGGCGCGACGGATCTGGCCGGCGGCCAACGACCCGGTGGTCATCCGCTGGTCGACACGGTGCGCGGGACGACGGATCTTGTTGGCACCACGGCACATGGGGCCACGAACCTGGTCGGGGACACCGCGCAGGGCGCTACGAACCTGGTGGGCGACCCGGGCCACGGACCCGGCGGGCATCCGCTGGCCGACACGGTGCGCGGGACGACCGATCTCGTCGGCAACACGGCTCAAGGAGCCACCAACCTGGTCGGCGACCCGGGTGGTCACCCGCTGACCGGCACCGTCCACGACGCCACCGGCCTCGTCGGCGACACCGCGCACGGTGCGACGCACGTGGTCGACGGCCCGGCGGCCGGGGCGGCCCACGCCGCCGGCCCGCCCGTGCTCGGCGACCCCGAGATCACCGGCCCCATCCCGGCCGACTCCTTCGTCGACGACCGGCCGACGCCGCCCACCGGCCAGACCGTGCAGGCGGGCTTCGCCGGCGCGGACGTCCCGGCCGCCACCCCCGGCACGAACCTGCCCCCGGCCGCCCCGGTCCTCGGCGGCGCCCCGAACCCGGGCGCACCCAACCTGGGCGGCGCCCCTGCCTTCGGCGGCGGCCCGGGTCTGGGCGGCATCCCGGCCGCCCCGGCCCCCGGCGTCCCGATCGGTCCGGTGGGCGCTCCGGCGCCCGGCGGAGCGGGCCCCGGAGCCGCCCGCCCAGTCCTCGGCGGCGCGCTGGCCGGTGCGCCCGCGGACGGCTCAGCCAGGCCAGGACTCGCCGCCCGCCCGGCCATCCCCGGCCCCGCGGCACCCGGCTCCGGCCTGGCGGCACCCGGCCCTGGCGCGGGAGCCCGCGGCGCCGCGCCGGTCATCCCGGGCCCGGCCGCCGCAAGCGCGCCGGGCCAGCCGGTCCTCGACCCCCGCAAGGGCGGCTACGCGGCCATCCCGCCGGGCCTGCAGGCCGCGCCGGTCAAGGAACGCGACGAGGCGCTCGCCCTCTTCTGGGTCCACATGTTCCCCATCGGCCACATGCCGGTGGCCGACGACCGGCCCGCGCGCCAGCTGCCCGCGCCGCCCCCCGAGCTCGACTACGCCCCTGGCCTGCGGTTCCCGCCCGGCGACCACCCGCAGGCGCACCTCGTGGACAGCGCCGAGCGACGGGCGGCGCTGCGCGAGGGCGTCCCACCGCTCGAACCGGCCGAGGCGCTCGCCGCCGACGCGCCGGGGGTCGCCGCCCTGGCCGACGGGTACGACCCGCTCGGCGCGGAGAACGAGCGGGACTGGGACCGCCGCTACCTGGTGCGTTTCGGCAGCGTCACCGCGCACGGGATCAGCCGCGACGGGGTCGAGTTCGCGTGGCCGCCCGGTGAGCAGTACCCGGAGGGCGGCACCGCCGACGGCGAGGCCGAGGTGCTCGGGGAGGGCACCGAGATCGACCGGTTCGGCCGCTGGGAGGGGCGGGTGTTCGCCGCGGCGGGCACGCCGTTCGCGCAGCGGTCGCTGCCGCCCGCGCACCTCGAGCACGGGTACCGGCGCTACCGGGTGCTGCGCCCGCTGCCGGTGTGGCGTGCGGTGTCCGCCGCCTGGTTCGCGCAGGCCGGCGGCGGCGTGCGCTACCGGACGACCCACTCGGCGCAGGAGCTGGTCGTGCTCGGCTACCTGGCCGACATCACCCGGGAGGACACATGAACGCCGAGTCGATCTCCGAGTGGCTGACGGCGGTCGGCGTGCCGGCCACGATCGTGTCCATCGGTACCGAGGCCGACAACGCGTGGTGCCTGGTCCGCGACGAGCTCCCGGACGCCGAGGGCGCCTACGGCTGGGAGGTCTTCTGGCGAGAGCAGGGCAACCGCTACGACTGGGCCCGCTTCACCAACGAGCAGGTCGCCTGCCACTACCTGTTCGGCCGCCTCACCTGGGCCCAGGTCGTGCGCGGCGCGGTCGGGCTCCTCCCGGCCGCCAACCCCGCCTAACCGCGCAAGATCGACAGGGCCGCCTCGTGCAGGTGGCCGTTCGTCGCCAGGGCCGAGCCGCCGTCGAAGCGCGGCTCGCCCGTCAGGTCCGTGAACTCCCCGCCCGCCTCGGTGACCAGGATCTGCACCGCCGCGAGGTCCCACGCGTTCGCGACCGGCTCCGCCACCACGTCCAGCCCGCCCTCGGCCACCAGGCAGTGCTGCCAGTAGTCCCCGAACGCCCGGCTCTCCCAGCACGCCGCCACCAGCGCCAGGTACCGCTCGCGCGCCTCCCCCCAGGACTGCAGGTCCGTCGTCGACACGTACGCGTCGTCCAGCGACCGGACGCCCGACACCCGCAGCCGCCGGGTCACGCCGCCGAACGAGCCGAACGCGCCCGCGCCCGCGGCCGCCCACCACCGCCGCCCGAACGCCGGCGCGGACACCACGCCGACGACCGGCGAACCGCCCTCGACCAGCGCGATCAGCGTCGCCCACGCCGGCACGCCGCGCAGGAAGTTCTTCGTCCCGTCGATCGGGTCGACGACCCACGTCCGGCCGGGGCCGAGCGTGCCGCCGCGTTCCTCGCCCAGGATCGCGTCTTCCGGGCGGTCCGCGGCCAGCACCGCGCGGATCGCGTCTTCGACGGCCGTGTCCGCGTCGGTGACCGGCGAGCGGTCCGGCTTGCGGTCCACGACGAGGTCCTCCGCGCGGAAGCGGGCCGTCGTGATCGCGTCCGCGGCGTCGGCCAGTCGCAAAGCGACAGAAAGATCATCAGCGTGGATCACCATGACCGCATGCTGTCACGCCTAGTCTTAAGTGCGTGAGTGTCGTACTGCTGGCCGAGGACGATGCGGCGATCGCCGATCCGCTGTCCCGCGCCTTGAACCGGGAGGGCTACGAGGTCCGCGTCGTGGTCGACGGCCACAGCGCGTTCGAGTCGGCGAACGGGGGCGGCATCGACCTCCTCGTCCTCGACCTCGGGTTGCCCGGCATCGACGGGCTCGACGTGTGCCGCCGGCTGCGTGCCGCCGGCCGCGGCATCCCCGTCCTGATGCTGACCGCCCGCGCCGACGAGGTCGACTTCGTCGTCGGGCTCGACGCGGGCGCGGACGACTACGTGGCCAAGCCGTTCCGGCTGGCCGAGCTGCTCGCCCGCATCCGCGCGCTACTGCGCCGCCAGGCCCCCGGCACCATCGAGGTCAACGGCGTCAAGATGGACCTCGCCGCCCGCCAGGTCCTCGTGGACGGCGACGAGGTGACGCTCGCCAACAAGGAGTTCGAGCTGCTGCGCGTGCTCATCCAGAAGGCCGGCCAGGTCGTGACCCGCGAGGAGATCCTCGACGAGGTGTGGGGCGGCCCCGAGCTGAAGACCAGCAAGACGCTGGACATGCACATGTCGTGGCTGCGCCGCAAGCTCGGCCACCGCGCGGCCCGGATCGCGACCGTGCGCGGGGTCGGTTTCCGCTTCAACGCCGAGTAAGCCGTGCGCCGCCGCGTTCTGCTGGCGATCCTGCTGGCCGTCACCGTCACCGCGTGCCTGCTGGGCATCCCGCTCGGCTACACGGCGACGGCGATCGTCGAGAGCCTCACCCGCGAGGACCTCGCCGGCCGCGTCCGCCAGATCGCGGCGATCCTCGACGACGAGGTCGCGGGCGGCCACGACGTCGACCTGCGGGGCGTGCAGCTCGCCGTGCCGACCGGCGGCCACCTGCTGGTCACGCTGCCCGACGCGGGCAAGGACCTCACCCTCGGCCCGGCGCTGCGCGGCGACACGATCAGCGAGGAGGTGCCGATCGTCCAGCACGGCACCGTGCGGCTGTCCATCGACGCCGGCCCGATGCGCACCACGCAGACCCAGGTCGCGCTGCTGGTGGCGCTGGTCGTGGTGGCGACGATCGGCATCGGCTTCCTGGTCGCGAGCGTGACCGCGCGCCGCCTGGCCCGCCCGCTGCGCCACGTCGCAGACCGCGCGTCCCGGCTCGGCGCGGGCGACTTCCGGCTGGACCGCACCCGCTACTTCGTGCCAGAGCTGGACTCCGTTGCAGAGGCGCTCGACGCGTCCGCCACCGCGCTCGCCCAGCTCGTGCAGCGGGAGCGGGAGCTCGTCGGCGACGTCTCCCACCAGCTGCGCAGCCGGCTCACCTCGCTGCAGCTGCGCATCGAGGAGCTGACCTCGGTGCCCGACGAGGAGATCGCGCACGAGGCCCGCGCCGCGCTGGAGCAGGCCGAGCGTCTCGCGGACGTCCTAGACGAGCTGATGGCCGCCGCACGCGAGGCCAGGGCGGTCGGCGCGGAGCCGGTGGAGCTGGGCACCGAGCTGCTCGGCATCGCCGACGAGTGGCGTGCCCCGCTGCGCGCGGAGGGCCGGTCGCTGAAGCTGAAGCTGCAGGACGGCCTGTGGGCGAAGGTGTCGCCCGCGCGGCTGCGCGAGGTCATCGGGGTGCTGCTGGACAATGCGCTGCGCCACGGCGCCGGCGCGGTCACGCTCGCCGCCCGCGGCGACGGCGCGGGCACCAGCGGCGGCCCGCTGGTGGTCATCGAGGTGTCGGACATGGGCAACGGCGTGCCCGACGAGCTGGCCGAGCACATCTTCGAGCGCGGTGTGTCCGGCGGCGGCTCGACCGGTCTCGGCCTGGCGCTGGCCCGCGCGCTGATCGACTCCGACGGCGGCCGCCTCGAGCTGTCGGCCAAGCGCCCGGCGACGTTCACGGTGTTCCTGCCGGTGCCCCGCGCCGGCGACGTGCAGGGCGTGCGCTGGCCCGCCGAGCGCTCACCCCGCTAGCCGACCGCCACGATCAGGCCGAGCAGCGACCAGTCGACCAGCAGGTGCGCGGCCGCCGACACCCACACGCTGCCCGTCGTGACGTACGCGGCGAGCAGCACGACCCGGGCGGCGCCGACGACCACGAAGCACTGCAGCAGGTTCCAGTCGTAGGTCGGCAGGTGCGCGGCGGAGAACAGCAGGACCGCGCCGAGCCCCGCCAGCGCGACGGCGGCGCCGGCCGACAGGCGCAGGCGGCCGAGCCAGGACAGCAGCGCCAGGAACGGCAGCACGGCCAGCAGCTCCTCGCCCAGCAGCTGCGGCACGAGCGCGAGGAACGTCAGCACCCGCTCGGCGGGCGTCATGCCCAGGAGTTCGCCGCCCAGCGGGTTCGGGCTGAAGTCGGCCGCGCCGGCCAGCAGGATGCCCAGCCCCAGCAGCACGAGCACGCCGACCATGGCGAACCCCAGGGCCCAGACCGGGTCGAGGGCCCGCGGCCGGGGGAAGATCACCCGCCACCGGCCGGGCACCGCACGCGCGTACACCGCGAGCGGGATCGCGACGAACCCGAGTGCGCGGACCCAGATCCCGGGCACGCCCGGCACGGGCAGCGCGACGAGCACCGCGAACCCCACAGCCAGGCCGAGCATGACCAGCCACCAGCGGCCGCCGGAGACCCGCACCGGCCTGCCGTCGTGGAAGGGGAGAGTGCTCAGGAGTGGCCGAGCTCCTCGGCCGGGTCGTCCGTCGCGGCGGCACTGCCGCGACGGCGCGTGCCCAGCTCGTCCGGGAACACCCAACGCCGGAACGCCCAGTACCGGAAGAACATGGCGAGCAGCATGCCGATGATCGAGCCGCTCGCGAAGTCGGCGATCTCCTGGACGAGCCGCGACACGTTCGGCTCCTCCAGCATCAGCCAGTACCGCGAGACGTACAGCGGCGCCGAGTTGAGCGCGACGCCGATGCCGGAGATCAGGAAGAACAGCGCCGCCTCGTGGTGGCGCTCGCGGCCGCCGCGGGTGCGGAAGGACCACTCCCGGTTGAGGACGTAGGACACGATCGTCGCGACGATGATCGCGATGATCTTCGCGGTGACCGGCTTGTCCTCCAGGACCGACAGTTTCAGCACGTACCAGATGCCGTTGTCGATCACGAACGTCGTTCCGCCGACGACGGCGAACTTGAGCAGCTCGCGGTGCTTGAGGAGCGCGGCACGCACCGGTTCGGGCACCCGGGCGAGAACGGTGTCGACGGCGGTCACGCCCGCAGTCTACGGAGAGGCGCGTCGCGACGACCGGCCGCGTCCGGTTGGTCTACGCCGCTCGCCCGGCTTCGCCCGGTTCGTCCCAAGTGGTCCCTGCCCTCGGGCCCGGCGCCGGGGAGCGCGCGTCTGCCTGCGGAAACACCCACTTCCGCAGGGCCCAGAAGCGGAACACCATCGCGACGAGCGAGCCGATGACGATGCCGCTGACGAAGTCCGCCACCTCCTGGGTGACCAGCCCGACGCGCGGCTCGGCGAGGCCGAGGACGTAGCGCGAGACGTACAGCGGCGCCGCGTTCAGCGCGACGCCGATGCCGCTGATGACGAGGAACAGGACGACCTCGTGGTGGCGCTCGCGGCCGCCGCGGGTGCGGAAGGACCACTCGCGGCTCAGCACATAGGAAAATGCGGTGGCCACGAGGACCGCGATGGTCAGCGCGGTGACCGGGCGGCCGGTGAGCACCGTGTACTTGAGGGCGTAGTTCAGCACGGTCGTCGTCGCGTTGCACACGGCGCCCACGACGAGGAAGCGGACCACCTCACCCATGGACTCCGAGGCTAGGTGGCCCGGCGGTGCCGGACGGCCGTCCTGTAGCCCGCCTGCACCCGGCCGCGACCGGGCCTAGCCGCCCAGCAGCCAGCCGAGCAGACCGCCGAGCCCGCCATCGCCGCCCGAGGGCGGATCGGTGGCCGGCGCGGGCGACGGCTCGGACCGCTCCACCGGGGAGGACGACGGCGGGGACGACGGTGGCGGCGTCTCGCCGGCCGGCTCCGGCTCGCTCGGGGTCCCGCTCGGCTTCTCGTTCGGCTTGCCGGTCGGCTTCTCGTGTGTGGGCGTGTCCGGTGCCTGCGGCGTGTTCGTCGTCGACTGCTCGCCGGTGACCGGGCCGGGTGCGGTCGAGGTCGGCGGCGGGACCGGGGTGAGCAGGCCCGGCGGGAGCGGCCACGCCCAGTGCCGCAGGTGCACGACCTTGCTGTCGGTCGCCGAGCCGAGCGTCGCGGCCACGTGCACCTCGTGCGGCGGGATGCCCCGCTTCACCGGCCACGGGTCGGGGTCGAGCTCGAACACGGTCTCGACCGTCTCGCCGGGGTCGACCGCGGACCTGGTGGTGCAGGTGGTGGCCGCCTGGACCGAGCAGGTCAGCACGCGATCCGCGGTGATCAGCTGGGCGGGCTGGTCGATGGTGATCGTGATCGGCTTGGTGCTGGTGCCGGTGTTCTCGGCCCGGGCCTCGAGCGTGGGGTGCAGCCAGATGCCGGGCAGGAGGCCGAGCCACTCGGCGTCGGCGCTGAGCACGACGGCGTCGGTCGTGGCCGGCGGCCGGACGTCGACGCGCACCGACACGGTGATGTTGATCATGGAGCCGGCCATGACGGTGCCGGTGATCCGGCCGCCCCGGCTGCCCTCGGCGGCGACCACGCGGAACCGCAGCGTCACCGACTCGCCGGGACGCAGTCCCGCGGCGGTCGAGCAGACGACGACGGTCGTGCCGCCCGGGCAGTCGACGGTGCCGGCGCGGGCCCCGTCGAGGCGCAGCAGCGGCTCCGGGCCGTACCGGTCGCCCGCGGGCAGGGCGGTGACGCCGGGCGGCAGGTTCAGCGTGGCGACGACCGGGTCGGACACCGTGCCGCCGGAGTTCCGCACGGTGATGGGCACGTCGGCGGGCTCGCCGCCGCCGACCAGGCTGACCGGTGCGACCGGTGGCGTCGCGATCAGGTTCGCCGGCGCGGGCGGCGCCGGCTCGCCCGGTGCGGGGGCAGGCGCGGGCGGTGGTGCCGGCGGGTTCGGCGCGGGTGGTGCGGGTGGCTCGGGCGGGTTCGGTGCGGGTGGTGCGGGCGGGTTCGGTGCGGGTGGTGCGGGTGGCTCGGGCGCCGGTGGCGCGGGCGGTGCTGGCGGTGCGGGCGGCTCGGGTGCCGGGGGCTGCGGCTTCGCGGGCGGGGGCGTCGGCGCGGGCGGCTGCTGGGTGGGCGTCGGCGCGGCGGCCGGGATCTCCTGCTTCGCGCCGCCCGCGGTGAGAGCCACCGCGATGGCCGCGGCGAGCGCCACCCCGGACGCGGCGACGCCGAGGAACTGGCGGGGCACGGACGCCGCCGCGTTGGCCGCGCCACCCGCACCGCCCGCCGCACCGCCGGCGGCCGCCGCGGCGCCCGCCGCGGTGAGCACGCCGCCGTGCGCGGCCGTGGTGGTGGCGAGGTAGCCGACGGCGCCGGCGCCGAGCACGAGCGGGGCGACGAACCCGCGCATCGCGCCGTTGACGTCGGCCAGCTCGGCGGCCAGCGCGCGGCATCGTGCGCACTCGTCGAGGTGCGTCTCGACCTGGGCCTTCTCCCGCTTGGCGAGCCCGCTGCGGGTCCAGGCGCCGAGCCGCTCGGCGGTGGCGCGGCAGCGGGCCTCGGTGGTCTCGGCGAGGTGCACCTGCAGGTAGGCCTGGCGCAGGCCCTCGCGGGCGCGGTAGGCGAGCGCGGACACGCCGTTGGCGGTGAGGCCGAGGATGGGCGCGACCTCGGCCGGCGACTGGCCTTCGATCTCGGTGTGCCACAGGACGGCCTGCCAGCGCTCGGGCAGCCGGGCGAACGCCTGCGCGGCCAGCGAGCGCTCGAGCCCGGCGACGGCGGTGTCGGAGAACGGCTCGGCGACCTTCGCGCCGCCCACGGTCTCCACGTCGTCGGACAGCTCGATCTTGCGGTCCCGGCGGGTCTTGTCGTATGCGGTGTGCCGCAGCGCGGTGAGCAGGTAGGCGCGGAACGCGGAGTCCGGGCCGCGGCCGGCGCGCAGGGTGTCGAGGACCTTCGCGAACGCCTCGGAGACGAGGTCGTCGGCCTCTGCGGGGGAGCGGCTGAGCTGGCGGGCGAGGTTGTGCGCGGAGGCGACGTGCCGTTCGTAGAGGGAGCCGTAGGCCGAGACCGTGCCCTTGCGCACCGCGTCGATCAGCTCCGCATCGCTGGGCCCCTCGAAATCAGCGGGAACGGTGGCCACGATCCTCCTCTTCTCGCACGTGCCTGCCCCGATCCGGTCGTAAACGAGCCCGATTCGCTATAGACACGCCTCCGGGCACAGTGTGACGGATCCCGCCGAATGCGGCACACGCGATCACCGGAATGGTGGTAGGGGATCGCCCCACCGGCGGAACCGGCAGCATTTCACCCGAACGGCGTCACGGATGTCGGTTCTCCGCGTTTCTACGACGAAGGCTCGGCGGAAGATGGGACGACCAAGTGACAGTACGTGCGGCCGGGTCGCGCTCACACCGTGGCGACGCTGACGATACTGATCACGCGCTGCGGGTGCTGCGGGCGCGCTGGCGGACCGCCAGCATCGCGGCCGGCTGGCGCTTCCCGAGTGACTGGGGCCTGCCCGAGGTCGACGCGGTGTGCTCGTCGGCGGTGCGCCGGACGGATCTCACGGTCACGTTGTCGAACCTGGGCCGCGCGCGGGCCGAGGCGGGGGCGGGCCTGGACGAGACGCTGACCGACCTCGCCGCCCTGCACGCGGTGCTCACCTCGCCGGAAACCTCGTCCGGCCTGATCGCCCCCGACCCGAACGCGGCCCCGACCGCGCTGGTCCGCCCGACCGCGCTGGCCTGGGCGGACGCGTCGTCGGGAGAGCTGTGCAACGCGGGCGCGACGGAGAGCCTGACGAGCCTGACGACGCACGCGTACCTGCGCACCCGGCTGGGTGAGGTGTACCGGCAGGCCGAGCGCGACGGGGTGGCGGTGCCGGAGAGCCACTCGCTGCTGGCGGTGACGCTGGACCTGTCGGCGGTGGTCGGCTGGTCGCGGCTGATGGCGATGGTCCTGGTGGCGGACGTGCTGCGGGAGATCTTCGACGGCGGCGAGAGCATCGCCCTGCTGGGCCCGTCCGTGGCGGTGGTCCTGGCCTCGCGCGACACGGCGTTCGGGGACCGGGCGCTGACCGCGGGCTGGCACGTCGGGGACCGCCTGTCGGCCGACCCGCAGCTGGCGTCGAGCAAGCGGCCGTGGCTGCGGGTGGAGAAGCTGCCGCCCACCGTGGCCGAGGCCCGCGACCTGCTCCGTCGTATCAGCCGGGCCTAACGCACCCGCCTGCCGCGCAGGACCACGGCCTTCGGGTGGTCGAGCTGCCCGAGGTCGGTGCGCGGGTCGCTGTCGTAGACCACGGCGTCGGCGGGTGCCCCCGGCTCGAGGCCGGGGAGCCCGAGGAACTCGCGCGCCGCCCAGGAGCCGGCCCCGAGGGCGTCGTGCGCCCGCATGCCCGCGGCGGCGAGGGCCGTGATCTCGCCGGCGACCCGCCCGTGCGGCACGGAGTCGGTGCCGGCGAGGATCCGGACCCCGGCCTCGGCGGCCGCGGCCACGAGCCCCGGGTGGGCCTCGGCGCCGGCGACGTACCAGCGCTTGCGGGGACCGTCCGGGCGCTCGCGGGCCTGGCCGAGGGAGCTCTGGATGACGGTCAGCGTCGGGGTGAGCGCGGTGCCCTGCTCGGCCATCCGCGCGAGGTACGCGGGGTCGAGGCACATCCCGTGCTCCACGGAGTCGACCCCCGCGGCGACCGCGATCGAGCCGCCGTCGGCCTGCTGCGTGTGCACGGCGACCCGCCCGCCCACGGCGTGCACGGCCGCGACGACCCGCGCCAGCACGTCCGCCGGCACCACGTCGTCGGCCACACCCCAGTCGCCGATGATCTTCGCCCACCCGGTCCGCCCGGCCTGCTCGGCGGCGACCGCGGGCAGGTCGTCGAGGTCGGGCCGCCGCCCCCATCCGTCGAAGAACTGCCCCTGCTGGGCGATCCACGGCCCGGCATGCCAGGCGCGCGGCAATGCGTCGTCGGTACCGAACCACGCCGGCGGCTCCCCGGCGAGCCCGGGTGCGCGGATGGCGGTCACGCCGGCGTCGACGTGCTGCCCGAGATGGGTGCGGAGGAGGTCGTCGTCGAGCGGCTGTCCGGGCTCCTCGGCCCCCGGATGGGTGTGGGCGTCGACCAGCCCGGGCACGAGCCACCCTTCGAGAGTCTCTCCCGCGCCGAGCGGATCGTCGGTCCACCGGTCCCCGTCGGCCCAGAGATCGACAAGCTCCCCGTCCGGAAGCCCAACCCCCCGCACCCGAACGACCACGCCACCCCCCACAACCCGCGACGGAAGGGCCCCCAAACCCCCACGCACACAACAAAACCCGCACGCCCGGGCGGCAGAACCAACCGCCCGCGCGGCAGAACCAACCGTACGCACGCCCCCACCCTCTCCGGGGGCACCCCATGGCTCCATCGTATCGGCGAGCACCGACGAAACCCGGTCCCGAAGCCTTTCCTGTGGACAACCACCCCGCCTGTGGACAACCCGCGGTCAGCGGCGGGGCGGGGACAGCGACCGTCGGCGGGCCGTGGTTTCCTTGCGAACGTGAGCGAGAGCGTCCGCACCACCCCCGTCGTCCCCGTCGATGACGGGCTCTGGCTCGCGCGCTCGATCCGGACCCTGTTCGCCTCGAAGGCCGCGCTCGCGCTCCTCGCCGTCCCCGCCGGCATGCTGGTCGCCGGCATCGTCAGCTGGGTCATCGACTGGCGGCTCGGCGTCGACTCGGCCGTGTACCGCTCCGGCGCCATCGCGCTGCTGACCGGCGAACCCTTGTACGACAAGGACTTCCTGCTCAGCGAGCCGTCGTGGGCGAGCCTGCCGTTCACGTACCCGCCCACCGGCGCGCTGCTGTTCGTCCCGCTCGCGCTGTTCCCCACGCAGATCTCCTGGGGCATCCTCGCCGCGATCTCCGTCCTCGCGCTCGCCCTCGTCATCCGCGTCAGCATCGAGGCGAGCGGCCCGTCGTGGCTGCCCCCGGCGAAGGCCACGATCCTGCTGACGATCGGCGCGCTGGCCCTGGAACCCGTCTGGCGCACGCTGTTCCTCGGCCAGATCAACATCATCCTGATGGCGCTGGTCGTCACCGACGTCCTCGTCCTCGGCACGGTCACCGGCCGCGCCCGCCACCTCGGCGGCGTCCTCGTCGGCGTCGCTGCCGCGGTCAAGCTGACGCCGTTGATCTTCGTCCCGCACCTGTGGCTCACCGGCCGGCGCGCCGACGCCCTGCGCGCGCTCGGCACCTTCGCGGTACTGCAGGCGCTGATCTTCGCGCTGCGGCCGCACGACTTCGCCCGCTTCTGGACCGTCGCCGTCACCGACCCGGCCCGCACCGGCCCCACCTTCTGGGCCGGCAACCAGTCCCTCAACGGCCTGGTCCTGCGCCTGTCCGACCTCGCGCCGTGGGCGCTGGCCGCGGCCGTCGCCATCGGCGCGGTGCTCGCGGTCCCGGCCGTGATCCTCATGCGCCGCTTCCACGCTGCCGGCCAGCCGCTCGCCGCCCTGCTCGTGACCGCGTTCTTCGGCCTTCTGCTCAGCCCGGTGTCCTGGTCGCACCACTACGTCTGGGTCGTGCCGCTGATCGTCCTGCTGCTCGCCCGCCTGCCCGGCCACCCGCGCCTGCGGTACGGAATCGGCGCGCTGGTGCTCGTGTTCGCCAGCTGCGTGCTGCTGATCATCCGCACGTCCGACCCGTCGCGCCCGCCGGGCGTGAAACCCGAGCTGGAATGGACGCCACCCGAGGTCGTGCTCGGCAGCGCCTACCTGCTCGTCCCGCTCGTGCTGGGGGCCGTGCTGCTCCTGCGGAACAGAGGCAGGTGAGGCCGGTGGACCCACGGACGGGACTGCCGATCGTCGGCATGATCGGCGGCGGCCAGCTCGCGCGCATGACCCAGCAGGCGGCCATCGCGCTCGGCCAGTCGCTGCACGTGCTGGCCACGTCGATGGACGACTCGGCCGCCCTCGTCACGCCCAACGTCACGCTGGGCTCGCACGAGGACGTGGCGGCGCTCGCCTCGTTCGCGGCCGGTGTCGACGTGCTGACGTTCGACCACGAGCACGTGCCCACCGAGTACCTGCGGGCGCTCGTCGGAGCCGGCGTCAAGGTCCACCCCGGCCCGGATGCGTTGCTGCACGCGCAGGACAAGCTCGTCATGCGGGAGAAGCTCGGCTCGCTCGGCTTGCCGATCCCGCGCTTCGCCGCGGTGTCCGAAGTGGACGATGTGGTCAAGTTCGGCGACGAGCACGGCTGGCCCTGTGTGCTCAAGGCGGCCCGCGGCGGCTACGACGGGCGCGGCGTCTGGATGCTCGACGGCGCCGAGTCGGCGGGCGAGCTGGTGCCGCGACCGCTCGAGGAGGGCACGCCGCTGCTCGTCGAGGAGCGGGTCGAGATGCGCCGCGAGCTGGCCGCGGTCGTCGCCCGCTCGCCGTTCGGGCAGGGCGGCTGCTGGCCGGTGGTGGAGACCGTGCAGTCCAACGGGATCTGCGTCGAGGTCCTCGCCCCCGCGCCGGACCTCGACGAGGCCCGGTCGCAGGAGGCTCAGGAGCTGGCGTTGCGGATCGCCGCCGAGCTCGAGGTGGTCGGCGTGCTCGCGGTCGAGCTGTTCGAGACCGACACGGGCTTCGTCGTCAACGAGCTGGCCATGCGGCCGCACAACTCCGGCCACTGGACCATCGAGGGCGCCGCCACGTCGCAGTTCGAACAGCACCTGCGCGCCGTCCTCGACTACCCGCTCGGCGCCACCGACCCGCGCGCGCCCGCGGTCGCGATGGCCAACGTGCTCGGCGCGCCCCAGCAGCCGCGGATGATGCCGGACGAGCGGCTGCACCACCTGCTCGCCCGCTACCGCGACGCGCACGTGCACTACTACGGCAAGCAGGAACGGCCGGGCCGCAAGATCGGCCACATCACGCTGCTCGGCGCGCGAATGGCCGACGTGCGCGAGCGGGCGAGACTGGCCGCGCACTGGCTGTCGCACGCCGAATGGCTCGACGGCTACGACATCCACACAGGGGGAAACGACATGACACCCGTGAGCGGGAGCGAACCGTGAGCACAGTCGGCGTGATCATGGGCAGCGACTCGGACTGGCCGGTGATGAAGGCCGCCGCCGAGGCGCTGGACGAGTTCGAGGTGCCCTACGAGGTGAGCGTCGTGTCGGCGCACCGCACGCCGCAGCGGATGCTCGACTACGCGCGCGGCGCCGCCGACCGCGGCCTGCGGGTGATCATCGCGGGCGCGGGCGGCGCGGCCCACCTGCCCGGCATGGTGGCCTCGGCCACGACGCTGCCGGTGATCGGCGTGCCGGTGCCGCTGAAGTACCTCGACGGGCTCGACTCGCTGCTGTCGATCGTGCAGATGCCGGCGGGGGTCCCGGTGGCCACGGTGTCGGTGGGCGGCGCCCGCAACGCGGGCCTGCTCGCGGTGCGGATGCTGGCCATGGGCGACGAGAAGCTGCGGGCCAGGCTGACGGAGTTCCACGCCGACCTGGAGCGCCTCGTGCTGGACAAGGACGCGGCCCTTCGCTCGAGCCTGGGTGTGACGTCGGACGACTCGGCGGCTCCCGGCGTGAACGGGCGCTAACATCGGCTTGTTACGAACGCGCGCGCGTGGAGGTGGCGACGGTGGAGGGGCTGTACCAGCTGAGCGAGGAGCACGAGGCACTGCGTGAGGCCGTGCGCGCGCTCGCGGAGAAGGAGATCGCGCCCTACGCCGCCGAGGTCGACGAGCAGGAGCGCTACCCGGCGGAGGCGCGTGACGCGCTGGCTCGCGCCGGGTTCAACGCGGTGCACGTGCCGGAGGAGTACGACGGCGAGGGCGCCGACGCGATCGCCGCGTGCATCGTGATCGAGGAGGTCGCCCGCGTCGACGCGTCCGCGTCGCTGATCCCGGCGGTCAACAAGCTGGGCACGCAGCCGATCCTGCTGTCGGGGTCGGACGAGGTGAAGAAGCTGGTGCTGCCGTCGATCGCGTCGGGCGAGGCGTCGGCGTCCTATGCGCTGTCCGAGCGCGAGGCGGGCTCGGACACCGCGTCGATGCGCTGCCGCGCGGCCCTCGACGATGATCACTGGGTGCTGAACGGCACGAAGAGCTGGATCACCAACGCCGGCGAGTCGACCTGGTACACGGTGATGGCCGTGACGGACCCGAACGCGGCGAAGAAGGCGAACGGCATCTCGGCGTTCGTCGTGCACAAGGACGATCCCGGCTTCGCGGTGGGCCCGAAGGAGCGCAAGCTGGGCATCAAGGGCTCCCCGACCCGCGAGATCTACTTCGAGAACTGCGCCATCCCCGCGGACCGCATCATCGGCGAACCGGGCACGGGCCTGAAGACCGCACTGCGCACGCTGGACCACACCCGCCCGACGATCGGCGCCCAGGCGGTGGGCATCGCACAAGGCGCGCTCGACGCGACCATCGCGTACATCAAGGACCGCCGCCAGTTCGGCCAGCGCATCGCCGACTTCCAGGGCGTCCAGTTCATGCTGGCGGACATGGGCATGAAGATCGAGGCCGCCCGCCACCTCGTCTACACCTCGGCCGCAGCCTCCGAACGCGGCGACAAGCGCGCGGGCTTCATCGCCTCGGCGGCAAAGACCTACGCCTCCGACACGGCGATGGAGGTCACCACAGACGCGGTCCAACTCTTCGGCGGCGCCGGCTACACCAGGGACTTCCCGGTAGAACGCATGATGCGCGACGCGAAGATCACCCAGATCTACGAAGGCACGAACCAGATCCAGCGCATGGTCATGGCCCGCGCCCTGCTCAAGGGCTAGCGCAACGGGCGCTCCACAGCGTCGATGATCTCTTCGCCCTCACCGTTCGGGGGTTCGATGCTGCGACAGCGGCTGGCGGCCCGCCGCGCCCCGCGGAGACGCCAACGGATACCGGGCGGGCGGACAGTCGACGCCGTAGCGGCCCCACCGGCGCCAGATCTCCTCGTCGACCGGCCGGCGCACGTGAATGTCGCGGTCCAGTGCCTTCGCGTAGGTCGTCTTGCCCGAACCGGCGATGCCGCAGAGCGACACGGCCGGCGGTTCGTGCGTCACGCGTGGAACGCCGGTCCCGGGTCGAACTGGTCGAACGTGGTGCGCTCGGTGCTCGCGTGCCTGGCGAGCTGCGCCTCCTCGGGATTGCTCACCTGGACCAGCGACGCACCCGCGGCGAGCACGGACAGGAAGCCGTCCTGGATGCCGTGCACCGTTCGCCACTCCACTGTGGACAGCACGCGGGAGTCGGCGGTCAGGTCCTTGCCGGCCGCCAGCTGACGGGCCACGGTCAGCACATCGTCCACAGCGGACCCGCCGAGGCAGGGAGTGTCACCGGGAACCGGTGTGAGCGCCAGGAAGTCGTCGCCGTGCAGGCGGGCGTCGGCGATGTAGTCGACCGCGCCGTCGGGGACCTCGCCGCGCAGGTCGCGGCCCATCGGGTCCAGCGACACCGCGGCCACGACAGCCGCGCCGGGCGCCGCACCGGTCGGCGGCACGAAGGCCACGGCGGCACCGGCGGGATCGGTCACCACGTCCGCGCCGCACCACCACGCGCCGAGCAGCACCCCGGCCGTCTGCCAGTGCGCCGGCAGCCGCACCGCGACCCGGTCGCCCGGCTCCACGTCGTGCTCCTCGACCAGCCAGTTCGCCGTCTTCGCCGCCCAGTTCCGCAGCGTCGTCGCGGACAGCTCCACCCGGCTGCCCGTCGCGTCGTCGTAGTGCGTGACCAGCGGCCGGGCCGGCGCGTACGGCCGCAGCAAGATCTCCGTGAGGCTCAACGATGGCTCCCGATCAGTCGACGCAGGGCACGGCGGCGCGCCCGCCCCCGTTCAGGTTCAGCAGCGCGGGGCCACCGAACCGGGCGGGTGGCGGGGCCGGCTTGCCGGACACCAGGCCCGCCACGTACTCGTGCACCGCCTTGAGGTCGACCGTGATGATGCTCTGCCCGCGGTCGTTGCGCGCGCCGACCCCGGTGACCGGGATAGTGACGAAGCGGACCTTGCCGGTGGCCAAGGCCTGCGCCTGGTTCACCAGCTGCAGGAAGTGCAGCCCGCCGTCCATCACGACCGTCTTGGACACCGCGTCCTCGATCGCGTTCAGCTTCGTGTTGTCGGTCAGCAGATCCGAGGAGAGCAGCTTGTTCATCGCCGACGCGAGGAACGTCTGCTGCCGCACGATCCGGTCCAGGTCGCCGCGCGGCAGGTTCTTGCGCTGGCGCACGAACGACACCGCATCACCGCCGCGCACGGTCTGCGGCCCGGCCGCGAACGACGCCCCCGAGTCGGGGTCGCTCGTCGCGTACTTCAGGCACACGTCCACGCCGTCGATGACCTCGGTGAGCAGGTAGAACCCGTACAGGCTGACCTCGGTGTAATGGTCCACCCGTACCCCGGTCAGCCCCTGCACCGACCGGATCAGCGCGGTGCGCCCGGCGTCGTCGGACTTGCGGGCGATCTTCTTGCGGTCGGTCTCGCCCGCGTCGCGGAGCTTCTGCTCGGTCAGCGCCTTGGTGATGCCGAACGCGCCGTTGATCTTCTCCTCCTTCGGCAGGCCGGGCACCTGCACCGACGTGTCGCGGGGGATGGAGATCGCCGCGCCGCGGCCACCGCCCCGCGGGATACGCAGCAGGATCAGCGTGTCCGTGTTCAGCGTGGCGGTGGCCTCGGTGCGCAGCTCCTTGAGCAGCTCGTCGGACAGCGGGTTGCCCTGCATGTCCGTGCGGCTGTCGTTGCCGACGATCAGGATGTCGTTCGCGCCGTCGTCGGGTGCGGGCGCGTTCTCGCCGCCCTGCGCCACGGTGACCGCGTCGGTCGTGTTCTTGCTGCTGTCCAGCTCGTCCACGCGCAGGTAGACCATGGACATGGCGGCGAGCGCGGTGGCGGAGACCAGGCCGACGATCACCCGGCAGACGATCAGGAACGGGGCGATCCGCCTGCGCCGGCCGGCGGGCCGGGCCGCGGGGTCCGGCCCGGCCGGTTCGAGGTCGTCGGGCCACTCGCGGACGGTGCCGACGGCGGCGGCGTAGGCGGTGGGGTCGTTCGCCCCCAGCTCTCGTCGCACCCCGGTTCACCCCCCACAACAGCCCGGTCCAGGCTAGCCGCTGCGGGCGACGCGCCTGGTCTCCTTGAGCTGTCGTCAACCGGACGGGGGACGTTAACTAGTTCACGCAGTTGGTCCCGCCGGCGTTGATCGACGGGGCCGGCATCGTGGTCGGCGGCTGGCTCTGCTGACTCGGCTCGCTCGGCTCGCTCGAGGAGGTCGGCGGCTGAATCGCGACGACCTTCCCGTGCGCCAGGCCGGCGGTGGGCGCCGGGTAGCTGGTGCCGACGGTGATCGTCAGCCGGCCCGAGGTGAGGCTCGGGTCCCGGAGCAGCGAGAACTTTCCGCCCAGCTGGTCAGCGGTGTACTGCGCGACGTTCTTCTCGCCCGGCGCGTAGCGGATCACCGACGCGCGCTGCACCGCGGCGTCGCCGATGTCACCCGGGCTGAACCCCTTCTTCGCGAGGTCGTCGCGCACCGTGGCGGCGAGGCCGGAGGTGGTGGAGCCGTTGAGCACGTCCACGGTGACCAGGCCCAGCGACGGCCGCGCGCCCTCGTCCGGCGTTTCACCGGGCGCGGGCGGCTCGGACGTGGTCGTCGTGGTGGTGACCGGCGGTGGCGCGGAGGACGACGTGGCCGGCTCGTCCCGCTCGTCCTGGGTCAGCGAGCGGACGAACCGGGCCACCTGTTTCTGCTCGACCTCGAGCACGTCCGCGCCGCCGATGTTGGTCTCGCCCACCACGGGGATCGTGTAGAAGTCGAGGCCCGAAGCGGACAGGCCGGACATCTGCGCGGCGAACTTCGACAGCTCCCAGCCGTTGCTCAGCACGACGGACCTCTGCACGGCGGTGACCAGCTGGCGGACCTTGTCCGGGCTGGTCAGCATGTCGGCGGAGAGCACCTTGTTGGCGAGCGCGCCGAGGAACGTCTGCTGGCGCACGATCCGGTCGAGGTCGCCGTTGGGCAGCCCATAGCGCTGCCGGACGAACGCGAGTGCCTTGCGGCCGGCGATCGTCTGCACGCCCTTGATGAACTGCGCGCCGGACTTCGGGTCCTCGGTGGCGTTGTTGAGGCAGACGTCCACGCCGCCGATGGCCTTGGTCACCTCGTAGAAGCTCGCCAGGTTGACCTCGGCGTAGCGGTCGATCGTGACGGCCTTGCCGATGAGGTTCTGCACGGTGGCGATCAGGTTCTTGCGGCCGACGACAGTGGCCTGCGCGTCCAGCTCCTTCTCGGAGCGGACCTTGTCGCCGAGCTCCTCGCGGGCGTTGTTGTACGCGTAGGCGAACGCGGAGTTGAGCCGGTGGTGGCCGAAGTCGCCGGCCAGCTCGACCCACGAGTCGCGGGGGAAGGAGATCGCGATCGCGCGGGTGCCGTCGACCGGGATGTGCACGAGGATCATCGTGTCGGTGTTGCGCTCGCCGTCGCTCTCCCCGGCGTTGAGCAGGTCCAGCACCTCGCGCGACAGCGGGTGCCCGTAGGCGTCGACGCGGCTGTCGATGCCCACGAGGAGCAAGTCGACTGCGCCATCCAGCGGAACGCGCTGGTTCTCGACGTCCTGGGAGATCACCTCGGTCGTGACGGCGCCCTGGTCGACGTCACCGACCGCCCACCAGCCGTAACCCATGGTGCCGAGCACCGCGACGGACGCCAGGGCCATGATGGATCGCACCGTGAACCGGCCGGCCTTCCGCCAACCGCTGGTCGCCCGGGTGTGAGCAGCCAGCACCTGCGTACGTTCCTCCACGCACGCTCCTCCCCGTCCCCCGACGGAACTTGACCAGTAGGATACCGAGACGTGACCTCGGTAGCAGATGTTGCCGCTACCGATTAGGACGCAATAGTGCCCCTCTGGGGTTCACTTCCGGGTGAAGGAAAAGGTGGAGGCCTATGCGGGTGCTGGTCACCGGGGGCGCCGGGTTCATCGGCTCGCACTACGTCCGCAAGTTGCTGGGCGGTGCGTACGACACGATGATCGATGCCGAGGTGGTGGTGCTCGACAAGCTCACCTACGCCGGCAACGAGTCCAACCTGGAGCCCGTGAAGGACGACCCGCGGCTGCGGTTCGTGCACGGCGACGTCTGCGACCGGGAGATCGTGCGCGAGCTGATGGCCGGCACGGACCTCGTCGTGCACTTCGCCGCCGAGTCGCATGTGGACCGTTCGATCCTCGGCGCGGCCGACTTCGTGATGACGAACGTGGTCGGCACGCAGACGATGCTGCAGGCCGCGGTGGACGCCGGGGTCGGCAAGTTCGTGCACGTGTCCACCGACGAGGTGTACGGCTCGATCGCCGAGGGCTCCTGGACCGAGGACCACCTGCTGGAGCCGAACTCGCCGTACGCGGCGTCGAAGGCCAGCGGGGACCTGATGGCGCGGGCGTTCTTCCGCACGCACGGGCTGCCGGTGTGCGTGACGCGGTGCTCGAACAACTACGGGCCGTACCAGTTCCCGGAGAAGGTCGTCCCGCTGTTCATCACGAACCTGATGGACGGCAGGAAGGTCCCGCTGTACGGCGACGGCCTCAACGTGCGCGACTGGCTGCACGTCGACGACCACTGCTGGGGCATCCAGCTCGTCGCGGACGGCGGGCGGCCGGGGGAGGTCTACAACATCGGCGGCGGCACCGAGCTGAACAACATCGAGCTGACGCACCGCCTCCTCGACGCGCTGGGCGCGGACGAGTCGATGATCGAGCGGGTCGCCGACCGCAAGGCGCACGACCGGCGGTACTCGGTGGACCACACGAAGATCTCCGCCGAGCTGGGCTACCGGCCGCTGATGTCCCTCGAGGACGGGCTGTCGAGCACGATCGCGTGGTACCGGGACAACCGGGTGTGGTGGGAGCCGCTGAAGGACCGCGCGAAGCTGCCCGGGAGCTGAGATGCCGGTCGCGCTCCTGATCGCCGGCGGCACGGGGCAGCTCGGGCGGGACCTCGCCGCGCGCGCCCCGTCGGGGGCTGAGGTGCGTGCGCCGGGGTCGGCCGAGCTGGACGTCACCAACGCGGGCGCGGTGGTGGAGGCGGTCAAGACGCTCGCCGCCACCGCGACGCTGCCGCCGGTGGTGATCAACGCCGCCGCGTACACGGCGGTCGACGCCGCCGAGTCCGACGAGACCCGGGCGTTCGCCGTGAACGCCGACGGCCCGCGGCTGCTCGCCGCGGCGTGCGCGGCCCACGACGTGCCGCTGGTGCACGTCTCGACCGACTACGTCTTTCCTGGCGACGCGTCCAGTCCTTACGGGACAACGGCGCCGCTCGGGCCGCGCAGCGTCTACGGCTTCACGAAGGCGGCCGGCGAGGAGGCGGTGCTCGGTTCGGGCGCGCGGGCGTGGGTGGTGCGCACGTCGTGGGTGTACGGCGCGCACGGTCGCAACTTCGTGAAGACCATGGCCCGCCTGGCCGCGGCCGGCGGCCCTGTGTCCGTTGTGGACGATCAGCGCGGCGGTCCGACATGGGCGGGTGACCTGGCCGCCGGGGTGCTGGAGCTGGCCGCCTTCGTGGCTGCTGGCAAGGAGCCGCCGCCGGTGCTGCACGCCACCGGGGCCGGCGAGACGACGTGGTGCGGCTTCGCCCGGGCGGTGTTCGAGGAGCTCGGGGTGGACTCTTCGCTGGTGCGGCCTTCGCGTACCGCGGACGCGCCCCGGGCCGCGGCGCGGCCGGCGTACTCGGTGCTGTCGTCGCAGGAGTGGCTGTCGGCCGGCCTGACGCCGTTGCGCCCGTGGCGAGAGGCGTTGGCGGCGGCGTTCGCGGAGTCCGGAGCGGCGTTCCGCGGCGAGTGACTCCGGGGCGGCCTCCGGCCCCCGGAATCCAGCGTACCGACGGGGTCCGACAGTTTCGGCACGGTTGCCTGAGAGCTGTGGACAACTCCCCGGGGGACCCCCGGATTCAACGCTACGCCGAGGCACCGACAGTTCTCGCGCGAGCGCCTGAGACCTGTGGACAACCCGCCGGGGGACCCCCGGATTCAACGCTACGCGCGAGCACTGACGGTTTGGCGCCGGTCGAAGCGCGCCTGTGGACAGCCTGCTAGGCCATCGCGCGGCGGTAGGCGGCCACGGTCAGCTCCGCCGTGCGGCGCCAGGTGAACTCCGCCGCATGAGTGCGCCGGTCCGCCAGGACGGACGACGTCGGCGGGTCCGCCAGGGCCGCCGTCAGCGCCGCGCCCAGGGCCTCCACGTCGCCGTACGGGACCAGGCTCGCATGGCCGCCCGAGATCTCCCGCAGGGCCGGGACATCCGAGCACACCACCGGCACGTCGCACGCCATGGCCTCCAGGACCGGGAGGCCGAAGCCCTCGTCCCGGGACGGCAGGATCAGCGCCGCCGCGCCGGCGACCACCGAGCGGAGGTCCACATCGGACAGGTAGCCGATCGAGCGGACGTTCGCGGAGTGGGTGGTGTGGCCGGGGCCCGCTAGGACCAGTGGCGGCAGGTCAGCCGTCGCCTCGTGGGCTTTCAGCAGCCAGCCCAGCGACTTGCGCGGGCCGGCCCCGCCCACGAACAGCAGGTACGACTTCGGGAGGCCGATCCGGCGACGCAACGCCTCGCTCGGCGGCCGGGCCGTGAACCAGGCCAGGTCGACGCCCAGGGGCGTCACCGCGATCTTGTCCGGCGAGATGCCCAGGCGCTCGGCGGTGACGTTCGCGACGGTCTGCGTCGGGGTCAGGACCACCGACGCGCGTTCCGCCGAGCGGGCCACCAGCCGCGGCAGCTCCTCGTCCGACGGGGCCAGCTCGTCGGGGGCGTCCAGGAACGCCAGGTCGTGGATGGTCAGCACGCCACGGGCACGCACGGCCGCCGGGAGCACGAAGTTGGTGCCGTGCACGATGTCCGTGAAGCCCGCGAACAGCTCCACCGGCGGGAACGGCGCGCGCAGCCAGCACTTGCGCAACAACCTCGCGGAAACCGGCATGCCGCGGGCCCGCGAGCCGTGCGGCAGCACGCGCCGCAGCTTGCGCCAGCCGCGCAGGGTGAACGCCACCGCACGCATGTCCACATCGGACATCGAGGCCAGCTCCTCGGCCAGCGCCGCGGTGTAACGGCCGATGCCCGTGCGGTGGCCCAGCAGCGGCGTGCCGTCCAGCAGCACCCGGATCGGGCCGCCCCTAGCCATCGCGGCGGCCCTTCCGCCGCTCGGCCGCCAGCCGGCGCACCCGGCCCGCCGCGCGTCTGGTCAGCTCGCCCGGCCCGCCGGTGTCCAAATAGGACCGTACGAGGTCGATGTCGCGGCGGACGAGCTCGCCGACGCGCAGCGGCTTGTTCGGCACCAGCGGCTCCGCGCCCGGCAGCCGGTCCGCGGCCGGGACCGGGTTGCGGCAGAACGACACCAGCGGCGCCAGCACCGTCTCCCACGTGTACCGGTCGCGCACCAACGCGATCCGCTCCCGGGCCGCGCGCGCGAACTCCTCGTCGTAGAGCACCTTCTCCAGCGCGTCGGCGAGCGCGGCGGCGTCCTCCGCCGGCACCACCACGCCGAGCCGCTCGGTGCGCACCAGGTCGGCGAACGAGTCCCCGTCCGTGGTCACGATCGGCAGGCCCGCCCACAGGTAGTCGAGCACCCGGGTGCGGAACGCGAACGTCGTCTCCACGTGCTCGTAGTGCGTGGTGACGCCGCAGTCCGCGTCCAGCAGCCAGTTCTGCCGCTCCTGGTAGGGCACCCACGACTCGTTGAAGAACACGTGCCGCCCGGTCAGCCCCAGCCGGTGGGCCAGCAGCCGGGTCTGGCCGCCGATGTCCATGTCCGGCACCTCGGGGTTCGGGTGCTTCATGCCGAGGAACACCAGCCGCAGGTCGTCGCGGCGCCGGGCCAGCAGGTCCACCGCGTGCAGCAGCGTCAGCGGGTCGAACCAGCTGTACACGCCGCCCGCCCACAGCACGACCTTGTCCGACGGCGCGATGTCGCCCAGCGTGCCCTTGATCGGCGACACGGACTGCTGCGGCGGCTTGCCCGGCAGCCCGAACGGCGCCACCGCGAGCAGCGAGCGGACCGTCGGGTCGCTGTCGTACAGGGCCGGGGTCAGCCTGCCGAGCGCGGTGAGGTGGCCGAGCCAGAAGTGCCGCTGCCGCTCGGACGCGCACAGGAAGAAGTCGCCGCGCTCCAGCTGCGTGTTCAGCACCTTCGTGACGCCGATCAGGTCCAGCTCACGCTGCTCGTCGGTGTCGTCCTTGCCCTGCTCGAGCAGCTCCAGGTGCATCGGGTCGTAGATGTCGCAGACCACGACCTTCGTCGACGACGCCTTCTTCAGGTCCGGCACCAGCTCCAGCGCGTGGCCCTGCAGGATCACCACGTCCGCCCACTCGACGTGCGTTGTCAGCTCGCGGCGGCGCGCCCGGTGCACGGCGAACGGTGCCTCCGGTGGCGCGCACATCGGGTTCACCGTGACCAGCCGGACGTCGTGCTCGGCGGCCAGCACGTCGGCCATGTTCCACGCGCGGATCGCCGGCCCGGCCATCCGGTCGGAGATCGCGTCGCCGGTCACCACGAGCACCCGCCGCCGCCCGCCGAACGCGTCCTCCAGCCCGAACACCTCGACCAGCACGTCGTGCGCCGCGAGGTAGCGGGGCAGCGGGTACGCCGGCTCCATCGCGTTGCGCATCAACGGAAGCAGGTCCGCGTCCGAGCGCACCCGGGCCGCCTGCTCGGTTTCCCGCGAGGCCGCCAGCGACGGCAGCAGCTCCACCCACTGGTCGATCGCCAGGAGGCCGGCCAGCGCCGTGCGTGGCAGCTCCACAGTGGACGAACCGGTGTCCGGGCCGCCGATGCGCAGCTGGGTCGGGTCGACGTCGCCGCGGGCGGTCGCGCGGCGTACGCACAGGGCGAGCGCGGCGGGCAGGGCCTTCGCGAGCGTGGCGTCGGAGAGGTTCTTGTACAGCGTGGCCAGCGCGTTGCGCTCCAGCAGGAACAGCTCGCGCGCGTTGTCCGGCGAGTCCACCTTGGACATCGAGGCGTGGTGGCGGTGGAAGGCCAGCGAGCCCGGCTCGTAGCGCACCCGCCAGCCGCGCAGGTTCAGCCGCCAGCCGAGGTCGACGTCCTCGTAGAACATGAAGAACCGCTCGTCGAAGCCGCCCAGCTCGCGGAACACCCCGGCCCGGACGAACATCGCCGATCCGGTCGCGAACAGCACGTCGCGCGGCGCGTCGAACTCGCCGGTGTCCGGCCGGCCCGCGTGCCGCTTGTAGCCCATGCCGAACCAGGTCAGCCCGGCGTCGACGAAGTCGACGATCTCGCCGTCCCAGTCGAGCACCTTGCTGGCGACGGCGGCGACGGTCGGGTCGGCGCGCAGCACGTCCACGGCCGCGGACGCCCAGGCCGCGTGCGGGCGGGCGTCGTTGTTGAGGAACGCGAGCACCGTGCCGGTCGCGTGGCTCGCGCCGAGGTTGCAGCCGCCGGCGAAGCCGAGGTTGGTCCCCGCCTCGATCAGCCGCACGCCCGGCTCGCGGCGGATCAGCTCGGCGCTGCCGTCCTGCGAGTCGTTGTCCACGCAGACGAGCTGCAGCAGCCCGGCGGGGTAGTCCAGCTCGTCGCGCAGCGCGCGCAGGCAGGCAATGGTGTCCTCGGCGCCGCGGTAGTTGACCACGATCACCGAGACGGCCGGTCGTTGCGCCGGTTCGGGCACGCGCGCTCCTCGCTGCTGTCGTCTGTGCGGGTTAGCCTGCCCTATCACATCACGTCACGATCGTTTCACGCCCCGGATTCGCCAAACGCCAGAGCCGACCGCCAGACCACGGCGCGGGCGACCGTGGCCGCCCGGGTGACGGCCCGGCGCTCGCGGACCAGGACGGCCAGGCGCACCAGCACCTCGGCCAGCACCTGCAGCCGCAGGCCGAGCCGGAAGTTCCACGCCGCTGGCACCGGGCGGCGCGCCAGCCTGCGCACCGGCAGCACCGCGGTGAGGCCGGCGAACCGGGCCAGCTCCCGCGCGGCCACCCCGGCCGGGGCGCAGCGCAGCAGCATGAAGAGCCGGTTGCGCTCGTTCCACCGGTGGAACAACCGCGAGCCCGGGCGCGAGCTGGCGCCGTGCCGGTGGACCACCCGGGCCGCCGGGACCGCCAGCACCTCCCGGCCGCGCAGCCGCAGCCGCCACGAGGTGTCCGTGTCCTCGTAGTAGCAGAAGAAGCGGGCCGGCACGCCGCCCGCGGCCACCAGGTCGGCGGTGCGCAGCAGGGCCGCGCCGCCGCAGAAGCCGAACACGCCCGCCGGTTCGGTGCGGTCGCGGCCGTGGCCGTCGGCGGTCAGCGCCACGCCCACCGAGATCGGCTCGCCGTCCGCCGACTCCAGCCGCGCGCCCGCCGCGGCCGCGGCCGGTGCCGCGTCGAGCGCGTCCTCCAGCAGCGCCAGCCAGTCTGGCGCCGGCACCGCGTCGTCGTTGAGCCACGCCACGAACTCGGTCGTCACGGCCGGCAGCGCGGCGGCGAGCCCGCCCGCGTAGCCGGTGTTCACGGGCAGCCGGGTGACCTCCGGCCGCGCCGGGCAGGTGGCGAGCACGTCGGCCGTGCCGTCGTCGGATGCGTTGTCCACCACCAGGATCCGGTGCGGCCGGGTCTGCGCGGCGACCGCGTCCAGGCATGCCGCGACGTGCTCGCGGCCGCGCCAGGTGACGACCACAATCGTGGTGCGTGCCGTGTCGTTCCCCGTGGTCACGGCGGTGAACCGTACTCTGTGCCCGTGCCAGAGCTCGTCGTGCTCACCGAGCAGCTGTTGGCTCCGGTCCCTGGGGGCACGGGGCGCTACACGCGCGAGCTCGTCGCCGCGATGGCCGCGAGCGCCCCGCCGACCTGGACCGTCGCCGGTGTCACGGCCACCCACCGCGACCTGTCCGCCGCCGACGTGCCCGACGTCGCGGGCCCGCGCGCGCTGCCGCTGCCCCGCCGCGCGCTGACCGCGCTGTGGGAACGCGGCGTGCACCTGTGGCCCGGCGGCGACGCCCTGCACGCGCCGACCCCGCTCGCGCCGCCCGCCCCCAGGCGCGGCCGCTGCATGGTGGTGACCGTGCACGACACCGTGCCGTTCACCCACCCCGAGACGCTGACCCGGCGCGGCGCCGCCTGGCACCAGGCGATGATCAAGCGGGCCGCCGTGCGCGCGAACGCGATCGTCGTGCCGACCGTCGCGGTCGCCGAGGACCTCGCCCGGCACGCGCCGGGGCCCGCCACGATCGCGGTCGTCCCGCACGGCGTGCCCGACGTGTTCCTCACCGACGTTGACCCCGCGCAGCTGCGCGCCACCTCGATCGGCCTGGACCTGCCGGACGCCTACGTGCTCGCGGTCGGCACGGTCGAGCCGCGCAAGGGCCTCGACGTGCTGATCGAGGCGATGGCCAAGCCGTACGCGCCGGACCTGCCGCTGGTCGTGGCCGGCCCGCACGGCTGGGGCGAGGTCGACCTGGCCGCGCTCGCGGAGAAGCACGGGCTGCCCGCCGGCCGGCTGCGGGTGCTCGGCATGATCAGCGACACCGACCTCGCCGTCGTGCTGCGGCGCGCGTCCGTGCTCGCCGTGCCGAGCCGCGCCGAGGGGTTCGGGCTGCCGGTGCTCGAGGCGCTGGCCGTCGGCACGCCGGTGGTGCACTCCGACGTCCCGGCGCTGGTGGAGGTGGCGGGCGACGCGGGCGTGGCGGTGCCCCGCGACGACGCGCGCACGCTGGCCGCGACGCTGGCCGCGGTGCTCGACGACGCCTCCGGCACGCAGCGGCGGGTCGCCCAGGGCCGGCTGCGCGCGCAGGCGTTCACCTGGCAGCACGCGGCCGCGGAGCTGTGGCGCCTGCACATCCGCTTCTTCGACCGGGCCAGTGCGCGGTAGCACTTCTCGTAGGTTTTTCACCCGGTCGTGCCAGGCCGCGAAGCATCCAGTCGTAGTCTGCTCACCGTGTCCGAACCGCGCGTGCTGATCGACGCGACCGCCGTGCCGGCGGATCGTGGCGGCGTCGGACGGTACGTCGACTCGCTGGTGTTCGCGCTCGACTCCGACGGCGCGCCGATCACCGTGGTGTGCCAGCCGCGCGACGTGGAGCTGTACGGCAGGCTCGCGCCGCACTCGCGGGTGGTGCCGACGTCGGAGTCCAACGCGACCCGCACCGCGCGGCTGACCTGGGAGCAGACGACGCTGCCGCGGCTGGTCCGGCGCCTCGGCGTGGACGTGCTGCACTCGCCGCACTACACGACCGCGCTCGCGAACCCGGCGGCGTCCGTGGTGACCCTGCACGACGCGACGTTCTTCACCGACGCGGTGCTGCACCACTCGATCAAGGCCCGGTTCTTCCGCGCCTGGACCCGCACCGCGCTGACCCGCGCCTCGCTGTGCATCGTGCCGTCGGCCGCGACCGCCGCCGAGCTGGCCAGGGTCGCGAACGCCGACCCGGGGCGGCTGCAGATCATCCAGCACGGTGTGGACAGCGAGCGGTTCCACCTGCCGGCCGTCGAGGAGGTGGCGGCGGCGCGCGAGCTGGTCGGGCTGGGCCCGGCCGAGCCGTACGTCGCGTTCCTCGGCGCGCTCGAGCCGCGCAAGAACGTGCCGGCGCTGATCCGCGGCTTCGCGACCGCGTGCCGGGGCCGCGAGGACCCGCCGGCGCTGGTACTGGCCGGCCAGCCCGGCTGGGACCGGCAGGTCGAGCGTGCGCTGGACGGCGTGCCGCACCGGCTGCGCGTGATCCGGGCCGGCTACCTGCCGTTCGCCGACCTCGCGGGGTTCCTCGGCGGGGCGGAGCTGGTGGCCTACCCGTCGCTGGGCGAGGGGTTCGGGCTGCCGGTGCTGGAGGCGATGGCGTGCGGCGCGTGCGTGCTGACCACGCGGCGGCTCGCGCTGCCCGAGGTCGGCGGCGACGCGGTGGCCTACTGCGGGGTCGGCGCGGGCGACATCGCGGCGTCGCTGGCGGAGCTGCTCGACGACGCGGGCCTGCGGTCGGGCTTCGCCGCCGCGGCCGAGCGGCGGGCCAAGGAGTTCTCGTGGCTGACGAGCGCCGAGGCGCACCGGGCCGCGTACGAGCGGGCGCACCGGGTGCACCGCCGCGGCCGCTGACCGTGCAGAATAAGTGCCCGTGTCTGCCGAATATGGTCCTGAGCTGGCCGTCGTCATCGTGACCTACTCGCCGGGCCAGACCCTCGACCGGTGCCTGGACACGCTGGCGAAGGCCACGTCACGGCGGGTGCGGGTGGTCCTGGCGGACAACGGGTCCACCGACGGCGCGCCGGAGCGGGCGGCCGCCGAGCGGGACAACGTGACGCTCTTACGCACCGGCGGCAACCTCGGCTACGGCACGGCGGCCAACCGCGGCATCGCGTCGCTCGACGAGTCGTACGGCTGGGTCGTGGTCGCCAACCCGGACCTGGAGTGGGGCGACGGCTGCCTGGACACCCTGCTGGACGCGGCGGTCCGCTGGCCCCGGGCCGGCTCCCTTGGGCCGCTGATCAAGGAGCCGGCCGGCGCGGTGTACCCGTCGGCGCGGCTCGTCCCCACGCTGGGCGCCGGCATCGGCCACGCGGTGGTCGGCCGGGTGTGGCGGGGCAACCCGTGGACGCGCGCGTACCGGCAGTCCCACACGTCGGTGGCCGAGCGCCCGGCCGGCTGGCTGTCCGGCTCGTGCCTGCTGATGCGCCGCGGCGCCTTCGACTCCGTGGACGGCTTCGACCCGCGCTACTTCATGTACTTCGAGGACGTCGACCTCGGTGACCGGCTCGGGCGGGCCGGCTGGCAGAACGTCTACGTGCCGTCGGCCGAGGTCGTGCACATCCAGGGCCACTCCACGTCGCGGTCCTCGGCCGCGATGCTCGCCGCACACCACTCGAGCGCGTACCGCTTCATCGCGGACCGGCACCGGGGGTGGCGGTGGGCGCCCGTGCGCTGGGCCGTCCGGGCCGGCCTGGCACTGCGCCTCAAGCTGGAGACCCGCTAGCCCTCAGCCGTCGAGACGCTCGGAGAGACTGCCCGGGGTCGTCGGGGGCTGCTTGGTCGTCGGGATCAGGCCGTCCATCTCCTCCGGCCGCGGGTTCGCGGGCGCGGGGGCCGGGACGCCCTCCTGCTCCTGGGCCGGCTTGCGGGGCGCGACGGCGCGGGCCCGGGCGTCCTCGATGCGGCGCTGCCGCGAACGGATCCCGGGCGGCGAGCTGACGACGTCGGTGAACGACTCCTGGGCGATCGCCGGGATGTTCTCCTCCTGGCGGGACGCGCCAAGCACCTCCGAGAACGGCACCACCAGCGTGGCGTCCGGATCCTTCGGCCGCTGGTCGTTGTCGGCGACGACGATGCGGGGAATCTGCAGCGTGCTGGCCGAATCCATCGGCGACACGGCACTCTCCGGCGTCACCACCCACGCGCCTCGCGCCCGAGCCCGTGCCAGTGCGGCGTCCGCTCGTTCGAGCGGGTCCATACCTCGACCACTCCCTGCGCGCCGTGTGGATGTCGTACCCCAGCGTATTCCTTTCTGCCCGCCGCGTCAGCGGGGAACAGAAAATGATCAACAACTCACACGTGCGCCGCGTGACCCCGTTCGCGCAGGAGCTCGGTCAGCTTCTTGATGTCCTGCGCGCGATCCCGGCGGCACACGAGCACCGCGTCCGCCGTGTCCACCACGATCAGGTCCGACACGCCGAGCGTCGCGATCACCCGCGACGAGCAGGGCACCGCGATGACCCCGTCGCCGTCCACCACGAGCACCGGCGGCGTGCCCGGCGAGCCCGTCACGTCCACGACGCGGGAACCGCCCTCGATGTCCTTGCCAAGCAGGTCCCCGAGCGTCTCGAAGTCGCCGATGTCGTTCCAGCCGAAGTCGCCCGGCACGGTGCCGACCTTGCCCTCCGCGGCCGCGGGTTCCATGACCGCGTACTCGACCGCCACCTTCGGGATCGCCGGCCACGCCTCGGCGAGCACCGCCTCCTGGTCGTCGCCGTCCCACGCCGCCGCGATCGTGCGGATCGGGTCGTGCACGTCCGGCCTGCGCGCGGCCAGCTCGGCGAGGAAGACGTCCGTGCGCCACAGGAACATGCTGGCGTTCCACAGGTAGCGGCCCGACTCGAGGTAGGAGCGGGCCACCTCGAGCGACGGCTTCTCCTTGAACTCCAGCACGGCCTGCACCGCGCCCGCCGTGGCCGGCTCGCTGAGCTGGAGGTAGCCGAAGCCGGTCTCGGGGCGGGTGGGCGTGATGCCGATCGTCATGAGCCTGCCCGCGCGGGCGCCCTCGACCGCGTGCCCGACGGTGTCGTGGAACGCCGCGGTGTTCGTGATCAGGTGGTCCGCCGCGAACGACGCCATCACCGCGCCCGGGCTGCGCCGCTCGATCACCGCGGCGGCAAGGGCGATCGCGGCGCACGAGTCGCGCGCGAACGGCTCGACGAGGATGTTGCGCTCCGGCAGCTCCGGCAGCTGGCGGATGACCGACGTGGCGTGCGCGGTGCCGGTGACCACCAGGAGCCGCTCGGGCGTGCACAGCGGCGCGAGCCGGTCGAAGGTGGCCTGCAGCAGCGAGCGGTCGGTGCCCGTCAGCGCGTGCAGGAACTTCGGGTTGGCGGCCCGGGACAAGGGCCACAGCCGGGTGCCGCTGCCGCCGGCGGGCACCACCATGTGCAGGTCGGGCGTGCTCATTCGTTGACGATAACGGGGGTACGGTCGGGTCCCATGAGCGCACCCGCCGAGCGCGCGTTCGCTCCCGGCTTCCCGCTGGACGTGGCCGGGGTGCTCGCGCCGTTGCGCCGCGGCACCGGCGATCCCGCGTTCCGCCGGGCCGACGACGGCATCACGTGGCTGGCCGCGAACACGAACGACGGCCCCGGCACGCTGGCGCTGCGCGGGCCCGGTGGGGAGGTGCGCGCGTCCGCGTGGGGACCCGGCGCGGCGCTGCTGCTGGACGGCGTGCCGGCGCTGCTGGGCGCCCTCGACGACGACTCGGACTTCGTGGCGCACCACTCGCTGGTCGCCGAGCTGCGCAGGCGGATGCCGGCGCTGCGGCTCGGGTCGACCGGGCGGGTGTGGGACCTGCTGGTGCCCTCGATCCTGGAGCAGAAGGTCACCGGCCACGAGGCCCGCCGCTCGTGGCGGGACCTGTGCCGGCGGTTCGGCGAGCCCGCGCCCGGCCCGGCGCCGGCCGGGATGCGGGTGCCGCCGACGCCGCGGGCGATCCTGTCGATCACGGACTGGGAGTGGCACAAGGCGGGCGTGGACGGCGCCCGGCGGCGCACGCTCGTCGCGGCCGCGCACGCGGCGCACCGCCTGGAGCGGGCGGCCGCGCTGCGCGGCAGGGCGGGCCGCGACCTGCTGCGGACGGTCTCCGGCATCGGTTTCTGGACCGCGGCCGAGGTCGCCCAGCGCTCGTGGGGCGACGCGGACGCGATCAGCGTCGGCGACTTCCACATCCCGAGCATCGTGGGATATGCGTTGCTGGGCCGCAAGATCGACGACGCGGGCATGCTCGAGCTGCTCGCGCCCTACGCCCCGCACCGGCACCGGGTGGTGCGCCTGCTGGAGGCGGGCGGCATCTCCCGTCCCCGCTTCGGCCCGCGCTACCCACCCCGCGAGTACCGGGAGATGTAAGCCCAGCTCTGTCCACATCGGACACAAATGGAGCCGATTCCCCCGGCACACCAACGCCTCGCGCGCGCGTACCCGTGAATCGCGGCCCCCACCCTCTCCGGGGGCACCCCTCAGCGCCAGTCTACAGGTGGACGCCGGCGAGCGGGGGTCGCAAGATCGACTTGTGGACAAGTCGCACGGTTGTGGACAACCCGTCAGGCCGGGACGCCTGCCGCGGACAGCATCTCCGCGAGGCCGCTCTCGCCGTCCGGGTCGGGGAGTGCGGAAAGCGGCCACCACCGCAGGTCCAGGGACTCGTCGCTGCGCACCGGGGTGGCGCCGGGTGGGGCGTGCACCAGGAACCGCACGTCGAAGTGGCGCGTCGGGACGCCCAGTGAGCACGTGATCGGGTGGACGTCGACGTGCACCGGGGCCGGGTCGATGGTCAGGTCCGCGATGCCCGACTCCTCCTCCGCCTCCCGCAGCGCGGCCCCGGCCAGCGTCGTGTCCGTCGGCTCGCAGTGGCCGCCCAGCTGCAGCCACGCGCCCACCCGCGGGTGCAGGGTCAGCAACACCTGGCCGCCGTCCGCGGACAGCACCAGCGCCGACGCCGTGACGTGCCCGGCCGCGCACGACCGCCGGCACGCGTCCGGCCGCGCCGCCAGGTAGCCCAGGAAAGCCTCGCGCAGCGACCGCTGACCGCGCGTGGCCGGCCGCCACCCGGCGAGCACCGCCGTGGCATCGGCATGCAGGCTCATCGTTGCAGGAACCTGCCGTCCGGCTCGGTCTCCGGGCGCGGCCGCACCTGCGCGAGAGGACGGCCGAGCGCCACGGCGCCGAGCGGATCCCACGCGGCCGGCAGATCCAGGAACGTGCGCACCCGGTCGGCCGGCCCGAGCGGCGCGACGCACGCCCCGAGGCCCTCGGCCGCGAGCGCCACGAGCAGCCGCTGCACCGACGCCCCGCCGGCCACCGGGTTGCCCACCGCGAACGCCAGCACGATCTCCGGCGCCCCGTACAGCACGTCCGACGCGCCGATCTCGTCCAGGAGCTCCTTGCGCCGCGCGCGGTCGGCCAGGTGCACGAACCGCACCGCGTCCGACGTCAGCGCCGCCCCCACCGCCCATCGCAGCGAGGCGGGCTCCACGGGCGCGTCGTCGAACTGCTGCACCGGCGAGAGCAGCGCCGCCGACCGCAGGCCCGCGACCAGCGCCTCCTCGGTGCCCAGCCGGAACAGGTCCTCGTCCACCGGCCGCACCAGGTCCCGGGCCCGCGCGTCCGGGTCGCCGACGGTCAGCCCGCGCACCACCGCGACCGGGACCGCGCCGAGCTTCCCCTTCACCAGATCCGCCGCGCCCGCGACCTCGTCGGCCACCGCGATCTCCGTGACCGCCAGCTCGTTGCCCTGCGGGTCCACCTGGCCGCGGTAGCCGTGCAGCACCCGCAACCCCGACGAGCCGATCGCCACGTCCGTCTGCCCGACGCGCCACGCCCGGCCCATCGTGTCCGTGACCACCACGGCCACCTCGACACCCAGCCGCTCGCGCAGCCCGTTGCGCAACGCCAGCGCGGACGCGTCCGGGTCCGCCGGCAGCAGCGCCAGCTCGTCACCGGCCACATTGGACGCATCGATCCCGGACGCCGCCTGCACGATGCCCAGGTGGTTCTCGGTGATCAGCGTGCGCGCCCGGCGGGCGATGATCCGCACCGACTCCTCGAACACCAGCCGCCGCCGGATCCGGTCCCGCTCCTCCGGGTCGGCGGGCACCCGCACCAGCCGTCCCTCCACTTTGGACACGATCTTGCTGGTGACGACCACGATGTCCCCCGACCGCAACCACGTCGCCGCGGCCGCGATCGCCCCGGTCAGGTCGTCGCCGGGGCGGAACTCGGGCAGCCCGGTGACCGGCAGGATCTCCAGGTGCTGCGCGGCGTGGTCAGTCACCGATCACCCCGGCCAGCGAGAGCGCGGCGCGCACCATGTCCGCCGTCGCGTCCACATCGGACATCAACAGCGGCACCGCGCGCACCTCGACGTCCGGCACGGCGGCCGCGTCGCCGGTGTGCACGAGCCAGCCGTCCAGCAGCCCCTCGGCGGACGTGCGGCGCGAGCCGTAGTGGCGGCCCACCGCCTCGGCCGTCGTCTCGACGCCGATCGCGGTCAGGCAGGCGTCGGCCATGCCGCGCACCGGCCGGTCGTTGACGATCGGCGAGATGCCGACGATCGGCGCGTCCGCCTTCACCAGCGCGGTCCGCACGCCCGGCACGGCCAGCACGGTGCCGACGCTCACCACGGGGTTCGACGGCGCCAGCAGCACGACGTCCGCGGCGGCGATCGCGTCGAGCACGCCGGGCGCGGGCGCCGCCTCGTCCGCGCCGACCGGCACGATCGACCGCGCGGGCAGCGCGGCGTGGTGGCGGATCCACCACTCCTGGAAGTGGATCGCCCGCCGCTCGCCCGAGTCCGGGTCGTCGATCACCACGTGGGTCTCGACGCGATCGTCGGACATCGGCAGCAGCGTCACGCCCGGCTGCCAGCGCGCGCACAGCGCCTCGGTCACCGCGGACAGCGGGTAGCCGGCGCGGAGCATCCGGGTGCGGACCAGGTGGGTGGCGATGTCCCGGTCGCCGAGGCCGAACCACTCCGACCCGGCGTCGTACGCGGCGAGCTCCTCCTTGACCGCCCAGGTCTCGCCGGTGCGGCCCCACCCGCGCTCGGTGTCGATGCCGCCGCCGAGGGTGTACATGCACGTGTCCAGGTCCGGGCAGATGCGCAGCCCGTGCAGCCACACGTCGTCGCCGGTGTTGACGATCGCGGTGACCCGGTGCCGCTCCTGCGCGCCGGGCAGGCCCAGCGCATGCTCGGCCCCCTGCAGGAACCGCGCTCCGCCGACACCGCCGACCACGACCACGACCCGCATCAGTGCCGCCAGAAGAAGAACGCGTAGTTGCCCAGGTCCGCGAGGTCCCCGCTGCCGCCGACCGCGTTGTAGACCGTGTTGGAGACGTCGAAGAACACCGAGCTCACGCCGGGCAGGCCGATGAGGACGGCGAACAGGATCAGCGGGGCCCACGGCCGGGCCTTCTGGCCGAACCGCTGTGCCTCGGGGGACAGATACGGCTCGATCGCGCCCCACCCGTCCAGCCCCGGGATCGGGAGGATGTTCAGCACGAACGCCATGACCTGCAGCAGCGCCAGGAACGACAGCGCGCCGGCGAGCGGCAGGCTGGGGTCGAACGTGTTGATCGAGAGGATCAGCAGCCCGCCGAGCACCAGGTTCGACAGCGGCCCGGCGAGCGAGACCATCGTCTCGACCGCCCGGGAGCGCAGGGAGTAGTGGTTGATCCACACCGCGCCGCCGGGCAGCGGTATGCCGCCGATCGCCACGAAGATCAATGGCAGCACCAGGCTGAACACCGGGTCGGTGTAGCGGCGCGGGTCGAGGGTCAGGTAGCCCCTGATCCGTACCTCGTGGTCGCCGCCGCGATAGGCGACGTACGCGTGCCCGAACTCGTGCAGGCAAAGGGACACGCCCCAGCCGGCGAGCACGAGGACGAACGTCCCGGCGTTGACCGCGGCGCCCGGGCCGGTGAGGAAGTAGCTCTCCTCGTCCTGGCCGAACGCGATGAGGAAGGCGGCGCCGACGGCCACCGCCAGGATGGCCAGGAACACCGGCGAAGGCCGGACCGCTGAACGCTGCACGACACGAGTCTGCCAGCATCGGTTCCACCGCCGAGTCCGGTAGGTCATTTTCCCGGTGTGCAACAAGGTTGTTGAGCAATGTCCGGATGCCTCCATAGGGCATCACCCGGCCGGGTACTCGGCTTGACGCGCCGCGACTACACGGGTGTAATCACATCGATGTCATTCGCTGGTTGAGATGGCGAGTGGTGTCCGCCAACCCGGGGAGCGCGAAAGGCGAGGAGGCGGACCGGCATGCAGATGCAGGGAATAACCGACGGGAGTCAGGTCGTGGAGTGGGGGGAGCGGCCGAGCGAGGAGTTCGGCATGCTCGCCGACCTGTTCGACGACACCGAAGAGCAGGAATGGCAGGAGCGCGCGCTGTGCGCGCAAACCGATCCGGAGGCGTTCTTCCCCGAGAAGGGCGGCTCGACCCGCGAGGCCAAGCGCATCTGTCAGGGGTGTGAGGTGCGCTCGGAGTGCCTGGAGTACGCGCTGGCGCACGACGAACGGTTCGGTATCTGGGGCGGCCTGTCGGAGCGCGAGCGCCGCAAGCTGAAGAAGCGTGCCGTCTAGCCGTTACCCGGCCGAGACTTTTTCACGATCCGAAGTAGCTCTGGCCGTGCGCGACGTCGCGGGGGCGTCGTCCATGGCATGTTGTGGCCATGCCCCGGTACGGCGCTCGCGGTAGCAGCCCGGTGCTGCGTACCGCACCGGTGCTGGCCGTGCTCGTCTGCCACGACGGTGCGGCATGGCTGCCCGAGGTACTGGCGACGCTGCGCTCGTCCGTGCCGCGGCCGCGGCACGTGCTGGCCGTCGACACCGGGTCGCTCGACGACACCCCGGCGCTGCTCGCCGAGGCCGCCGGGGACGACCTGCTCGACGGCGTGCTCACGCTCGACCGCCGCACCGGGTTCGCGGCCGCCGTGCACGAGGCGGTGTCGGTCGCGCTGGACCGCTGGGGCGACCCCGGCTCGTGGATCTGGGTGCTGCACGACGACTGCGCGCCCGAGCCGGGCTGCCTCGCGACGCTGCTGACCTCGGCCGACGCGTGGCCATCGGCCGGCGTGCTCGGTCCCCTCGCGCTGGACTGGGACGACCCGCGCCTCGTGGTCGAGGCCGGCCTGTCCACCGACGCCTCCGGGCACCGGCAGACCGGGATCGGACCGTCCGAACTGGACTGGAGCAGGCTGGGCCGCGGGCACGCCTACGAGCAGAGCACCGAGGTGCTCGCCGTGCCGTCGGCCGGCCTGCTCGTCCGCCGCAAGCTGTGGGAGCGGCTCGGCGGCTTCGACGCGGAGATCGCCTTGCTGCGCGAGGACATCGACTTCGGCTGGCGGGTGAACCGGGCGGGCTCGGTCGTGCTGTGCGTGCCGGCCGCGCGCATGCGGCACGTGCGTGCGATGCCGTCCCGGCTGCGCGGCGCGGAGGCCCGCACCCGCACGCTCGGCGGCCCGGTGCGCACGCTCGACCGGGCGCTCGGGCTGCGCACGTTCCTGGTCAACTGCTCGGCTTTCTCGTTCCTCGTCGGCCTGCCGCGCCTCGCCGTGCTGTGCCCGCTGCGCGCGCTCGGCTTCGCGATGCAGCGGCGGCTCGACGACTGCCGCGCGGAGCTGGCCGCGCTCGGCTACCTGTTCGGCGGGCGCGCCGGGCTGCGCGCGGCGCGGGCCGCCCGGCGCCCGGCCGTCGAGGTCCGCAGCGTGCACGGGCTGTTCACCAGCCGGCTGACGCGGCTGCGCAACGCGCTGCGGGCCGGGGTCGCGATCCTCGTGCGACGCAGGCTGCAGGCCGACGCCGCGCTCGGCAGGCTGCCCGAGCCGCGGAACCTCGACCCCACCTGGTTCACCCCCGGGCTCACCCCCGCCGAGGAGCCCGAGCCCGCGCGGCGGCCGGTCGGCCCGCAGGCGCTGCCCGCCGGCGTCACCGGCAGGCCGCGCCGGCACGCGGGCCTGCGCCCCCCGACCGCCGCGGTGGCCGTCGCGCTGCGGCTGCCCGACGTCGAGCTGCCGCACGGGGTGCGCCCGTCGCCCCGGCCGCGCCCGTCGCCGGTGCCGCGCGACGGCTCGGCGGTCGCCAAGCCGGATCTCGTGATCGTCTCGGTGGACCGGGCCCGGCTGGCCCGCCAGGTGCTGCTCTCGCCGCCGGTCGCGCTGGTCGTCGTGCTGCTCGGGCTGGGGCTGTGGGTCAACTCCGCGCGGCTGGGCACCGACCTCGCCGGCGGGCGGCTGCTGACCGCGCCGGACCTCGCCGCCGCGTGGTCGGAGTACCTCGCCACCTGGCACCCGGTGGCCGGCGGCACGGCGGCGCCCGCCCCGGCCGCGCTCGCGGTGCTCGGCGGGCTCGGCGTCGTGCTCGCCCCGGCGGGTGGTGTGCCCGCGGTGGTGGCGGTGCTGCTGCTGGGCGACCTGCCGCTGGCCGGGCTCGCCGCGTACGTCGCGACCCGCCGCATGCCGGTGGATCGCTGGGTACGAGCCCTGGTCGCGGCCGCGTACGCGCTGCTGCCGACCGCCACCGCGGCCGTGTCGCAGGGCAGGCTGGACGTGGTCGTCGCGCACGTCCTGCTGCCGCTCGTCACCGCGGGGATCGTGGCGCTGCTGGGGCGGGCGCGCACGGACTCGTCGCGCTGGCTGTCGATCGCGGCGGCCACCGCTTTCGGGCTCGCCGTGCTGGGTGCGTTCGCGCCGCTGGTGCACCTGCTGCTGGTCGGCTACGCGCTGGCCGGGTTCGTGCTGGTGCCGGGCAGGCGCGGGGACGGGCGGCGGCGGGTGACCGCGCTGTTCGTGCTCGTGCTGATGCCGCTCGCGCTGCTGCTGCCGTGGCCCGCCGTGCTGATCCAGCACCCGGGCGTCGTGCTGGCCGGCATCGGGGCGCAGGTCGCCCCGGTCGGCGCGTCGGTCGTGGAGCTGGTGAGCCTGGACCCGGGCGGGCCGGGCGCGTGGCCGTACGTTGGCGCGCTCGTGGTGGTCGCCGCGCTCGTGGCGCTGGTGCTGCGGCCGCGGCGGGCGCTGCTGCCCGGGCTCTCGCTCGCGCTGCTCGGCGGGCTCGCCGCCTGGCTCGTGCTCGCGGTCCCGGCCGTGCCGATCACCGGCGGGCCCGCACAGCCGGGGTGGGCCGGACCGGGGCTGCTGATGGCCGGCTGGGGGCTGCTGCTGACGGTGCTCGGCGCGTGCCGGGCCGGTGCGCGCGGGTCGCCCCGGCCGGCGGCCGGGTGGTCCGGGTACGGCGCGGGCGTGCGGATCGCCGCCGCGCTCGGCGTGCTCGGGGTCGCCGGGCTCGCCGCGGGTGCGGTGCTCGCCGGGCCGGCCGGGCCGCTGGACGACGAGCGGGAGCCGCTGCTGGCGAGCACGCTCGTGCGCGAGCTGTCGGTGACCGGCCGCTCGGTGTTGCTGCTGCCCCGCGACGACGTGCCGGCCCGGATGACGACCGGGCGCACGCCGCGCCTCGGCGACGACGACCTCGCTCCCGTCGACGACGGCACGAGCCTGGCCCGGCTCGCCGGGCAGCTCGGCGCCGGACCGGGCGCGGGCGGGACCGGCCGGTCGGCGCCGACCGAGCAGGGCGTGCGGGTGGCGGTCGCCGAGGCCGCGGCGGCGGGCGTGCTGTTCGTGGTGGCGTCGTCGGCGGACGAGGGCGCGCGGCTCACCGAGGCCGCGGGCGACCTGGTCGCGGCGGCGCCCGCGACGTCCGACGGGCGGCCGGTGCTGCGCCTGCAGCCGGCGGCCGGGCAGGTCACGCTGCTGTCCCCGGAGCAGGCGCGCCGCGCGATCACGGCGAGCCCGCCGCCGACCGACCTCGGCGCGCCCGGCATCGTGCCGGTCGAGGCGTCCCCGCCGGCCGTGGCGGTGCGGGTGTCCGACGGCCCGGCCGGGCGGCTGCTGGTGATCGCCGCCGAGGAGGAGCCCGGCTGGCAGGCCACTGTGGACGGTGAGCCGGTGCCCGTGGTGCGGGCGTGGGGCCACCTGGTGGGCGTCTCGGTGCCGGTGCGCTCGGCGGACGTGCGGGTCGAGCAGCCGACGGCGCTGCGCAGCGTGCTGCTGCTCGTGCAAGCCGCGATGGTGCTGTTCGTGCTGCTGACCGCGATCCCGGGCCGGCGGAAGCCAGAGCCCGCGGCCACTCGCCCCCGATGACCCCGCGAGTCCAACGCCGGGACCCCGCGAGTCCGACGCCGGGACCCCGCGAGTCCGACGCCGGGACCCCGCGAGTCCGACGCCGGGACCCCGCGAGTCCGACGCCGGGACCCCGCGAGTCCGACGCCGGGACCCCG
>DASYKY010000080.1:0-204431 GCA_035995025.1 Actinophytocola sp.
ACGGGGACCGACATCCTGCGCACCCAGTTCGACTACCTCACGGTCTACAGCCAGAAGGACCAGAAGCCGCAGGCGAGCCTCGCGGAGAGCTGGGAGACCTCCGACGACAAGCTCACCTGGACCTTCCACATGCGCAAGGGCGTGAAGTGGTCCGACGGCGAGCCCGTCACCGCGAAGGACCCCGCGTTCACGTTCAACAAGATGCTCAGCGACGAGACCGCGGCGACGGCCAACGGCAGCTACACCAAGCAGTGGGAGTCGGTCGAGGCGACCGACGACAACACGCTGGTGATCAAGACCAAGGTGCCGCAAGCGACGATGCTCGCCCTGGACATCCCGATCGTGCCGGAGCACGTCTGGTCGAAGATGTCCGACATCGGCGCCGAGCCGCAGTACCCGATGGTGGGCAGCGGGCCGTTCACGGTCACGGAGTTCAAAGAGGCCCAGTTCGTCAAGATGAAGGCGAACAAGAACTACTGGCGGGGCGCGCCGAAGATCGACGAGGTGCACTTCATCTCCTACCGCAACGCCGACGCGGCCGTCACCGCGCTGCAGAGCGGTCAGGTCGACCTGATCAACCGCCTCACCCCGACTCAGTTCGACGCGCTCAAGGGCGACCCGAACATCGTCACGAACAACGCGCAGAACCGCCGGTTCAACGAGATCGTGATGAACCCGGGCGCGGCCACCAACGACGGCAAGCCGATCGGCAACGGCAACCCGGCGCTCAAGGACGTCAAGCTGCGCCAGGCCATCGCCACCGCGATCGACTCCAAGACGCTGGTGGACAAGGTCTGGGAAGGCTACGCCGAGCAGGCCGAGGGCTACATCCCGCCGGTGTTCGCCGACTACGCGTGGAAACCGTCCGGCGACGAGAAGCGGTCGTTCGACCTCGACAAGGCCAACCAGATGCTCGACGAGGCCGGCTACAAGAAGGGCGCCGACGGCATCCGGCTCGACAAGACCGGCAAGCCGCTGAACCTGCGGCTGCTGGCGCACGCCGAGACCAACCTCGACGAGACCGGCGGCCCGTTCATCAAGGGCTGGCTCAAGGACGTCGGCATCAACGTCACCCTGCAGCCGCGCTCGGACGACCAGGTCAACGAGGACACCACGCGCGGCGAGTTCGACATCGCGTTCTCCGGCTGGAACGCCAATCCGGACCCGGACTACGTGCTGTCGCTGCAGACCTGCGGGAACCGGCCGAACGCGCAGGGCCAGGGCGGCACGCCGGACTCGTTCCTGTGCGACCAGGAGTACGACGACCTCTACGCCGAGCAGCTGAAGGAGTTCGACCCGGCCAAGCGGGCGGACCTCGTCAAGAAGATGCAGGCGCGGCTCTACGACCAGGCCACGCTGGTCATCCTGGGTTACGACAACGCGCTCGAGGCCTACCGCAAGGACGCGTTCGAGGGCTTCCCGCTCCAGCCCGCCGAGGACGGCGTGATCATGAACCAGCAGGGCTACTGGGGCTACTACGGCGCCACGCCCAAGGGTGAGGGCCCGGTCCCGACGTTCGACGAGAACGGCATGATGACGACCTCCGGTGCGAGCACCAGCGAGGCGGCGGACTCGGGCGGCAGCAACACCGGCCTGATCCTCGGCATCGTCGGCGGCATCGTCGTGATCCTGCTCGTCGGCGGCCTGCTGTTCGCCCGCACCCGGCGCAAGACCGCGGAAGACCGCGAGTAGCGCCTGTCCGTGGATGGTCCCCTGAGGTCCCGGTCCCGGCCAACGCGACCTCAGGGGGCCGTGACGGCACCCGGCCACAATCAACCGCCCGGCCGCGACCAACGGCCGGCACGCGACCAACACTTCGAATCCCGGGGAGGCGGCACTGTCGGACATCCTCACGCCGACCGAGGAGGCGCTCGCGGAGGCTCCGCCACCCACCGGTGGTGGCGGCGGCGCCCTCCGCTACGTGCTGTCCAAGATCGGCGGCGGCCTGGTCAGCCTGGCACTCGTCGTCGTGCTGGGGTTCCTGCTGTTCCGGGTGCTGCCCGGCGACGTCATCCAGACGATGTTCCGCGGCCGGCCCGCCGCCCCGGAGCAGATGGCGGCACTGCGGCGCCAGCTCGGCCTCGACGACCCGCTGTACCAGCAGTTCTTCGCCTACGTCGGGCGGCTGCTGCACGGCGACCTCGGCGAGTCCTACGTCTACCGCGTGCCGGTGCTGCAGAAGATCGGCGAGCGGCTGGGGCCGACGCTGCTGCTCGTCGGCGTGTCCACGATCATCTCGGTGGCTTTGGGCCTGTGGCTGGGCACCCGGTCGGCGTGGCAGCGGGGTGGCCGGTTCGACCGGGTCGCCACCGGGGTGGCGCTGACGCTGTGGTCCACGCCGACGTTCTGGCTCGGCATGCTGCTGCTCGCGGCGTCGTCCGGTGCGTTCCCGACCGCGGGCTTCGTCGACTCCGACACGGCGCCGGACTTCCTGTCCGAGGCGCTCGACGTCGCCCACCACATGGTGCTGCCGACGATCACGCTCGTCGCGGTGATCTACGCGCAGTACCAGCTGGTCATGCGCTCGTCGCTGATCGAGGAGATGGACGCGGACTACCTCACCACCGCGCGGGCGAAGGGCCTGCGCGACGACGTCGTCCGCCGCCGGCACGCGGTGCCCAACGCGCTGCTGCCGACGGTGACGTTGGTGTTCCTGCACCTCGGGTTCGTGATCGCGGGCGCGGTCACCGTGGAGACGGTGTTCTCCTGGCCGGGCCTGGGGCTGCTCACCTACGACGCGCTGAGCAACCGCGACCTGCCGCTGCTGCAGGGCACCTTCATCGTGCTGGCCGCCGCGGTGATCACGATGAACGTGATCGCGGACCTGCTCTACCGCGTGCTCGACCCGCGGGTGCGTGCGTCGTGACCCGCCGACGTGCTCTTCTCAGCGGAGGCGGCAACATGACAGCCGACGTGCTCTTCTCAGCGGAGGCGGCAACGTGACAGCCGACGTGCTCTTCTCAGCGGAGGCGGCAACATGACCGCCCCCAGTGCCCGCAGCATGGCGTGGCGGCGCCGCGGCGCCGCGTTCGCCGCCGGGTGGCGGGAGTTCGCCAAGCAGCGCAGCGGCGTGATCGGGCTCGGGCTGCTCGTGCTGATCGTGCTGCTGGCCGTGCTCGCGCCGGTGATCACCGACCAGGAGGGCCTGGACGTCACGAAGGCGACCGGCGGCACGATGGACCCGCCCAGCTCGGAGTTCTTGCTGGGCACCGACCGGTCGGGCCGCTCGGTGCTGCTGCTCACGCTGTGGGGCGCGCGGATGTCGCTGACCGTCGGGTTCGTGGCCACGCTGCTGTCGATCGCGATCGGCACGGTCTTCGGGATCCTGGCCGCGCACTACGGCGGCTGGGCGTCCGGGACGCTCATGCGGATCACGGACTTCTTCCTGGTGCTGCCGTCCCTGGTGCTGGCGATCGCGCTGTCGACCGTGCTGGAGCCGGGCATCAGCACGATCATCCTCGCCATCGGGCTCACGTCGTGGGCGTCGGGTGCGCGGCTGGTCCGCGCGCAGACGCTGACGATCGAGGCACGGCCCTACATCGAGCGGTCCAGGGCGCTGGGCGGCGGGCACCTGCACGTCATCTCCAAGCACGTGCTGCCCGCGGTGCTGCCGCTGGTGTTCGTGAACACCACGCTCGCGGTCGGCAGCGCGATCGTGGCCGAGGCGACGCTGTCGTTCCTCGGCCTGGGCGACCCGGACCCGATGCGGCCGTCGTGGGGCACCATGCTGCGCTCGGCGTGGCTGGACAGCGCGGTCATCGCGGGCGCCTGGTGGTACCTGCTGCCACCGGGCATCGCGATCGGCATCGTGGTGCTGGCGTTCACCATGTGCGGGCGGGCGCTGGAGTCCGTCCTGAACCCACGGCTGCGGGAGGGCTGAGCGGTGGCGCTACTGGAGCTGCACGACCTGACCGTGCGCTACCGCAGCGGTTCGCGCGACGTGACGGCGGTGCGCGGGGTCGACCTGACCCTCGAGGCGGGCGACACGCTGGGGCTCGCGGGGGAGTCCGGCTGCGGCAAGTCGACGCTGGCGATGTCGGTGCTGCGGCTGTTGCCGTCGTCGGCCGAGATCGGCGGCCGGATCCTGCTCGACGGCGAGGACGTCGCCGCGATGAAGTGGGGCAGGCTGCGCGCGGTGCGCTGGACGAGCGCGGCGATCGTGTTCCAGGGCGCGATGCACGCGCTGAACCCGGTGCGCCGGGTGCGCGACCAGATCGCCGAGCCGATCGTGCTGCACGCCGACACCCAGCCGTCGGCTGCCGAGCTGCGCGAGCGGGTCGACTCGCTGCTGGCCCAGGTCGAGCTGCCGGCCGCCAAGAGCGGCGCCTACCCGCACGAGCTGTCCGGCGGGCAGCGGCAGCGGGTGATGATCGCGATGGCCCTGGCGTGCGAGCCGCGGCTGATCATCGCGGACGAGCCGACGACCGCGCTCGACGTGATCGTGCAGGCGCAGGTGCTCTCGCTGATGACGAACCTGGTGGCCCAGCAGGACATCGGGCTGATCATGATCAGCCACGACCTGGCCGTCCTCGCGTCGACGTGCGAGCGGCTGGCGGTGATGTACGAGGGCCGGATCGTCGAGGAGGGCAACGCGGCCGCGGTCATCGCCGCCCCGGAGCACGCGCACACCAGGGCGCTCGCGGCGGCGTTCCCGACCGTGGGCGACCCGGCGTTCCGCTACGCGCCGTCGACCAGCAGCCCGCTGGGTCTGCCCGAGCCACCGGCCGAGGCGCCGTCCGACGTTCTCCTGCGGACCGAGGACCTGCGGGTGACGTTCGCCCGCGGCCGCTCGGTGACGCATGCGGTGGCGGGCGTGGACCTGGAGGTGCGGCGCGGCGAGATCGTCGCACTGGTGGGCCAGTCCGGGTCGGGCAAGACGACGCTGGCGCGGACGATCCTGGGGCTGCGGCAGCCGACGAGCGGACGGGTCGTGTACGACGGCACGCCGGTGCCGGTGAGCAGCCGGGGGCTGCGGGCGTACCGGCGGCAGGTGCAGCTGGTGCTCCAGGACCCGACGAGCGCGCTGAACCCGCGGCACTCGGTGTACGAGTCGGTCGCCGAGGGCCTGCGCATCCACGGCATCACCGACGACGAGCGATCCCGGGTGGCGGCGGCGCTGGAGGCGGCGGAGCTGCGCCCGCCCGAGGAGTACATGCCGCTGCTGCCACACCAGCTGTCGGGCGGACAGCGGCAGCGCGTGGTGATCGCCGGCGCGCTGGCCCTGGAGCCCCACCTGCTGGTCGCGGACGAGCCGGTGGCGTCGCTGGACGCGTCGGTCCGCGGCGAGATCCTGGCGCTGCTGCTGCGCCTGCGCGCGAAGCTGGACCTGGCGGCCCTGGTCATCACCCACGACCTCGGCCTGGCGTGGAACATCGCCGACTGCGTGGCGGTCATGTACCAGGGCGAGCTGGTCGAGGTGGGCCCCGTGGACGAGGTTCTCCTGTCCCCGAGGCACGACTACACGCGCTCGCTGCTGGCCGCCCTGCCGACCACCCAGCCGACCACCCAGCCGACGGAGGCCTGACCGGACGCGGGCGCTAGGGTTGATCACTACCGGGGGTGTCGCTGCTGGCACGCCGGGTGTGCCGAAATGGGCCGTTGCGGCAAACAGACCAACACCCCTGTGTAATCTCAGACCGCCATGTTCACCACCACCGACCCGACCACCGGGGCGCCTCCTGTGACCACCGTTGACGCGACCAAAGCGGAGTCCGGAGTGCGCGCGCATCCGATGCCGGTGCGCACGATCGCGCTCGGCACGATCGGCAGCGTGCTGATCCTGGTCAGCGCGCTCGGCGCGGGGGCGATCCTGGCTCAGGACCCGGTGCTGGGCCGCGGCGCCATGTCGTGGATCCGGTACGGGCACGGGCGGATGCTGGCCACGGTAATCCTCTACATCGGCTTCCTGCTGGTCGTGTGGGCGTGGGTGCGGCTGGGCAGGCACGTGCTGGCCGGACGGGTCGGGGCGCGGCCGGTGCTCGTCGCGGCCGGCTGCTGGATCCTGCCGATGCTGTTCTCGCCGCCGGTGTTCAGCCGGGACGCCTACCTCTACATCGCCTACGGCACGCTGCCGTTGCACGGGTTCGACCCGTTCACGGTCGGGCCCGGCAACCTCGACGTCGACCCCGTGGTGGACAACGTCGACTCGTTCTGGCAGAGCACGCCCGCGCCGTACGGGCCGCTGTTCATCCTGCTGGCCAAGGGCGTCATCGCGGTCACCGGCACGAACATGATCGCCGGCGTGCTGCTGATGCGGCTCGGCCTGGTGATCGGGCTGGCGCTGCTGCTGTGGGCGATGCCGATCCTGGTGCGCCACCTCGGCGGCCGGCTGCCGGTGGCGCTGTGGCTCGCGATCGCCGGCCCGATGACGGTCGTGCACCTCGTCGGCGGCCCGCACAACGACCTGCTGATGATCGGCTTCCTGGCCGCCGGGACCGCGATGATGCTCGACCGGCGGCACGTGATCGGCATGGTGCTGCTGACGATGGCGGTCGCGGTGAAGGCGACCGCCGCCGTGGCGCTGCCGTTCCTCGTCTGGGTATGGGCCGGGCACCTGTCCTCGACGCGCTGGCGCAACTTCGTCCGCGCGTGCGCGTGCTCGATCGGGATCTTCCTCGTGACCTTCGCCGCCGCGACGCTGGTGTCCGGGGTGGACCTCGGCTGGATCGCCGCGCTCGACGCGCCGACCGCGATCGTCAACTGGCTGTCGCTGCCCACCGGGGTCGGCGAGTTCATCCACGGCGTCATCGGCCTGGTGATCGACACCCCGAAGGTCTACTTCGTCAACGCACTGCGCGTGCTCGGCGGCATCCTGATGCTGGTCATCCTCGTGCGGCAGTGGTGGCGCGCCCGCGACGGCGGGGCGGACGCGGTCAAGCGGGCCGCGATCGCGCTGATCGTCGTCGCGATCCTCTCGCCCGCCACGCTGCCGTGGTACCTGACCTGGGGCTTCGTGCTCGCCGCCGCGCTGCCGTGGAAGCGCCGCCAGCTCGCCGCGCAGGTCGTGTTCGCGGTGTTCCTCGTGCTGACCTACACCCCGGCGGGCGACGACCTGCTGTACAACTGGCTGTTCATCGCCCTGGCCGCCGGCGTGTCCGTGCTGGCGGGCGTCTCGCTGCTGCGGCCGGACCCGCTGAACGTGTTCGGCGCCGACGGCCTGGACGGCGGCGAGCCGCTCACGCCGGTCGGCATGACCCGGTGAGCACCGGCACCGAGACCGGGACCGGGGGAGTCGAGACCGTGAGCACGACCGGCGAGGCCCCCGCGGCGGGCGAGAGAACGACCTCGCCGAGGGGCACGATCGTGCTCGGCACGGTCGGCTCGCTGCTGCTGCTGGCCGGCGGCATGGGAGCGGCCGCGGGCGCGGTCGACGACCCGCTCATGGCCGACAGCCCGCTGTCCTGGCTGCGCTACGGGCACGGCAAGATGCTCGCCACCGTCGTGGTCTACGCCGGGTGCGTGCTGCTCGTGTGGGCGTGGGTACGGCTGGGCCGCCAGGTGCTCGCGCACCGGGCCGGCACCCGGCCGGTGCTCGTCGCGGCCGCCTGCTGGATGGCGCCGCTGCTCGTGGCGCCCGCCCTGTTCACCCGCGACGTGTACTCCTACCTGGCGCAGGGCGCGATCGCGCTCGCCGGTTTCGACCCGTTCACCGTGGGGCCGACCGTGCTGAGCTCGCCGGAGCTCATCGAGAACGTGCACCCGTTCTGGCAGGACCAGCCGGCCCCGTACGGGCCGCTGTTCATCCTGCTGGTCAAGGGAACGGCGTGGCTGACCGGCACGCACATCGTGGCCGGCGTGATCGTCACCCGCATCGTCGGGCTGGCCGGGCTGGGCCTGCTGATCTGGGCGCTGCCGGGGCTGGTGCGCCACCTCGGCGGACGGTTGCCGGTCGCGGCGTGGATGCTCGTCGCCGGGCCGCTCACGGTGGTGCACCTGGTCGGCGGGCCGCACAACGACCTGCTGATGATCGGGTTCCTGGCCGCGGGCGCCGTGCTGGTGCTCGACCGGCGGCACGTCGCCGGGATCGCGCTGGTGGCGCTCGCCGTCGCGGTCAAGGCGAGCGCCGCGGTGGCGCTGCCGTTCCTGGTGTGGGTGTGGGCCGGGCATCTGTCCTCGACGCGCTGGCGGAACTTCGCGCGGGCGTGCGCGGGCGCGGTGGCGGTGTTCGTCGTGGTGTTCGCGGCGGTGACGCTGCTGGCCGGGGTGGACCTTGGCTGGGTCACGATGATCAACTCGTCGGCGCGGCTGGTGAACTGGCTGTCGGTGCCGACGGCGGCGGGGGAGATCCTGCACGGCATCATCGGCCTGGCCGTGCAGACGCCGCGGGACTGGGTCGTCACGATCACCCGGATCATCGGCACGGTGGTGCTGCTGGTGGTCCTCGTGCGGCTGTGGTGGCGGTCGCGCGACGGCGGGGCGGACGCGGTGCGGCGGGCGGCGTTCGCGTTGTTCGCGGTCGCGCTGCTGTCGCCGACGATGCTGCCGTGGTACCTCACCTGGGGGCTGGCGCTGGCGGCGGGGATGCCGTGGAAGCCGCGGCAGCTGGCGGTGTTCGTCGGGGTGTCGGCGTTCATGGTGGCGCCGTACTCGGCGGACGGCGAGGAGCTGCTGTACGTGTGGGCGTGGATGTTCCTGGCGGTCGCGGCGTCGGTGCTGGCCGCGGTGTCGTTGGTGCGACCGGACCCGTTGCGCTGGTCGGTCCGGCCGGTCGACTGATGGCGCCCGGGCGCGGCGCTGTCGTGCTGCGCGAGTGGGCACCGTCCGATGTGGACATACTGCACGAGCTGGTGACCGGCGCGCACGACTCGTTGCGGCCGTGGATGTCGTGGGCGGCGGGGCCGTACACCCGCGACGACGCGGCCGCGTTCATCGCGCGCAGCGCGGAGAACCGGGCCGCGGGCGAGGCGTACTCGTACGCGATCACGGTGGCCGGCACGCCTGTCGGCACGGTCGGCATGGAGCGCAACGAGGTGCCGGACGCCCTGGAGATCGGCTACTGGCTGCACCCCGCACACACCGGCCACGGCTACGCGACGCTCGCTGCCCAGATCCTGGTGGCGGAGGCGTTCACGCTGCCGCGGGTCGGCCGGGTACAGATCTGGCACGACGCGGCGAACACCGCGAGCGCCGGGGTGCCGCGCCGGCTGGGCTTCACCGAGGTGGCGCGGCGCAGCCCGCCGCGGGAACCCGCGTTCGGCGGGGAGATCGGCGTGGACGTGATCTGGGAGCTCACGCGCCCCGCGCCGTGAGGGTGGCGACGGCGCGGGTGGCGGCGATGCGAACGCGGCGGACCGGGTCCTCGCGCAGCGGGGCCACGTCGTCGAGCGCGTCGCCGACGAGGTTGCGGGCGACGACCTTGGCGGCCATCTCGCGCACGCGCCAGGCCGGGTCGCGCAAAGCAACTCGCAGCGCGGGCAGGGCGCCGTCGTCCCACGCCCACAGCAAACCCCGCGCGGCCCACACGCGCGGCCAGTAGCGCAGGTCCTCGTCGTCGCGGTTGGCGAGCCACCACGGCGCGGTACGGCCGGCGAGCACGCGCACGATCTCCTCCGCCGGTTCGACGCTGTAGAGCAGGTGGGCGCAGGCGGCGACGAACTCCGGCCGGCCGCGCCGGGCGCACTCGGTGCGGGTGCGCGGGCTCGGCTCGGTCACGGCCTCATTGTCGCGGCCCTGGCGTAGCGGGCGGCGAGGATCTCGAACTGTGCCAGCAGTTCCGGCGGGCCGGTCACCTCGAAGTCGGCGTCGAGCAGTCCGATGTAGACGGCCAGCATCTGCGGGGTGTCCGAGCCGACGGCCACCACGCACGAGTCGGCGGACGTCTCCAGCAGTTCGATGCCCGGTGGCAGCCGTCGCGCCAGTTCGCCGGGTGGGGCGAACACGCGGACGGTGGCGCGGAAGCGCCAGGTGGCGGTGCCGAGCTTGGCGGCGACGTACTCGGCGAGGTCACCGCCGGGCGGCTCGCGCGGGGTGAACCGCGGGCCGGTGGGGATCCTCGGGTGCAGCCGGTCCACGCGGAAGGTGCGCCAGTCGTCCTTGTCCACGTCGTAGGCGACGAGGTACCACCGGCCGCGGGAATGCGCGAGGCGGTACGGCTCGACGGTGCGGGTGATCGCGGTGCCGTCGTGAGTGGTGTAGTCCATCCACAGCCGCTCGTGGTCGCGGCACACCGCGGCGAGCGTGGTGAGGACTGCCGCGTCGACGGTCGGGCCGCGGCCGGGCACCGGGATGGTCGCGGTGTGCAGGGCGTTGACCTGGTGCCGCAGCCGCGCGGGGAGGACCTGCTCGAGCTTGGTGAGCGCGCGCACCGAGGTCTCCTCGATGCCGGTGACCGTGCCGCCGGCCGCGGTGCGCAGCCCGACCGCGACCGCGACGGCCTCCTCGTCGTCGAGCAGCAGCGGCGGGAGCCGCGCGCCGGCGCCGAGCCGGTAGCCGCCGGCCACACCCGGGGTGGCGTGCACGGGGTAGCCGAGGTTGCGCAGCCGTTCCACGTCGTTGCGGATGGTCCGGGTCGAGACGCCGAGCCGGCCGGCGAGGGCCGGGCCGGTCCAGTCGCGCCGGGTCTGCAGCAGGGAGAGCAGGCGCAGCAGCCGCGCGGAGGTGTCGAGCACGGGTTTCATTCTGCCCGCAATCGCGGAACGAAACCTTCCGCAATCGTTCCTAGTGTCGCGGTATGGACATCGAGACCTTTCACATCGACATCCCGCAGCCCGACCTCGACGACCTGCACGCCCGCCTCGCCGCCACCCGCTGGCCGACCGCCGTGCCCGGCGCGGGCTGGGAGCGTGGCGTGCCGATCGGCTACCTCCGCGAGCTCGCCGAGTACTGGCGCACCCGCTTCGACTGGCGCGCCCAGGAGAAGTGGCTCAACTCGTTCCCGCAGTTCACCACGACCGTCGACGGGCAGCGGCTGCACTTCGTCCACGTCGCGTCGGCGAACCCGGACGCGCTGCCCCTGGTGCTCACGCACGGCTGGCCCAGCTCACCGTTCGAGTTCCTCGACCTCGTCGAGCCGCTGACGAACGACTTCCACCTGGTGATCCCGTCGCTGCCCGGGTTCGGGTTCGCCACGCCGATGACCGAGCCGGGCTGGGGCAACCTGTTCCGCGTGGCGACGGTGTTCGCGGACCTGATGAGCGAGCTCGGCTACGAGCGGTTCGGCGCGCACGGCGGCGACATCGGCGCGGGCGTGACCGGGATGCTGCCGATCGTCGCGCCGGGGCGGGTGGTCGCCGCGCACGTCACCGGGCCCGGGCCGTACCCGTTCGGGCCGCCGATCGCGCTCGACGGTCTGTCCGATGTGGACCGGGTGCGCGCGGAGCGGTTCAACGAGTTCCGCGAGGAGGGGCTGGGCTACCTGCACCTGCAGGCGACCCGGCCGTCCACTCTGGCGTACTCGCTCAACGACTCACGGGCCGGGCAGCTGGCGTGGATCGTGGAGAAGTTCGCGGCGTGGACGGATCCGGCGAAGCCGCTGCACGCGGTGGACCTCGACCGGCTGCTGACCGGGGTCAGCGTCTACTGGTTCACCGGGTCGGGCGCGTCGTCGGCGCACTTCAGCTACGAGGGCATGCGGGCGTTCAAGGCCTTCGCCGGCGAGGCGGGGGCGGCACCGCTGAACGCCGGTGGCGTGCCGCTGGGCGTGTCGGTGTTCGCGGCGGACAACTCGATCCGCTCGATGCTGGACCCGGACGGCACGGTGGCGCGGTGGACGGAGTTCGACCGCGGCGGGCACTTCCCGGCCCTGGAGGCGCCGGACCTGCTGGCCGAGGATCTGCGAGGCTTCTTCCGTGCCTACCGCTGATCTTCGCAGGCTCAACCGGGCGACCTTGGACCGGCAGCTGCTGCTGCGCCGCTCGCCGATGTCCACTGTGGACGCCGTGGCGCGGTTGGTGGGCCTGCAGGCGCAGGCCTCCAACGCGCCCTACCTCGGGCTGTGGTCGCGGCTCGCGAGGTTCGCGCTCGGAGACCTGACGCGCCTGCTGGAGAACCGGTCGGTGGTGCGATCGTCGATGCTGCGCGGCACGCAGCATCTGGTGGCGGCGGCGGACTACCTGTGGCTGCGGCCGGTGCTGGCGCCGACGCTGGGGCGCGTCCGGCAGGCCGGGTTCGGCCGGGTGATGGCGGGCGTGGACCTCGCGGAGCTGGCGGCGGCGGGGGAGGAGCTGCTGGCCGGGCGGACGCTGAACCGCACGCAGCTGCGGGAGCTGCTGGTCGCCCGGTGGCCGTCGGCGGGGCCGGACGCGCTGGCGTGGTCGGTGCAGTTGCTCGTGCCGGTGGTGCACCCGCCGCCCAACGGCACCTGGCGTCGCGGCGGGGCGACGCCCTTCACCCTGGCGACCGAGTGGCTGGGCCGCCCGCTCGCGGCGCCGGATCCGCGGCTGCTGGTGCGGCGGTACCTGGCGGGCTTCGGCCCGGCGACGGTGCGGGACGTCCAGTCGTGGTCCGGGGTCACGGGGCTCGCGGAGGTCGTGTCGGCGATGCCGGACCTCGTACGGCTGCCCGGCGACCACTACGACCTGCCCGACCGCGACGACCCGGATCCGGACACGCCCGCGCCGGTGCGGCTGCTGCCGGAGTTCGACAACCTGATCGTCGCGTACGCCGACCGCACCCGGCTGATGCCGGACGAGTACCGCAAGCGGATCTGCCTCGGCGCGCTGATCGCGCCGACCGTGCTGGTGGACGGCTTCGTGCGGGGCTCGTGGAAGCTCCGCTTCGCCCGCGACCGGGCCACGTTGTCGGTCGAGCTGTTCGAGCGCCTGCCCACCACGGACCGGGACGCGGTGGCGGCGGAGGCGACCCGCCTGCTGGAGTTCGCGGCACCGGACCTGGCGCGCGAGTTGACCTTCCGTTGACATGCAGCCGCGCGGCTGCCTATTGTTAGGCAGTTTGTTAGGCAGTCAAATGGCTGCATGTTGAGAGCAGGAGCGATGGACGAGGTGTTCCGGGCGCTCGCGGACCCGAACCGGCGCCGGCTGCTGGACCGGTTGAACGACCGCAACGGGCAAAGCCTTCGCGAGCTGTGCGCCGGGCTGGAGATGGCCCGGCAGTCGGTGAGCAAGCACCTCTCGCTGCTCGAGGACGCCAACCTCGTGTCCGTCGTGTGGCGCGGCCGGGAGAAGCTGCACTACCTCAACGCGGAGCCGATCAACGCCATCGCGCAGCGCTGGATCCACCGGTACGACCGGGACCGGGTGCACGCGCTGGCGGACCTGAAGACCGCATTGGAGGCGGAACCCATGGGCGACCCCGTGTTCGTCTACACCACGTTCGTCGACACCACACCCGAGCGGCTGTGGCGCGCGCTGACCGAGCCCGAGTTCACCCGGCGGTACTGGGGCGGGCTGGAGCTGGAGTCCGACTGGCAGGTCGGCTCGCCGGTGCTGCTGCGCTACGCGCCGGGCGAGGCCGCGAAGGACCAGGGGCAGGTCGTGCTCGAGTCCGACCCGTTCCGGCGGCTCGCCTACAGCTGGCACAACTACCAGCCCGAGCACGCGGAGATCTTCGGCTGGTCACCGGAGCGGCTCGCCGAGCTGCAACAGGAACCGCGGACCCGCGTCGCGTTCGACATCGAGGAGGCGGGCGGGGTCGTGAAACTGACCGTCACCCACGACGGATTCCCCGGCGAGACCGAGATGTACAAGGCGGTCAGCGGCAGGCTGGCGCAGAGCGGCGGCGGCTGGCTGCACGTGATCGCGAGCATGAAGACGCTGCTGGAGACGGGCGCGCCCCTGCCGGCCTAGCCGAGCCTGCCGACCGCGTCGATGGTGCGGTCGATCTGCTCGGGGGTGGTGACGATGCTCGGCCCGAACCGCAGGTACTGCTGCGCGTAGGGCGTCACGCTGGCGGCGATCCGGTGCTCGGCACGCAGCTTCGCGGTGGCGGAGTACGCGTCCAGGCCGTCGACCTCGCAGCACACGATCCCCGCCGACATGTCCGGCGAGACCGGCGTGTGGAGCCGGACCCCGTCGAGTTCGGCCAGGCCGTCTTTGAGCTGGCTCGCCTGCTCGGTGATGCGCCTGGCGATCCGGTCGCGGCCGATGCGGCCGTGGAACTCGAACGCCTCGCGGGCCGCCCAGCGGTGCTCGAAGGAGTGGTAGCCGCCGGGGGTGAACGCGGCACCGGGGCTTCCGTCGCCGGAGAACGTGGGGATCAGCGCGGCGAGCGCGTCCCACGAGCGGCCCCACAGCAGCCCGGTGCCGCGCGGCCCGAACAGCCACTTGTGCGTGCCGGTGGCGAGGAAGTCGCAGTTCAGGTCGTCGATGCCGGTGTCAACCGCGGCGAACCCGTGCACGCCATCGACGCACAGCAGCGCGCGGTCGGCCGGGTCGCGGCCGGCGTTGGCGTCGGCGACCGCCTGCCCGATGGCCGGGATCGGCAGCCGCACGCCGGTGCCGGAGTGCACCCAGGTCACCGCGACGACGCGGGTGTGCGGGCCGATGGCGGCGCGCAGCCGGTCGACGATCTCGGTCTCGTTCGCGGCGGACGGCTCGTCGTAGAGCCGGACGCGGCGCACGGTCGCGCCGGACCGCTCGCTCGCCAGCCGCAGCGCCTCGGTGGTGGCGTAGAAGTCGTGCTCGGTGGTGAGGATCTCCTGGCCACGGCGGAGCTTCAGGCCGGAGTAGAGGATGCCGAGGCCCATCGTGGTGCTGTCGGTGAGCGCCACGTTCTCCGGCCGGGTGCCGAGGTATCCGGCGGCGGCGCGGCGGACGTCGTCCTCGGCACGGCCGTGGGTCTGGACGTAGTGCTCGGTGTCCCGGTCGAGCCCGGCGCGGTGCCGGTCGATGGCGTCGCGGACCGGCTTGGGGTGGGCGGCGAGGACGAAGGCGGCCAGCTGGACGACGTCCGGGTCGAGCGGGAACTGCGCGCGCACGGAGTCCCAGTCGCCGGGGTCGAAGGTCGCGTCCGCCGGGCGCGGTTCGGTGGTGGTGCAGCCCGCGAGCGCCACCCCCGAGGCGAGGCCGGCGGTGAGCAGGCTGCGGCGGCGCAGGACGTCCATCCGCAGATGGTATGCGCCGACAGCGAAACCCTCGGCGGCTGCGCACCTGCGCCGCATAGCGTGGGACGCATGGAGATCGTCGAGCTGCGCCCGAACCTGTACCGGATGCAGGCGGGTTTCGCCCCGCTGTACCTGTGGCGCGACGGCGACGCCGTGACGCTGATCGACACCGGCACGGCGGGGTCCGGTCCCGCGATCGAGGCGGCGCTGGGCGAGCTGGGGCTGGCCCGGTCCGCCGTCGAGCGCATCGTCATCACCCACGGGCACGAGGACCACGACGGATCGGCGGCGGAGGTGCGTGCGTGGCACGGCGCGCCGGTGCTCGTCCACGAGGCGGACGCGGCGTTCGTCACCGGCGAGGCACGCCACCCGGAGCCGGTCTTGACGGACTTCGACGCGCCGGTGTGGGAGCGGATGACCGAGGCAAGGACGAGCATCCCGCCGAACCCGCCGTCCACTGTGGACGTCCGGTTGACGGGAGGCGAGGAGCTCGACTTCGGCGGCGGTGCGCGGATCATCGCCGTGCCCGGCCACACCGCGGGGAGCATTGCGGTGTACCTGCCGGCGCACCGGGTGCTGTTCACCGGCGACACGATCGCCGCGACATCGGACGGCGAGGTCATCCTGGGGGTGTTCAACCAGGACGAGGACGCCATGCTCGCCGCGTTCCGGCAGCTGGCCGCGCTCGACGTGGAGACCGTGTGCTTCGGGCACGGCGACCCCGTTGTCACCGGCGCGGGCACGGCGCTGCGGGAGGCGGTCGCGAACCACCGGCCGCGCGCCCGGCCCCCCGGTCGATACAGCTAGCGCAGGGCGGGCTCGGCGAGGGTAAGCGTGCCGGCGTCCGCGTCCAGGGTGGCCTCGACACCGAGCGGGATGGTCAGCTGCGCGGGGACGTGCCCGAAGCCCAGCTCCCACACCGTCGGCATACCCAGCCCGCCCAGCAGATCGGCCACCACGGCGTACACATCGGACGGTTCGCCGCAGCCGGTCCACGAGCCGAGCGCGATGCCGGCCACGCCGGTGAACCAGCCCGACCGCAGCAGCTGGGTGAGCATCCGGTCGACCTGGTACGGCTCCTCGTTCACGTCCTCGAGCAGCACGATCGACCCGTCCGGCGCCTGGTCCGCCGTGCCCACGCACGACGACAGCAGGCTGAGGTTGCCGCCGACGAGCATGCCGGTGGCGCTGCCGTGGTTCATCGTGGCGACCGACGGCCCGGTGATCGACAGCATCGACTCGGGCTCGAACAGCGTGGCGCGCAGGTACTTCTGCGCGGTCTGGTCGAACGACTCGCCCGCGGTGATGGGGGAGAACAGGGTGACCGCGGCGAGCCGCTCGCCGATCGCGGTGTGCAGCGCGGTGATGTCGCTGGAGCCGGTGAACACGGGCGGCCCGTCCGGGCGGGCCTCGGCCATGGTGTCCCAGTCGAGCAGGTCGACCATCCGCATGGCACCGTAGCCGCCCCGCGCGCAGACGACAGCGTCGACCTCGGGGTCGCACCAGGCCCGCTGCAGGTCGGCGGCGCGGTCCGCGTCGGTGCCGGCCAGGTAGCGCAGGTCGGGGTGCCGGTCGAGGACGTGCTCGCCGACGCGGACGGTCAGCCCCCAGTCCGCCAGCACGGCGACGCTGGACTCGACCAGCCCGGGCGGCGGCGGGCCGGACGGCGCGACGATCGCGACCGTGCCGCCGGGCCGCAGCCGTGCCGGCCGGGTCCGGCTCACCGGCTGCCTCATCGGCGTCTCATCGGCGCAGCTCCAGCAGGGGCACGCCGGGCGGGGTGAACCCGAACACCTGGCCGTAGAAGGACAGCTCGGCCTCGAGCGCGACGCGGTTGGTCTCGGCGCGGCGGAACCCGTGCTGCTCGCCCTCGAACGTCAGGTACGCGTGCTCGATGCCGCTGCCGTCGAGGCTCGCGACGAACCTGTCGGCCTGCTCGGGCGGGCAGACCTCGTCCTCGAGGCCCTGCAGCAGCAGGACCGGCCCGGCGAGCTTGTCGATGCGGTTGATGGGGGAGCGCTCGACGTAGCGGTCGGTGCACTCGGGCAGCGGGCCGACGAGGGTGTCGAGGTAGCGGGACTCGAAGTCGTGCGTCTCGCCGACCCAGGCGAGCATGTCGAGGATGGGGAACATGATCGTGGCGCACCGGTAGGTGTCCACTGTGGTCATCGACGCGGCGGAGGTCCAGCCGCCGGCGCTGCCGCCGCGGATGGCGAGGCGGGTGCCGTCGGCACTGCCCTGCGCGGCGAGCGCGGCGGCGACCGCGGCGCAGTCGTGCACGTCGACCACGCCCCACTCGCCGTTGAGCGACTCGCGGAACGTGCGGCCGTAGCCCGCCGAGCCGCCGTAGTTGACCGCGACGTAGCCGAAGCCGCGGCTGGTGAAGAACGCCGCGTCGAGGTCGAGGGAGGTGCGGACCTTGCCGGTCGGGCCGCCGTGCGCATAGACGAGGTAGGGCGGCGCTGTGCCGTCCGGGCCGGCGAAGTCCGGGTTGCGTGGCGGGTAGACCAGCGCGGGGATCGTCCGCCCGCCGGGCCCGGTGAACAGCCGTTCCTCGGGGACCGGCAGGTATGCGGGGTCGGGCGGGTCGGCGCGGGTGGCCGACAGCCGCGTCGCCGTGCCGGTGGTGAGGTCGAGCGTGACGACCGCGAGGCCCGCGGTGGGCCCGCCCGCGCCGCAGACGACCTCGTCGCCGCGCACCGCGACGTCGGCGGTCCACGCGGTGAGGTCGGTGTCCACATCGGTCACCGTGCCGGCATGCTCGTCGAGCACGGCGAGCCGTCCACCGCGCAGGATCACGTACCGGCCGGGGCCGAGCGGGGCGAACCAGCGCATGCCGAGGGTCCACAAGGGTCCGCCGAGCTCCTCCTCGCACGGCGCGAGGTTGCGGCTCGCCCCGTCCAGCGCGATGCGGAACAGGTTCCACCAGCCGTCCGGGTCGGTGAGAGCGAGCAGCGAGTCGGCGGACTCCCACTCGACCTGGCAGACGCTCTCGCGCGGTCCGCCGGCGAGCACCCGGTGCGCGCCCGGGTCGGCGAGCGGCGCCACGCACAGCTCGGAGCCGTCCCATGGCATGCGCGGGTGGTCCCAGCCGATCCACGCGAGGTGGGTGCCGTCGGGGGACAGGCGCGGGCCGGACATGAACCGGTGGCTCGCGGCGAGCACCCGCGGCTCGCCGCCGTCGACGGGCACGGCCACCAGCTCGCGGCGCACGTCGGTGGGCGCGTCGCCGGTGGCGGTCTCGCGCACGCACAGCACGGAGGCGCCGTCCGGGCCGGGCGTGAGGTCGGCGTAGCGCACGCCGTGCGGGCGGCCGGGCGCGGCGCTGATCGCCCGCGGCTCGCCGCCGGGCTCGAGCAGGTAGAGCCGCTGGTCGGCCCAGTTGGTGAACACCACGCGCTCGCCGTCCGCGCTGACGAGCACCGTCCACGGCCTGCCGCCGTACTCGTGCACCCGGTTGCGGACGTTCCACGGCGCCGGCAGGACCTCGACCGGGTGACCTTCGGGGCCCTCGCGGAGCAGCGTGACGCGGCCGCCCTCGGTGGGTCTGGTCTCGGCCCACCACACGCGGCCCGCGTGCACGTCGACCCACCGCGGCTGGCCGTCCGCCCCGGCCACGGCGGCGGCACTCAGCGGCGACTCCCAGGACCCGAACTGCGCGATCTTCACCACGCGGGAAACCCTAACCGGTCGGCCCGCCGGAACAGCCTTCGATAACGTTGCCGCAGATCCAGCTCGGTGCGGGGAGCGCCGGGGAACAGGACTGCTCGTCCGCGTCGTTTGCCGTAATGTCGGAGGTGCCATGGCTCGTGTCATTCATGTCTTCCGCCAACCTGATCGGTTCGTCGCCGGCACGGTCGGGACGCCGGGCGACCGGACGTTCTACCTGCAGGCCTCGGAGAGCGCCAGGGTCATCAGCGTGACCCTCGAGAAGCAGCAGGTCGCGGTCCTCGCCGAGCGCATCGGCTCGCTGCTCGAGGAGGTCCACCGCCGGTTCGGGGCCGACCTGCCGGACGACACCCCCGAGGACCTCGTCGACGCGGACCCGCTGCGTGTCCCGGTCGAGGAGGAGTTCCGGGTCGGGACGATGGGCCTCGGGTGGGACTCCGACACGCGCGCGGTGGTCATCGAGCTGCTCGCGATCACCGAGGGCGAGGTCGACGAGTCGGTCGTGCTGGACGACACCGAGGAGGGCCCGGACGCGGTGCGGGTGTTCCTGACCCCGGCCGAGGCGCGGGCGTTCGCCGAGCGGGCCGACCGGGTGATCAACGCGGGCCGCAAGCCGTGCCCGCTGTGCGGTGAGCCGCTGGACCCCGCCGGGCACGTGTGCCCGCGGCAGAACGGGTACCGGCGCACCGACGAGGACGAGACGGAATAACTTGTTCCCCGCCGATCCGGCCGTCGCCGAACTGCTCACCAAAGGTCGTATCGAGGTCGAGGGCCGCTTGGTGGACGCGTCCAACGCGACGCTGTTCTGCGAGATCAGCGGCGGGGACGCGGTCGCGCAATGTGTATACAAGCCGGTGTCCGGCGAGCGGGCGCTGTGGGACTTCCCGGACGGGACGCTGGCCGGCCGCGAGGTCGGCGCGTACCTGGTGTCGGAGGCGGCGGGCCTGCACCTGATCCCGCCGACCGTGCTGCGCGCGGGCCCGTTCGGCCCGGGCATGGTGCAGCTGTGGGTCGACACCAAGGAGGGTGACGACCTCGTCGACGTGGTGGCACCGGAAGACGTGCCGGCGGGGTGGCGGGTGGTGCTGCGCGCGCAGGACCGGTTCGGCGACCCAGCCGTCCTTGCGCACTCCGACCACCCGAGCATCAGGCTCATGGCCGCGCTGGACGTGGTGATCAACAACGCGGACCGCAAGGGCGGGCACGTCCTGCACGGCACGGACGGCAACGTGTACGGCGTGGACCACGGCATCTGCCTGCACACCGAGCCCAAGCTGCGGACGGTGCTGTGGGGCTGGGTGAGCGAGGCGCTGCCCGAGGAGATCGCGGAGATGCTGCGCACCCTGCGCACCGCGCTGGACGACTCGCTCGGTGCCGACCTGTCGGCGCACCTGACGCGCGGCGAGATCCGCGCGCTGAAGCGGCGGGTCGAGGAGTTTCAGCACAAGGCGGAGTTCCCGGCTCCCGGCTCGGACTACCGCGCGATCCCGTGGCCCGCCTTCTGAGCCGCTAGGCCGGCAGCACGACATCGCGCGTCCCGGCGTCCGCGGCGAGGAAGTCGAGCAGCCGCGCCCCTTCCTTCTCGAGCGCCGCACCGTCCTTCTTGGACACCTTCGCCCACGGCGTGATCGTGAGCGTCGCCGCCGACCGCTGCCTGGTGACCCGCCACGCGCCGCGCACGAAGCCGTCCACCAGGATCGTCCCCGGGAACACGCCGTTCTTCACGCCGAACAGCCGCTTGCGGTGTGCCTCGCTCAGCACCCGGCCCCGGTCCGCGTGGGACAGCAGCAGGTTGTCGAACTCGGGCAGGAACCGCACCGGCACGGTCAGCTCAGCGGGTGGGCGGGGCGCGTCCGGCAGGTCGAACAGCTCGCGGCCCGACTCGTCGGCGAACACCCGCAGCCGCGGCCGCAGCAGGTCGACGACCTCGCGCAGCCGGGTCAGGCCCGACCACGCCTGGACGTCCGCGATCGACGCCGGCCCGAACGCGCCCAGGTAGCGCAGCACGAGCCGCGCCGGGTCCGGGTCGGCGTCGACGCGGCGGCCGAGCCAGTGCTCGACCGTGCGGTAGCGGGTCTGCCCGGACCGGCCCCACACCGCGCGCGGTGGCACCTGCACCAGCGTCAGCAGCCCGCGCGCCGCGTGCGCCAGCGAGCCGGGTGGCACGGACGGCCACGTCGCGGCCAGCGTGGCGCCGAGCTCCTTTGCCGACAGCGCACCGGACTCGAGCACCTCGCGTGCGGCGTCGGCGACCTCGGCGACGTCCACTTCGGACAGGTTGCGGGCGTGCTGGACGTTCGTCCGCAGGTCGCGGTCCATGATCACCTGGACGAGCGGGCGCAGGAAGCACGCGTCGGCCGCGGTGACCAGGTGGACGGTCCCGCGCATCAGCACGACCCGCACGACCCGCCGGTCGAGCAGCGCGTCCGCGAGCGCCGCCGGCTCGAAGCCGGCGAGCCGGGTCCACAACCCCGTGTAGGGCGGGAACGGCGCCTGCGCCTGCATGCCGACCAGGTGCTCGACCGCCGACTCCACCGACCGGTCGTCCCGCTCGACGAGCAGCTGCCGGGCCAGCGTCGCGCGGTTGACCGCCCGCAGGCTCAGCACGTCCATCCGGCACCTCCTCAGCGCAGGCCGCGGAAGAACTCTCGCACGTCGCCGACCAGCAGGTCGGGGACCTCCATCGCGGCGAAGTGGCCGCCGGTGTCGAAGTCGGTCCAGTGCGTGATCGTGTTGGTCTCCTCGGCGTAGCGCCGGATCGGGATGTCCTCGGCGAATGCGGCCACCCCGGTCGGCACCTCGGTGCGGTAGGGCCATTCGCCGCGCATGTTCTCGTAGTAGATCTGCGCGGCCGAGCCCGCGGTGCCGGTGAGCCAGTAGAGCATCACGTTGGTGAGCATGCGATCCCGGTCGACCGATGCCTCGGGCAGGTCGCCGGCCGGGTGCGTCCACTCCTTGAACTTCTCCACGATCCACGCGAGCTGGCCGGCCGGCGAGTCGGTGAGCGCGTAGGCGATGGTCTGCGGTCGGGTGGCCTGCATCTGGAAGTAGCCGTTGCCCTCGGCCAGGTACCACCGCTGGCGCGCCTGGCGGGCCTTCTCCACGTCGGTCAGCGTGTCGTGGCCGACGTCCTCGAACGGGATGAACCCGACGGTGGCCGCGTTGACGTGCACGCCGACGACGTGCGCGGCGTCGACCCGGCCGAGGTCGGGGGAGACCACCGCGCCGAGGTCGCCGCCCTGCGCGCCGTAGCGGTCGTAGCCCAGGCGCGCCATCAGCTCGGCCCACGCGCCCGCGACGCGGCGGGAGTGCCAGCCGGCCTCGCGGACCGGGCCGGAGAAGCCGAAGCCGGGCAGGGTCGGGATCACCAGGTGGAAGGCGTCCGCGGCGTCGCCGCCGTGTGCGCCGGGGTCGGCGAGCGGGCCGATCACGTCGAGGAACTCGACGATCGAGCCGGGCCAGCCGTGGGTGAGCACGAGCGGCAGCGCGTTCGGCTCGGGGGAGCGGACGTGGACGAAGTGGACGATCGTGCCGTCGATCTCGGTGACGTACTGCGGCAGGTCGTTGAGCAGCTTTCCTGCGCCCGCCAGTCGTAGCCGGTGCGCCAGTACTCGGCCAGCTCCCGCAGGTAGCCCGGCGGCACGCCGCGGTCCCAGCCGGTGCCGGGGAGCTCGCCGGGCCAGCGGGTCGCGGCGAGGCGGCGGTTCAGGTCGTCCAGGTCGGCCTGCGGGACGTCGATGCGGAAGGGGCGGATCTCGGTGTTCGTCTCGGTGTTGATCTCGGTGTTCGTCATGGTCCCGACGCTAACCGACATTGGTGACAGCTTCGGTCACCAATATCTGCGAGAATTCCGGCCATGCTCGAGACCTCGGCACGGCTGCTGCGGCTGTTGTCCCTGCTGCAGGCGCGGCGGGACTGGACGGGCGGCGCGCTGGCCGACCGCCTGGACGTCACACTGCGCACCGTGCGCCGCGACGTCGAGCGGCTACGCGACCTCGGCTACCCGGTCACCGCCACGCCCGGCCCCGCGGGCGGCTACCGCCTGGAGGCGGGGGCCGCGATGCCGCCGCTGCTGCTGGACGACGACGAGGCCGTCGCCGTCGCGGTCGGCCTGCGCACCGCCGCGAACGGCACGATCGCCGGCATCGAGGAGACCTCCGTACGCGCGCTCGCCAAGCTCGAGCAGGTGCTGCCGTCGCGGCTGCGGCGGCGGGTGAGCGCGCTCGGCGCGTCGACCGTGTCGCTCGGCGCTCGCGGCCCGCTCGTCGACCCGGCGCTGCTGACCGTGCTCGCGACCGCCTGCCGGGACCGGGAGTCGTTGCGGCTGCGGTACACGAGCGCGGACGGTACCGAGAGCCGTCGGCTCGTGGAGCCGGTACGGCTCGCGTGCACCGGCCGCCGCTGGTACCTGCTGGCCTGGGACCGCGACCCGGCCGACTGGCGCACGTTCCGGGTCGACCGGATCGCCGGCACGCCGACCCCTGGCCCGCGGTTCCCGCCACGGGACCCGCCGGAGGAGGACGTCGCCGGCTACATCTCGCGCGCGATCTCGAGCGCGCCCTACCCCTACCGGGCCACGGTCCGGCTGCACGCGCCGGCCGAGGCCGCGGCCGAGCGGGTCGGCCCGGCCGCGGGCCTGGTCGAAGCCGTCGACGAGCACAGCTGCCTGCTGCACGTCGGCGGGACGTCCGTGGCCGACTTCCCCGTCTACCTCGCCCAGATCGGCTTCGACTTCGAGGTGCTGGACCCGCCCGAGATCGTCGAGCAGGTCCGCGTCCTCGCCGAACGGTTCGGCCGCGCGGTCAGCGCCGCGGACGCGGCGTCGTCGACCACGGCGCGGCGCCCGCGCCGTCGCGGAGGTGGACGGTGAGCTCGCCGCCGCGGTTGGCCGGTGCGTGACGTGTCAGTCGACCGGCTGCCAGAGCCGGAAGTTCGTGCCCTGGTCGTCGGTGCACTCGGCGGACAGCCCGAACCGTTGCAGGTGGGGCTCCTCCGCGCGGCCGCCCGCCGACCGGACCCGCTCGACCGCGGCCGCGATGTCGTCGACCCGGTAGGTCAGCTGCACCTCGGGTTCGACCCCTTCCGGCGACCAGATGCCGATCCGTGGGGTGGTCAGCTCGGTGTTCCAGGAGCCCGGGTGGCCGGGGGAGAACGGCACCTGGAACACCGTCTCGTAGAACGCCTTCGCCCGGTCTACGTCCCGCGCCACGATCGTCACGTTCGCGACGTCGCCCTGGCGGTACCGGGTCGCCCGGGACGGCGGCTTGAGCAGCATCCACCGGTGGCCGAACGGGTCGACGACCACCGAGCCGCGGCCGTAGGGCTGGTCGGCGGGCTCGCGTTCCACGGCCGCACCCGCGCGCCTCGCCCGCTCGGTGGTCGCGTCCACGTCGTCGATCTCCAGGTGCAGCGTGTGGCTGTGCAAGGCCGAGTCCGGCGCGTGCACGGGCACGTCGGGCCACAGCTCGGAGGCCTCGGCGAACATGAGCACGGCGTCGCCGATGCCGACCTCGGCGTGGCCGATCGTGTTGTCGTCGTTCACGTGCAGCTCGCCGCGCTGCTCGGCGTCGAACACGTCCACGTACCAGGCGAGCGCGCGGCGCGCGTCGGACACCACGATGTACGGGGTCAGCGCGGGCGGCCAGGCCGGCTCGCGCTCGGCGAAGCGGGCGGGCTGTGTGGTCGAGGGCGTCGGCGTGGTCTTGGTGGTCATGTCAGCTCCTGGTCGGTTGAACACGGCGCGGGTCAACCGCTCCCGCAGCCGGGTGGCGAACGTGGGATCGGGGTCCACCGGCGTCGCGGGCTCGCGCAGAGCGTCGAACGGGTCGGTCATGACGAGCCCTCCTCACCCTGGTAGATCCGGCGGAACGCGCCGCGGGCCCGGACCAGCAGCGCCTCGGTGGCATGAACGGTTCGGTCCAGGTGGCGCGCCACCTCTGGCACCGGCAGCCCGTCGAGGTAGCGCAGCGTCAGCGCGGCCCGGTGGTGCGGGCCGAGCGCGTCGAGCACCTCGCGGGCGCGGATCTTGTCGACCGTGACGTCCCACGGGTCCTCGACCGGTTCCGCCTCCCCGTCCAGCAGCCGCAGCCCGCGCTGTTCGCGCTCGACGCGGCGCCAGTGGTCGGCGAGCTTGTGCCGCGCGATGCCGATCAGCCACGCGACCGACGGATCGGGCGCGTCCGGCTTGCGTACGGCGTGCACCGCCGCGAGGAACGCCTCGGCGGTGAGGTCCTCGGCGAGGGTCGCGTCCCGGCAGCGGGACAGCACGTAGCCGTAGACGTGCGGCAGCGCCGTGTCGTACAGCTCCAGCAGCCCGAGTGCCGGATCGGGCGCGACGCCCGATGGTGACCTCATGCCTGCATAGTCGTCCGGGGGAGCGACACTCCGACGCCCCGGTGCCGAAGTTTTCACCCGGACGATCGATATGGTCGCCGCCGTGAGCTACGACCGCTACGGCCGCGACATCCTGTCCCGCAAGCCGAACCGGCGGACCGTGCCCGAGGTGGTGGCCGAGCCCGGCCTGGTCGTCGAGGACCCGGCCAGCGGCTTCTGCGGCGCGGTCGTCCGCTTCGAGCAGGGCAACGTCATCCTCGAGGACCGCCACGGCCGGCACCGGGTCTTCCCGCTCACCCCAGCCGGGTTCCTCGTCGACGGCAAGCCCGTGACGCTGAGCCGCCCGGCCGTGCCGGCGACGACGGCCGCGAAGACGGTGTCGGCATCGGGCTCGGTCCGCGTCCAGGACCACACCGCGCGCACCGCCCGGGACAGCAGGCTGTGGGTCGAGGGCATCCACGACGCCGAGCTCGTGGAACGCGTGTGGGGCCACGACCTGCGCATCGAGGGTGTGGTGGTCGAGCCGCTGCACGGCATCGACGACCTGCCCGGCCGGGTCGCGGAGTTCGGCACCGGGCCGGGCCGCCGGCTCGGGGTGCTCGTCGACCACCTGGTGGCCGGCAGCAAGGAGTCCCGCATCGTCGACGACCTCCGGGACCCGGACGTGCTCGTCACGGGTCACCCGTACGTGGACGTGTGGCAGGCGGTGCGGCCCGCGGCGGTCGGCATCGCGGCCTGGCCGGTCGTGCCGCGCGGCGTGCCGTGGAAGGAGGGCGTGTGCGCGGAGCTGGGCTGGGGCGACCCGCCCGACGGCTGGCGCCGCGTGCTGTCCCGGGTGCGCAGCTACAAGGACCTGGAGACGCCGCTGATCGGTGCGGTGGAGCGGCTCATCGACTTCGTCACCACCGGTGAGGAGTAGTGACCGTTGCGACGAAGTTCTGAGATCATGTAGGTATGGCCCCGTTGCTCTGGCTCATCGGCGGTATCGCGCTGATCGCCGCCGAGGTGCTGTCCGGTGACCTCTTCTTGCTGATGGTCGGCGTGGGGGCGCTCTTCGGAGCCGCCACCGACGCGATCGTCGGCAACACGATCGTCGCGGCGGCGGTGTTCGCCGTGGTGTCGGTCGGGCTGGTGACGATCGCCAGACCGTGGCTCAAGCGCCGCCTGCACGGGGAGCTCGTGCACACCAACGCCGACGCGCTGATCGGCCGCAAGGCGGTCGCGGTGTCGGCGGTCGACCAGCACGGCGGCCAGGTGCGCCTCGACGGCGACCTCTGGTCGGCCCGCGCGTTCGACGGTGACAAGGAGATCTCGCCGGGTGCGTCGGTGACGATCGTCGAGATCTCCGGTGCCACCGCCGTGGTGCTCGCGGACAGCGATTGAGGCACGGTGATGGCGTGGCATTCAGGTGATCGCGGCCAACTTCTCGTGGGACGCGGTGCCCGTATCAGGAGGTTCGGAGTGATCTTGTGATCTACTTCCAGCGCGCCGACCAGGAGACACCAACCCGAGCCGGAGTGGAGGCACGTTGACCATCCTCATCATCGTCGTGGTCGTGGTTTTGTTCGTCATCACGGTCGTGGTGAAGTCGATCCTGGTGATCCCGCAGGCGCAGTCCGCGGTCATCGAGCGGCTCGGCAGGTTCAAGACGACGGCCGAGCCCGGCCTGAACTTCCTCGTGCCGTTCCTCGACCGGGTGCGCGCCCGCATCGACCGCCGCGAGCAGGTGGTGTCGTTCCCGCCGCAGCCGGTGATCACCCAGGACAACCTGACCGTGTCGATCGACACCGTCGTCTACTTCCAGGTCACCAACCCGCGCGACGCGGTGTACGAGATCTCCGACTACATCATCGGTGTCGAGCAGCTGACCACGACGACGCTGCGCAACGTGGTCGGTGGCATGAGCCTGGAGGAGACCCTCACCTCGCGCGACTCGATCAACGGTCAGCTGCGCGGCGTGCTGGACGAGGCCACCGGGCGGTGGGGCATCCGGGTCGCCCGCGTGGAGCTGAAGGCGATCGACCCGCCTCTGTCCATTCAGGACTCCATGGAGAAGCAGATGCGCGCGGACCGGGAGAAGCGCGCCATGATCCTCACCGCGGAGGGCACCCGCGAGGCGGCCATCAAGACCGCGGAGGGCCAGAAACAGAGCCAGATCCTGTCCGCCGAGGGCGGCAAGCAGGCTGCCATCCTCGCCTCGGAGGGCGAGCGGCAGTCGCGGATCCTGCGGGCCCAGGGTGAGCGCGCCGCGCGCTACCTGCAGGCACAGGGCCAGGCGAAGGCCATCGAGAAGGTGTTCGACGCGATCAAGGCCGGCAAGCCGACACCGGAGGTGCTGGCCTACCAGTACCTGCAGACGCTGCCGCAGATGGCGCAGGGCGACGCCAACAAGGTGTGGATGCTGCCCAACGACTTCGGCAAGGCCCTCGAGGGCTTCGCGAAGGCCCTGGGCGCGCCGGGCGACGACGGCGTGTTCCGCTACGAGCCGCCCGCCTACGAGCCCCCGGCCCACAAGGACGACGACGACGAGGACATCAAGAGCTGGTTCGACACGGCGTCCGACCCGAAGGTCGCCGAAGCGGTCCGCGCCGCGGAGGCGGTCGCGCGCCAGGAGGTGCCGGGCCCGCTCGCGTCGACGCACTCGCCGGTCCGCCCGATCACCCCGCCGGCGATCACCGCGGCGCCTGAGCAACCGCCCGTGCCGCCGCTCCCGAAGCGGGAGCCGCACACCTCGGCGATGCCGCCGGTCACGCCCGACCCACCGCCGCAGCCGCCCCGGCCCGCGCCCGGCAAGCCGTCGGAGTCGACGGAGCTGTCCGACGAGCCGCCGCGGTTCTGATTTGCCGATCGCCCCCGCCAGATGGCGGGGGCGATCTTGTCGATACGGGTAGGGACCGTTCGTCGGTGGGGTGTGCGAACCGATGAAGGAGGAACCGTGAAGTACCTGCTGCTGATCTGCACCGAGGGTGCGTTCGACCCTGCCGACCACACGCCGGAGGAGCTCGACGCGCGGCCGTGGGTCGAGAAGATGACCCGGCGCGGCGTGCGGCTGACCGGCAACCGGGTCCGGGCGGCGAGCGACGCGACGACCGTGCGGGTGCGTGGCGACGAGACGCTGGTGACCGACGGACCGTTCGCGGAGACGAAGGAGCAGATGGGCGGGTTCGACCTCGTCGAGTGCGCCGACCTGGACGAGGCGATCGAGGTCGCCGCGAAGCACCCGATGGCCCGCCTCGGCATGGTCGAGGTCCGCCCGTTCTGGACGGAGTAGCCCGGCGCGGGCGAGCCTTGCCTTGACGCGCGCGTCAATGTCTACGCTCGGATGTATGCGAATCGGCGAGCTCGCCCGGCGCGCGGGCACCACGACCCGGGCGCTGCGCTTCTACGAGTCCCAGGGGCTGCTCAGCGCCGCGCGGTCGGCGAACGGCTACCGCGAGTACGGCGAGGACGACCTGCGGCTGGTCACCGAGATCCTGACGCTGCAGGCCGTCGGGCTGACGCTCGACGACACGCGGCCGTTCGTCGACTGCCTGCGCGCCGGGCACGACTCCGGCGACGCGTGCGGCGACTCGATCGAGGTGTACCGGCGCAAGCTCGCCGAGGTCGACGCGTGCCTGGAACGGCTCGGCGCCGTCCGCGCAGAGCTGGCCGGCAAGCTCGGCGACGCACTCACCCGCCACCGTGACGGTGCCGGCTTCGTGGCCGACCCGTGCCTGGTTGCTCAACCGAGCAAGGAGCTCTCGTGACCACCACCTCCAGCCTGCCCGCCGTCACCGACGACACGTTCGCCGACGAGGTGCTGGGTGCCGACAAGCCGGTCCTGGTCGACTTTTGGGCCGCCTGGTGCCCGCCGTGCCGGATGATCGAGCCGGTGCTCGCCGAGATCGCGGAGGAGCGCGCGGACACCCTCGCCATCCGCAAGATCAACTCCGACGAGAACCAGCGGACCGCGCTGGCCTACCAGGTGCTCTCGCTGCCCACGATGATCCTGTTCCGCAACGGCGAGCCGATCCGCACGTTCGTGGGCGCCCGCTCGAAGTCCCGCGTCCTGGCCGACATCGACGAGGAGCTCGCCGGCTAGGCCACCCGCACGCCGGCCACGCCGACCACGTCGAGGCAGACCGCCGGGGTCGGCGCGGCCGTGCAGCTGGCCGGGCGGGCCGGCGCCACCTCGCGCGCGGCCACCGTCACCTGCCAACGGTCGCCGTCGCGGTGCGCCACGGTGACGAGCCACCGGCCGTCGGCCTGGTCGACCGCGGTGACGGTCAGGGCGTCCGGGTCCAGCTCGCCCGTGCGGTCGCGGACCGCCAGCTCCGCGACCTGCCCGGCGGGTGCCCAGGTCGACCGGCCCCGGCAGTTCTCGGTCATCACGTTTGCCCGGTCGAGCAAACCCGCGGCGGAGGCGACGTCGAGCCGGCCGTAGGCGTAGCCGGTCGGCAGCAGCACGGCGGTGGGCGCGAACCGGTGCCCGCCGAGGTGCGTGCACTCCCACACGGCCTCGCCGTGCGCGCTCGCGAGCGCCGCCGCGATCGGGCGGCCCAGCAGCGCGCAGCACACGTCGCGCCTGCCGTTCGTGCAGACCAGCAGCACGGGGTCGGTGACCCGCTCGCCGAGCAGCCCCGGCTCGCCCGCACCGGCGCGCCGGAAGTCCAGGTCCAGCAACGCCTTGGGGTCGCCGATCATCGCCCGTTCCAGCCAGGTGTTGCCCGGCCCGGTGTGCGCCAGGTACACGTGCCGGGGGACCGGCCGGTGCCGGTCGGGGTGGTGGCCGGGCCGCCGGATCAACGCGATCCGCACGCCGGTGCCCGCCGCGAGCGCGGCCAGCTCCCGGGACACGCCGGAGTCGAGATGGCTGGCGGACAGCGCGTCGCGACCCCACGGCCCGGGCTGCTCGATGCACAGCCAGGACCGGGCCGTGGCCGCGGTCCCGGCCAGCGGCTCACCGATCACCCCGGCCGCCGCCGAGCAGCGCAACGTGTCCATCCACACCAGACTCTCATGCCGGCCGGCTCATCCGCGTCCGAGCAACGTACCCCCGTCGACCTGAACTATCTGCCCGGTCGTCCATCCGGCGTCGAGCGCGGCCAGGTAGGCCACCGCGGCCGCCACCTCCCGGGCGTGCCCCGCGCGGCCCGCCGGGATCTGCGCGAGCCTCGCCGGTGAGCAGGCCGGTCCAGAACTCGGTGTCCGGTTCAGCTCCGCCGCCGTGCGCGCCAGCGACCGCATGACGCTAGGAGCGAACGGGGCGATCCGGTTAATGAATTACGGGCCGCGAGGACCGTCCTTAGGGTGGAGGCATGCGTCGTCTCGCGGTTCCCTATGCCGATCCCGGCGAACCGGACGCACGGGGAGGGCTTCGCTACCTGCTGTGGTTGGTGAGAAAGCAACCGGGGCGGGCCTGCCTCGGCGTCCTGTTCGGCAGCACCTGGATGCTCATCCTCGTCGTCCCGCCCTACCTCGTCGCGCACGCCGTCGACGACGGGCTGCGCGCCAAGGACATGGGCGCGCTCGGCCTGTGGGCCGGCCTGCTCGCCGTCGCCGGCATGGCCAACTCCGGCATCGGCATCCTGCGCCACCGCACGATGACGTTCATCCGGCTCGACGCCGGTTTCCGCACCGTCCAGGTCGTCGTCCGCCACGCCGTCGGCGTCGGCGCCGAGCTGCCGCGCCGGGTCAGCACCGGCGAGGTCGTCTCCATCGGCGCCGCCGACCTCGACCGCATCATGCGCACCATGACCACCGTCGGCCCCGGCGTCGGCTCGATCGTCGCCTACGCCGCGGTCGCGACCCTGCTCGTCCGCATCTCACCGCTGCTCGCGCTGGTCGTGCTGCTCGGGGTGCCGGCCCTGCTGCTGTCCCTCGGCCCACTGCTCAACCGGATGCGCGACACCGAGACCGACTACCGCGAGCAGCAGGGCACGCTCGCCGCCCGCGCCGGCGACATCGTCGCGGGCCTGCGCGTGCTGTGCGGCATCGGCGGCAAGGACCGCTTCGCCGCCCGCTACCACCGCGAGTCCGGCGCGCTGCGCGACAAGGGCTACCGCGTCGGCGCCGTGTCCAGCTGGATCGAGGCCGTCACCGTCGGCGTGCCCAGCCTCTTCCTCGCCGGCGTCACCTGGCTCGCCGCCCGCATGGCCGCCACGGGCGAGATCACCGTCGGCGAGATGATCGCCGTCTACGGCTATGTCGCCATGCTCGCCAGCCCGGTGTACTTCCTCATCGAGGGCGCGCAGGACATCAACCGCGGCCTCGTCGCCGCCCGCCGCGTGGTCCGCATCCTCAACCTGCACCCGACCGTCCCCGACCACGCCGCGACCCGGTGCCCGCCGCGGCCCGCAGACCTGCACGACCCCGCCTCCGGCCTCACCGTGCGCCCGGGGGAGCTGCTCGCCGTCGCCGCCAGCAGGCCCGCCGACGCGCTCGCCGTCGCCGACCGGCTCGGCCGCTACGTCACCTCCGACGCGACCTGGGGCGCCCGCCCGCTCGCCACCATGCCCGCCGGCGAGGTCCGCCGCCGCATCCTCGTCGCCGACAACGACGCCTACCTGTTCGCCGGCCCGCTGCGCCACACCGTCGCCACCGCCCGCGACCACGACGACCACGAGATCCACGCCGCCGTGCGCACCGCCGTCGCCGACGACATCGTCACCGGCCTGCCGGACGGCCTCGCCGCGCACCTCGAGGCGCAGGGCCGCGACCTGTCCGGCGGCCAGCGCCAGCGGCTGCGCCTCGTCCGCGCCCTGCTCGCCGACCCCGAGGTGCTGATCCTCGTCGAACCCACCTCCGCGGTCGACGCGCACACCGAGTCCGCCATCGCCGCCCGGCTGAGCGAGTCCCGCCACGGCCGCAGCACGGTCGTCGTCGGCACCTCGCCGCTGCTGCTCGACCGCGCCGACCGGGTCGCCTTCCTCGTCGACGGCCGCGTCGCCGCCACCGGCACCCACGCCGACCTCCTCGCCACCGAGCCCGGCTACCGCGCCCTCGCGTACCGCGGCAGCGAGGAGGAGCTGGTGTGAGGACCCATGAGCCACGCGGCTCCCAGCCGCGCCCAAGGAGAACGGGACGCGACCCGGCCACGAGTACGCGCCAAAATGGACGGCGCCGGTCCAACGCGACCACGCGGCCATATTCCGGGGAGGCAGGACGGCTTCCCGTCGCCAGCCGGGCCGCCGTGCGCCGCGCCAACCGCGAGATCGTCACCACCGAGCCGCGCGGCTCCGCGCTCGTCCTGCTGATCACCAGCCTCGCGGCCGCCGCCGGCCTCGCCCCGCCCTGGCTCATCGGCCGCATCGTCAACCAGGTCGAGAGCGGCGACACCAGCACGTCCACAGTGGACACACTCGCGCTCACGATCGTCGCGTTCGCCGTCGCGCAGGTGCTGCTCACCCGCTTCGCCCACTACCTCACGCACCGCTTCGCCGAACGCGCCCTGGCCAGGCTGCGCGAGGACTTCGTCGACCGCACGCTCGCGCTGCCGACCTCGGTGGTGGAGCGCGCCGGCACCGGCGACCTCATGTCCCGCACCACCGGCGACGTCGCCGTCGTCGGCACCGCGCTGCGCGACGCCGCACCCAACGTGTTCGTCGGCGCCCTGCAGACCGTCTTCATCATCGCCGCCGTCTTCGTGCTCGACCCGCTGCTCGGGCTCTGCGCGCTCACCGGCGTCGGCTTCCTCTACTTCGCCGTCCGCTGGTACCTGCGCCGCGCCCGCGACGGCTACCTCGCCGAGGGCGCCGCCAACTCCGAGATGTCCGAGACCATCGCCGCCACCGCCGAAGGCGCCCGCACCGTCGAGGCGTTCGGCCTGCAGCACCGCCGCGTCGGCGCCGGCGACCGGACCGTCGCCGAGGCCCACCGCACCCGCGTCTACACGCTCTTCCTGCGCAGCGTGCTGTTCCCGCAGATCGACTTCTCCTTCGTCCTGTCGACCGTCACGGTGCTCGTCGTCGGTGGCCTGCTCTACGCGGCCGACCTCACCACGCTCGGCGCGGTCGTCTCCGCCGCCCTCTACGCCATGCAGCTCGCCGACCCGCTCAACCGCGTGATCATGTGGTCGGAGAACCTCCAGCGCAGCAGCGCCTCGCTCGCCCGCATCAAGGGCGTCGCCGAGGCAGGCACCGAACCACCGCCCGGTGGCCACCCCCGCGACGACCGGATCCAGGTCACCGACGTCCGCTACGCCTACCACGGCAGCAACCGGGACGTCCTGCACGACGTCGGCCTCGACGTGCGGCCGGGGGAGCGGCTCGCCATCGTCGGCCCGTCCGGCGCCGGCAAGTCCACCCTCGGCAGGCTCCTCGCCGGCATCGACGCACCGCGCGCGGGCACGGTCACCGTCGGCGGCGTGCCGGTCGCCGACCTCGGCCCGGACGAGCTGCGCCGCCGGATCGTCCTGGTAACCCAGGAGCACCACGTCTTCATCGGCACCGTCCGCGACAACCTCGCCATCGCCGCACCCGACGCCACCGACGCCGACCTGCTCGCCGCGCTCGCCGCCGTCGACGCCGAGTGGGTGCACACGCTGCCCGGCGGCCTGTCCACCGAGCTCGGCGCGGGCGGCCGCGCCCTCGATGCGGCCCAGGCCCAGCAGCTCGCGCTCGCCCGCGTGGTGCTGGCCGACCCGCACACGGTGATCCTCGACGAGGCCACCGCGCTGCTCGACCCGGCCACCGCCCGCCACGCCGAGCGCGCGATGGGCGCCGTGCTCGCCGGGCGCACGGTCATCGCCATCGCGCACCGGCTGCACACCGCCCACTACGCCGACCGCGTCGCCGTCATGGCCGACGGCCGGATCACCGAGCTCGGCACCCACGACGAGCTGGTCGAGGCCGGGGGAGAGTACGCCGGGCTGTGGCGGTCCTGGCACGGAGCGTGAGATCCGGCGTGCACGCGGGCGCCGGTTGCCGTATGGTCAGTTGATCAAAGCCACCGACGGGTGAGTGACTCGAATCCCGAAGGAAGACCGGCGAGACACTTTGTCGCCGTGTCCATTCGTCGACATGTCGCCATGTCCACTTTGCGGCTCAGCCGTAACGCCGCGTCAGCTCCGCGCCGATGCGGGCCAGCTCGGCGCGGACCGGGCCGGAATCGACGACCTCGACCGTGTCGCCCCAGCCGGCGATCCGCTCGGCGATCGACAGCGGCATGTGCGCGGCCAGCCGCACGCGGGCCCGCCCGTCCGGTTCCTCGCCCAGCAGCTCGCAGTGACGGCCGAACTGGCGGTGCAGCACAGGACGAAAGGACAGACCATGCTGAGAGGCTTCGCGACGATCAACTACTTCGCCGACGACCTGGCCGCCGCGCGCACGTGGTACGCCGAGTTCCTGGGCGTGGACGCGTACTTCGAGGTACCGGGCGGATATGTCGAGTTCCGCATCGGCGACTCGAGCGACGAGCTGGGCATCGTCCACAGCTCGTACGCGCCGCACGAGGCCGGCAAGCCGGCCGGGCAGATCGTGTACTGGGCGGTCGACGACGTGCAGGCGACGCTGGACAGGTTGCTCGCGCTGGGCGCCACCGAACACCAGCCGGTCACCGAACGCGGCGACGGGTTCGTCACGGCGTCGGTGGTGGACCCGTTCGGCAACGTGCTGGGTTTCATGTACAACCAGCACTACCTGGACGTCCTGCGGGAGAGGGCCGCCGGCTAGTTACTTAACATAATGTAGATTATCGAACAACAGCCTCGGCCAGCCAGTCGCCGACGACCGAGGCGGTCCGGGCCACGTGCTGCTCCATGATCGAGAAATGGTCCCCGGCGACCTCGGCGACCTGCCGCGCCACCCGCCAGGCCGGCCATTCCGTCCCGGCGGACGCCCTGATCAGCAACGCCGGTGCGCTGATCTCCCCGGGTTCCCAGTCGTCGAACAGCCGCAGATACGTGCCCATCGCCACCAGGTTCTCGTCGTTGACCACCCGACGGTCCTGGTCGCGGGTCAGCACCTGACCCATCGCCCACGAGAACACCTCCACGCGCCTCGCCGGATCCGGCTCGAAGGTGTCGATCATCGCCAGGCCCGCGGCCGGGTTCCCGCCGGCCTGCAGCGCACCGGCCACGGCGTGCGCGAGCACCCCGCCGATCGAGTAGCCCACCAGCACGAAAGGTGACCCGGCCGCCGCGGCCAGCACCTCATCGGCCAGCGTGTCGATCGCCACCCGCCAGGACGCCGGCTGCGTCCCCGACGGCTCGAAACCGGGCAGGACCAATGCGGACACCCGCGGCCGCCGGGCGAACGCCGCTGCGAACCGGGCGAACTGGTGCGGGCCGGAGCCGGCGAGGAAGGACGGCACACAGATCAGCGTCGGCGTCCGGGTCCCCTCTGTCACCAGCACCGGACCGGACGTGACGCCGCGGTCCACAGTGGACGTGAAGGCCGGCCGGAACCGGGATGCGGTGGTCAGCATCGGGATGGCGTCGGCGAGAGCGCCCGCCTGGTGTGCGTTGTGCACCAACGTGGTCAGCGTGCTCTCGCCCGCGAGTCCGGATCCGGTCGTGCCCGGCGCGGGTGGCGCCGCGGGCGGTGGGCCTGGTCGCGCCGCCGGGCCACTGGCGGCGCGCAACGCGGTCAGCTCGTCAGCGATGGCGGCCGGGGTGGGATGGTCGATCACCAGAGTCGGCGGCAGGTCCAGTCCGGTGGCCGCCGTCAACCGCTTGTGCAGGTCGAGGCCGCCCATGGAGTCCAGGCCGAGCTCGAGCAGGCTCCGCACCGGGTCGGGCTGTTCGTCGTCCGGGTAGCGAAGGACCGCGCCGACCGCGGCGAGCACCAGCGCGAGCGGATCGCGGGTGTCCGCCACGGACTCGTGCCCGGCCGGTTCCGGCACGTCGGTGGCGACTGGTTCGGCACGCTGGGCCTGCGGCGGCCCACCCGCCCAGTACCAGCGCGTCTGGAACGCGTGGGTGGGCAGTGCCACGACGCGACTGCCCGGTCCGGCGAACGCCGCCACCGCGTCCATCGGCCGGCCGTGCACGTACAGCTCGGCGAGTGCGGTCAGCAGTTGGTGGGCTTCGCTCCGGCCCGCGCGCATGGCCGCGGTCAGCGTCGACGCGGTGAGCCCGTTCTGCCGCGCCATCGCGGTGAGCACGCTGTCCGGGCCGAGCTCGAGGAAGTGCCGCACGCCGGCATCGGCCAGCCAGCACAGACTCTGGTGGAAACGCACCGCGTGCCGGGCATGCCTGACCCAGTAGCCGGGGCTGGCCAGCTCCTCGGCGCGCAGCGGCGCCCCGGTCAGGTTCGACACGATCGGCACGGCGGGCGCGGAGAAGGACGTCCGCGCGGCGATCTCGGCGAACTCGGTCAGCATGGGCTCGACGAGCGGCGAGTGGAACGCGTGGCTGACCCGGATCCGCTTGGTGCGCCGTCCTTCCGCGGACCAGCGGTCGGCCAGTGCCGCGACCGCGTCCTCGGCGCCGGACACCACGACCGAGCGCGGTCCGTTCACGGCCGCGATGCCGACCTGGCCGGCCTGCCCGTCGAGGGCGGCGAGGACCTCCGCCTCCGTCGCCACCACGGAGAGCATGGCGCCGCCGGGGGGCAGGGCCTGCATCAGCCGGCCCCGGTTCGCCACCAGCACGCACGCGTCGGGCAGCGACAGGGCGCCGCCGACATGCGCGGCGGTGAGCTCCCCGATCGAATGCCCGATCAGATAATCCGGCCGCACTCCCCAACTCGAGACCAACCGGAACAGCGAGACCTCGATCGCGAACAAAGCGGCCTGGGTGAAGCCCGTCTGGTGCACGAGCTCCGCGGTCTCGTCCTCGGCGAACAGCACGCTGCGCAGCGGCCGTTCCAGCAAGGGATCCAACTCGGCGCAGACCTCGTCGAGGGCGGCGGCGAACACCGGGTAGGCGGCCGCGAGCTCTCGCCCCATGCCGATGCGCTGGCTCCCCTGGCCGCTGAACATGATCGCCAGCCGTCCGGCCTGCTCGTCGACGCCGGTGGCCACGTCGGCCACCTGCGTGCCACCGGCCAGCGCGTCCAGGCCAGCACACAGCTGGTCGGAGTCCCGGCCGACCACGGCGGCACGATGAGCCAGCTGGGCCCGGGACGTCACGAGGGCGTTGGCGATGTCCGCGATCTCGGCCTTCGGGTCGGCCCGAACGAAGTCCGCCAGCTTCCGGGCCTGTGCGGCCAGTGCCGTGGCCGACCGCGCCGAGACCGGCCACACCACCACGTCCGATCCGGCGGTCCGGCGCGGTGGCATCGGTTCGCGGGCAGGCTGGGCGGGCGGCTCCTCGATGACGAGGTGGGCGTTGGTGCCGCTGATGCCGAATGCGGAGATGCCGGCGCGGCGGGGCCGGCCGGTGTGTGGCCACGGGGTGTTCTGCCGCAGGAGCGCGACGTTGCCGGTGGACCAGTCCACGGCGTCGGTGGGTTGCTCGCTGTGCAGGGTCCTGGGCAGGATGTCGCGGTTGAGGGCAAGGGTCATCTTGATGACCCCGCCGATGCCCGCCGCGGCCTGGGCGTGCCCGATGTTGGACTTCATCGAGCCCAGCCACAACGGCTCGCCGTCGCGTTGCCCGTAGGTGGCCAGCAGGGCCTGAGCTTCGATGGGGTCGCCCAGCCGGGTACCGGTGCCGTGCCCTTCCACGGCATCGACGTCGGCCGGGCCGAGAGCCGCGTCGGCCAGCGCGGCTCGGATCACCGCTTCCTGAGCCGGCCCGTTGGGCGCGGTCAGCCCGTTGGAGGCGCCGTCCTGGTTGACCGCCGAGCCCCGGACCACCGCCAGCACCTGGTGACCGTTGCGCCGGGCGTCGGAGAGCCGCTCGACCAGCACCATGCCCATGCCTTCGGCCCAGCCGGTGCCGTCGGCGCCGGCGCCGAACGAGCGGCAGCGGCCATCGACCGACAGCCCGCGTTGGCGGGAGAACTCCACGAACAGCGACGGTGTCGCGAGCACCGTCACTCCCCCGGCCAACGCCAGCGAGCATTCGCCGCGGCGCAGCGCGGCGCACGCCAGGTGCAGCGCCACGAGCGACGAGGAGCAGGCGGTGTCCACGGTCACCGCCGGGCCGACCAACCCCAGCGAGTACGCCACCCGGCCCGACGCGACGCTCCCCGCCGTACCGATCCCCCAGTGTCCGCCGAGCGACTCCGGATGGGCCTGCGCCAGCCAGGAGTAGTCCTGGTACATGAGGCCGGCGAAGACCCCGGTCTGGGTGCCGTGCAGGGTGGTCGGGTCGATCCCGGCGTGCTCGATCGTCTCCCAGGCGCCGTGCAGCAACAGCCGGTGTTGCGGGTCCATGGCCAGCGCCTCGCGTGGGCTCACCCCGAAGAACCCGGCGTCGAACTCGCCGGCCCCGTCGAGGAACCCGCCGCCCCGGCAGTAGAAGGTTCCCGGCCGGTCCGGATCGGGATCGAACAGACCGTCCAGGTCCCACCCGCGGTCGGCCGGGAGGTCCGACACGCCGTCGCCGCCCGATGCCAGCAGGTCCCACAACCGGTCCGGCGACGACGCGCCGCCCGGATAACGACAGGCCAGCCCCACGATCGCGATCGGCTCGTGCGCCGCGTCCTCCAGGCGGCGCAGCCGCTGGCGCGTGGTCTGCAGCTCGGTGGTGACCCGCCGCAGGTAGTGCAGGGTCTTCTCGTCGTCCGACATGGACATCACGTCCCGACCAGGTCACGTAGCCGCGGCAGCGCGTCCTCGTTGCCGGAGAACTCGACCGCGGACCAGCCCGCCTGCCGCGCGCCGGCGCAGTTCTGTGGGAGGTCGTCGATGAGGACGCACGACTCCGGGCGTGCGTCTGCCCGCGACGCGGAGAGCTCGAAGATCCTTCTGTCCGGCTTGCGGGCGGCCACCTGGTAGGAGAAGACGAGGTCGTCGAACAGGTCCGGGGACACCGTGTTCGGCCAGAAGGGCTCGAATGCCGGCACCATGTTGGACAGCATGCCGACGAAGATCCCGTTCTCCTTGCATGTCCACAGGTAGTCGATGAGCTCCTCGTTGGCCGGCCGGCCGCTGAACCAGTGCTTCGCGAAGTCCGAGAGGTCGGCGTCGAGCCGGTACTCGTCGAGCAGCACCCGCTCGACCTCGCGGGCCCAGTCCGGCGCGTCGACCAGCGGGGTGTCCAGGGGTTCCATGATGTCGTCCGTGCCGTAGCGCCGGGCGACGACCTTCATCGCGGCGACCAGCGGCTGTGGCTCCACGGCGACGCGGGCGCAGAACGTCGTCAGCGTCTCGATGGCGGGCGCGGTGAGTACCCCGCCGAAGTCACACCAGATCACCGGTGCGGTGGTCGGCCGCTCGTCCATCTCGATCCCCTCAGTTCCCGGCCATCCGGGCGATGACCGGCGCGAAGTCACGCATCTCCTGTTCGTGCACGACCCAGTAGCTGAAGCCCCAGGTGTCCCGTCGCGCGGCCAGCGTCTCGCAGATCTCCTCGACGCTGCCGACCAGCGCGAGCGGTGCCGCGGCGAGCGCTTCCGGGGTCATTCCGGACGCTCGGGCGTAGGCCAGCAGAGAGGCGTCGCGGTCCTTGGTCACCCGGCACACGACGGTCAGGCACTGGAACTCCAGCGAGTCCCATCGCGGCCCGGCCGCCGCCTTCACCCAGTCCACCCGCCGGCTGAACGCGTCCGGACCGGAGGTGTCGACAGTCTGGTTGCCGACGCGGCCGCCGGCCATGCTCGGGTTGAAGCCGACGATGTCCGCCTCGCGGGCGGCGAGGGACAGCATCTTCCGGCCACCGCCGCCCATGAGGATCGGCGGATGCGGCCGGGAGTGCGGCAGCGGCATTCCCTGTGGCGCGTCGACGGTGTAGTGCCGGCCCTGGCGGGAGGATGCCGCGTCCGCCCACAGGTCCTTCATGATCAGCACACTGTCGGCGAGCCGGTCGATCCGCTCGCCGGGCGAGTCGAAGGGCAGCCCGGTGACCTGGTAGTCCTTCTTGCGCCAGCCCGCGCCGATGCCGACCTCGACTCGGCCCGCCGAGACCAGGTCCAGGGTGGCGATCTCCTTGGCCAGCACGACCGGATGCCGGTAGTCGTTGGCCAGCACGAGCGAGCCGACCTTGAGCGTGCTGGTCGCCTCGGCCGCGACCGTCATGGCCACCAGCGGGCCCCACTGGGTGTCGAGGTGATCGGGCAGGAACAGCGTCGAGTACCCGAGCTCCTCGGCCAGCCTGGCCTTGTCACGCCAGGATTGGCCGTCATAGGCGGAAGCCAGCTGGACGCCGAAGCGGAAGGGGTTCACGGCAGGTTTCCTCGACTCTCCGACCGGGCGACCGCGGCCGCACGCGGCCCGCCGGCGAGCCGGGCCATCGTGGCGGTGATCGGCGCCGTGTCGCCGAGCGTGGTGGAGACGGCGACGAAGCCGTCCGGACGCACCAGGTACGCGCTCGGACCGGACACCGACAGCGTCTGGTGCAGGCGGTCCCCCACGTCCTGGGCACGCTCCGGGCGGGCGAGCCCGCCGGTGGTCTCCCGGCCGAGGGCGATGACCTGCGCGGCGAGCGGGGCGTCGCCGGGTCCGGCCAGCGAGTCGGCGAGGGTGCGCACCGCGTGCTCGTCGGCGGGTCCCGCGCCGAGCACGAGGACGGTGAACCAGCGGCGGCGCAACAGGTCGAACAGCGTTGCCGCGTCGGGCACCCCGTGCACCGGGGTGTCCGCGATCCGCTGCCCGGCGCCGCGCACCGAGCCGTGACTCAGGCCGAAGTGCGAGCTCGCCGGATAGGTCGTGCCGAGCTGGGTCAGCGTCGGCACCAGGCGTTCGGTGAGCTTGCCCGTTCGGCCGCCCAGCCGCAGCAGCAGGTCGCGGGCCGTTCTGGCGAGCCAGGGCCGCAGGGTGCCGAGCCGGGTCTGGCCGGACGCCGCGGACATGGCGACCTTCGCCGCCGGCAGCCGTTCGGCCTCGTAGGTGTCGATCAGCTCCTCGCCCGCGGCGTCGAGGCAGACCAGCGCCAGCTTCCACGCCAGGTTGTGCGCGTCCTGGATTCCGCCGTTCATTCCCTGCCCGCCGACGGGTCCGAACAGGTGCGCCGCGTCGCCCGCGATGACGCACCGGCCGGCCCGGAACGTGCTCGCCATGCGAGTCCGCACCTGTGTGGTGGCCACTCCCCAGCCGGCGTCGCGAAGCTGCCGGATCCGGATTCGCGTGTCGATCCTGCGTTCGAACAGGTCCTGCACGTCGGCGAGGGTCAGCCCGCCGACGTCCGTGCCCGCAGCGGTGGTCGCGGCCAGCCGGTACGAGCCGTCCGGAAGTCCCGCGACCAGCGACAGACCGTCCGGGTGGAAGTAGTAGTGGCCTTCGCCGGCGGGCGGTCCGCCGTCGGCCAGCACGTCCACGATGATGAACGTGTCCTTGGCCGCCGCGCCCTCGAACCCGATTCCGGAGCGCTTGCGGACCACGCTGTGCGCGCCGTCGGCGCCGACCACCCAGGACGCGGACGCGTTCTCCGTGGTGTCGTCGGCGTGTTCGAGCACCACGGACACCGACTCGCCACCGGCGTCGGGCGCCAGGTCCCGCACCACGACCGGCCGTTCGACCTCGCCGCCGAGGCTGCGCAGCCGTTGTTCGAGAATGCGTACGGTGTCCGGTTGCGGGACGGTGAGCATGAAGGGGAACCGGGTGTCGCGCACCGCCGCGGCGGACACCTCGGCCAGCCTCGACCGGCCCGAGTAGAAGGCCGCCCTGGTGCTGCACACGCCGAGCTCCACCAGTTGTTCGGCGGCGCCGAACTCGTCGAGGATCTCCAGCGAGCGTGCGGAGACTCCGATGGCCCGCGAGCCATTGCCGGTGGGCTGCGACGCGTCGACGATGCGGCAGCCGACACCGAGCCTGAACAGCTCACAGGCCAGCGTCAGCCCGGTCGGCCCCGCGCCGACGACCAGGATCTGGTGGTTGGAGACCATCGGTTCGTCCTCCGTCTGTCCGGGGGCTGTCAGCCAGAGTGGGGTGGCGCTGCGAGTTCGACCTCGACGTCGCCGACCTTCGCGTCGAGCTGCCACACGCCCAGCTGAGCACGCACGGTCTCGTCGCCGGGCGCGCCCAGCAAGTTGGCCCGGCAGTCACAGCCGGCGTCGAGCTCGGCGAAGTCGTCGAACGAGGCCCGGAACGCGGTCACCAGGCAGTCGGGTCCCGGCAACCGTCGCTCGCGCACCGCGGTCACGATCGCGTTCTGCCGGCAGGACTCCATCAGGAGCTGACCGGGCACGTGGTCGAGTGGATGATCGAAGAAGACCGGACTGTGGACGTCCACGACGACCGGACGCGTGGCCGGCGCGCCCTCCCGGCTCGCGCCGATCGCCACGTTGCCGCGGCGTTCCCGGCCGACCAGCGCCGGGTCGATCGGCGCGGGCTCCGGGCTCTCCGCCGCCGTGGCGACGCCCTTGCGGGCCCGCGAGTGCGCGCGCAGCAGCTCGTAGTCCGTTCGCGGCGTGAAGATGATCGTGCCGGTCATGCTCATGGCCCGGGTCGTGCCGACGAACAGGTCGCCCTCAAAGGACAGTCCGGTCGGGACTCCGTTGTGGACCTGACGGTCCACCAGGCTCATTAGGAAGACGCCTTCCAACGGTGTGGTGCCGTCGTTCCGGAAGGCCTCCCGGTCGCGCACCCGCATCTCGCAGGAGCGGGCCACCATCATGAGCTCCCTGCCCAGCCCGGCGTGCGCGTGGGCCAGCATGATCGTCGCCTGCCTGCCGGCTTCCACCGCCATCAGCGGATCGTGGAAGCTCGCGCTGCGGTCCGACCAGAGCGCGTGTGCCCTCGGCATCTGGGTGGACACCGCGAACCGGTCCGGGCCGAGCGCCACCGAGTCGCAGACGAAGACCTCCGATGCCGACCGGCGATGCGTCATCCACCGCGGTGCGGTCCGCTCGACGTCGAGCAGACCGGTCGCGCGGGCGAGCTCGGCCTCGATGCCGGCACCCGCCCGCGGCACCGGGGTGGTGACGCGATCGCCGATCACACCGGGACGTGTCACGAATCGCCCTTGGCCGCACCCGCGTTGGTCAGCGACGCCTCCGACCAGCTGTCGACCACATCGGTGATGACCTTGGCGACCAGGTCCGGCCGCTCGAGGTGCGCGAAGTGGTTGGTCGGCACCTCATGCACCGCGTTCGTCCGGGCGGCGTGGGCGCGCTGCGCGGCGACGGGCACGTCGGCGTCGTACAGGCAGACGACGTAGGACGACGGGATGTCCTGCCAGGCCGCACCGGTCGGCGCGTCGGTGAACGAGGCCACCGACTGCCGGGTGAGCCGGCGGACGGCCTCCTCGGTCATGTCCGCGTCCGGCAGGCTCTCCAGCACCCGGCTCTTGAAGTGCTGTGGGCCCTCGCCCACGGTTCCGTCATCCTGGATGTCGAGCTCGGGCACGTTGTCGGCGGGGATGAAGCCGCAGTCGACGACCGAGGTGCCGTCCGGCACGACCGCGCTGATGTACACCAGGTGGGCGACGTTGGAGCGGCCGACCGCCGCGCCGGAGATCACCGCGCCGCCGTAGGAGTGACCGACCAGGATCACCTTGCCCGGCAGGCTGTCGACGAGCTCGGCGACCGCCTTGGTGTCGTCGGCGAGGCCGCCCAGAGGCCCGGCAGGCCCGCAGCTCGGCAGATCGATCGCGCGGCTGGCGATGCCCCGCTCGTCCAGGATCTTGGCGACCTGCCCCCACCACCATTCACTGTCGCTGATGAAAGCGCCATGAACGTAGACCACAGTGCACGACATTCGGAACTCCTTAGGCCATTGAGATGGTACGTCAAGAAATCCGCACTTGTCCCGGGCGGACGCCTCGGGGAACGGTCTCCGACAGTAGCCGCGAATAATCAGAGAAAGCAACAGAGCCGACCGGTCTCCCGGCGTCGGGAGATTCGCACTCGCGTTTCGCTGGAATGTGGCACTTGCTCGATGGAGTGGCGATCGCGCCGGTGTTACGCTACCACGCGGAGATTATTTGAGACTTCCCGTCGCCATTCCTGACCCAAGGGGAACAATGCTGACACAAACGAATGGGCCCGCGCCCGCGGACGTCGGATTACTGTACGACAAGTTCGACGACACGGAGACGCTGCATTTCGGCTACTGGGAGACCCCCGAGCCGGACGACTCGATCGAGGAGGCCGCGCCTCGACTCACCGACCAGGTCATCAACCGGCTCGGTCTGCGTCCGGGTCAGCGCGTGCTCGACGCCGGATGCGGCATCGGCGAGCCGGCGATCCGGGTCGCGAAGGTGACCGGTGCCAAGGTCGTCGGCGTCACCGTCAGCGCGGAGCAGGTCAAGCGGGCCACCGCGCTCGCGGAGCGGGAAGGTGTCGGCGGTCAGGTCACTTTCCGGCACGCCAACGCCATGGAGCTGCCGTTCGAGGCGGACTCGTTCGACGCGGCGTACGCGCTGGAGTCGATCATTCACATGGACCGGGTCGCCGCGCTGCGGGAGTTCGGCCGCGTCGTCCGCCCGGGCGGCAACATCGTGTTCACCGACCTGTTCCAGCGGGCGCCGAAGCCGGTCGACCGGCCTTCGGTCATCGACCAGCTCGTCGCGCTGTGGCTGCTCACGGAGCCGATCGAAATGTACGACTACGGGCAGGTGGTGCGTGATTCCGGCCTCCAGCTGTGGGAGGTGAAGGACATCACCGCGCAGGTCTTCGACCGCGCTCTTGTCAAGTTCGCCGAGCGAATTCGAAACCAGGATCTCACCTCGATTCCGGAGGAAATCGTCAGCCGACTCGAGGCGGAGCAGCAGCTGCAGCTCGCGCAGTTCATGGAAAGCCTGGTCGCCTCGGACGAGCTGGGCTACATGATCGCCGCCGCCAGCGTGAAGTAGCGTGCCGATACGACAATGGGAGGCCGGCAGCGCCGGCCTCCCATTTGCGTTCAGTGACGGGGTGACACCACGCAATGGAGATCACCGGGTGTGCTGAGCGATATTCCGGCGACGACCGGGACGTCGGTCTGCACCGCTTTCAGCTCGAAGTGGCGGAGAATTCCGGCGAGCGCGACGGTGAGCTCCAGCATCGACAGGTGCTCACCGATGCACGACCGCGGGCCGGCACCGAAGGGGAACCACGCGAACCGGTGCCGGGCCGCCTCCGCTTCCGGCCGGAAACGATCCGGGTCGAAGCGCTCCGGGTCGGACCAGAACTCCGGGTGCCGGTGGGTCACCCACGGTATCGTCCAGACGGCGGAGCCCGGCGGGATGGCGTGGCCCCCGACCTCGTCGCCGGTCGGCGTGTACCTGCTCACCAGTGGGATCGACGGATAGAGCCGCATCGTCTCCTTGAGAACCATCTTCAGGAACGGCATGGCCGCCACGTCGGCCGCGGTGGCATCGCGTCCGCCGAGCACCGAGCTCACCTCGGCGTAGGCACGCTCCTGGTGGTCTCGGTGCGTCGCGAGCAGGTGCACGGCGAACATCAGCGCGCTGGCCGTCGTGTCGTGGCCGGCCAGCATGAACAGCAGCACCTGGTCGCGAATCTGCTCGTCGTCGAACGAGGCGCCGCCGTCGGTGCGGCTCTGCATCATCAACCCGACGAAGTCCTTGTCCGTCTCGGTCGCGGCCCGGTGTCCGGAGATGATGCGGTCGCACATCGCGTAGAGGTTGCGCCGGGCCGCGAGCATCCGCCGGTTGGCCGGCGTCGGCCAGCTCTGCGGCACCCGGACGGGCGACAGGCCCCGGGACAGCACGTACTGGTTGATGACCGGAAAGCTGTCCTGGACGGTGCCGAACGCCGACCCGAGCTCGTTGCCGAACAGGATGCGGCCGATCACCTGCAGCGTGAGCGCGCCGACGTCGCGGCCGAGGTCGACGACGCCGTCCTCGGCCGCTCGCCAGCGCGCCATCAGCCGGTTGGTCTCCCCGGCCATGATCGCCGCGTAGCTGTTGACCTTCTTCGGGGTGAACAGGGGCTGCAGAGCGCGGCGCTGCGTGCGCCAGTCCTCGTCCTGGGCGACGACGAGGCCGTTGCCGAGCACCTCGCGCATCTCCTGCCAGTGCGGGTTGTCCTTGCGGTAGTCGGTCTCCCGGTTGGCCAGCACGCGTCGCACGCCGTCGGGATGGAAGACGCCGTAGAACTCGGTGCGCAGCCCGGGCGGCCCGGCGGTGACGAAGACGACGTCGCCGTGGTCGCGGCGGGCGGCGAGCAGCGTGCCGAGCGCGTCCTTGCGCAACGCCGTCGCGGATCCCATGATCGGGGAGCCGGGCAGCCTGGGCGGCCGGGTCGCGGCCTCCATGAGTGTCATTTCTGGGACCCCTCCTGGGAGTTGAGGTGACACCCGCAGTTCGGGCACACGGCGACGTCGGCCGGCGGGACGTCCTTCCGCGCCCGGTTCGTGTCCCGCCGGCCACGCGCGCGTACCTCGTCGCGCAGTCCGCGGACGGACAGCTTCGACTGCTCGGCGTGGCTCAGCAGGTCGTCCTGGTCGGCGTCGGCCAGCGCGGACACCTCGGCGTGGTGGCTCCAGGACAGCGCGGCCCGCCGGCGAGCCGGGGTGAACCGGGACGCCACGTAGGCCATGTTCATCAGCGTCTGCGGGTCGTAGCCGGTGACGCGAGCGGCGCGGGAGTACTTCTCGCCGAACTTGGCGTTCCCGTAGTTCACCCAGTCGCCGATCCACCACGCCACTCCACGGCCGATCGACCCCAGCCGCTCACCATGCAAGATCCACTGGGCGCAGTCGAGCTCGTCGGCCGGCTCCCAGGCCACCGCACTCGTGGTCGCTCGGTCTCGCAGCCAGTCCTGGGGAGCTCTGGTTCGTACGGCCGGGGCCAGCACGTGTGGCACGTGACTCTCCTTGCCTACGATGCGTCAGCTTGGCTGCGAAGCTACCTCGCGATGCGGTGACGTCTCCGCTGCGCACGATGGATCCTCGAGCCCACTCCGATCGATGCTCGGCCCGTTCAAGGCCTCCTCGACGGCAGATCTCGGCGCGCTCGAAGGGCATCGGTATGCCGAGCTCAGGCTCGTTATGGTGAGCAGACGCTCGAGTATGGGAGGGAACGCTGTGCCACGTGTCGAGCTCTCGGCCGGCAACATCGACTACCAGGACACCGGCGGCGACGGGCCGGTCCTGGTCTTCACCCACGGCTTCCCGATGAACGAGACCCAGTGGCGCAAGGTTCTCCCCCACCTCGCGGGTTACCGTTGCGTGCTGCCCACGCTGCCGCTTGGCGCGCACCGCACGCCGATGAACCCGGACGCCGACCTGACCCATCGCGGCATCGCCCTGCTGCTCGGGGAGTTCCTCGCCGCGCTGGACCTCACCGACGTCACCTTGGTCATGAACGACTGGGGCGGCGCGCAGTTCCTGGTGAGCGAGGGCAAGGCGGAGCGGGTCGGCCGGCTGGTCATGGTGGCCTGCGAGGCGTTCGACAACTTCCCGCCCAAGCCCGCCCGCCCGCTCGTGGGGCTGACCCGGATACCGGGTGGCGCCTGGCTGATGATGCGGATTCTGCGGATGAGCTTCTTCCGGCACAACAAGAAGGCCTTCGGCGGGCTGACCGCGCACGGTTTCCCCGACGACGTGCTCGACGACTGGTTCGCGCCCGCGACCGCCAGCAAGGAGATCCGCCGCGACCTCGCCAAGTTCGCCACATCCACGCCGCCCAGGAAGGTGCTGCTGGAGTGGAGTGAACGGTTGCGCGACTTCGACAGGCCCGCCCTGGTCGTGTGGGCGGCCGACGACGTGATGATGCCGCGCGAGCACGGCGCGGAGCTCGCCGAGCTGCTGCCCAACGCCCGGCTGGTGGAGATCGCGGACTCGGCCACGTTGATCCCGGAGGACCAGCCGGAGGAGCTCGCCACGGTGCTGGCGGACTTCCTGGCCCGCAACGGCGCACAACCGGTGTAAACGCAAAAAGAACTGATTCCCCATTCGGCGCGCCCGAATGGGGCGCATACAAGCGCGGCCAAGAACGTCCACATTCGGAGAAAACAGACTCTCGCATTGACGCACATTGTGCTGAGGAGGCGGACAGGTGACCGAGACCGCGAACACGGTGGCCGACGGGCAGGACGGCGCCCCCGTCAAGCACGAGATCTACTGGCGGGATACCGAGCGGGTAACGCCCGGCCCGCCCCTGCGCGAGAACGTGCGCTGCGACGTGGCGATCGTCGGCGGCGGGTACACCGGCATGTGGACGGCGCTGTTCCTCAAGAAGGCCGACCCCTCCCTGGAGATCCACATCCTGGAGGCGGAGTACGCCGGAGCGGGCGCGTCGGGCCACAACGACGGCTTCATGACCCCGACCATCGGCCACAGCCTCGGCGCGCTGATCCACCGGTTCGGCGCGGAGCGGGCCAAGCTGGCTTACACCGTGGTCGGCAAGTCCATGCTCGAGCTGCGCCGGTTCTGCGACAAGCACGACGTGGACGCCGAGTTGGAGCCCACCGGCTACCTGCAGGTCGCGTCCAACCGGCACCAGATGCGGTTGCTGGAGCGCGACCTCGACCTGATCGAGCAGATGAGCGGCGGCCAGAGCTCGATCGAGCTGCTCGGCACGGCCGCGGCCCGGGAGCGGGTGGACTCCCCCGCGATCGTCGGCGCGTTCAAGGTCGGCGGCGCGCTGATCAACCCGCACAAGCTCGCCCGCGGCCTGCTGCGGGTCGTGCGCGACCTGGGCGTGCACGTCCACGAGTCCACCCGGGTCACCGGGATGCGGCGCACCACAGTCGGGCACGAGCTGACCACCCCGCATGCCAGGGTGACCGCGCCCAAGGTGCTGCTGGCCACCAACGCCTACCAGCACCAGTTCGCCGGGTTCCAGCGCAAGGTCGTGCCGGTGTGGAGCTACGCGGCGGTCACCCGGCCGCTGTCCGAGGACGAGCTGAAGTCGGTGCACTGGCCCGACCGCGAGGGCTTCGTGGAGGCCGGCAACTTCATCGTCTTCGGCAGGCTCACCGCGGAGAACCGGCTGCTGTTCGGCGGCGGCAAGGCCGACTACCAGTTCGGCCGGAACATGGACGAGAGCAGGCACATCGACAGCCCGTCGGCGACGGCCGCCCTGCGCGGGGTGCTCGCGCGCTACTTCCCGCAGTGGCGCGACATCCCGTTCAGCCACACCTACGGCGGCTGCGTCGCCATCACCCGCGAGATGGTGCCGCACGTCGGCGGCACCGGTGACGGCGTCTTCTACGCGCACGGGTACTGCGGCAACGGGATCTCGGTGACGCACACGGCAGGCAAGTCGCTGCGTGACCTGATCCTGGGGCGCGACAGTGTCTACAGCAACCTGCTGTTCGTCAACGGCGCGGAGAAGACCTTCCCGCCCGAGCCGATCGCCTACCTCGGCAGCAAGGTCGTGACCAGGACCCTGGCCGTCCAGGACCGGTATCCGCACCTGATTCGCGCGCAGATCTTCTGACCCGTCCGCTCGAGGAAGGGAACCTCCCATGGCCGACCACGAGGGCTCGCGGTTCTCGGCTCGTCTCGACGGGTTGACGGCGGCCGACCGGCTCGCCGCGGCCCTCGATATCGTCCGCGCCGAGACGGCGGCGCTGATCGGCCAGGACGCGGCGGCGATCGACCCGGAACGGGCCTTTCAGGAGTACGGCTACAACTCGATGGCGGCCGTGCTGCTGACCGAGATGCTGTCCCAGGCGACCGGTCTGGAGCTGCCGCTGACGCTGCTGTTCGACCACCCGAGCCCGGCGGCGGTGGCTCGCTACCTGGTGGACCGGGTCGCGCCCGCGGCCGACGCGCCGCCGACGCCGCCCACCGTGTCCGAGGTGGACAGTGAGGTGGACAGTGAGGTGGACAGTGCGGACGACGCCGTCGCGGTGGTCGGGATCGGCTGCCGGTACCCGGGTGGCGTGTCCTGCGCGGAGGACCTGTGGGACCTGGTCGCGTCGGGCCGCGACGCGGTGTCGGGGTTCCCGGCCGACCGGGGCTGGGACCTGGAGGCGTTGTTCGACCCGGATCCGGACGCGGTCGGGTCGAGCCACTCGCGGTCGGGCGGGTTCGTGGACGACGTGACGGGTTTCGACGCGTCCTTCTTCGGGATCAACCCGCGTGAGGCCCTGGCGATGGACCCGCAGCAGCGGTTGCTGCTGGAAGGAGTGTGGCAGGCGGTCGAACACGCCCGCATCGACCCGAGGTCGCTGCGCGGCAGCGACACCGCGGTGTTCGTCGGGGCGTGCGGCTCGGACTACGGCCATCTGTCGCGGGCCGAGCACGCCGGGCTGGCCGGCTACTGGGGGATCAACTCCACCGGAAGCGTGGTGTCCGGGCGGGTGGCGTATTCGTTCGGGTTCGAGGGCCCGGCGTTGACGGTGGACACGGCGTGTTCGTCGTCGTTGGTGGCGGTGCACCTGGCCGTGCAGTCATTGCGGCGAGGCGAGTGTTCGCTGGCGGTCGCCGGCGGGGTCGCGGTGAACTCGACGCCGAGCGTGTTCGTGGAGTTCTCCCGGCAGAAGGCGATGTCGCCCGATGGCCGGTGCCGGTCGTTCGCGGCCGGGGCCGAGGGCACCGGGTGGGCCGAGGGTGTCGGCGTGCTGGTGCTGGAGCGGTTGTCGGAGGCGCGTCGCAAGGGCCATCGGGTCCTGGCAGTGGTCCGGGGTTCGGCGGTGAACCAGGACGGCGCGTCGAACGGGCTGACCGCGCCGAACGGGCCGTCGCAGGAGCGGGTGATCCGCGCCGCGCTGGCCGACGCCGGTCTGTCCACCACGGACGTCGATGCGGTGGAGGCGCACGGCACGGCGACCGTGCTGGGTGACCCGATCGAGGCCCAGGCGTTGCTGGCGACCTACGGGCATGGGCGGTCCGCGGACCGGCCGTTGTGGCTGGGGTCGATCAAGTCCAACATCGGCCACTCCCAGGCCGCCGCGGGCGCGGCCGGCCTGATCAAAATGATCATGGCGATGCGGCAGGGGCAGCTGCCCGCCACGCTGCACGTGGACGAGCCCACCCCCAAGGTGGACTGGACGACCGGCCAGGTCGGCCTCCTCACCGAGCAGCGCGCCTGGCCCGAGGTCGACCGGCGACGCCGCGCAGGCGTCTCCTCCTTCGGGGCCAGCGGCACCAACGCCCACGTCATCCTCGAACAAGCCCCCGCCGACGCGGCGGTCGCCGACGCGGAAGGGGACGACGCGCAGGCCGGGCTCGCGGTGTGGGTTCTGTCCGCCCGTTCGGAGACGGCGCTGGCCGCTCAGGCGCGCAGGCTGCGCGACTGGCTGGCGGCCCACCCCGACGCGGACCCGGCCACCGTGGGGAGGTCCCTGCTGGGGCGCACGCGGTTCGACCACCGCGCCGTGCTCGCGGGACACACCCGGGACGAGTTGTCGGCAGGCCTGGATGCCGTCGCCGGCGGCCGGGCCGCCGAGGCGGGAGTGGTCTCCGGCAGGGCCGGGACCGCCGGGCGGGTGGCCTTCGTGTTCCCCGGCCAGGGCGCACAGTGGGCCGGGATGGCGGTGGACCTGCTGGACACCGCACCGGTGTTCGCGCAGCGGATGACCGAGTGCGCCGAGGCACTCGCCCCGCACGTCGACTGGTCGCTGCTGGACGTGGTCCGCGGTGTGGAGACGGCGCCGTCGCTGGAGCGGGTGGACGTCGTGCAGCCCGTGCTGTTCGCGGTGATGGTGTCGCTCGCGGCGTTGTGGGAGTCGTTCGGCGTCGTCCCTGACGGGGTGATCGGCCACTCCCAGGGCGAGATCGCCGCCGCCTGCGTCTCGGGGGCACTGTCGCTCGAGGACGCCGCGCGGATCGTCGCGCGCCGTGCCCGGTTGCTGCTCGAGCACACCACCGGGCGCGGTGGCGGCATGCTGTCCATCGCCGAGCCGATCGACAGGACCAGAGAGCGGCTGACCCGGTGGCCGGACCGGATCTGGATCGCCGCCGTCAACGGACCCGCCGCCACCACCCTGTCCGGCGAGGCCGCGGCGCTCGAGGAGCTGGCCCGCCAGTGCGAGGCCGAGGACGTGTGGGCCCGCCGGATCGCGGTGGACTACGCCTCCCACTCCCCCCATGTCGAACCCCTCCGCGACGCCCTGCTGGCCGAGCTGGCGTCGATCGCGCCGCGGCCGGGCACCGCGCGGTTCCACTCGACGGTCGGCTCGCGCGCCGGCACCGGACCCGACACAGGATCCGACACGGACGCGTCGGTCGACGCCGGGTACTGGTACCGCAACCTCCGCGAGCCCGTGCTGCTGCACCAGACCGTCCGCTCGATGATCGACTCCGGCTACACCACCTTCGTCGAGATCAGCCCGCACCCGGTGCTCAACCTGCCCCTGACGCAGACCAGCGACGACATCACGATCGTGCCGACCCTGCACCGCGGCGAGGGCTCGCTGCGCGCCTTCCTCACCAGCACCGCCACCGCGCACGTGGGCGGCACGGCGGTCGACTGGTCCCCGCTGTACGCGCATGGCACCGCGAACCAGGTCGACCTGCCCGGTTACGCGTTCCAGCACGAGCGCTTCTGGGTCGAGTCGCGCCGCGAGCTCGGTGATCTGAGCTCGGCGGGTATGGCCGAGGGGAACCACCCGCTGCTGGCCGGCTCGACGCCCGTGGCGGGCGGCGGGCGGCTGTTCACGGGGCGCTGGTCCGTCGCGGACCACCCGTGGCTGGCCGACCACGCGGTGTTCGGGGACGTCGTGATGGCCGGCGCGGCGCTGGTCGAGCTAGCCGCCGCCACCGGTTCGCGAGCCGGGTTCCCTGCGCTGCGCGAGCTGACCCTGGAGTCGCCGCTCGTGCTGGTCGAAGGCTCGCCGACCACCGTCCAGGTTCGCCTGAGCGCGCCGGACGACGACGGCCGGTGCGGCGTCACGATCCACTCGACGACCGACGACGCGGATGCCGAGCCGGCGTGGGTGCGGCACGCTTCGGGCACCCTGACCACCGACGCCGCCGCTCCCGAAGGGCTGGCCGGTCTGTGGCCGCCCGAGGGCGCGGCTGCGGTGCCGGTGGACGAGGTGTACGAGTCGCTCGCCGGGCGGGGTCTCGGCTACGGGCCGGCGTTCCAGGGGCTGCGGGCCGCCTGGCGGCTCGGCGACGACCTGTACGCCGAGGTCACGGCCGTCGAGGGCGGCGGCTATCTGGTCCACCCGGCGACCGTGGACGCCGCCTTCCACGCGGCGCTGATCGACCCGGCCGCCGACGTGATGCTGCCGTTCGCGTGGTCGGGTGTGCGGTTCCACGGTCCGGCGCCCGAGGAGCTGCGGGTGCGGCTGACCCGGGTCGACGCGGGCAAGATCGGGATGCTCGCCGCGGACACCGACGGCAACCCGGTCATGTCCGTGGAGTCCGTGGCCGCCCGGCCGGTGTCGAAGGAGCAGCTGGCGGCCGCGCGCACGACCGGCGAGCCGGTCTACCGGGTCGACTGGGTCGAGGCCGGCGTGCCGGGAGGCTCGGTCGGCACGCTCGCCGTACTCGGCGGTGCGCTGCCCGGTGTTCGCGCCTACCCCGATGTCGCGGCCCTGCTGTCCGATGTGGACGCCGGGGCGCCGCTGCCCGACTGCGTCGTCCACCCGGTCGCGCCTGCGGCGGCGGGAACCGTGCCCGACCGAGTCCGGGACGTGACCGCCCGAGTGCTGGGTGTGCTGCAGGACTGGCTGGCCGACGACCGGCTGGCCCACAGCCGGCTCGCGGTCCTCACCCAGGGCGCGATCGACACCGACGACCCCGACCTCACCCTCGCTCCGGTGTGGGGTCTGGTCCGCAGCGCCCAGACCGAACAACCCGGCCGCTTCGTCCTCGTCGACGCCGCGCCCGACCCGGGCGAGCTGAGCACCGCCCTCGCCGTCGACGAACCCCAGGTCACCATCCGCGACGGCCGGCCCCGCGTCCCGCGGCTGGCCCGCACCACCCTGCCCACCCCCACTCCCCCGGTGTTCAGCGGCGAGGGCACCGTCCTGATCACCGGCGGCACCACCGGGCTGGGCGCCCTCTGCGCCCGGCACCTGGTCCACCGGCACGGCGTGCGGCACCTGCTGCTGACCAGCCGACGCGGCCCCGCCACCCCCGGCATCGACGACCTCACCGAGGAGCTCACCCAGGCCGGCGCCACCGTCCGGGTCGAGGCCTGCGACGTGTCCGACCGGGACTCGCTGGCCGCCCTCCTGGACACCGTCACCCCGCCGCTGCGGGCCGTCGTCCACAGCGCGGGCACGCTCGACGACACCATCCTCACCTCGCTGGACCGCGGCCGCCTCGAGCGCGTCCTCACGCCCAAGGTCGACGCCGCCTGGCACCTGCACGAGCTCACCGGCGACCTCGACGCGTTCGTTCTGTTCTCCTCCGTCGCCGGGGTGCTCGGCGGACCGGCGCAGGCCAACTACGCCGCCGCCAACACCTTCCTCGACGCGCTCGCCCACCACCGGCACCGCCACCACCAGCCGGGCACATCACTGAGCTGGGGCTACTGGGCGGAGGGCACCGGCCTCACCGGCCACCTCACCGCTGCCGACCAGAACCGCCTGGCCGGCAACGGCATCCAACCCATGAGCACGCAGACGGTGTTGCGGCACCTCGACACCATGCTCGCGGGCGGCGCGCACCACTGCCCCGTGCGGCTCGACGTCGCCAGGCTCACCCGCGACACCGCGGCACCGATCCTGCATCGGCTCCTCCCGAACGCCGCGCGGCGCGCCGGCACCAGGAAGCCGAGCAAGGACGCGCTGCTTCAGCGACTCGCGGCCTTGCCGCCGGAGGAGCACCACGAGCACCTGCAGCAGGCCGTCCTCACCACGACGGCCGCCGTGCTCGGCCACTCCGGCACGCATGCCGTCCAGGCCACCGCCACGTTCAAGGAGCTCGGCTTCGACTCGCTCACCGCGGTACAGCTGCGCAACCAGCTGGTTCAGGCGACCGGGCTCACCCTGCCGCCCACCCTGGTCTTCGACTACCCGACGCCGAGCGTGCTCACCGAGCACCTGCTCACGCTCCTGCGGCCGCAGCAACCACCGAACCAGGTCGACGCCGTCTTCGACCAGCTGACCGCGCTGTCGAAGACGGTGACCGACGTCGAGCGCGCCAACCTCCTCGACCGGCTGCGCTCGCTGCGTCAGCTGCTGGACGACGACAGCGGGCCGGCGATGGCCGCCGACCGGATCGAGTCGGCGACGGCCAGCGAGATGTTCGACCTCATCGACAACGAGCTCGGCATCGGCTGACCCCGTCAGACCACAGCGCTCACGGTCCACGGCGTCGACGACCGGGAAGAGACTCGGAGTATGTCGGGTGAGCGCGGCGCCGCGCTGGATCTCGTTGATCTGCGCGGGTGGCGCCGCGCGACTCAGCTCGGCGCACTTCGGCTCAGGTCGGCTTGTTCGGCGCGGTTCTGCTCGGCCCGCCTCGGCTCAGGTCGGCTCAGTACGGCGCGACTCAGCCCGGCTAGCCAGACGAGATTCGACGCGACTCGCGCTCAGCGCGACCCGGACCGGCTGACCGCGGCGCGGCCCACCTCGGATCAGCGCGACTCGGCTCGCCACGGCGCAATGCAGCCCGGCTCGGCGAAGCCCGGCGCGCCGAAGCCCGGCGCGCCGAGCCGAGGCCTCAGTCCGAATGCCAGCGCATCGCGGCGGCCGCCGCGAAGTCTCCCGCGTGTGCGAACCCGGCCATCACGACCAGCGCGCCCTCGCGCATCCTTCCCTCGGCGACCGCGGTCGCCAGCGTCACCGGCACGCCGGCGGCATACAGGTTGCCGTACCTGTCGAACGTGTCGAAATGCCGTTCCGCCGACAGACCGAGCGCGTTCCGCCATTTCATCAGGAATATCCGGTTGGGCTGGTTGGTGACCAGGAGATCGATCTCGTCGACGCCGGCCCCGATCTTGTTGCACAGGTCCTGGACGACCTCGGGAACGAGCCGGTTGCCGCGTTCGATGATCTCCGTCTGCCGTTCCTCGGTGAACGCGATCTCGACCTCGCCGGCACCCGCCTCCCAGTATCGGCGGCCCGACCCGGTCGCCAGCGCCATGTCCTGGGCGAACTCGGGTGTGCTGCGGACGTGCACGCCCAGCACCGGGGACTCGCCGTCCGCGGTCACGTAGGCGACCCCACATCCGTCGCCCGCCGTCAGGGCGCTGTTCTTCGTGCTCAGCCCGGGCTGCGCGTACACCTGGCCGGCCGTGTTCTGCACGTTGGCGACCAGCACCCGGCGCGCCTCGCCGCTGACGATCATCGAGCGCGCCAGCTTCAGCATGTACGGGAACGAGGCGCATCCGGCGTTGTGCACGTCGAGGATGAGGTCGGGGTCGCAGCCGAGCAGCCGCGCGGCGTCGGCCCCGCTGCCGGTGATGAAGTTGTCCGGCAGCAACGTGTTGGTGAGCAACAGGTCCACGTTGCCTGCCGGATCCATGCCCAGCCGTTCGAACATCGGCCGCGCCGCGCGCTCGATCATCTCCCCGGCGCGCTCACCGGAGGCGACCCGATGCCGGGTCCGGGGCGGGCGCAGGAACGGGTTGGCGCCCAGCGGGTCCACGGCCGGGTCGACCGGTTCCGCCTCGACCACCTCGGCGGGAAGGTAGCTGCCGAACGCGGCGATACCGAGCGGTGCCACGGTCACGTCCGTTCGAAGACGAGGCGCATGAGGCCGAGGTGGCGGTTGCGGAAGCCGCGCACCGAGGCCCGCAGGTACCGCTCGTAGTCCGCGACCCGTGCCTCGCCGACCAGCTCGGTCGCGGCGGCCCGGTTCGCGACGAGGTTGTCGTGCCACTCCTGGCAGGTCCGCGCGTAGTGGTCGGCGTCGTTGCGCGCCGACACCACGTCGAACCTCCGCTCGGCGGCCTCGACGATCTCCGAGGCCCACGGCAGCTCGGACTCGGGGAAGATCTGGTCGCAGATGAACAGCAGGTCCTTCACCGTCTGCCGGTCCAGCTTGACGTTGTTGCCCTTGACGTTGGTCTGCAGCGCCAGCCGCCCGCCCGGCGGCAGCCACTCGTGGCAGCTTGCGAAGAACCGCCGGTACGCCTCGACCCGGCCGCCGCGGTTGAGGCCGAAGTCGGCGAAGTGCTCGAACGCGCCGATGGACACGATCGCGTCGTACGGGGCAGCGACGTCGGTGCTGCCGTCGCGCGGCGCTGGCACGTGGTCGATCCAGTTCTGCACCCGCACGTCGTAGCGCTCGTCGGCGAACGTGCCGATGTGGGCGGCCTGCTCGCGGGCCAGCGTCAGACCGACCACTTCGGACACGTCGTGCCGCTCGAGCAGGCGGCGCATCATGCCGCCCCACCCGCAGCCGACGTCGAGCACCCGGCCTGCGCCCTGGACGCGGGCGCCGGTGGCCAGGTGGTCGAGCTTGCGTTCCTGCGCGGCCTGCAGCGTGTCGTCCGGGCCCTCCCACAGTGCGCACGAGTAGCTGCGCGTCGGGTCCAGCCACAGCGCGTAGAAGTCGTTGCCGCGGTCGTAGTGGCTCTGGATCGCCTCCGCGGAGGCACCCTGGTACTCGATCTGGCTGGTCACTTGCCCGCTCCCGCCGCCGTCGCCGCCGCCGTCGCTACGACCCGGTTGAGCCGCTCCATCCGGGCGGCGAGTGTCATCCGGCCCTCCAGCTTGAACGCCGGCGGCCGGCGGCCGTCGACGTCGGTGAACCCGTAGCGCGCGGCCAGGTCGCCGACCGCGAGCCGCTGCCCGGACACCGCCATCAGCCCGGGGTCGACGGCGAGCGAGGCGATCGCCCGGCCGACGTACTCCGGCGAGTGCACGACCTGCGCCGGCCCGGAGCCGAGCAGCTCCCACGCCGCCTCGACGCGCTCGGTGCGCACGAACCCGGGGTGCAGCGCCACCGCGGCCACGCCGTGCTTGCGCAGCTCGTGGCCCATCCCGAGCGCCAGCCGGTCCGACGCCGTCTTGCACATGTCGTACGCGGCCTGTCCGAGGTAGACCTCGCCGTCGGTGAACGAGATGTTCACGATCAGCCCGCGCCGCTCCGGCAGCATCAGCGGCACCGCGAGCCGCGACGCCACGAACTGGCCGCGCAGCGACGCGGCGAACAGGTCGTAGCGCCACTGCGGCTGCTTCCAGAACGGGGCGTCGAACCGCTCCTCGTCGCTGCGCTCGTAGCCCGCCCACGCGTTGTTGACGAGCAGGTCGAGCCGGCCGTCCTCGGCGGAGATCCGCTCGAACAACGCCTCGACGTCCACATCGGACGTGTGGTCGCAGCGCACCGCCACGCCGGTGCCGCCGCGCGCGGTCACCTCGTCGGCGGTGTCATCCACGGTGCCGGGCAGGCCCTCCGTGGTGGCGGCGCCGCGCGTGCTGCGCCCGGTGACGTACACCTTCGCGCCCGCGTCACCCAGCGCCAGCGCGATCCCGCGGCCCACGCCACGGCTCGCGCCGGTCACCAAGGCGACCGTGCCCTTCAAGTCCGGCGAAGACCATTCGCCGCCTGTTGTTCCCGCGGTCATGCGGCCTCCTTGGTCGTGTGGGCGCTGTGCCGTTCGGCGGCGCGCAGGTTTGTCCAGTACGCGAGGCTGCGCCGGTAGGCGTCGCGGTCCGACGGCCACGGCACGTCGAACTGCCGGGCGAGCTCGGCCATCGAGCTGGGCAGCACGCCGCCGGACGCGTGGGTGACCTCGCTGACGTCGATGAGGACCTTGAGGAAGGTCCGCGAGGTGGCCGGCACGCCGGCCAGCGGCACCGGCAGCGGCAGGCGCGGGTCGACGATCGGCACCCGCGCGATCTCCCGGCCGGTGCCGCGGGCGTGGTCCACGAGGATGTCCTGCGCCTGCGCGACCGTCATCGCCGCGTCGCCGTAGGTCAGCCAGCGGACGTGGCCGCTCTCGCCCGCCAGCGCAGCACGGGCGATCGCGATCGCGGTAACGTCCAGCGGGACGACGTCGACCCGGTTTCCCTTGTGGGCCGGGAAGAAGGGCGCCTTCCCGCGGCAGAACCAGTCGGACATGGCCTGCACGATCTGCGGCTGGCTGCTCGCGCCGGTGCGCGAGTCGCCGACCAGGTTGGTGGGCCGGTAGATGTTCCAGTCCACCCCGCTGTCCCGCAACAGGTTCTCGGCGTCCAGTTTGGACCGGATGTAGGGGCGGACCACGTTGTCCGCGCCCAGCGCGTCGAGCTGGCCGCGTTCGATGGCGTTGACGAAGCACGTGCTGACGTAGTGCACCGGCGCGTCCGCCGCGCGCGCCAGCTCGGTGACCCGGCGGGTGCCGCCGATGTTGATCGCCGCGTAGCGGTGCCACGGCTGGCCCCACTCGGTCAGCGCGCCGGAGTGGACGACCAGGTCGACCTCGTCGGCGAGCCGGTCCCAGTCCCATTGGGACAGTCCGATCCGGGGTTCGGCGAGGTCGCTCGCCAGCACCTCGGCCAGGCCGGGCACGTCGGTGTCGGAGTGCACCAGGCCGATCACCCGGTGCGGGTGCAGCTGCTCGGCAACGGCCCGGCCGATCACGCCGGACGCGCCGGTGAGCAGGATTGTTCGTTGTAAGGCTGGCATGGGAACCTTCCCGGCTATCCGAGCCGAACCGTGGCCAGTGGCTCGAAGCGGCCGGCGTCGAGCATCTGCCGGCAGCGGTGCCGCTGGATCTTGCCGCTGGGTGTCTTGGGCAGGCTGTTGCGCGTGAGGAACACGCACTCGTCGAGCGCCACCGCGGCCTTGGCCATGGCGAGCGACGCGACCGCCTCGGCGAGCGGCCGGTAGTCCTCCATCCGGCGCGTCACCTCGACGAACAGGGTGAGTTCCTTGCCGCTCCCGACTCCTTTGTCACCGCCGGAGATGAGCGTGGTGCAGCCGCGGCGGACCTCGGCGAGCGCGTCGACGGCGTTCTCGATCTCGCGGGCGTAGACCTTGCGCCCGGCCACCGAGATCACGTCGTCGATGCGGCCCACCGGGTAGAGGTGGCCGTCGCGGACGAACCCGAGGTCGCCGGTGCGCACGGTGTCGCCGGTGAACCGCTCGGCCGTGCGCGCGGGGTCGGCGTGGTAGCCCGACGCCACCGAGGGCGACCGCACGCTGATCTCTCCGAGCCGGTCGCCCGGCGCGCCGAGCACCTCGACGCCGAGGCATGGCACGCCCGCGCCGACCACCGCGGTCGCCGACTCCGCGCCCGGGTCGACCTCGTGCAGCTCCCCGTCCGCCAGGGCGATCGAGTCGACCACCAGGTGGCGGGGCGCCTCGTGCACCGGCGTCGCGGTGACCGCGAGCGTCGCCTCGGCGAGCCCGTAGGCCGGCATCAGCGACTCGGGCCGGAACCCGTACGGGCCAAGCGAGTCGACCACCCGCGCCAGCGTGGCCGCCTCGACCCGCTCGGCGCCGATGATGCAGGCCCGCACGTCCAGCCCGCCGGCCAGCCGGGTGGACCGGCCGAGCCGGGAACCCAGGTGCAGCGCGGTGTTCGTGCCCGCGGTCATCGTGCCGCCGAACTCGGCCATGTCGCCGAACCACGTCCGGGGCGCGAACGTGAACCGCTCCGGGGTGGACAGGTACAGCGTCCAGTCGTTGACCCACGGCGTGAGCAGCGTGCCGAAGATGCCCATGTCGTGCGACAGCGGCAGCCACGACACCGTCGTCTCGCCTTCCGGCCGGCCGTCGAGCATCGTGGTGATCAGGTCGAGCTGGTGGGCGATGGCGCGGGTGGTGAGCATGCAGCCCTTGGGGGCGCTGGTGCTGCCCGAGGAGTACTGCACGAACGCCAGGTCGTCGTCACCGGGTGGGCTCGCGTCGACCCGGCCGGTGCCGGCGAGCGACTCCCACGTGCGGGCGTGCAGCGCCGTGCGCAGGTCGTCGTCCAGCAGGCCGAACATGCGCTCCTCGAGGAGGAACACCTCCGGCTGCAGCTGCGCGCAGATCGTGCGCAGCTGCGTGGCGTACTCCTCGGGTGCCATGCCGCGCGCCGGGACCGGCAGGGACGCGACCGCGCCACCGGCGAGCCACACCGCGAGCAGCCCGCGCACCGCGTGTGGTCCGTTGGTGAGCACGGTCGCGACCCGGGTGCCCGGCCGCACGCCGCAGCGGCGCAGCCCCGCGGTCATGGCCTCGGCGCCGGCGACCACGTCGCGCCACGTGGCCGCCGTCCACCCGTCCTCGACCCAGCAGTGCAGGTTCGCACTGCTCGGACGTTGCCGGCCCGCACGGGTCAGGGCCGTCCACAGATCATTCGACATCGACGATCCCGACCGCGGAGGTGCGGGCCCGCAGCGCGAGCGGCTTGTCCGGGTTGGACCGGGCGTGCCGGCCGCCGCCGAGCTTTTCCCAGGCGACCGCCTTGGCCTCCTGGCGCTCCCGGTCGATGCGGATGACGTTGGTGGCGAGCCCGACCTTCTCCAGCCCGCGGATGATCATCGCGCTGATGTCCACCTCGTACCAGCGCATGCCGTGGCTCGCCGAGCGCGGGAAGGCGTGGTGGTTGTTGTGCCACGCCTCGCCGAACGAGAACAGCGCGAGCCAGCCGACGTTGCGCGACTCGTCCGGGGTGGCGAACCGGCGGCGGCCGAAGTAGTGGCCGATCGAGTTCACCGCGTACGTGATGTGGTTGGCGACGAAGAACCGCACCAGCCCACCCCACAGCGCCCCGGTCACGGCACCGAACCAGGTGCCGGTCATCGCGAGGCCCAGCGTGCCCGGCAGCACGACGCCGCCCGCGACGAACCACACGAAGTACCTCGAGATGAACCGCATGTCCTTGTCGCGCAGGACGTCCGGGCAGTACCGCATCGGGTCGGAGGACAGCCCCTTGTCGAACAGCCACCCCATGTGCGAGTGCCACAGGCCCTTCAGCGCACCCCGGATGCCCGGCTCCTCGTCGTGGTACGGGCTGTGCGGGTCGCCCGGCTTGTCGGCCACGCGGTGGTGGCGGCGATGGTGGGCGACCCAGATGACCGGCGGGCCCTGCCCGGCCAGCGCCCCGGCCGAGGCGAAGAAGATCCGCAGTGGACGCGTCGTCCTGAACGCCCGGTGCGCCAGCAGCCGGTGGTAGCCGGTGGACACGCCCAGGCCGGCGATCACGTACATGATCCCGAACACGATGAGGTCGGTCGGACCGACCAGCTGGTTCCACAGCAGAACGACCGCGGCCGCGACTCCGAACAGCGGCAGCAGGGCAGAGATCAGAATGAAGGCATAGTGCTCGCGCCCATCCATGGGCTGGCTCCTCGCTCTCTTCTCATCGATCCGTGGACGGACGGTTCAGCTGACTTCCAGCACCTCGTTGCTCAGCGCCAGCAGGTCGCCAAGGGTCTGGGCGTCGGCGGCCTCCGCCGGGTCGAACTCGACGCCGTGCTCGTCCTCCAGGGTGAACACGATCTCCGACACCTGCAGGCTCGACAGGCCCAGCTCGTCCAGCCGGGTCGACTCGTCGATCTGGACGTCCTTGGGCAGCTTGCCGCGCATCTCCTGGCGGATGAGCTTTGCCATGTCGTCAACAGTGATCATTTGGGACACCTCGTGAATGCGTCGGAATTTCTACGGAACGGCAGCGAACGTACCTCCGGAAATACCGGCCGGCGTGCATTCTTGAACGACATTCAACCCGCTGACGATTCACCCCAAGCGGGCCTGGAGCCCAGTCGAGACACGCTCGTGCGACCAGTCCACATGCGACTCACCAATAACGGACAAAGCGCCGGCAGCCGTGGCGGCTGCCGGCGCTCGACGAAACGACAAATGAGACCTTGTCCGTCGAATTCTTCTCGAAATTATCGTCAGGCGGCGGTGGTGGCGACGTCGACGAGAACCCGTTCGATCCGGGCTATCAGCGACGCGCGGCGCAGGCACCACACGCGGAACGCGCGCTGGTCGTTCGCGTCGAGGGCGGCGTCGATCTGCGCGTCCGTGTTCTGGATGCAGATCTGCAGGCCACTGATCTCAGCACTGCTGTCGGACTTCGCAATCGACTGGGACATCGCGCACCGCCACGGGCTCGGCGAGTAGAACTCGGTGAGAAAACTGTTCGCCTGCCCATCGTGACCGCAGCGGCTCGAACGCCGGTTGAGCCTGGCTCGGCCCGCACAGGTCAGCTGCTGTTCTCCGTCAGCTGCTCGCCGCTCGCCGGCGGGATGACCCGCGGCCTGCGCACCCACGCGGCGTGCGGGCGCTCCAGCAGATCGGTCAGCGGCTCCGGCTTGCCGAGGTGGAAGCCTTGCGCGACGCGAACGCCGAGCCGCGCCAGCGCGTCGACCTGGGTCGCGCGTTCGACCCACTCGGCCACGACCGAGATGCCCAGGCCGCGCGCGATGTCGACGATGCCCTGCACGAGCACGGTGTCGCGGCTGCCGTAGTCGATGCCGCGCACGAACTCCCCGTCGATCTTGACGCCCGTGATCGGCAACTGTTTCAAGTGGACGAACGAGCCGAAGCCGGCGCCGAAGTCGTCCAGCGAGATGCGGCAGCCGCTGGCCCGCAGCCGCTGGGCGAGCGTGCGGGCGGCCGCGAGGTTGGTGACGGCCGCGGTCTCGGTGATCTCGAACCCGAGCCGGCCCGGCGCGACACGCGCGGCGGCGATGCGGCTGAGCACGAAGTCGCCGAAGTCCTCGTCCTCCAGCGTGCGCCCGGAGACGTTCACGTTGAACCGCAGCCCCGGGTACGGGTGCGCGACGAGTGTGTCGATCGCGGTGCCGATGACCCAGCGGTCGATGTCGAAGACCAGGTCGCCGCGCTCGGCGGCGGGCAGGAACTCCCCCGGCCCGAGGTATGGCTCGCGGCCGTCCTCCAGGCGCAGCAACAGCTCGTGGCCGACGACGCGGTTGCTGCCGAGCTTCACCATCGGCATGGCGTGCAGCGCGAACCCGCCGTTGGCGAGCGCGTCGCGGACCCGGTCGAGCACGGTGACACGCAGCGCGGTGTCGGTGTAGTGGCCGTGCTCGTACACGGTGACCCGGTTGCGGCCCGCGGACTTCGAGGCGTGCAGCGCGAGGTCGGCGTTGGCGAGGATGGCCTGCCAGCTGTCACCGGAGCGGAACTGCGCGACACCGGCGCTGACCGTGGTGCGGGTGGTGCCGCCGCTGCCGGTGAGCGGGATCGAGGCGACCGCGTTGCGCAGCCGTTCGGCGATCTCCACCGCGCCGTCCTCGTCGGTGCCGGCGAGGACGATGGCGAACTCGTCGCCGCCCAGCCTGCCCAGCGCGTGGCCGCCGCCGAGGCGGTCGCGCAGCACGTCGGCGAGCATGCACATGACCCGGTCGCCGGCCGGGTGGCCGCGCAGGTCGTTGATGTCCTTGAAGTTGTCCAGGTCGAGCACGAGCAGCGCGCCGCTGCCGCCGAGGGCGAGGCGGCGCTCCAGCTCACGGGTCAGCGCGCGGCGGTTGAGCAGACCGGTCAGCGGGTCCTCGTCGGCGAGACGGACGAGCTCGGTCTGCCACTTGCCGCGCTGCTGCGGGTCGACGCTGAGCTCGCGCCAGCGGCTGACGTCGGCCACCCGGTAGAGCAGCCGGTCGCCGGGCAGCGCGGTGCAGCGCGCCTCGAGCCAGCGGTGCTCCCCCGCCACCGTGGCCAGGGACAGCAGGACACCCTCGGGGGCCGGCTCGATGGGGAGGCCGGCGATGAGGGCGGGCAGGGAGCGGTTGGCGGCCTGCTCCGGGGTGAGGTCGAGCAGCTTGGCCATCGGCTGGTTGACCCAGCGGACCCGGCCACGCGGGTCGGTGACGGCGAACGCGGTGTCGGACGCGTCGAGCACAGCCGCCAGCACCTCGGCACCCACGGTGCTCTCGGTGCTCATACCGGCGCCTCATTTGTTGACTCGGCAATCGTCCGCGAAGACTAGACGACGCCGGTCCCTCAGCGCAGCCGCTCCAGCCCGTGAGCACTGCGCACCACCTGCGCCGCCAGGTTCTTCAGCTCCCCGGGCGCGGCCCCGTCTTCCGCTGCCGTGACCACGTCCTCGGCTGCGCAGCGTAGCTGGAACAGACGGTCCTGCAAATCCGTCAGCTCGGCCGACGAGAGCACCACGGCGTCCTCCGGCAGCCCGCCGCGCTGCACGGCCGTGCGCCGCTCATAAGCCCGCTGCCTGCATGATTGCGAGCAGTAGCGGCGAGGGCGGCCGACCCGGCCATCGTCCGGCAGGCGCAGTCCACACCATCCGCAGTGTCTTGAATCGGTCCGAAATTTGAGCCGTTCCGGTGTGGGCGTCATGGGCCGTACGGAGTAGTAGGGAGTTGCGCCATGTGCGCGACGCTATCTCGCCACAACTTGTGCACCCACCCGCCACGCCGCTGCGGCACACTCGGTGCGTGCGCGACCACATGTACTTCTCGGGTCCCTACCCGCGCGCGTTCGTCCACCGCGGCTGGCACTACGACGAGCTGGCCGGAATGGAGAACTCGCTGTCGGCATTCCGCCGCGCCGTGGACGAGGGGTACCGCTATCTGGAGACGGACGTGCACGCGACGAGCGACGGGGTGGTCGTCGTGCACCACGACCCCGTGCTGGACCGCACGACCGACGCGCACGGCCCGGTGGCGCAGCTGCCGTGGTCGGTGGTCGGCAGGGCGAAGATCGGCGGCCGGGAGCCGGTGAGCAGGCTGGAGGACCTGCTCGAGGAGGTGCCGGAGGCGATGCTGAACATCGACGTGAAGGCCGAGTCCGCGGTCCAGCCCATGATCGACACGCTGCGCCGGGCGAACGCGTTCGGCCGGGTGTGCGTGGCGTCGTTCTCCGAGGCGCGGCTGGCGAAGGTGCGCCGGGGTGCGGGCGATGGCGTGCTGACGTCGATGGGCACGAAGGCGATCGCCCGGCTGTGGGCGGCGGGCCGGCTGCCGCGGTGGCTGCCGGGCGGTCGCGGCGGGCAGTGGATCGCGCAGGTCCCGGTGCGCCAGGGCAGGCTGACGATCGTGGACAGGCGGCTGATCACCGCGGCGCGGCGGCGGGGCATCGAGGTGCACGTGTGGACGGTCGACGAGCCGGTCCAGATGCGCGAGCTGATCGACCTGGGCGTGGACGGCCTGATGACCGACCGCCCCGCGGTGCTGCGCGACGTGCTGCGCGAGCGCGGGATGTGGGCGGCGTAGCGGCTAGCTCATCGACTCGGCGATCGCGACGGCCTGCTGCCGGGTGAGGTCGCCCTCGATGCGGTAGGACAGCCCGTTCTCCTCCCAGATCAACGTCCGCGCGGCGAGCCGGGCCGCCTCCTCGTGGACGACGCCGTGCGCGTCGACGTAGAGAATGGGATGCGCGCGGGGGACCCACAACGCGGGCGCGCCGCGCACCGTCGTGCGGACCACGTCGTCGGCGTGGGTGAACTTCTCGAAGACCGGGGAGATCCGGCCGTCGAACTCGTCGACGCGGGCGTTGTCGTAGCGCAGCGACACGACGCGCGGCGGGGTGCCGTCGTCCGGGACGTTCTCGATCACCCGCACCGAGGCCGGCTCGCCGAGCAGGCGCGGCACGCGGATGTCGAAGTCGACCGCGGAGCGGGCCCGCGCGAGCGACACGTCCCGCTCCCCCGGCAGCGCCGTGCCGGTGTTCGTCGGAGCGACCGGAGGCGGCGCGAAGTGGATGTCCACGCCGCCGAACCGCAGGAAGTCGAGCACCGCGGCGCGCACCGTCGGCGAGACGGCCATCGCGACGGCGAGCGCGGCGAGCAGCGCGAGAGCCGCGGCGACGAGCCGCGGCAGGACACGACCCGCCGGGCGCCGGGCGGGTTCGTCGAGCCGGGCCAGCACGATGGTGGCCAGGTCGTCCGGCGGCTCGGGCACCGCGAGGCGGGAGCCGACCTCGCGCAGGGCGGCCTCGACGCGGTCGGTGCGGTCGCCGCCGCGGCCGTCACTGGTCACGGGCCACCTCCGCCGCGAACCGGTCCGGCAGGGTCCGGCGGAGCCTGCCGATCGCCCGGGACAGCCGCGACTTCACCGAGCCGCGCGGCCAGGCGAGCACTTCGGCGGTCTCCGCCTCGGTGAGGTCCAGGAAGAAGCGGCACGCCAGCACCTGGCGGTCCCGGAAGGGCATCGCGTTCACCGCGGCCAGCAGCCGTGCCCGGACGTCCGCCGCGACGGCCTCGCGTTCCGGCTCGGTCGCGGCGACGTCCGGCTCCGCCAGCCGCAGCTCGAGCGTGCGGCGACGGCGCGAGCCGCGGCGGAGGTTGCCGGTCTCGTTGGCGACGATCCGCAGCAGCCACGGGCGAAACGGCGCACCTGCGCGGAACGACCCGAGCGCGCGGTAGGCGTTCACGAACGCCTCCTGCACCACGTCCTCGGCGTCGGCTCCCGCGCCGAGGAGGTAGGCGGTCCGGTGCGCGAGCGCGCCGTGGCGGGCGACCAGGATCGCGTACGCGTCCCGGTCGCCGGCGCGGGCCCGGTCCACCGCCTCGGCGTCGGTGGTGTCGTCGTTCGTCGTGTCCTCCTCGACCACCCCTGATACACCGCCGGGCACGCGAAGGTTCCACTCGATCCGGCGGAACCGCGCGGGCGCGGGCGGTGTAGTTCAGGGCATGCGAAGGATCCTCGTGGTGCTGGTGACCGTGCTGACCAGTGGGCTGCTCGTGACGTCGACCGCGCAGGCGGGGAACTGGGAGGAGACGCTGCTGGACCCGCCGCCGGCGCGGGTCGAGCCGGGCGTGACCTACACCTTCGGGTACTGGATCCTCCAGCACGGGTCCTACCCGTACCTGGGCGGCGACCTCGGGCCGACCGCGCTCGTGGCCACCGAGAAGGGCGGGGACACCGTCGGGTTCCCCGGCCTGGCGACGGGGACCGCGGGCCACTACGCGGCGGAGGTCGTGTTCCCGCACGAGGGCACGTGGACCATCGCGTCGAAGCACGAGGTACTCCTGCCCGACGCGCTCGTCGCGACCGTGCGCGTGCCGGGCGCGGTCGAGATCGCGCCGAGCGACATGAAGGTGCGCGCGCCGCACACGTGGGGCACGGTCCGGCCGTCGTTCCCGCCCGCCGCCGCGGACGCGGCGATCGTCGGCCCGGGCGCACCGCCGACGACCACCCGGCAGGCGGTCGCACCGAAGTCGCAGGCCGGCGTGGACAAGCCGGCGACGTCATTGCCATGGACCCTGGTCATCCTGGCCGGCCTGGCGACGATCGGGTTCGCGGTCTGGCTCGGCCGCCGCCACGCACGGGCGAACCGGCGGGGAGCCGGCTCCTGAGGGCGGGCCGCCCGGTGCCCGGTCAGCCGACCGGCGGCTTGCCCTTCCACGCGGCCCGCCACGTCTTCGGTCCGAGCAGGCCGGAGGTCTTGATGCCGTTGGCCCGCTGCAGGGCGAGCACGGCCGCGCGGGTCTCCGCGTAGTAGCAGCCCGTGCCCTGGAAGTCATAGCCGAACTTGTTCATCCGCAGCTGGAACGCCCGCAGCGAGTTGTCGCAGTCGCCGTAGTCGTAGACCACGCCCGGCCACGGCGGCATCCCGCCGGACGGCGGCGTGGGCGCCGCACCGCCGCCGCCGATGTAGGCGGCCTCGGCCCGGCTCGGCGCCCGCCTGCTGCGGGCACTGGCGTCCTCGCGCAGGCCGAGCCGCCGCGCGCAGGTCCACGGCTGCCAGCCACGCATCCGGTAGAGGTACAGCGCGCGGTAGTCCTGCTCGCGCGGGCTGGCCCGGTGCGGGTAGCCGGCACCGCCGACGCTGCGCCACGTCGCGAGGTCGAACTGGTAGGCGCCGTAGTGGCCGTTCGTGGCGACGATGTCGTAGCGCCCGCTGGACTCACACGTGCGCAGCCGGGCCCAGGAGCTGGCGGGTGGGTCCGCGGCGGCGGAGCCGGTCAGCGCGAACTGGACGCCGAAAGCGGCGAGGGCGATCAGCAGGGAACGGACAAGCATGCGTCTACCGCTCATGCCTGCCGACGGTAAACACGTTTCACAGAAGTCACAACCGCAACTTCCAACACATCAGCATCGCACGCACCTTCAGTCGCACACGGTAGCGACACGCCGAACTTTTCCGGTCCGGGAGAGCACCGTTTGGCATCAGGGAGGGTCGAGTCGATCACCGAGGGTCGGCCTACCGCTAAGGTCCCGTCCCAGTTCCGGGACGGAGGAAAGGGTGAGATGAGCGTCGTCGATGAGGAGGCGGTCGGCAGTACGCCCGACCGGCGTCGCGAGCAGCGCGGCTGGGTGTTCTACGACTGGGCCAACTCGGTGTTCCCGACGTCGGTCATCACGGTGTTCGGCGCGCTCTACCTGACCGCCGTGGCGGCCGACGCGGCGATCGCGGACAAGGCGACCAACGGCACGAACCCGTGTCCGGAGGACGCCGACGGCAACGCCAACAAGCTCGTCAACTGCCAGATCGACGTGTTCGGCCTGCACTTCCAGGCCGGCTCGCTGTGGGGCTATCTGCTCGCCGTCGCCACGGTCGTCCAGGTGCTGATCGTGCCCCTGATGGGCGCCATCGCCGACCGCACGCAGAACAAGAAGCGCATGCTGGCGACCTTCGCGTTCGGCGGTGCTACGGCGACCGCCCTGATGTCGCTGGTCAGCGGCACGGACTGGCAGCTCGGCGTCGTCCTGTTCATCTTGGGCAACATCGGCTTCGGCACCTCGGTGGTCATCTACTACTCGTTCATCCCGGACATCGCGACCGCCGACGAGCGCGACGCGCTGTCCACCCGCGGCTGGGCGTTCGGCTACCTCGGCAGCGGCTGCGCGCTGCTGCTGCAGCTCGTGATCTACCTCGCGCACGACTCGCTCGGCCTGACCGAGGGCAACGCCGCGCAGATCGCGTTCCTCATGTCGGGCCTGTGGTGGGCCGGGTTCACGCTGATCCCACTGCGCCGGCTGCGCAACCACCAGCGCCCGCACGGCGGCGAGCACGGCGCGAACGTCGTCGGCGGCGGCTTCAGGGAACTCGCCAGCACGGTGAAGCTCGCCCGGTCCTACCCGCTGACCCTCGCGTTCCTCGGCACGTACCTCATCTACACCGACGGCATCTCGACCGTCGCCAACGTCTCGGCGCAGTACGGCAGCGAGGAGCTGCACTTCGACGACACGGTGCTGATCGGCACGATCCTCATCGTGCAGTTCGTGGCGTTCTTCGGCGGCGTGCTGCACGGCATGGTCGCGAAGCGGCTCGGCGCCAAGCGCACGATCATGATCAGCCTGTCGGTCTGGGTCGTCGTGATCGCGTTCGCGTACTTCGTGCAGGCCGGGCAGGCGATCCAGTTCTACCTGCTGGCCGTGGGCATCGGCCTGGTGCTCGGCGGCACGAACGCGCTGTCCCGGTCGCTGTTCAGCCAGATGGTGCCGCCCGGCAAGGAGGCCCAGTACTTCTCGATCTACGAGATCGGCGAGCGCGCCACCTCGTGGATGGGCCCGGCGCTGTTCGCGATCGTCGCGGGCGCGACCGGCTCGTACCGGCCGGCGATCATCTCGCTCGTGGTGTTCTTCTTCATCGGCCTGGTCCTGATGTTCTTCGTGCCGGTGCGCCGGGCCATCCAGGCGGTCGGCAACCCGGAGCCCGCGGTGCTCTAGCGTGCCCGGTCGATAGGGTGGCCGCTCGTGGAACCGATGCCGCCCCGTCTCGACGTGGCCGACCTGACCGACGACCCCACCGACGCGCTGTCCGCGGTGCCCGCCGCGGGGTCGCGGCGCGGTGTGCCGGTGATCGGGCACCTGCGGTTCTACTACGGGCCCATGGACTGCGGGAAGTCGACGCTGGCGCTGCAGGTGGACCACAACCAGGCGCGGCAGGGCCGCAAGGGGCTGCTGCTGGTGCACCACGACCGATCCGGCCGCGCGCAGATCACGAGCCGCATAGGTATCACCCGCACCGCGATCGAGGTCGACTCGCAGGTCGACATCCGCGACCTCGTCCGCGCCCGGTGGGCGGAAGGCACCCGGGTCGACTACCTGATCGTCGACGAGGCCCAGTTCCTCGCGCCGGAGCAGGTCGACCAGCTGGCCGAGCTCGCCGACGACGTCCAGGTCGACGTGTACAGCTTCGGCATCGCCACCGACTTCCGCAGCCAGCTGTTCCCCGGGTCGCGGCGGCTGTTCGAGCTGGCCGACGATCTCCAGCCGGTCCAGGTCGACGTGCTGTGCTGGTGCGGGCTGCCGGCCCGCTTCAACGCCCGCGTCGTCGACGGCGAGGTGATCCGCGCAGGCGACACCGTGCTCGTGGCGGACACGGAACGTGAGTCGGCACGTCTCGACAGCACGACTACCGTCCGTTACCAGGTTCTGTGCCGTCGGCACTTCCGTCTGGGCGATCTCGGCCCCACCGTGGCCGCGCAGGGACAGCTCAGTCTCGCCTAAGGGCCATCAGGCGCATACTTTTCGACCAGATGGGTGACGTCCAGGCCAATCCTTGGACAGGTGCGTCACGAACATGTTTAAGCACCGTCTCCACGGTGGAAACTAAAGATGCGGGGAGACCGGAGATCACCCTGAGCAACCGCGCGTGGCAGGCGGGAACGAAATGACCTGCTGCGGCGTTGCTCTTGGTGAGCACCACCCTGGTTCGAGCCGGGAGCCTCGAACCGAACGAAAGGACGTCGCGATGGCCGACCGTGTACTCCGTGGAAGCCGACTTGGCGCGGTCAGCTACGAGACCGATCGTAACCACGATCTCGCGCCACGCCGAACCATCCGCTACGCGTGCCCGAAGGACCACGAGTTCGTGGTCCCCTTCTCCGACGACGCCGAGGTCCCGGCGATGTGGGAATGCCGTCTGCACGGCACCGCATCGAAGCTGATCGACGGCACCGAGCCGGAGGCCAAGAAGGTCAAGCCTCCGCGCACGCACTGGGACATGCTGCTCGAGCGCCGGAGCATCCCCGAACTGGAGGACCTGCTGGACGAGCGCCTGCAGGAGCTGAAGGTGCGCCGCAGCAGAACCGCGTAAGCCCTCCCGCGGCTTACCGAGTACCGATTGCCACATCCAAGGGATTGCCCGTCCCGGATGTGGCAATCGGCGTTTCAGGGCACGTCATCTCGAGTGCTCGTGTCGCGACCACGACCGGTGCGATCACCGCGACCACGACCAGTCCTAACGCGATCCACACCGATCTCAGAGTGACTTGAACTCGACCCGGATGGCGTGCATGGGCACCGAGTCGATGTTCTCCACCGAGTGCGGGCCTTCCGGCGGCGTCCACGAACCGGTCAGCTCCGGACGCGGCGGCAGCGGGTCCGGCGACTCGAACGACAACCGGTCGCCGATGTAGTAGCGGATCCGGGCCCGCGCGTCGGTCATCATCACGCTCGGCCAGCGGTGTGTGTGCTCCGGCTCGTGCACCCCCGGCTCGAGCGACACCTCCAGCACCCGCACGCGCTCGTTCTCGAACACCACGCGGTGCGAGCGCGGCGCAGCGACGACGGCGTCCAGCTCGTCGCCCCAGCGCCACTCCCCCTCGACGACGTGAGTCATCTCCCCCGCCGGAACAGCCCGCGGACCTGGGTGCCGCGGCGGCGCAGGCCCCACTTCGTGACCCGGATCAGCGCCTCGCGGATGATGTCGCTCGACATCTTCGACTGACCGTGGACCCGCTCGGTGAACGTGATCGGCACCTCGACCACCGTGAAGCCGGCCTCGATCGTGCGCCAGCCCAGGTCGATCTGGAAGCAGTAGCCCTGTGAGGCCACGTTGTCGATGCGGATCTTCTCCAGCGCCGCCCGCCGGTAGGCGCGGAAGCCGCCGGTGATGTCCTTGACCTTCGCCCCGAGCGCGACCCGCGAGTACACGTTGGCGCCCCAGGACAGGAAGTACCGCCGCTTCGGCCAGTTCACGACCTTGCCGCCCGGCACGTACCGCGAGCCGATCGCCAGGTCCGCGTCGGTGAGCGCGTCCAGGATCCGCGGCAGGTCCTCCGGCGCGTGCGAGCCGTCGGCGTCCATCTCGACGAGCACCGCGTAGTCGCGGTCCAGGCCCCAGCGGAACCCGGCCACGTACGCCGCGCCGAGCCCGTTCTTCTCCGAGCGGTGCATCACGTGCACGCGCCCGTCGGCGTCGTTCTTCGCCAGCTCGTCGGCGATCTCCCCGGTACCGTCCGGGCTGCCGTCGTCGACGACGAGGGCGTGCGCCTTGGGCTGCGCCGCGTGCAGCCGGGCGATGATCGACTCGATGTTCTCCCGCTCGTTGAACGTCGGGATCACCACCAGCACCGGCTCGAGCTGGTCCGCCATACGTCGTTCTCCTCCTCGTCGACGCCCCTGCGCGCCGGCTGGTTCTCCGCTTACGTGCTGACCCGCCTGCGCCGCCGCACGACGATCGCCGCGGCCAGGCCACCGAGCCCGAGGATCGTGAGGACCCACTCCGGGCTCGAACCGAGTCGATCGGACAGCGTAGTCGTTGACCGCAGCGGCACCCGCTCGACCAGGGCAGCCGGGGCGAACAGACCGGTCTGCTGGCTCACCGAGCCGTCCGGGCGCACGAACGCGCTGACCCCGCTCGTCGCCGCGACGGCCACGGTCCGGCCGTGCTCGACGGCCCGCACCCGGTCCATGGCGAGCTGCTGGTAGGTCATGTCCGTGTACCCGAACGTGGCGTTGTTCGTGGGCACCGCGAGGATGTTCGAGCCCTTGGCCGAGTCGCGCACCACGCCGTCGAACGCGACCTCGTAGCAGGTCGCGAGCCCGACCCGGGCGTTCGCCATGTGGAAGATCGTCGCCTTGTCGCCCGGGACGAACTGGCCCGCCCGGTCCACGGCGGAGGTGAACAGCCGGAAGAACGGGCGCCACGGCATGGTCTCGCCGAACGGCTGGAGCTGACGCTTGGTGTACTGGCTCACGGGCCCGCGCTCCGGCTGCCACAGCAGCATCGTGTTGCGCGGCAGGTCGTCGTCGCCGATGAGCACCGAGCCGACGGCGATCGGGGCGCCGATCGCCCGGGCGGCGCGCTGGATGCCGTCCCACGCGTCGGGGTTGCGGTAGGGGTCGATGTCCGACGAGTTCTCCGGCCAGATCACCAGGTCCGGCTTGGGTTCGCGGCCGGCGTCGACGTCGTCGGCGAGCTTGATGGTGCGCGCGACGTGGTTGTCCAGCACGGCCCGGCGCTGCGAGTTGAAGTCCAGGCCGGCGCGCGGCACGTTGCCCTGCACGACCGCGACCGTCGCCTCGCCGTCGTTGGGGTCCGTGCCGACCAGCGGCAGCGCGCCGAACGCGGCGGCGACCGGCAGCACGACGGCGAGCACCGGGGCGAGCAGCCCGCGCACGCCGAACTCGCGGCGCACCAGGCGGTGGGCCACCGCGGTGAGGCCGAACCCGGTCAGCGTCACGGCTAGCGCGATCAGCGGCGTGCCGGCGACCGTGGCAAGCGGCAGGTAGCTCCCCTCGGGCTGGGTGAACGCGATGTTCCCCCACGGAAAGCCGCCGAACGGGAAGACCGACCGCAGCGCCTCGCCCGCGACCCACAGCAGCGCCGCCCACACCGGCCACGCCGGCAGCACGGTCACCACCGCGATCGCCGCGCCGGACAGCCCGACCAGCGCGGCCTCGGCCAGCGCCAGCGGGAGCCACGCGACCAGGCCGACGAACTCGCCGGTCCACGCGAGCAACGGCACGAAGTAGCCGAGCCCGAACAACAGCGCGTAGCCGAACCCGGCCCGCGCGCGGCGGTCCCGGATCACCCAGCCGAGGATCGCGAACGCGATCGGCGCGAACCACCAGAGCGTGCGCGGCGGGCCGCCGAGGTAGAGCAGCACGCCGGCCGCCGCCGCGACCAGCATCCGGACCAGGACGTGCCAGCGCGGCGGCCGCTCGTCCGTGCTGTCCTGTGCGGCCGGTGAATCCGACGAGGACTCCGGCGAAACGGCGGGTGCGACCACCCGCCCAGCGTACGGTGCGGCCCCGTTCACTTCCCGTGGGCCGTCACCGGTCCGGCCCTGTTCAGCGGTATTCGGCCTCGTACCGCGCCCGGATGCGGGCCTCGGCCGCCTCGTTGCGCGAGTCGCGGATCGCCTTCGCCGAGCCCGGGGCGTGACCGTGCTTGACTGCCCGCATGTCGCAGCTCTCCTCCACGTACGACAGGGAGAAGTACGCGCCCACGATCACCAGCAGCAGCGCCATCGCGGCGCGCAGGCCCAGCGGTCCGGGCACCAGCAGGCACGCGGCCGCGAGCGGCGCCACCAGCACGCTCATCCTGGCCACGTGGCGCCAGATCCACGTCCGCGCCGTCACGTCCCGCAGGACCCAGCCGTGCAACGACTCCGGCAGGCGGCCACCGATCGCGTACCGGAGCCACTGGATCGGGTTCGGTCGTTCAGCCATGGAAGTACACTAACACTTAGTACACTAACTATTAGGGTGTTAAGCATCATGGACCTCGGCCCCGACCCGCTCGCTCTCGACCGGCAGGTCTGCTTCGCGCTGTCGGTCGCCTCGCGCAGCGTGATCGCGATCTACCGGCCGCTGCTCGAGCCGCACGGGCTGACCCACCCGCAGTACCTGGTGCTGCTGGCCCTGTGGCAGTCCTCGCCCCGGTCGGTTCGCGACATCGGCGAGACGCTGCGCCACGAGCCGGCCACCCTCTCCCCCATGCTCAAGCGGCTCGAGTCGCTCGGCTACGTCACCCGCCGCCGCGCCCGCGCCGACGAGCGGCAGCTCGAGGTCGACCTGACCGGCGCGGGCCGGACTCTGCGTGCCGAGGCGGAGAAGATCCCCTACCGGGTGGTCGAGAAGCTCGGAATGTCGATCGAGGAGCTGGAGGCGCTGCACAAGGCGCTGTCCCGGGTCATCGCCGCCACCGAGCGGTGACCGTCGACCCGGCTGCTGGACGGGTGCTAGACAGTGGGCATGCGGGTCGGATCGGTGGTGATGGGCGCGTCGGACGTGCGGCGGGCGACGGAGTTCTGGACGCGGGCGCTGGGCTACCTGCCGCGCGACGAGCCGGAGGACGCGTGGGTCGTGCTCACGCCCGCCTCCGGTGGCGGGCCGAACATCTCGCTCGGCCTGTCGGAGACGCCCGTGCAGGAGAGGCCACGCGTCCACCTGGACCTGTACACGGACCGGCAGGCGGCCGAGGTCGAGCGGCTCGTGGGCATCGGGGCGACCCGGGTGGACTGGCCGGACTACCCCGCCGACGCCGACTTCGTGGTGCTCGCCGACACCGAGGGCAACAGGTTCTGCGTGATCCAGCATGGCTGACCAGGCGGCCGTGCGGCGCATCGCGCTGACGCTGCCCGAGGTCGAGGAGGCCGCCGAGCACTTCGCGTTCTCCGTGCGGGGCAAGGGATTCGCGTGGGTATGGCTCGAGCGCCCGGCGCCGAGGAAGCCGCGGGTGCCGCAGCCCGAGGTGCTCGCCGTGCGGGTCGCGAGCGAGGAGGAGAAGCAGGCGCTGGTGGCCGCCGACGGGGCGAAGTTCTTCACCGAGCCGCACTACAACGGCTTCCCGGCCGTGCTCGTCCGGCTGGCGGCCGTCGGCGAGGAGGAGCTGGCGGAGCTGCTCACCGACGCGTGGCGCTGCCGTGCCCCGAAGCGCCTGGTCAACGAGAGTGGCCTGTAGGCCCGCGGTCAGGCGGCGGCGCGGGCGCAGTGGCGGGCCGTGCCCTGGTTGAGCAGCCAGCCGGTCACCTCGTAGCGGCGCACGCCCGCCACCACCAGCGGGTCCGCGGCCAGCAGCCGGTCCAGGCTCTCGCGCGTCGGGGCGGCGACGATCATCAGCGCGTCCGCCCCGCCCGGTGCCGGGGCGAGCGGGCCCGCGCCGATCAGCCGGCCCGCCGCCTCCTGGTCCTGGCACCACGTGACGTGCCGCAGGATCAGCGGACGGTGCTCGGGCTCGTCCCACCGGAAAGCCGGCCGGTTGCGGCCCAGCGCCACGAACAGCGGCACCTCCGCGTTCCGGGCCCAGATCGCCTGCTCGTCGCCGGTCACCGCGCCACTCCCTCGAGATAGTCGCTCAGGTCGTGGACCGCCAGGCCGTCGACGAACCGGCGGGCCGCGATCCGGGACCGCCCGGCGATCGACGCGTGGTGGGCCTCGTCGGACCACAGGGCGTGCAGCGCGTCGCACCACGGGCCGAGGTCCTGCGCCGGCACGTCGCAGCCCGGGCGCCAGGCGACGCCGTCGTCGCGGTACCGCTCGATCCGCTTGACCGGCAGCGAGTACGGCACGCCGAGCTTGGCCTCGACCAGGCCGCCGAGCCGGCTCGCCAGCACCGGCACGCCGTGCAGCATCGCCTCGACGCAGGTGTACCCGAAGGTCTCGTCCCACAGCGACGGCATCAGCAGCACCCGCGCGCGGGCGAGCAGCTTGCGGATGTCATCCGGCTCGGCGATCTCGATGTTGTCGTGCTCTTTCAGCCGCGCGAGGTCGTCGCCGGTCGTTGCCCAGCCGCGCACGCCGGTGAACGGCACCCGCGGCAACCGGGCCGCGAGGCCGAGCAGGACGTCGATCCCCTTGTAGGCGCACGGGTTCACGAGCATCACGGTGTCCCCGTCGCTCGCCGGCGCGTCGAGCAGCTCCTCGTAGACGTACGGGTACACGACCTCCGACGCGAGGCCGGCCTCCGTCGCGAGGTACTCCTGCGCGGCGCGGCTCACGCACGCGATGCCGGCGCAGCGGCCCAGCAGGTCAGTGGCCCGCTCGTCCGCCCGGAACGCACGGGCGCCGAACGGCAGCTGCTGCACGGTGTGCACCAGGCACACCACGCGGCCCGGCGCGGTGTCGACCGCGGCGGCGAGCATGGCCCAGTCGTGGTCGTCGTTGGGCAGCACCACGAGGTCCGCCGCGGCGGCCTGCTCCCGGATCGCCGGCACCAGTCCGTCCAAACCGGACACCAGCTGCAGGGTGAGGCCGGCCGGCGCCTCGTAGCCGGGGCCGCACCCCGGGGTGATCACGTGGCAGTCGTGCCCGAGCCGGACGAGCTGCTCGATCATCAGTCGCTGTGACTTGCTCCCGCCGCCGATGTTCGGGTAGTACGGCCACTTCTGGGCGAACACGATGCGCACCCGTCGATCGTGCCCCGGGCGGTCGCGGAACCCGCCCCGCGTCGGCCCCGGCTCGACTCCGGCACGAGCGGAGTTGACAAACCGATCGGTCTGTTTTCAGTCTGTGTGGGTTCCCGACGAAAGGACTTGTCCCGCATGGCGACGCGCACCGTGCCGTTCTTCACCGCCGTGTCGATCGACGCGCTCGGCAGCGGCCTGTTCCTGCCGCTGTCGTTGCTGTACTTCGCGAAGGTGCCGAAGATCGACCTCGTCACCGTCGGCGTCCTGCTGAGCGTCGCGGCGGCGGTGAGCCTGCCGGTCCCGGTACTGGTCGGCCAGCTGGTGGACCGGTTCGGCCCCCGCGCGGTGCTGATCGGCGCGCAGGTCGTGCAGGCGGCGGCGTTCTTCGGCTACCTCGGCGTGACCGGCCCGGCCACGCTCGTGCCGGCGGCGGTGCTGGCCGCGGCCGGGCAGCGGGCGTTCTGGTCGTCGGTGTTCACGCTGGTGGCCGACGTCGCGGAGAAGTCGGGCGGGCCGACGGACCGGTGGTTCGCGCTGGTCGGGATGGCCCAGACGGCGGGCTTCGGGCTCGGCGGGCTGCTGAGCGGGCTGCTGCTGGGCGTGGGGACCGAGTCGACGTTCCGCATGCTGGCGCTGGCGAACGCCGTGTCGTTCGTCGTCGCGGGGGTGCTGCTGCTGTTCGTGCGCGCTGGTGGGCCCGCACCGCGGACGTCGGCGGCGCGCGGCGGGTACCGGGTGCTGCTGGCCGACCGCCCGTACCAGGCGCTGATCGTGACGAACGCGGTGTTCGCGCTGTGCAGCGTGTTCCTCGGGGTGGCGCTGCCGATCTACGTCGTCGAGGGGCTGGCCGCGCCGGGCTGGTACGTGGGCCCGCTGCTGGCGGGGAACACGCTGCTGCTGGCGCTGAGCCAGACGCTGGCCGTGCGGGTGGTGCGCCCACTGTCGCGGCCGCGCGCGCTGATGCTGTCCGGTGCGCTGTGGACGGTGTGGGCGGCGGGCTCGGCGCTGGCGGCGAGCGTGCCGGTCGGGGTGCTGCTGCCCTACCTGGCGGTGTGCACGCTGTTCTTCACCGCGGCGGAGCTGATCCACAACCCGGTGTCGAACGCGCTGGCGGCCGCCGCCGCACCGGCGGACCTGCGAGGCCGGTACCTGGCGATCTTCCAGTACTCCTTCACGCTGGCGACCGTCGTGGCGCCGGTCCTGTTCACGGTCCTGTTCACCGCGAGCCACACGCTGCCGTGGCTGGCGCTGGGCGCACTGGCCCTGGTGGGCACGATCGCGATGAACGCGGTGGGCCGCCGGCTGCCCGCAGCCGAGGCCGCCGAGCCGGCCGAGGCCGTCTAGACCTCCGGCACCGCCACGGCGATCTCCCCGCCGAACTCCTCCCCCGCGACGGCGACGGCGGCCGCCGGGTCCGTGCCGGGCTGCAGGTGGGTAAGCAGCAACCGGCCGGCGCCGGCGAGCGCGCACTGCCGGCCGGCGTCCCGGGCGGTGGACAGCACGCCACGCGCGCCGTCCGGCACGTCGTCGAGAAACGTCGCCTCGGCGACGAACACGTCGGCGTCCCGGGCGAGAGCCACGACGTCCGCACACGGCGCGGAGTCGCCGGTGTAGGCGAGCACCTCCCCGCCCGCGGCGAGGCGGACTCCCGCGTTGGGCAGCGAGTGCGGCAGCATCCGCGCCTCGACGGCGAACGGCCCGATGTGGAACCGGTCGGCGACCGGCCGCACGTCGCAGTCGAGCATCCCCGCCCGGTCCAGCGCGAGCACGGCGTCGACGGCGCCGTCCGGCGCGTAGACGGGCAGAGCCGGCATGTCCACACCGGACAGTGCGCGGGCGCGCAGCAGCGGGTTCAGGTCGGCGCAGTGGTCCGGGTGCCCGTGCGTCACGTACACCGCGTCGACCTCGCCTGCCCCCACCACCCGCAACAGCCGTGGCACGACGGCGAAGCCGGGATCGACGAGCAGCCGGAACCCGTCGTGCTCCAGGAGAAACCCACCACAGGCCCCGCCGGCCCCGGGCCACACCCCACCGCCGCCGAGCACCGTGAGCCGCATGGTCCGGACCCTATCGCCGCGTGATATGGATGGACGGTGGAGCTCACCGACGAACTCGTCCGCGCGGCGTTCGCCGCGGCATGCCCGCAGGCCATGGTTCGGGAGGTCGCCGGGCTGGACCTCGGGTACGCCAACCGGCACTGGCTGTTCCACACCGACGAGGGCCCGCTGCTGCTGAAGATCCCCGTCCGCAACACCGACCCCGACCACCTGCGCAACCTCCTCGCGGCCACCCGGGTGGCCGGCGAGCTGGGCATCCCGGTGAGCAAGTACCCCGCGTTCGTGCCGCACTTCGAGCCGCTCGGTGCGCCGGTGCTGGTGCAGGAGTTCGTGCCGGGCACCCAGGCGGCCCAGCAGTGGGCGCAGCTCCCGCTGCCGGCCAGGCAGGACACGGCCGCCACCCTCGGCCGGTGGGTCGGCGCGCTGCACACCCGGCGCGGCGCGGAGCTCACGAACCTGATCGGCGGGCGCCGCCACGAGTCGGTGGCCGCGCAGGTCGACGCCGACCTGACCGAGGCGCTCACGGTGCTGCACGACGCCGGCGTGGACGCGGACCTCACCAAGGTCCGCGTGCGGATCGAGCGGGGTGTCGCCGAGTTCGGTCCGGTCGAGCCGACGCTGTGCCACCGCGACGTGTACCTGGACAACGTGCTGCTCACCGACGGCGCGCCGAGCCGGCTGCTCGACTTCGAGCACGCGCGCTTCTCCGACCAGTTCGCCGAGTTCGGCAAGCTCCGGGAGCTGGTGTTCGACTGGTACCCGGAGACGGAGGCCCCGTTCATGGCCGCCTACGAGGAGCTCCACCCGCTCGACGACGCCGCGCGCCACCGCATCGACGTCCACATAGGACTGTACAACGTGGTGATGTGCGGGTACTTCTGCCGCTGGACCCCCGGCCTCGTCCCGGCCTACCTGGACCGGATCTCCGCCTGGCTGGCTGCTCGCAGCTGAGCCGCCGCCCGGCGGGGCACCTCGGGCAGCAGCGCGGTGCGCACGTCGAGGTAGCGGCGCCGGAAGAACCGCTCGGTGTGCAGCTTCACCTGGCTCCACGGGCCGGACGGCACGTGCCGCGCGTCGTAGTCGGCCGGGGGTCGCAGCCGGCCGGCCACCGCGTCGTGGACCATCCGCCGGTCGGCCGCGGCCAGGTCGGTGGACACCCGGTGGACCAGGAACACCGACTCGTCGGCGAGGAAGTCGGCGAGCTGCCGCGGCGGGTACCACCTCAGCGTGATCGCCCGCGACCCCGGGTTGCTCATCGGACGGCAGCGCAGGCCCACGGCGAGGCTCGGGTAGATCACCTCGTCGATCGCGCGTAGCCGGGACGCCTCGGCCCGGCGGATGATCTGGTCCAGGCCCGGGTGCGCGGCGAGCTTCTCGACGTACTCCCGGCGGAACACCTGGCCGGGGTTGAAGGAGTGGTAGGGCCCCGGCGTGCCGATCAGCTCCTGCCAGCCCTCCGCCCACTTCCAGCGCGCCCGCCGCCCGATCGGGTTGTCCCACCAGCCCGGTCTCACCTGGTGAAACCGGGTGCCGAGGTAGCCGGCGTCGCCCATCGTGCGGTCGAGGAAGTCCGCGAACCCGCGCCGTGCGAGCATCATGTCCGGTTCCAGCGTGACCACGTACTCCGGCAGGTGCGCCCGCCCGGCCAGCCACGCCATCACCTCGGCGTGGAACCTGGCCGTGCCGGAGTACCGCAGCGGCCGGCTCGTCGGGCAGACGTCGACGTCGAGGCCGCCCGGGTCGAAGCCGGCCCCGCCGTTGTAGACCACGACGTCCTCGCCCGGCGCCGCCGCCCGGAGGTTCGCGACCATGTCGGCGAGCCCGGGCAGGTCGTTGTGCGCGAGGATCGCGAAGCAGATCCGTGGCCGGGTCATCGAAGTGCCTCCCGCGCGAGGCTGTCGGCCACGCGTTTCGCCCGCCAGGCCGCCACCCGTCCGGCGATCTCCGGGTGCGCGACGCCGACGATCTGTGCGGCCAGCAGCCCGGCGTTCACCGCGCCGTCGACCGCCACGGTCGCCACCGGGTAGCCGTTGGGCATCTGCACGGTCGAGTAGAGCGCGTCGACGCCGCCGAGCGGGCCGCCGCCCATCGGCACCCCGATCACCGGCAGCGTGGTGTGCGCGGCGACCAGCCCGGCCACGTGCGCGGCCTGCCCGGCGCCGCAGATCAGCACGGCGTAGCCGCGTTCGGCCGCGGTCCTGGCGAACTCGGCGGTCTGGTCGGGTGTGCGGTGCGCGGAGAGGACGTGCGTGGTGACCGGGACCCCGACCTCGTCGAGCACGCCGGCCGCCTTGGTCATCCGGTCGGCGTAGACGCCGGACGCCATCAACACCCCCACCATTGGCAGTGCACTCACCGGTCCAGTGTGGGACCACCGGGTCGGCCCCGGCTCGAGGACGGGTCGGTACCCGGTGACGCGGGCCGTTACCGGTTCGTGAACTCTTGTCCAGCGCCATACGTATGGGCTTGTGACAAAAGCGAGAGAACGGACGTGATCGCGTGGGCGACAGCGTGGACGCGGGGCTGTTCCAGCAGACCGCGCACAGCCCTTCCTTTTTCGAGCTCTCCCGGCGGATGGGCGACCGCGGCCAGCAGCTGGTGGACTTCTGCATTCCTTGCAACCCGTACTTCCCCACGCCCGAGATGTTCGACGCGCTCGCCGCGAACCTCGAGACCGTCCTGAAGTTCTACCCCAGCGACGCGGACACGATCGCCGGCCAGCTCGCCCGCGTGCTGGGCCTCAACCCGGCCACGATCGCCATGTCGAACGGGTCCACCGAGCTCATCACGTGGATGGACCACCTGTGGGTGCACGACAGCGTCGCGATCCCCATCCCCACGTTCGGCCGCTGGACCGACCAGCCGCTGGAGACCGGCAAGCGGGTCGACATGTTCCCGCTGCGCGAGGCCGACTGCTTCCAGCTCAACGTCGACGAGTACATCCGCTTCATCCGGGCCAGACGCTCGCGCGTCGCCGTGCTGTGCAACCCCAACAACCCCGACGGCGGCTACGTCGCGCGCCGCGACGTCATCCGGTTCATGGACGAGCTCGCCGACCTCGACCTGGTCGTGATCGACGAGTCGTTCATCGACTTCGTCGAGGTCGAGCGCGACCCGTCCGTCGCGATGGAGGCTGCCATCCGGCCCAACGTCGTCGTGCTCAAGAGCCTCGGCAAGAACTTCGGCCTGCACGGCATCCGGTTCGGCTACCTCGTCGCCAACCCCGGGCTCGCCGGCAAGATGCGCAAGACGCTGCCGAAGTGGAACCTCAACTCGCTCGCCGAGACGATCGTGTTCATGCTCCGCGACCACGGCGCGGAGTACCAGCGCAGCCTGCAGCTGCTCGCCCGCGACCGGTACAGCATGGCCATGCAGCTGGCCCAGCTGCCGGAGCTCACGGTGTTCACCTCGCAGGCCAACTTCCTGCTCGTCAAGCTCTCGCCCGGCATCGACGGCTCCGACCTGCGCGACTACCTCATCAACCACCACCAGGTCTTCATCCGCGAGTGCGGCAACAAGCTCGGCATGAGCAAGCAGTACCTGCGCCTGGTCGTGCGCCCGCAACAGGACGTCGCCCGCCTGGTGACCGGCATCCACGAGTACACGCGCCCCCAGCAGCAGTGGGACGACGAGCTCTCCCGCCGCCGCAGCGCCGGCCGCTCTGCCTGATCCCGCTGCCCGATCCCGCTGCCTGATCCCGCTGCCTGACCTCGCTGCCTGACCGCTCCGCGCCCGGGTCCGGAGACGGCGCACAATGGGTGGCATGGCAGAGACGGACGAACCGATCGACGGCGAGATCGTCGAGGACAGCACGGCGCTCGACAAGCCGCTCCCCCAGGTGCCGCCCGGCGACTACGACCAGGCCGGCGTGCCCTCCTTCGACTACGTCCGCGACCGGATCGAGAACCGGGTCGCCACCTCCATCGGGTCGCAGGAGCTGGCCGGTGGGACTCCTGAGGGCAAGGCGGTCGAGGACCAGTTCGAGGCGCGGCAGAAGGCCGGGCTGGACAAGCTGGAGGAGATCCGCCGCCAGATGCGCGGTGAGTGACTCAGACGGACGCCGTCGGGCCGCTGCCGGGCTCATTTTCCTGCGCGAGCGGCCCGCCGACGCCTGAGACCGACATCGCGAGCCACACCAGCGTCGTGCCCGCGACCACGTGCAGCGCGCTCGTCGCGATCGTGTCCGGCAGCGGCGCGGCGAGGGCCAGCACCGGCAACGCCACCGTGTAGGCGATCGCCGGCACCCGCGGCAGGACGCCCGCGCGGACCGTCGCGACGCCGAACAACACCGCGCCCGCGGCGAACACGACCGCGCTGCCGATCAGCGCGAGCAGCACCGTGCCCCGCACGAGGTCCCGCACCACCGCGTCGGGCAGGCGGACCAGCACGATGTTCAGCGCGAACCCCGCGCCGCCGAACAACCCGACCCCGACGAGGTTGACGGTGACCGCGACCGCGCCGAACCGGCCGGTGACCGCGGCCTGCCGCAGGTGGAGCGCGACCAGCAGCGGGATCGCGAGCGCCGGGGACAGTGCCAGGACGAAGCCTGTCGCCGGGGTCTCGCCGGTGACCGCCTCGACCACGGCGGGCAGCCCGAGCGTCAGGCCCGCGGCCACGCCGCACCACGCGCCGAGCCGGGCCGGCGTGGCCGAGAGCGTGCCGGAAAGGGTTGCGGAGGGCATCGGAACTCCTTGCTGTAGCGGGGAACCAGGTGCCAGAACGGTAGGAACGCGAGCGCGCACGGCAGAAGTGCCGGCCGGGTGGAACGTCGCGGCCGGACGGCACATGACCTCCGGCCAGACCTGCTCGCCGGGCCTCGCCGCGTTCTCGCCCGGCCCGTAGTCTCGGCGCGTGAGGCCGCGGATCGTCCCCTGGGTCACCGGCGCCGTCTACGCGCTCGTGCTGGTGGCCGGGCTCTACTACGCGCTTGCCGGGCTCGGCGAGGCACGGCCGGCGCGGGTCGCCGGCTTCGTCGCGGGCATCGGACTGCTGTTCGCGCTCGAGCAGGCCGAGATCCGGCTCCCGCGGTCGCTTTCCTCGCCGCGGCACACCGCGGCCGGCTTCCTCGCCGCCCGGCTCGTGCTGTTCACCGTCGTGGTGGCGCTGGACGAGTCGAGCCTGTCGCGGGTGCTGTTCGTGCTGGTGCCGTTCGCCGCGTACCTGACGTTCGGCCGCACGGCCGGGCTGGTGCTGGGCGGGCTGTGCCTGGTGATGCTGCTCGCCGGGTTCGCGGTGTGGGTGCCGGGCTGGTACCGGGACGCGAACTACGTGTCGGACGTGCTGATGTTCGGTCTCGGCCTGGTGATGGCGATCGCGATGGCCGACGTGGCGGCGCGGGAGGTGCGCTCGGCCGCGCGGGTCGCCGAGCTGTCCGTGGCCGCCGAGCGCAACCGGATGGCCCGCGACGTCCACGACAGCCTCGGCCACCACCTGACCGCGATCTCGGTGCAGCTGGAGAAGGCGGCCGCGTTCACCGAGCGGGACCCCGCGGTGGCCGGGCAGGCGCTGGCCGATGCCCGCGCGTCCGCCCGGCGCGCGCTCGAGGACGTCCGCACGTCGGTCGGCACGCTGCGCGCGCCGGTGTCGCTGCGTGCCGCGCTCGCCACGCTCGACGTGCCGGTGTCGGTGTCGGGCACCGAGCGCGACCTCGACCCGGCGACGGTGACCGCGCTCTACCGCGCGGCGCAGGAGGCGGTCACCAACGCGCGACGGCACGGCGCGGCGGACCACGTGGCGGTCGCGGTCACCTTCGGTGCGGCCGACACCCGCCTCGAGGTCACCGACGACGGCGCCGGGTTCCACCCGGCAGGCGGGCACGCCGGGTTCGGGCTGCTCGGCATGCGCGAGCGGGCGGCGCTGCTCGGCGGTGCGGTGGACGTGTCCAGCGAGCCGGGCGCCGGCACCCGGGTCGCGGTGACCGTGCCGGTGCGCTCATGAACGAGCTTGCGAGCGAGTCATCGACACCGGGCATCCGGGTGCTCGTCGTGGACGACCAGCGGCTGATCCGCGAGGGCATCGCGTCGCTGCTGGACCTGCAGGACGGCATCACGGTCGTCGGCATGGCCGCCAACGGCAAGGAGGCCGTGGAGCGGACGCTCGAGCTGCGGCCCGACCTCGTGCTGATGGACGTGCGCATGCCGGAGCTGGACGGCGTGGCCGCGGCCGCCGTGCTGCGCCGCACCGCGCCGGGCTGCCGGGTCGTCATGCTCACCACGTTCGACGACGAGGAGTACGTCGTGCAGGCGCTGCGCGCGGGCGCGGCCGGCTACCTGCTGAAGGACCTGCCGGCCGCCGAGCTCGCCGACGCGGTGCGGCTCGCCCACTCCGGCGTCACCCCGCTCGACGACGCCGCCGCGCACCGGGTCGCGGCCGCACTGTCCACCGCCGTCCCGGCACCCGGCGTGCTGACCGCACGCGAGACCGAGGTGCTGCGGCTCATCGCCGGTGGCGCCACCAACCGGGAGATCGCGGCCCGCCTGTACCTCAGCGAGGGCACGGTGAAGAACCACATCTCCCGCATCCTCGGCAGGCTCGGCCTGCGCGACCGCACGCAGGCCGCGATCTACGGCCGCGACCACGGCCTGCTCTGAGCTATCTGGCGCCCGGCGGTGACCTGGTGACCGGCAGGCCGCCCGACGACCATCTCCGCACGCGAGCGGACGACCCGCTCGGTGCTCGGCGGGTCGCCGACCGCGCGCACGATCAGGCCGGCGAACACGTCCAGCTGGACCGGATCCGTGCTCGACAGCACGGGGTAGCGGGTGCCGCCCGTCTCGATGACCAGCGTGTACCACTCCCGGCGGACCAGCCTGCGGTGCGCCAGCACGCCTGCCAGGTACACCACCCGGGCCACGGCGAGGGCGACCAGGACCACCGCGGCCGGCCCGTCGAGGATGGCCGCGACGGCCGTCGCGGCCATCGCGAGTACAACGATCTCGCGTACGGGGTAGTACGTCGCGAGCCTTCCGGCATAGCCGACCGGTACCGTCCGGACGTCCGAGATGTTGCCGAGCGAGTACACCTGGTGTCCTATTCGGACGGTCCGCGTGCTGATGCGGATCTCCGCCATGTCGCACCTCCCACCGACACGAGTGCAGAGGCGGGATGGCGGCCGGTGATACATCCCGGCACGGGAGGACGGAGGAGGGGCGCATGAGGCGGGGCGGGCTCGTGGTCGTGGTGGTACTCGCCGGGCTGCTCGTGTCCGCGTGCGACAAACGGCAGGGCCTGCTCGCCGAGCAGCGCGGTACCGCCGAAAGGCCTGCGGCGGCGTCATCGGCGGCGAAGCCGGCGCCCGCCTGGCGGCTCGCGGACACCCCGCGCACCACGCCCACCAGCGTGCTCTGGGACGTCGTCGCCACCGACCGCACGCACGCCTGGGCGGTCGGCCACCAGTCCGCGGAGCCCGGCGGCGACGGCGTGCCGATCGTCCAGCGCTGGGACGGCGCGACGTGGTCGCCCGAGGAGCTGCCCGGCGTCACCTGGCGCGGCGGGCTGCGGCTCGTCGCCGCCGACGGGCCGGACAACGTGTGGGCCGTCGGCGGCTCCGCGGGCGCCGATCCCGCCCACACCACCACCCACGTGCTGCACTACGACGGCACCGCGTGGACCGAGGTGCCCTTCCCGCCCGGCAACAAGCCCGGCAACACCCACGTCACCGACCTCGCCGTCGCGGGCGGGCACACCTGGCTCATCGGCGACCAGGGCGGCAAGGTCGGAGTCCACGAGTTCGACGGACAGGCCTGGCAGCAGCGCACGCCGCCCGCCGAGTGCACGCAGGACGGCGTCTCGTACGGCGGCATGCCGACGTTCTGCGACTTCACCGGGATCGTCGCGTTCGCCCCGGACGACGCCTGGGTCGCCGGCAACGCCGCGTGGCCCGGGTTCAAGGGACCGCTCCTGTTCCACTGGGACGGCACCGCGTGGACACCCGTGAAGGTCGGGCTGAACAACGCCGACACCGCGTTCAGCGAGATCGCCGGCAGACCCGGCGACCTCTGGGCGGTCGGCCACACGGCCGGCTACGGCGGACCGGTCGCCGTGCACGGCGACGGGAAGACCTGGCAGGTGATCGAGGGGCTGCCCACGGCCCGGCTCACCGACCTCGTCGTGGACCGCGCCGGTCACCCGTGGGTACTGGAGAACTTCACCGCGCCGAGCGCCACCCTCGCCACCTACCGAGACCGGCGCTGGGTGGACACCAGGGCACCCGCGCCGCCGGACACGGTGGGCATCAGCCTGCACGGCATCACCACCGTGCCCGGCACGTCGGACATGTTCGCCGTCGGCGACGTTGACCTGCCGGGCGAGCCGCGCATGCTCGGCACCGTGCTGCTGGCCTACCGCGGCTGATCAGCCCACCGGCCGCTACTCGGCCTGCTGCTCGGCAGGCTCCTTGGCCTGCTCGCTCGCGATGGTCTCGCGGACCTCGTCCATGTCGACGGCCCGGACCTTGCCGATCAGCTCCTCGAACGCCGGCGCCGGCAGCGCGCCGGGCTGTGCGTAGAGAACGACGCCGTCGCGGACGGCCATCAGGGTCGGGATCGACGAGATGTTGAACGCCTGGGCCAGCTCGACCTGCGCCTCGGTGTCGACCTTGCCGAACACGATGTCGTCGTGCGTCTCGGCCGCCTGCGCGAAGACGGGCGCGAAGTTGCGGCACGGGCCGCACCACGACGCCCAGAAGTCAACGAACACGGTGCCGGGACCGCTCACCACATCGTTGAAGTTCTCCGTTGTCAGCTCGACGGTGGCCACGGGTAACAGCTCCTTCGTATCGGTTGTCGCAATAACACCGTACGGGCGGGCGTTGTTCCAGGCAGGTCGAGCGCGGATCGGTGTCGTGGACGGGTGCCGGTCTCAGCGGGCCTCGGCGACCCTCTCGTGCAGCCGCGAGCGGATCTCCTCCGGCGTGTACGAGCGCCTGCGCCGCTCGGCCCGGGCGATCACCGCCCCGGTGGCGGCCACGCCCACGAACCCCGCCACGCCCAAGACCTTCCACCAGCGCATGGCCCTACGCTACAGCGATGGCGCACACGCAGCTCGCGCTCGACACCGCGGCCGACCTGACGCGCACCGGCGACATCTGGCTCTTCCGCGGCAACACGGTCGCCGACCGCACGATCCGCATCACCACGAACAGCCCCGTCAACCACGTCGGCATGGCCGTGGTCATCGAGGACCTGCCGCCGCTGATGTGGCACGCCGAGCTCGGCCGCTCGCTCACCGACGTGTGGACCGGCACCCGCCAGCGTGGCGTGCAGCTGCACGACCTGCGCGACGCCGTCTCGCAGTGGACGACCCGCTACAAGCAGCGCGCCTGGCTGCGCCAGCTCGAGCCGGCCGTCACCGGCGACATGGAGGACGCCGTCCTCAGGACCATCGCCCGGCTCGACGGCACGCCGTTCCCCTCCACGGCGAAGCTGTTCTCCCGCTGGCTCGTCGGCCGGGTGCCGCAGGTGACCCGGCGCGTGCCGGAGGGCGCCCTCGAGACGGCCTACTGCGCGGAGGTCGTCGCCATCACCTACCAGGCCATGGGCCTGCTGCCCGCCTCGCGCAAGCCGCACTGGTACGACCCCGGCCGGTTCTGGAGCGGCGACGAGCTGGCGCTGGCCGAGGGCAGGCAGCTCGGCACCGAGATCGCGATCTCACAGCCGTGACGTACAGCCGTGACGTACAGCCGTGATGTCACAGCCGTGACGTGGCGTTCGCGCCCAGCCACTTCTCCCCCGCCCGCGCCGCGCGCTTGAGGCCCGACCGCTCGCCGAAGTAGTCCCCCGCCATGCCGACGACCGGCAGCATGCCGAGCGCGCGGTGGTAGAACCGGCCGTGCGGGCGCTTCTCCAGCTCACCGGAGATCGACATCAGCAGCCTGCCCTGCCGCCACATCCACCTCGCCGCCGCCTTCACCCCGAACCGCTTGTCCCGCAGGGGCTCCGGCGGGGGCTGCTCGTGCGTCAGCTCGGCCACCACCGCGGCATCGGCGGCCTCGGACTCGCCCCGGCCCGCGGCCACCACCGGGTCGATGTCCCGCTCGAACAACACGGACGCGAGCAGCCGCACCCGGGTGCCGCGGTCGTCGACCCCGTGCTCGGAGGCGATCGCGCACAGCAGCAGCCCCTGGCCCGACGAGCCGAGGATGTCCTGCAGCGGCAGCCGGTCGCCCAGCGCGCCGGCGAGTCCGGTCACGGAGGCGGCGAGCGCGGTGAGCCGCCCGACCCGGTTGACCCACCAGTCCGTCCGCTCGGGCACGCTCAGCCGCCGCCAGCTCTCCGACCCCGGGTAGCGGATCTGCTCCAGCCGCTCCTTGATCCGCTCGAACCGCCCGCGGTCCAGGGCACCCTCGTCCGCGGGCACTTCCGGGTCCTCCAGGCCACCGTCGTCCACGCGCAACCGGGCCAGCATCGGCCCGCAGCTGCGGACGTACGTGCGCAGCACGGCCGCCACGTGCTCGTCGGTGATCCGCTCGGCCACCGCCACCACCTCCACTTCCACCTCCACAACAGTGGTACCACCGAAGGCGGACACCTACGCCACCCGCCGGTAGCGTGGTCCCAGGGAGGTCACATGTCGCAGACCGAGGAGCGTGACCGGGTCGCCCGGCCACGCGGCCGCCGGGCGTTCCTCGGCGTCGTGCTCACCGCGCTGGTGCTGCTGTTCGGCGGGCCGTGGTGGGGCCTCGTGCTGTCCGGTCCACAGTGGCCGGTGCCGGTGTTCGTGGCCGGCACCGTGGTGATCCTGGGCGCCGGGCTCGCGCTGCCGTTCCTGATGTTCCTGGGGCACAGCCGCCGCGCGAAGGACTGGGCCGCCCGCCTCGGGGACACCGCGCTCGGCGTCGCGTGGGTGCTGTTCACCTGGACCGTGCTCGGCACCGTGCCGCGGGTGGTGCTCGCGCTCGCCGGGGTGGACAACCCGCTGCGGTCCCGGATCGTGGCGGCGATCGTCGTCGGCGTCACGCTCGTGCTGGTCTGCTGGGGCGCGTTCGGGGCGATGCGGGTGCCGCGGGTGCGGGTCACCGAGGTGGTGCTGCCGCGGCTCGGGCCGGGCCTCGACGGGACGCGGGTGGTGCTGCTCGCCGACACCCACTTCGGGCCGATCAACCGGGCCGGGTGGTCGGCGCGCACGGTCGCCGCGGTCAACGCGCTCGAGCCGGACGTCGTGTGCCACGCCGGGGACATCGCCGACGGCACGGTCGACCGGCGGCGCGTCCAGGCCGCCCCGCTCGGCGACGTCCGGGCCCGGCTGGCCCGCGTGTACGTGACCGGCAACCACGAGTACTTCGGCGAGGCGCAGGCCTGGCTCGACCACATGGCGGCGCTGGGCTGGACACCGCTGCACAACCGCCACGAGGTGGTCGAACGCGGCGGCGACCGGCTCGTGCTGGCCGGTATCGACGACGCCACCGCCATCGCGTCCGGCCTGCCCGGCCACGGCGCGAACCTCGCCGACGCGCTGGCCGGCGCGGCGGAGGGCCTGCCCGTGCTGCTGCTCGCCCACCAGCCGCAGCAGGTCCGCCACGCCGCGGGCGCCGGCGTCGACCTGCAGGTCTCCGGGCACACCCACGGCGGGCAGATCTGGCCGTTCCACTACCTCGTGCGCGTGGACCAGCCGTCCGTGCACGGCCTGTCGCGCCACGGCGAGCGCACCCAGCTCTACACCACGCGTGGCGCCGGGTTCTGGGGCCCGCCGCTGCGGATCTTCGCCCCAAGCGAGATCAGCCTGCTAGTCCTGCGCTCTGGCTAGGCACCGACAAAACGCAACCTCAGGGGACCGTGACGGCACTCAACCACAGCCAACCGGACCAACCCGCCCCATCGGCCGGAACGCAACCAACGCTTTGAATTCCGGGGAGGCGGACTGGCTAGCCCGCGCGGTTCCAGGCGGCGGTGAACTCGGCCAGCGAGATCTGCCCGTCCTGGTCGGCGTCCGCGTCGGCGAAGATCGACCTGACCTCCGCGTCGGTGATCGACTCGCCGCGGGCCGACATCGCGGAGGCGAACTCGGACATGGTGATCTGCCCGTCGTCGTTCATGTCCAGCTCGTTGAACGTGCGGGTGAGGTCCTCGTTCGTGGACATGTGCAATTGCCTCCTGGATCTCCGACCGGGCGGAAGCATAGTGTCCAGCCAGCACCCCACATCAGGAGGCCACGATGGCACTGCTGGCGGATCTGGTCGACGCGATCGCCAAGAACCGGGTCGAGATCGTCGACCTGACCGCGCCCCTGTCGAAGGACACCCCGATCCTGCAGCTGCCCCCGCCGTTCGCGAACACGATCACCTTCTCCCTCGAGCAGATCAGCCGCTACGACGAGCTCGGCCCGAACTGGTACTGGAACAACATCCACACCGGCGAGCACACCGGCACCCACGTCGACGCGCCCGTGCACTGGTCCTCCGGCAAGAACGGCCTCGACGTCTCCCAGCTCGCACTGCGCACGCTCGTGGCGCCGGCGGTCGTGATCGACGTGTCGGACAAGGTCGCCGCCGACTCGGACAACCTGTTGCAGATCGACGACGTGCGCTTCTGGGAGGCGGAGAACGGCGAGCTGCCCGCCGGCGGCTGGCTGCTGCTGCGCACCGGGTGGGACAAGCGCTCCGGAGACCAGCACCAGTTCCTCAACGCCGACGAGACCGGCCCGCACACGCCGGGCATCGCCCCGGAGTGCGCCCGCTGGCTCGCCGAGGACACCAACATCGTCGGCCTCGGCGTCGAGACGGTCGGCACCGACGCGGGCGCCGCGCACGGCTTCGAGCCCGCGTTCCCGTGCCACCACTACTTCCTCGGCGCCGGCAAGATGGGCCTGACCCAGCTGCAGAACCTCGCGAACCTGCCGACCACGGGCGCGGCGCTCGTGGTGTCGCCGCTGCCGATCGTCGGCGGGTCGGGCAGCCCGGCGCGGGTGTACGCGCTGGTCGAGCGGTGAGTAGCACAGCGCAACTGGTTGGTTCGACGCTCGCCGGACTGGGCGTGGCGCAGGCGTTCGGGGTCGTCGGCAGCGGGAACTTCGTGGTCACCAACGCGCTGCGCGACGGCGGCGTGCCGTTCGTCGCCGCCCGCCACGAGTGCGGCGCGGCGACCATGGCCGACGCGTACGCGCGGATGAGCGGCCGGCTCGCGGTCGTCACCACCCACCAGGGCTGCGGGCTGACCAACGCGCTCACCGGCATCACCGAGGCGGCCAAGAGCCGCACCCCGCTGCTCGTGCTGACCGCCGACACCCCGGGCGCGGCCGTGCGGAACAACTTCCGCATCGACCAGGACGCCGCGATCGCCGCCGTCGGCGCGGTGCCCGAGCGGATCCACTCCCCCGCGTCCGCGGTGGCCGACACCGTGCGGGCCTACCGCACCGCGGTCCACGAGCGGCGCACGGTGGTGCTCAACCTGCCGCTCGACGTCCAGGCCGCACCGGCGGTACCCGCGACCGTCCCGCCGCAGGCCGCGCCCGCGCCGGCCCGCGCCGCCGAGGACGCGGTGGCCGAGCTGGCCGCGGCCGTCCGCGCCGCGCAGCGGCCCGTGTTCGTCGCCGGCCGTGGCGCCCGCCACGCCGGGCCGGAGCTGCGCGCGCTCGCCGGGGCGGCGGGCGCACTGCTCGCCACGTCGGCCGTCGCGAACGGGCTCTTCGCCGGCGAGCAGTGGGCGCTGGGCATCTCGGGCGGGTTCGCCTCGCCGCTCGCCGCCGAGCTGATCGCCGCGGCCGACCTGGTCGTCGGGTGGGGCTGCGCGCTGAACCAGTGGACCACCCGGCACGGCAGGCTGATCGGGCCGGACGCCACGCTCGTCCAGGTCGACGCGGACCCGGCCGCGCTCGGCGCGCACCGTCCGGTGCACCTCGGCGTGCTCGGCGACGTGGCCGCCACCGCCCGCGACACGCTCGCCGCCCTCGAGTCCACTCAGGACGGATATCGCAGCGAGGAGCTGCGCGCGCGGATCGCGAAGCAGGCGCGCTGGCGCGACGTCCCGCTCACCGACGAGTCCACAGTGGACCGGATCGACCCGCGCGTGCTCAGCAGGCGCCTCGACGAGCTGCTGCCGGCCGAGCGGATCGTGTCCGTCGACTCCGGCAACTTCATGGGCTACCCGAGCGCCTACCTCGCCGTGCCCGACGAGTACGGGTTCTGCTTCACCCAGGCGTTCCAGTCGATCGGGCTCGGCCTCGCCACCGCCGTCGGCGCCGCGCTCGCCCGCCCGGACCGGCTCCCGGTCGCCGCGCTCGGCGACGGCGGCTGCCTGATGGCCGTCGCCGAGCTGGACACCGTCGCGCGGCTCGGCCTGCCCATGGTGATCGTGGTCTACAACGACGAGGCCTACGGCGCGGAGGTGCACCACTTCACCGGACAGGACCACGGCGCGGTCCGCTTCCCGGAGACCGACATCGCGGCCATCGGCGCCGGCTTCGGCTGCGCGCCGCTCACCGTGCGCACGGTCGCCGACCTCGACGGCGTCACCGCCTGGCTCGACGGGCCTCGCGACCGCCCGCTGCTGGTCGACGCGAAGATCACCAGCGACGGCGGCTCGTGGTGGCTCGCCGAGGCGTTCCGCTAGCCGAATTCCGGGTCCGCGCGAAAATACGCCCGCGCTCGTGACCGGGCACGACGTGCCGTCGTTAGCTCCACGACGGACGGTCCGGCCCGCGGAGGCGACCATGGAGCTGACCCGGCGGTTGACCCAGCTGGTGATCCTTCGGCTCGACGAGCTCACCGACGAGCTGGTGCGCGAGATCCTGCGGGAGAACGCCGGCTACGTCGAGATGGATCTCGTCCCGCTCGACGAGCTGCGGCGGTCCTGCCGGGACAACCTCGCGCGGGTGCTGGAGCTGCTCGGCGGCATGGTGCCGGCCGGCGCCGACCCGGTGGACGCGGCCGTGCTCACCGGCACCCGGCGGGCCGAGCGTCGCGCGCCGCTGGAGGCCGTGCTGCGCTCGTTCCGCATCGGCGGGCGGGTGGTGTGGCGCGCGCTCGCCGAGGTCGCCAAGGAGGACGGCGCCATCGGCTGGGACGAGATGGTCGACGTGGCCGCCGCGGTGTGGACGGTCGTCGACGAGGTGTCCTCCGCGGTCGCCGGCGCGTACCGGCGCACCGAGCTGCGGCTGCGCCGGCTCGACGAGCACCGCAGGCTCACGCTGTGCGCCGACCTGCTGCGCGGCCGCGGCCGCGACCCGGTGTTCGCCGCGGAGGCCGCGGCCGAGCTGGACCTGCCGGTGGACGCCGACTACCTCGTGCTGGCCACGGACCTCATGCAGGACACCATGGCCGAGGACGTGCTGGCGGTCAACGGGATCCGCTCCATCTGGCAGCCGCACGCCCGGCACACCATCGGCATGGTCGCGCTCGACCGCCGGCTCGACCGGCAGGATCCCAACCGGGTGCTCGACCTGTTGCGCGCGGCCATCCGCGACCGGGCCGGGATGAGCCCGCGCGTACACGGCCTCGGCGCGGTCGCCACCGCCCACGAGCTCGCCGTGCTCGCGCTGCGCACGCTCCCGGCCGGGACCGCGGCGACCGCGCGGCTCGACGACCGGCTGCCCGCCGCGCTGCTGGTCCGCTCTCCCGACCTCGTCGACCGGCTCGTCGACGTCGTCCTCGGCCCCCTGCTGCGGCTGCCGGACGGCGAGCGCCAGCAGCTGCTCGCCACGCTGTCGGCGTGGCTGCGGGCGAACCGCTCGCCCGCCGCCGCGGCCGAGCGGCTGTACTGCCACCGCAACACGGTGATCAACCGGATGGCGAAGGTGGAGAGCCTGCTCGGCCGCTCGCTCGAGGACTTCGACAACGCGCTCACGGTCTCCTGCGCGCTGCTGGCGCTGGACCTGCCCGACGGGACCTACGCACAACGCAAGTAGCGCAATGCGAAAAACAGCCGAATACCGCAGAACAATTCAGTCGACCGATAACCGAATTCGATCCCGGCACCCTGGATCATGAATGTATTCGTCGACCCGACACCGCGGGCGGTTACTTTCCGACCATCGAGCGTGGCCATCCGATCACGGGCGGCAACACTCCGGCAAGTAGCCGTCGCATCACCCGATTCACCAGGTACGCCACGGGTTCGGACGCTCACGACGGTCATGCACGAAAACTCTGGCGGAATACTGCGAATGGAGTAAGGTACGCCAGGACTAAAGTCCTTTGTTGACCATTGAACCGTCGCCACGCAGGCCGCAGTCTTGACATTCCACAGGCATTCGGCTTGCATCGCGAAGTCGCCAGTGCGTCCGATATTTTCGCAGGGCTTCTGGCTGTCCGCCAGACCGAAATCGGGGGCACCCGCACAGCGGCCGTACGGGTCAGATGGGACAGGTCGTGCCGGAGCCGGGTCAGCAGGACGCCGCGAGGTGGCGGATCGACAGCTGGAGTCTGCGCACGAAGGTCGCCGTGGTCCTCGTGGTCCCGGCCGTCGTCGCGCTAGTGCTCGGCGGCCTGCGTTTTCAGCAGCAGCTCGACAACGCCAACCGGCTGAGCACCGTCCGCGACCAGCTCGACGTCGTCGGCGAGACCGTCACGCTCGCCGACCTGGTCGCGCTGGAGATGGTGGTCGCGGTGCCGCCCGAGCCCGACGGCCGCCCCGCCCGCGAGGACGCCGTCGACAAGCAGGTCGCCGTCGTCCGCAACGCGGCCGACTTCGCCCAGCTGCCGACCGACGTGAACCGCAAGCTGAGCGACGCGCTCACCGAGCTGACCGACGCCCGCAGGCAGGCGGCCGCCAACAACACCGACCCGGTCACCGAGGCGTTCGCCTACCACAACGTGATCGCCGACCTCGGCGAGCTCGTGCCGCGCGTGGTGTCGTACACCCGCAACGAGGACCTCGACGAGCACGCCTCCAACGTGCTGTCGATGTTGCTGCTGCGCGGCTCGCTCGCGACCGAGGAGGCCCTGATCGCGTCCGGCCGGGGCAGGGCGGTGAGCAGCGACGTCGCGGCGTCCGTGCAGCACTCCGCCGCCGAGGAGGTCGTGCTCGGCCAGCAGCTCTCGCTCGCCATCCCCGCCGCGGACCTGCCGGACTTCGTCTCCGCCACCCGGACCTTGTCCGCCCGCCGCGATGCCGTCCAGACGGCGATCGCGAAGGACCGCACCGGGGACCTGCAGAGGCTGGTGCCCGACCTGCAGACCGAGCAGACGGCCCTGCGCGGCCTGACCGGCGAGCGGTACAGCGAGCTCGTCGACACCGTGGACACCCGGACGAACCAAGCCCGCTCGGACGCACTGCGCGACGCCGCGATCGTGCTCGGCGCGCTGCTCGCCGCGCTCGCGGTCGCGCTCACCGTCGCCCGCTCGCTGCTGCTGCCGATCCGCAGGCTGCGCGCCGCCGCCCTGTCGGTCGCCCACGACAAGCTGCCGAAGACCGTCGAACGGGTGCGCAGCGGCGAGCAGGTCGACTGGCGCTCGGTCGAGCCGATGTCGGACAGCACCGAGGAGGAGATCGGCCAGCTGGCCCGCGCGTTCGACGACATGCACCAGCAGGCGGTGCGGCTCGCCGGCGAGCAGGCCGAGCTGCGGCTGCAGGTCAGCGAGATGTTCATGACGCTCTCGCGGCGCAGCCAGTCGCTGGTCGAGCTGCAGCTCGGGGTGATCGAGAACCTCGAGGCCGACGAGCACGACCCGCGCCGCCTCGACGGTCTGTTCCGCCTCGACCACCTCGCCACCCGGTTGCGCCGCAACGGCGAGAACCTCCAGGTGCTGGCTGGCGGGACACCGCCCAAGCGCGGCAACCGGCCGATCTCGGTCGTGGAGCTGCTGCGCGCCTCGACCTCGGAGGTCAAGGACTACCGGCGGGTCAGCCTCGGGCACGCGCCGAACGCGTCCGTGCGCGCGACCGCCGCGACCGACGTCGTGCACATCCTGGCCGAGCTGCTCGAGAACGCGACCCGCTTCTCCCCGCCGGAGCGCAAGGTCGTGCTCGCCGCCGACCGCGGCACCGACGGCGGCCTGCTGTTCGAGGTCATCGACGCCGGCCTCGGCATGGCACCCGACGACCTCGACGAGGCCAACCGCCGGCTCGACGCCGCCGACGCCGTCGGTCCGGAGACCACCCGCCGGATGGGCCTGTTCGTGGTCAGCCTGCTCGCCGCCCGGCACGGCGTCACTGTCCGGCTGCGGCCCACCTACGACCGCGCCAAGCAGTCCGGCATCACCGCGAGCGTCCACGTGCCCGGCGCGCTCGTGCTGTCGGACGGCTCCCCCGAATCGACCGCGCGGCAACCCGCACCGGAGCCCGCGGCCGCCGCGGAGCGGCCCGTGCCGGTCACCACCGGAGCTGCGGGCGGCCCGCGCGCCGGCGTGCCGATGCCGCCGATGCCGCCGGTACCGCCGATTCCGCCCGGCAACGGCAGCAGGATCGGCTGGTTCACCCCGCTCGTCGCCGTCGAGGAGCCGGCGGCGACCGACACGATCCGGCCGCCCGGTGCCGGACCCGAACCCGGCTGGCTGACCCCCGCCACCGCACCGAAGACACCGGACGCGACACCGGCGGCCACACCGGCCGCGTCGGTGGAGAAGTCTCCGGTGACACGGTCCACCGCACTTGAAGAGGGTTCGGACGCAACGAAAAACGGGTCCGGCGCGACGAAGAGCGTGCCGGACACCGAACCCCCGACCATCCGCACCACGGCAGCGGGCCTGCCGATGCGCAGGCCGGGCAGCAAGTCGCTGCCCCCCAAGGGCGGTGGCAAGCCCGCCACCGAGAAGCCGGGAACCGGGTTCCGCGACCCGGACGCGATCCGCAACAACCTGGCGCGGCACTACAGCGGCGTCCAGGCGGCGCGGCGCACCCGAGAGGAGCGCGAGTCCGAAGCCGAGCCGGGACAGATGAACTGACGTGGCGCCACGGGAGCGGCGCGCTGAAGAACCGGACGAACAGGGCCGGCGGTGGACAGGGAGACCCGCCGGCTCCGATCCGAGGGAGGGGTCGATGACCACCGAGAGCACCACAACCACCGCGGCCGAGCCGACGCTCGGCTGGCTGGTCTCCGCGTTCACGCAGGACGTGCCCGGGGTGACCCACGCCGTGCTGGTCTCCGCGGACGGGCTGCTCGTCGCCGCGAGCGACGGCCTGCCCCGTGACCGTGCCGACCAGATGTCCGCGCTCACCGCCGGGCTCACCAGCCTCACCGTCGGTGCCGCGCAGCTGTTCACCGCGGGCCGGGTCGTGCAGTCGGTGATCGAGATGGAGGACGCCTTCCTGCTGCTGATGAGCGTCGGGGACGGCTCGCACCTCTCGGTGATCGCCGCCGCCGGCTGCGACATCGGGCTCGTCGGCTACGAGATGACCCTGCTCGTCGACCGCGTCGGGCGGATGGTCGACACCCCGGTTCGCGGGGCCGACGAGAGGCGCTGAAGGGGGAACCGTGACCGACGCCCCGGCAGACGCCGAGCGCGCGGCGCTGGCCAGGCCCTACTCGTGGACCGACGGCCGCACGCAGCCGAGTGTCGAGCTGGCCGTGGAGGCCCGGGTTGGGACGACACCCGCGGGTGCGGCCCTGCCGCAGCAGCTGGCGAGTGCACTGTGGACGGTGACGCAGCTGTGCCGGCAGCCGCGCTCGGTCGCCGAGATCGCGGCGCACCTGTCGGTGCCACTGGGGGTGGCGCGGGTCCTCGTCGCGGACCTGCTGGAGGAGGGACTCGTGGTGGTCGAGGCGACGCTGACCGATGACGCCGACGTCGACGAGCGCCGCCGGCTGATCGAGAGGGTGCTCAGTGGACTTCGCGCTCAATAGCCGTCCCCGCGCGCGGATCACGTCCGCGAAGATCGTGGTGGCGGGCGGTTTCGGTGTCGGCAAGACGACGTTCGTCGGCGCCATGTCCGAGATCGTGCCGCTGCGCACCGAGGCGCTCATGACGAGCGCCGGCGTCGGCATCGACGAGGTGCCGGTGCCCTCGTCGAAGATCTCGACCACCGTGGCCATGGACTTCGGCCGCATCACGCTCGCCGACGACCTCGTCCTCTACGTGTTCGGTACCCCCGGCCAGCACCGGTTCTGGTTCATGTGGGACGACATCGTGCAGGGCGCGATCGTCGCGATCGTGCTCGTGGACACGCGCAGGCTCGCCGACGGGTTCTCGGCCATCGACTACTTCGAGGCCCGCGGCCTCCCGTTCGTCGTCGCGATCAACGAGTTCGAGGGCGCCCGCCGCTACGGCGTCGAGGACGTCCGGGAGGCGCTCTCGCTCCCGCCGGACGCCGTGATCATGAACTGTGACGCCCGCTCCCGCGACTCCACCAAGGAAATCCTGATCTCGGCGAGCGAGCACGCACTCACCCAGCTGGCCCGCGGGCCGGCGTCCCTGCCCAAGCGGCCCGCACGAGCACGCGGCGCGCACTGAGGAGCTCCACCCATGGACCACGTCCACCACTTCGACCTCGGCAGCTGGCTGGTCGTCTTCGCCTACCTCACGTCGGCCGTCGGCTGCACCATCGGGCTGGCGTGCACACCGATCGCGCGGCGCGCTCCCACCGAGGTCGGCCGCATCGGCTGGCTCGGCCTCGCCGCACTGTCCATCGGCGGGGTCGGGATCTGGCTGATGCACTTCATCGCGATGCTCGGCTTCACCACCCCGGGCATGCCGATCCGCTACGACGTCGGCCGCACGGCGTTCTCCGCGCTGCTCGCCGTCGCCGCCGTGTTCGCCGGCCTGCTCGTGTTCGGTGCCCGCAGGGCGTACTCGTGGTGGCGGCTGGTTCTCGGGGGCGTGCTCACCGGGTTCGCGGTGGCGCTGATGCACTACTCCGGAATGTGGGCACTCAACATCAAGGGCAGCATCTCCTACGACCCCGGCCTGGTCGCGCTCTCGGTCGTCATCGCCGTCGTGGCCGCGACCGCGGCCCTGTGGTTCACCGTGGCGACCGACCGGTGGTGGCTGCGCTTGCTCGCCGGTGCGGTGATGGGCATGGCGGTCACCGGCATGCACTTCACCGGGATGGCCGCGGTGCGCGTGCACCTCGACATGACCGCCCCCGCCCCCGCGGGCGCGGAGGTGTTCACGTTCCTGCTGCCGGTGTTCGTGGTGGCGGCGCTCGCGCTCGCCGGTCCGATCTCCGCCGTCCTGATGGCCAACCCGGCCGACGACAAGGACCCGGCCGGGCCCGCCGCCCGGCCCGCCGAGCCGATTGGTGCCGCCGGTCGCGGTACGACATGATCGTGCCCCATCCGACAACGGAGGAGACCCCATGGCCGGTCAGTTCGAGGCCAGCATCGAGATAGACCGCCCCGTGGCAGAGGTTTTCGCGTTCCTCGCCGACGGTGCGAACGACCCGACGTTCAGCCCCCGCGTCCAGCAGATGGCCAAGACCACCGACGGCACGACCGCGGTCGGCACCGTCTACAAGAGCACGGTCAAGGACGCGGGCTTGACGACCCACCGCGAGTTCCGGATCACCGAGTTCGTGCCGGACAAGAAGATCCGCTGGGCCGAGCAGTCCAAGAACCTCGTCACCGCCGTCGACGGCGGCTACGACTTCGAGTCCGTTTCGGACACCCGCACCCGGCTGCGCGTCTTCAACGTCCTGGAGGGACACGGCTTCGGCAAGCTGATCGCCGGCTTCGCGTTGAGCGCCGCCCGCAAGGACGCGCCGCACTTCGCCGAGCGCATCAAGAAGGCCGTCGAAGCCTCCTAGGGCCTCCTAGGCACTCGCCTTCACCGCCGTCGTCGGCGCCCGGCCCGTCGCCGGGCCGTCGACGATGGCCACGTTCACCGTGCGGGACAGGCGTTCGTGCGGCGCCGCCTCGTCGCCGAAGAACACCGCCAGCGGGGTCCAGACGCCGACCAGGAACAGCGACAGCGCCAACCCCGCCGGGATCAGCAGCTGCTCCGGGTTCGCGAACACGTCCCAGTGGTCCACCGACAGCGCGAGCCACAGCAGCCACAGCGGCGAGTAGAGCACCCCGTTGCGCACCAGCATCGACACCGGCCCCGCGCGGCGGCCGTTGGTCCGCCGCACCCGCAGCAGCATCGCGCGCTTGCCGATCGTCGACCCGGTCAGCACCGGCACCAGCAGGAACCACACCCCCGCCAGCACGGCGATGACCGGTCCGCGGCCCGTGGTGGGCCCGCCGAAAAGCACGATCAGGCCGACCACGAGCCCGGTCAGCACGACGAACCCGACGGCGTCCGCGAGCAGTGCGAACAGCCGGCGGCTGACCGTCACCCTCGTCGCGTAGCGGCGGCGCTCGCGGTCCGGCTCGACCGCGGGCAGTAGCCTGCCGACCGGCCCGGACAGCAGCCAGCCGAGCACGGCGCCGACCGTGTTGAGCATGAGGTCGTCCACGCTGAACAGCCGGTACGCGCACGGGTAGACGAACCACAGCCCGGTCAGCTGGGTCAGCTCGAACAGCAGCGACACCCCGAAGGACACGGCCGCGGCGGCGAGGAACCGCATGCCGGCGAGGTAGCGGAGGAAGAAGCCGAGCGGCAGCAGCAGCGCGGCGTTGAGGGCGGTGCTCCAGATCGCGCCGTAGTGCAGCATCGAGCCGAGGGTCCAGTCGCCCTGCGCACGCTCCTGGAGGACCTGCACGAAGTAGAACGGCCGCAGCTGCGGCGTGCTGGCGTAGTTCTGCGCCGCGCAGTAGCCGGCCGGGTCGCTCGGCAGCGGCACGACCGTCTGCAGCACCGCGGCGAGCAGGTAGAACAGGAAGCCGTAGAAGACCAGCGCGGTCCAGCCGCCCGCGCGGCCCCGCCGCCGGTAGCTGACGACCGCGACCGGCAGCATCACGATCAGCACGACCAGGGGAAACATCGTCAGAGCCGTGGTGACCGGCAGCAGGAAGGTCTGGAACACGGCGCCTTTGTACCCCGAATCGATGATCGTCAAGCATCCGGTCCACTGTGGACCTCGGCCGGGGGTCGTGTCGGCCGCGGCCGACGTGTCGGGGCGGTAGCGTCGGGCGACATGGCTGAGTCGGCACGAGAGACCCGCATCCTGCTGGTCACGATGTGCGCCGGGTACTTCCTGGTGCTCCTCGACGTCACCGCGATGAACGTGGCCGTGCCGCGGATCGGTGCCGAGTTCGCCGTCGGCGGCGGGCCGCTGGCGTGGGTGGTCACCGGCTACTCGGTGCCGTTCGCGGCGTTGCTGCTGGTGGCGGGCGCCACGGGCGACCGGATCGGACACCGGCCGATGGTGCGGGCCGGGCTGGCCGTGTTCGGGGTGGCGTCGCTGGCCTGCGCGCTCGCGCCCGGTCTCGGCTGGCTGATCGCGGCCCGCGCGATGCAGGGTGCCGGCGCGGCGCTGCTGCTGCCGGGCACGCTCGCGGTGATCGCGGCCGCCTACCCGGACCCGGGCGCACGGGCGAAGGCGATCGGCCTGTGGGCGGCGATCGGCGGTCTCGCCCTGCCGGCCGGCCCGGTGCTGTGCGGGTTCCTCGTGACGGCGACGGGCTGGCGGTCGGTGTTCTGGCTGAACCTGCCGATCGTGGCGGCCGCGTCGGCGGTGGCGGCCGCGGTGCTGCCCCACGCCCGCGGCGACCGGACCCGCCGGCCGGACTGGGTCGGCGCCGTCCTCGGCACGGCCTGCCTCGGGCTGCTCGTGACCGGGGTGGCGCAGTCCGCGTGGCCGCTGCTGGCGGCGGCGGTCGTGGTGGCGGTGGTGTTCGTCGCGGCGGAGCGGCGGGTGCGCGAGCCGATGCTGCCGCTGTCCCTGTTCGGTGACCGGCACTTCGTGCTGCCGAACCTGGGCGGGCTGGTCATGAACGGCGCGACGCTGGGCATGATGTTCCTGCTCACCCTGTACCTGCAGGAGATCCGCGGGCTCGACCCGCTGCACAGCGGCCTGGCGATCCTGCCGGAGTGCCTGCCGCTGGTACTGATCCCGCCGTTCGCCGGCACGCTGATCACCCGCTTCGGCGCGGCTTCGGTCGCCGCCGCGGGCCTGGCCGCCACCGCGGCCGGCATCGCCCTACTCACCACGGCCGGCGCGACGACGCCCTACCTCGCGCTGCTGCCGGCGCTCGCGATCTGGGGCATCGGCCTGGGCACGCTCACCCCGGCCCTCGTGAGTGGTGCGGTTTCCGCCGTCCCGCCCGCACGCTCCGGCCTGGCCAGTGCGGTGAACAACACGGCCCGCCAGTCCGGCGGCGCACTGGGCACGGCTGCGGCCGCCGCCCTCGCGGGCCCGGTCGCCGGCACGGGCTTCCTACCGGGCTTCCGCCTGACGGCGATCGCCGCGGCCACGATCTGCACCGCCACCGCCGTCGCGACGGGCGTGTCCGCCTTCGCCACCCGCCGCTCGGCGGTGCCGACGAGCTGAGAGTGAGGCTCTAGACGTCCCCGCCGCGTGCCGCCGGTCACCACGTCGATGGCGGTGGGGGCGGGGCGACCGCCGGGCGGTCGTCGCAGGTGATCGTGTTCGGGAGCATCCACGGGGCGAGCCAGCCGCCGTCGTTGGCGCCCTCGTCGGTCAGGGCGAACTCCGAGCCCGCCGGCGTGAAGTGGAAGGAGCCGCAGTTGTTGACCCCCACCGCGCCCACGTTGCGCGCGTCCACGTTCTCGAACGACGCCGAGCCGGCCACCCGCGCGCTCAGCACCGACGTGCCCGTGCCGTCCACCCGGATGTCCCGGAAGTGCGCGTTCGTGATCGAGTACTGGTCCTTCACCGGGAAGTCGACGACCAGCATGATCGCGTTGTACGTGTTGTCCAGGAAGTGGTCGCCCACCACCTCGATGTCCGCGTCGATGCTGCGCTCCAGCGCGTAGATCCAGATCGCGCCCAGCCCGATGTTCCAGTTCAGCTCGTACGTCCCAGCCCGCACGGTCGTGTTGTCGGTGACCCAGACGTGCCCGGTGAACGGCTGCGCACCGAACCGCGACCCGAGCTGGATGCCGCTCCCCTCGCGGATCGGGTCCGCGACCAGGTTCGCCGACACCGTGTTGTCCGTGCCGCCGTACAGCGCGATCCCGTTCGCCAGCACGGGTGTCTGCACCGTGTTGTGGTCGAAGACGTTCCGCGCGTTCTGCGCCGTCTCCGCCCACATCGCCAGGCCGTCGTCGCCGGTGTTGCGTACGAAGTTGTTTCCCACCAACGAGTCTGTCACTCCGATGTGGAAGTTCAGTGCGTCCGCGACCTGGTCGGCGATGACGTTGCCGGTGATCCGGGTGTCCGTCATCGGGCCGTCGAACCACATGCCGACCTTCGTGTGGTGGACGTAGAGCGCGCTGATCGTCGAGTCGCTCAGCGCGCCGCCGATGCCGTTGACCTGGTCGGTGTCGATGCGCTCACGAACGTCGCCCTCGATGGCGAAGCCGGACAGGTGCACGCCGTGGCTGCCACCCGCAGCGGCGTCCCGGCCGTAGAAGCCGACTCCCGTGTGGACGGACCCGTCCGGGGCGGGCGGGTCCAGTGCGACCTCGTGTCCCTTGACGATCGTGTACCAGCTGCCCGCGCCCTCGATCGTCACGTCGTCCACGACGATGTGCCGGTTCACCTGGAACGTCCCCGGCGGCAGGTACACCGGCAGGTTGAAGAACCGCGCGAGGGTGATCGCCTGCTCGATCGCCCGCGCCGAGTCACGCCGGCCGGTCGGGTCGGCGCCGAACAGCAGCACGTTCAGCGCGCGCGGGTTCACGTGCGGGCGGCCGACGAGCTCGGAGTCGAGCAGGTCCACGACCGTCCACTCGGCACGGCTGCCGCGCGGCACGGTCAGCCGGACCGTGTCGCCCGCGTGGTAGGTCCGGCCGAGCAGCAGGCGCTGCTCGTCGTAGAAGTGGCTGGGGCGGAAGGGTTTCTGGACGACCGGCGGCGGGCTCGTGTCCGCCGGCACGCACGAGCACTCGGTGATCCACCAGTCCGGGTGCAGCAGATCCGCGTCCGGGTCGTTGGTGAACGGGTACTGGTTGTACAGCCACGCGTACTGCGACGTCAGGGTCATCGTCTGGCGGTGACCGCCGTTCACGGTCACGTCGAGCGGCGCGGTGATGCCGCCGCCGTGCGGTGCGTCGGGGATGCTGTACCGCACGGTGATCGCGTTCGCCGCGGCCGGCAGCGTGAACTCGACGCGCCGGCCGGGGGTGAGGCGCACCGCGGTGCGGCCGGACGCCTCCGCCGGCAGCGTGTACGCCGACCGGTCCGGGCCGATCACCGTTCCGTTCGTGACGGCGTTCTCCGCCTCCTGCTCGAGGAACGGCACGTCCGCGCCGCGCCCCGCGACGAGCGCCGGGTCGAGCGCGGCCCGGGTGACGACCGCGCCCGACCCTCGCGGCGCCGCGGCGGCCGTGCCGTCCCCGACCGCGAGGCCGGCTCCGGCTACGACCACCATCGCCACCGTGATCCACCGCGATCGCCCGTGTGAACGCCTCGTCCGTGCCATCGCGGGACCCGCTCTCTGCGAGGAATGGTGAGCAGACCATAGGGCGCCATCCATCAACTCACAAGAGTTTGCCGACTTTTTGCTCTGTTCGATCGAATATTTTCAACAGGTCATGATGGGCGCATGACCGACGACTACTTGCTGCCCCTGACCACGGCCACCGAGGAACGCGGGCGGGACGCCGACGTCGCGCTGCTGCCCGTCGGCAGCTTCGAGCAGCACGGCGACTTCCTGCCGCTGGCCACCGACACGGTCATCGCGGTCACCGTCGCCCGCGCGGTCGGCGCCGCGCACCCGGTGCTGCAGCTGCCGCCGGTCACGATCTCCTGCTCGCACGAGCACGCCGCCTGGCGCGGCACGGTCAGCATCTCGGCGGCGACGCTGTACGCCGTCGTCACCGACGTCGCGGAGTCGTTGCGCCGCAGCGGGATCGGCAAGCTGGTACTGGTCAGCGGGCACGGCGGCAACTACGTGCTCGGCAACGTCGTGCAGGAGGCGAGCGCGCGCGGCGAGCGCATGGCGTTGTTCCCGACCGAGGTCGACTGGCTCACCGCGCGCGCCGCGGGCGGCGTCGAGCTGGGTCCGGACAGCGACATGCACGCCGGGGAGCTCGAGACCTCGCTGCTGCTGCACGCCCACCCCGGGCTCGTCCGCGCGGACTACGCCGAACACGACGAGCTGGCCGACGAGCGCAACCGGATGCTGACCCGGGGGCTCGCCGCCTACACCGCGTCGGGCGTGGTCGGCCGGCCCTCGCTGGCCTCCGCGGCCAAGGGCAAGGCGGCGCTCGCCAGCTTGGTGGAGTCCTTCGGCGACGTGGTGGCCGCGCTCGGCAGCCCCTCCAGGTGAGGCAGGTAGTGGTCCAGCCGCTCCCGCTTGGCGCGTAAGTACGGCAGGTTGTCGTCCGTCGGCGTGGCCAGCAGCGGCACCCGCTCCACGATGCGGATCCCGTCGTGCAGCAGCGAGTCCAGCTTCTTCGGGTTGTTCGACAGCAGCCGGACCGAGTGCACGCCCAGGTCGTGGAGGATCTCCGCGGCCATGTGGTACTCGCGGGCGTCCACCGGCAGGCCGAGCGCGAGGTTCGCCTCGACCGTGTCCAGGCCCTGCTCCTGCAGCCGCATCGCCTGCAGCTTCGCCAGCAGCCCGATCCCCCGGCCCTCGTGGCCCTTCAGGTAGATCAGCACGCCCGCGCCCTCGGCGACGATCTGCCGCATGGCCGCGGCCAGCTGGTCCCCGCACTCGCAGCGGGTCGAGCCGAACGCGTCGCCGGTGAGGCACTCCGAGTGCACCCGGACAAGCGGGCTGGTGCCCGCGACGTCGCCGTGGACCAGCGCGACGTGCTCGTGCCCGCCCCAGCGGTCCAGGTAGCCCACGGCGTGGAACTCGCCGTAGACGGTGGGCAGCCGGGTGTCGACCACCCGCTCCACCGTTCCGCTACTCCCGATGCCGGCCAGGTTCGTCATGCGGTCACTCCTCGGCGTGCCTGTCGTCGTTCCGGTGACCGTCGAATCAGCATCAAAGCGCCCGGCAGGCTCGCCACGAGCCCGAGCAGGCCGTACACCACGGCGGTGGTCAGTCCCTGCGCGGCACCGAACCCGGCCGCGGCGAACATCAGCACGGTCGCGCCCTCCCTCGGTCCCCAACCGCCCACGTTGACCGGCAATCCCATCGCCAGCAGCGCCACGATGACGATCGGCACGAGCTTCCCGGCCGGTGCGTCCGCGCCCGCGGCGTGAGCCGCGACCACGAACAACGTGATGTGCCCGGCGAGCACCGCTGCGGACAGCACGGCCACCGCCGGCCACGCGTCGCGAGCGAGCAACCCGTGGCGGACATCGTCGAGCGTACGACGCCAGCGCGAGTCCGGCCCGGTCCAGCGACGCATCGCGAGGTAGGCGAACACGACGAGTGACGCGGCGATCAGCACCGCCAGCCCGATGTCGTGGGCGGGCGCGATCGTCGGCCCGGCCAGCAGCACCACGACACCGGCGACCACCACGACGGCCTGCCCGGCGGTGCGCTCCAGCACCACGGCCCGCACGCCCGCACCGACGTCGCCCGACTCGCGGCCGTGCTGCACGGCGCGGTTGACGTCGCCGAGCACGCCCGCCGGGAGGACCGCGTTGAGGAACAGCGCCCGGTAGTAGTCGGCGACCGCACGGCGCATCGGCAGCGCCAGGCCGAGCCGGTGCGCGACGAGGCACCAGCGCCACGCGCTGAGCACGGTCGTGACGAGCCCGATGCCGAGCGCGGCCAGGATCTCGCCCACGTCGATGACCCGGAAGCCCTCGACGAACCCGCCCGCGCCGACCTTCCAGACCAGCGCGCCGACGATGCCCACGCCGACGAGCAGCTTCGCCCAGGCCCACAGCCGGCCCTTGTTGATCCGGCCCTTGTTGATACCGCGCCGCGCGGGCGCCGACTCGTCCGGGACGGGTCTCGCGATCTCGGCGGTGTCAGTACCGCCGTCGAGCTCACGCTCCGCCGGGTCCTCCAGAGTCATGCCGCGCATGAGGGCTCACCCCACAACCTGTCGAGCACGGCCCCCAGCCGCGCAGCCGCCTTGTTCCAGTCCTCGAGATGGCGCCTGCGCTCCCGGGCCGACTCGCGGAGCCGGCCACGCAACGACGCGTCGATCAGATAGCGGCGCAGCGCGCCGGACAGCGCGGCCGCGTCGCCCGCAGGCACGAGCATGCCGGGAACGCTGCCGTCCGGCGCCTGGCCGAGCGTGTCCGGCAGAGCGTCCACATCGGACGTCAGCACCGGGATGCCCTGGGCGAGCGCCTCGGTGACGACCATCCCGAACGTCTCGCCGCGGGAGGGGAGCACCAGCAGGTCGGTCCGGGCGAAGCGGTCCCGCAGCTCCGCGTCGGGCAGCGGGCCGGCGAGCGACATGCGGCTGGTGAGCCCGTGCCGGGCGATGAGGCCGTGCACCCGCTCCACGTACGCGGGGTCGCGGCGCACCGAGCCGACGCACTCGCACGTCCAGCCGAGGTCGGCGACACCGGCGAGCGCCTCGACGAGCACGTCCTGGCCCTTGCGCGGGGTGACCGAGGCGAGGCACAGCAGCCGGCCGTCGGTGCCGGTGGCGAGCGGCGCGGGGGCGGTCCCGGGCGGTGCGACGTGCACCTGGGACGGGTCGAGGCCGTGGTGGCCGGTCGCCCGGCGCGCCGCCCAGGCGCTGGTGGCGATGATCGCGGTCGCGGCGTGCAGCGTCCGCCGCTCCAGCGCGTCGAGCTCCGCCGCACGGTCCGCGGGCAGCCCGATCTCGTCGGCGAGCGGCAGGTGCAGCAGGATCGCGACGCGCAGCCGGCGGGTGTGCGGCACGACGATCTCGGGCACCCCGCATGCGACGAGTCCGTCCAGCAGTGCGACGGACCCGTCCGGAAGCTCGGCGAGCTCTCTGGCGAGGTTGGCCCTGGCGGCCTCGTCGGGCGTGGGCCAGTGGCCGCGCACGGTGACCTCGCGCAGCCCCAGCACCTCGCACATCCGGCGGTCATAGGCATTGCCACCGCTGGCGAGCGTCACGTCATCGACGTCCGCGGGCAGCACGAACGTCGTCCCGGCCGCGCTCACAGCGTGCGCCGGTAGGTCGCCCACGCCACATGGGACTCGCGCAGCATGACCGAGATCTCCGACAGGCCCTTGGCACCGTCGCCGAGCGAACCGGCGTGCACGCGCTCGGCGAGCCGGTCGGTGACGATCTTGGCCAGGAACTCGGTGGACGTGTTGATGCCGGCGAACTCGGGTACCTCGTCGAGGTTGCGGTAGTTGAGGTCCTCGAGGATCTCGTGCAGCTCCCGCGTGGCGAGGCCGATGTCGACGACGATGTTGTCCCCGTCCAGCTCTGCCCGGTGGAAGGTGGCGTCCACAATGAACGTCGCACCGTGCAACCGCTGCGCGGGTCCGAACACCTCGCCGTTGAAGCTGTGCGCGACCATCATGTGGTCACGGACGGTGAGGCTGAACACCCGCGCCTCCTGCTGTCGACTAAGTGTTGTCGTACATAACACGCAGGCAGAGGGCAGAGGGTTCATCGCTGATCAAACGGGGCAGCGCGGCCGGTAGTTCATCGAACAGACATTCGCTGGTCACGAGGCTGTCGAAGGCCGGATCGGCGAGCAGTTCGAGGGCCACGGCGAGCCGTTCCGGGTAGCCCTTGCGGGCGCCGCGGGCCGGCGAGACCATCCCGACCTGGCTCGATCGCAGGGTCAGCCGTCGCGAGTGGAACCATTCACCCAGCGGCACGCTCACCCGCCGGTCGCCGTACCAGCTCAGCTCCACGACCGTCGCCTCGACAGCCGCCAGCTCCAGCGCGCGGGCGAGACCCGCCTCGGTGGCGCTGGCGTGCACGACGACGTCGCAGTCGCCGGCCGCGTCGCCCGGCGTGGCGAAGCCGACACCGAGCGCGGCGGCGAGGGTGGCCTTGCTCTCGTCGACGTCCACCAGCTGCACGCGGACCGCGGGGAACCCCGCGAGCACGCGTGCGACGCTCGCCCCGACCATCCCGGCGCCGACGACGGCGATCCGGTCGCCCACGTGCGGAGCGGCGTCCCACACGGCGTTGACCGCGGTCTCGACGGTCCCGGCGAGGATCGCCCTGGCGGCCGGCACGGCGTCGGGCACCGGCGTGACGGCCGACGCGGGCACGACATAGCGGGTCTGGTGCGGGTACAGGCAGAAGACGGTCCGCCCGGTCATCGGCCCGCGCTCGACGACGCCGACGTTGAGGTAGCCGTACTTGACCGGCGCCGGGAAGTCGCCCTCCTGGAACGGCGCGCGCATGGCGGCGTGCTGGCTCGCCGGCACTCCCCCGCGGAAGACGAGTGACTCGGTGCCCCGGCTCACGCCGGAGTACAAGGTGCGCACGACCACGTCGTCCGGCCCTGGCTCGGGCAGCACGGCGGCGCGCAGCTCGCACTCGCCGGGCGCGCGCAGCCAAAGTGCTCGAACCGGTGCCCGCTCCATCGCCGCCTCCTACCGTCCCGGCCGGACGATCACCTTACGTGCTCCGTTCACCGCGTGCCCAACGCCGCGGCCGGGTCCACAGAGGACACGACATGTCGGCGCCCGCCGAACCGTTCCGCGCCTAGCGTCGGGGCATGGTCATCGACGATCCCGGCGAGGTGCTCGCGATCCTCACCGACGACGGCTGCCCGGTGCCGCCCGTCCCGGCCGCCGCCGGCACCGGGGTGGCGTGGCTGCGCGCCCACGTCGTGCGGTTCAGCAGCGGGACCGAGCACCGGCGGCGGCGTGCGCTCGCCGAGGCCCGGCTCGCCCGCGTGGCGCCGGAGCGGCTGCGCGGACCGGAGCCGGCCGTCGCGCTCGCGGAAGCGCTGGGGCTGCAGGGAATCCGGGCCGCGGCGGTCGCCGCGGTGGCCGGGGTCTACCAGCCGTGGCACGAGCCGACGCCCGAGGCCGACGCGGCGGTCGCCGAGCTGGCCGGCGCCTGCGGCGGAGCCGCCGACAAGGACACCGCCGCCACGATCTGCCTGCTCGTCCAGGCCCACCAGGCCACGCACGACCTCGTCACCACCACGCTGCGCGCCGGCACCACCGTGGCCGAGACCCTGCGCACCGACCCGCCCGTCCGGCGCACTCGCAGGCTGCGCGGCGGCCGGGTCGTCGAGGTCGACCTCGGCACGCAGCCGTTCGGCGCGGGCGCGCACGCCTGCCCGGGCCGTGCCCACGCGATCGCCCTCGCCGAAAATATCGTGGCGGCGTGCTCCCATGACGGCACCAAGGTCGCCGCCCACCGTGCCACCCACCCCGCCACCCACCCCGCCGCCCGGCCCGCGCCCGCGCCGCCCGCCGACCACGCGCTGCGCGACGGCCAGATCTACCGCTGGGTCGGCGGAAAGGTCGGCTGAAAGTCCCTGCCCGGCCGGGACCTTCTGCTCTGTGCGCATGGGCCGATCGCCTGCGGTGCCACGGTTCCGGCGCGGTCTAGCGTGTGCCGGCAGGAGGCCCAGGAGGGGAACACGGTGGGAATTCGGATCCTGCTCGTAGACGACCACGAGCTCGTCCGCCGCGGGATCGCGGAGCTGCTGGCCGCCGAGGCGGATCTGGAGATCGTCGGCGAGGCCGCGTCCGTGGCCGAGGCGCTCACCCGGGCGGCGCAGGTCGAGGCAGACGTGGCGGTGCTCGACGTGCGGATGCGCGACGGCGACGGCATCGCGCTGTGCCGGGAGCTGCGGGTCCGGCGGCCGGCGCTGCGCTGCGTCGTGCTCACGTCCGACGACGGCTCGCGGGCCGACGCGATCACGGCGGGCGCCGCGGGGTTCGTGCTCAAGCAGGTCGTCGGGATGGCACTGGTCGACGCGGTCCGCACGGTCGGCACCGGCGGCAGCTTTCTGGACGGCGACCGGGTCTGAGATCGATGATCACCGCTAACGACGGGCCCGGTACCGTCGACACAGTGAGTGACACCGATTTCACCCTGAGCCAGAGGAGCGTGTGGTGCCGAGCAGAGCCCGCGCCGGGGTCGCCAAACCCGACCACCTCCAGCGCTTCCTCTCCGCCCTGCACCGCACGCCGATACCCACCGCACCGCCGCCGCACGACGCCTACCAGGAAGCCCTCGGGCTGAACCTGCTCGCGCTCGCGCTGCGCCTCGAGCACATCGACCGCATGACCGAGTCGCTGACACTCGCCGACTCGACCCACATGGCCCGCACGGTCAGCGTCGACATCGACACGAGCGTGCTGACCCCCGACCAGAAGCGGGCACTGCGCACGGACGCGGCCGTGGTGACCAGCCGCCCGAACGCGATCTGGTTACCCGTGTCCCGCAACGCCCGCACGGACATGGCGCCGGTGGTCGTGCGCGACGGAGCGGGCAACGTGGTGCCCCGCATGCCGCAGGTGGAGACGGCGCAGGCACTGATCCACGGCATGGCCAAGGCTTTCCGGATGTTCCTCAGCTCCGACCGGCGCACCGAGGACCCGCAGCACCTGCTGCACACCGTGCGGCACAACGCGAACCGGTCCCGCTGGCTCATCGAGGCCACGATCGGCGACCTGATCACCGGCGGCGGCCGGTACCACCGCGCCGGGCCCCCGCACAGCACCGGCGGGCGCGCCACCGACTCCGACAGCATCCGCGACAAGGCCGCCGGCGCGGTCGAGGCACTGTTCCAACCGGACAGCCCGTTTCTGCGGCTGCTCGACGTCGCGTCCCGGGAGTACCTGCTCGTGGCGGAGGTGCCGACGTTCAAGGCGCAGAGCTTCCTGCGCTACGACGCGCCGGTGATCCCCGCCCGCACGCACGACCTGCGCTCCCGCAACACGTTCGCGCGCTGGGCCGGGTTCCGCCACGAGTTCACCGTCCAGTACGCCACGCTCATCCCGCGCGCGGTGAAGTCCTACCACGTGACGCTCGAGGTGCCGCCGGAGATCCAGGTCCGCCGCTTCTTCATGACCAGCGACGTGGACTCGCCCGCGTTGCGCTCACTCATCGACGACATGCGCGCGGTGTCGGCCAGCTACGACGAGCTACGCCGGGCGATGCCGAAGCTGCTCGAGCTGGAGCTGCAGGGCATCGCGTCCCGGCTCGCCGAGTTCGGCCGCCGCCGCCACCGCGACCTCGAGTCGTTCACCTCCTACATCGAGGAGTGCTACGCGACGTTCTCCGGCCGCCCACCCCGCTTCCCCGCATGGGCCGAGGTGAGCACGCCGGAGACCGGCCTGGTGCCCGACCGTCCCGTGGTCACCCGGCTCGCGCAGTTCTCCCACCTGTACGAGACCGACCACTACCGCAAGCTCGCCGAGGGCATGATCACCCGCGAGATGCTCGACCGGCTCGCCGACGAGCTCGCCGAGGCGGAGGTGGACAAGGACGTCCACGTCGACAACGACCCGCGGGAGAACGCCGGCCACGCGCAGTGGCAGCGCAGGCCGTTCGGCACCGACCCGCAGCCGGTCGAGCCGGTGGCGTCCACCGTGTACGCCGCGCTCGTCGACGACCCGCCCTCGCTCGCGTCCAACGTGGGCAAGCTGCTGCTCGCCGTGCTGCTGCTGGTCGTCGGGTTCGGCGTGGTGCTGGAGACCGACCTGTTCGCCGGGATCCCGCTGCTGGGCGACCTGAACGCGGCCTTCCACCCCAGCCCGGCCGGCGGCGACTCGCCCATGTCGTCCGCGGACGCCATCGTGACGATGCTGCTGCTCGTGCCCGGCCTGCTGCTGTCCCGGTTGGAAATCCCGTCGAACAAGACGGTGCTGGGCCAGCTGCGGCTGTTCCCCCGCTACATCGCCTACACGTCGGTGATCATCGCGGGCATGCTCGCACTGCTCGTCGCGTCCGGGCGCAAGTCGGCGCTCGACGGGCCGTTCGAGTTCGGCATGATCGCGCTGCTCGTGCTGTTCCTCCTCGTCGGCGGCGACAGCGTCGGAAAGGCGCTGAAGCGCAGGCGGCGGGTCCCGGCCAACCGGATCAGCCCGATGTGGCTGGTCTCCGAGATCCGCCGCAGGCCCGTCCGGCGCTGGAAGCGAACGCGCGCGGAGTTCTCGACGATCGGGAGCGACGACCGTGCCTAGCACCGGACTGCAACACCCCGCCCTGGCCGCGGTGGCGGCCCGCGCCGCGAGCGCCGGCAGCCCCGCCGTGCTGTTCGACGTCACCCACTTCGCCGTCGGCGACGCGGGCACCGTCCCGGCCACCGACGTCACCCCGCCGACCGCCAAGGAGCGGGTCGCCACCGAGACGCTCGCCTTCCACCTCGCCGGCATGGGCTTCCAGCTGCACACCTGGGCGGCGACGCCGAGCAGGCAGATGGACGCGAGCACCAACAGCCGCATCTCGGTCAGCCCGCGCGAGTCCGACGACAGCGGCACCTACCGCCAGCTGTTCAGTGGCAGCGTGGTGATCAACCCGGACTTCCTCTACGACGCCGCGCACAGCACCGAGCTGCTGCTGACCCTCGACTACGCGCCATGGCGGCCGGACCACGCCGACTCGATGATGATCGCGCTCGCCTACCGCGGCATGCTCGACGCGACCACGCCGAAGGAGGACGGCATCGGCGTGCCGGTGCTGTTCCTGCAGTCGCCGGTCGCCCCGTTCCGCGACCCGCCGCGGCGGTTCCGCGAGGACGGCTCCGGCGAGGCCCCGCGGGTGCCGAACGGGATGGCGCTGCGCATGCTGGTCGGCTTCGACGTCACCAACCGGCACAAGCGGATCGCGCTGCTCAGCGAGATCGCCACGTTCGCCGCCGAGCACGGGTTCGGCCTGCAGGTCGCCGACCGCCGCTTCGGCCGGGTGCGCGGCGAGTGGTGGTCGGTGCTGCCGCCGGACAAACAGCGCTACGCCGAGCGCAAGCAGGCGCTGTACGGCTGGGTGCCCGGCGGCGTGCCGGAGGCGGCGCAGCTGGTCACGTTCGTCGGCCCGGCCCGCATCGCCTCGTCGGCGGCGATCGCCGCCGACCTGCTCGCCCGCAACGTCGGGATCCTCGCCGTGTCCGAGGCATCGATGCAGGAGATCGCGTTCATCAACCTGGCCGTGCCGATCGCGCCTGCGCGCCTCGACAAGGCCGGGTCCGACGGGACCTGCCACTCGATCACCGACGGGATCGGGCGGACGGCCAGCGCGTGCGGGCTGACCCGGCGGCAGGGCGTGCGGGTGCGCAGCACGATCGGGGACTCGGCGGCCGCCGACTACCAGGTGCTGATCACCGGCCCGGTGCGGCCGCGCATCGAGGCGTCCGTGCGCGAGACCGACCATCCCGTCTGGCTGTCCTGGGGCATCCCGCTCGAGACCGACCCGGCGCTGCGGCCGGACGTCGCCGAGCTGATCCTCGCCCAGCTGAAGGACGCGACCGACAAGGTCGCCGGCGGCCAGATCGACTACTACCGGGTCCGCGTGGCGGCCGGCGGCCGCGTCACGGGCCGCGCGAAGATCACCATCTCGCTCGTGGACGGCGTCGCCCGCGGTGACGTTCCGTCGCTGTTGAGCGCGCTGTGCCCGTGGGCGCAACGCGAGGTCGCCGCCCGTCTCGTCCGCGAGGACGTGCCGCTCAGCGCCATCCGACTGCGTCTGGCCTGGCGCGAACGGTGGTTGGGGCGTTCCAGCACAATCGCCTGACCAGGGCAAATGCGGACCGGAACGACATTACTCCGAATGCCGACCGAATCGGTCCAACGAATGTGAAACGCCGCAGGGTCTCGAATCGAAACGCTCAGGTGCGAGACATCTAAACCACGCGCGCGCGTACGTGGTCACCCCTTCGCCGCGAGCGCGTAGAGCGAAAGGGATTTCATGCGACGTAGCCGATTACTCTCGGCGGCAGCCGCGCTGCTTCTGGTTCCCCTGATCCAGGTTCTTCCGGCATCCACGGCCGGAGCCGCGCCGACCGCGACGAAGGCCCCAGCGAGCGACGTCAGGGAACTGACTCGCAAGGACTTCAAGCTCGACGGCAAGAAGGTGGAGACGCCTGCGAAGTACGCGCCCAAGGCCCAGACCAAGGCCAAGGCCGCGGCCGCCGCCGCGAGCACCCCCACCGTCGGCAGCGTCCGGCAGTGGCTCGGACTCGACGACGCCCAAGGGATCCTGTACCGCAAGGACTACACCCTGCGGGCGGTAGGCGACAAGATCGAGGTCTGGGTGGCGAACGACACCGCCTTCCCGGCCGGCGACTGCCGTAGTCAGATCCCGGACAGCACCACGGTCACCGACGCCCAGGCGGAGGAGCTCCGTGACGAGTTCGACAACAACATGTTCCCGAAGGAGACGACGGCCTTCAGCACGCCACCGGACCGGGACGGGACGAACGCCCAGCTCGGCCCGGACGCCAACGGCGGCGGCGGTGACTACACCGGCGACGGTGACAAGACCGTCGCGCTGATCGACAACGTCCGGGACGACAACTTCTACACCTTCCCGGCCGCGCCGACCTACATCGCTGGCTTCTTCTCCGCGCAGTTCAACGAGCTGCTCGACCGCAACGTCATGACGATCGACGCGTTCGACTGGACGCACCGCAGCGGTGCCACCCCGCCGGACAACCCGACCGCCGACCCGTGCACCAGCCGACCCGGGCGCCCGCACCTCTACGAGGGCACGTTCGCGCACGAGTGGCAGCACCTGTTGCAGTACTACACCGACCCCTTCGAGACCACGTGGATGAACGAGGGCCTGTCCGACTTCGCACAGACCCTGGTCGGCTACGTGGACGGGAACAAGACGGTGTTCGACAGCGGCGGCGACAGCCACCTCTACTGTTTCCAGGGCTTCGGCTCGGTCCAGACACCGTTCAACCCCAACCCGAGGGACTGCGGTGGTCCGGAGAACTCGCTGAACCTGTGGGGTGAGGGCACCCCGAACGAGGTGCTCGCCGACTACGGCAACGCGTACTCGTTCATGCTCTTCCTCTACGACCGGTACGGCGTGAACTTCATGTCGACTCTGCACCGCGACGGCGCGCGCCAGGGGCTGGCCAGCCTCGACGCGACGCTCGAGTCCGTCGGTGTGCACGACATCTACCGGGTGATGCACGACTTCCAGACGATGGTCCTGATGGACAAGGTCGTCGGGGACTCGCGGCGCGGCATCATGCTGGGCGTGCCGAAGAGCCGGGTCACGACCCCGAGCCTGCGCTCGACGGTCAACTTCGCCAACCCGAACGTCAACGACAACCCGGGTGCGGGGCCGAACGGAGCGGACTTCGTCCAGCTCCAGAAGGCGAACGGGACACCGCTGCGCGGCATCGACCTGCGGTCGATGAAGTTCGACGGTGCCACGGCGCTCCCGGCGCTGCCGTTGACATGGACCGTCGTGCCCAACGATCCGGACCGGCCGAACAACCCGGTTCTGTGGTCGGGCAACGGCAACAACCTCGACTCGACCGCCGTCACCTCCGTCGCCGTGCCGACCACGGACCCGACGCTGCACTTCCTCGCGAAGTACGGCGCCGAGCTCGGGTTCGACTACGCCTACGTCACCGTCTCCACCGACGGCGGCAAGACGTACACGGCGATCCCGGGTGACTCCACGGTGGACGCGCCGCTCGGCCCCGGCCTGAACGGCACCACCAACGGGTTCGAGCCGCGCTCGTACGATCTGTCGGCGTACGCCGGCCAGAACGTGCTGCTCGGCTTCCGGTACGTCAGCGATGGCGGCGTGAACGAGGGTGGCCTGCTGGTCGACGACGTGACCGTCGGCGGGACGCAGGTCAGCGACGGCGCGAGCCTCGACCAGTTCAACTCGCCGACCGCGATCTCGCCGACTCCGGTGAACAACTGGAACCTGCGGATCATCGGCTACGACGAGCGGACCCAGATCGGCCTGCAGGCCGAGTTCAACGGGAAGAACTCCATCCGGCTGGGCACGCTGCAGCTGCTGGTGTTCGCGCTGTTCCCGAAGGTCGTCGTCGAGGTCGCCTACGACGAGCCGACCGAGCAGGTGCAGCAGTACGCGCCGTACACGCTCACCGTGAACAACGTGGTGCAGCCCGGAGGTGGCGGGGGCGCCTGACCCGCTGCTGAGCTGAACCGCTGACCGGGAGACCCCGGTGCACGACTTCGGTCGCGCACCGGGGTTTCCTGCTTGGGGTTTCCTACTTTCTACTCTTGAGTAACAACGCGGCGTTTTCTAACGTGAGATTCACCACGGCCTGCCCTGCACCGATGGAGGACTCGATGAAGCGTCTCCGCCCGGCCACCCTGCGTTCACTACTCTCCGGAATCGTCTGCGCACTGCTCGCGGTCTTCCTCTGGCCCGGGAGCTCGGTCGCGGCCGACCGCCCGGACCCGGTGGTGGTCGTCGACGGCACGTTCGGCCCGGCGTTCTTCTACGAGCCGCTGGCGAAGCGGCTGCGCGACGACGACCACGAGGTCTTCATCTTCGAGCTGACGAACCTGGGCACCGGCGACATCGCCGCCACCGCGCAGGACCTGGCGGCGTTCGTGGCCGACGTGCGCTCGCGGACCGGCGCGGACAAGGTCGACCTGGTCGGGCACTCGCAGGGCGGGCTGGTGGCCCGGCAGTACGTGAAGTACCTCGGCGGCGACGCCACGGTCGACAGCCTGGTGAGCCTCGGCGCGCCGCACTACGGCACGGCGGTGGCCAACATCGCGGACTTCTTCGGCGGCGGCAACTGCCTCGGCATCGTGGCCTGCCAGCAGATGGCGGTCGGTTCGGACTTCGTGAACGCGCTCAACGACGGCGACGACACGATCGGCTCGGTGCGCTACACGAACTTCTACTCCGCCCTCGACGAGCTGGTCCGCCCGGTGACGAACGCGTCCCTGCAGGACGGTGCGACCAACGTGCTGATCCAGTCCCAGTGCCCGGTCCGGGTCGTCGAGCACGTCGGCCTGGCCCTGGACGGCACGGTCTACTCCGGCATCCGCCAGGCGCTGGCCGGCGAGCCGGTCCACCTGGACTGCTGGGCCCTCTGAGCGAGGGTCACGAACGCGAGGGTCACGAGCCGACCGGGGCGGCGTCCAGCAGCGCGGCGAGGGCGTCCGCCTCCGGGTCGGCGAGTGCGGCGTAGATGGCGTGCGCCTCCACCCGGCAGGCCCGCGCCTGCGCCGCGCGGCCCTCGGCGTCGTGGACGTCGCCGATACGCGCGAGGAGCTTCGCCACTCCCCTGCGGTCCCGCAGCTCCCGGCTGATCTCGAGCGCGTGCCGGTAGTTCGCGACCGCCGTCCCGGGGCGGCCCGCGTCGCGGTGCAGGTCGCCGAAGGCCCAGTAGGTGAAGCGCTGCGCGGCGCGGTCGCCGGTCTCCTCCTGGATGGCGAGCGCGTCGCACAGGCAGCCGAGCGCGTCGCCTGCGCGGCCGAGCATGCGGTGCGCGTCGCCGAGGTTGTTGAGCGCGATGCTCTCGCCGTGCCGGTTGCCCGCGGCGCGGAACAGCGGCAGCGCGTCGGCGTAGCAGCGCGTCGCCTCGTCGAAGTGCCGCACATCGTGCCGGGCGACGCCGAGGTTGTTCAGGTTCCACGCCTCGCCGAGCACGTCGCCCGCGCCGGCGAACAGCGGGCGGGCCTCGGTGTGGCAGGCGATCGCCTCGTCGAAGCGGCACAGGTCGCTGTAGGCCACGCCGAGCCCGTTGAGCACCCGCGCACGGCCGCCCGGTTCGGCGACCGCGTCGAGTGCGGTGCGGTGTGTGGTGACCCAGTCGTCCCAGTACTTGCGCAGGTAGAAGAAGCCGAGCAGGGCGCACGGCAGCTGCCAGGCCACGACGTCGTCGCCCAGCTCGGCGGCGGCGCGCACGACGGCGACCAAGGCCTCCCGCTCCACCTCGCACCACGCCAGCGCGTCGTCGCGGCCGGCGAACTCCGGCACGTGGTCCGGCCGCTCCGCGGGGTCGAGCGCCACCTCGCGACGGTCCGGGTCCAGCACGCGGGCGGCGGTCTCGGCGGTGTGCAGGTACCAGCGGGCCAGCCGCCGCACCGCCGCGCCCGCGTCCGGCTCCTCGGCCTGGGCCCGCTCCCGCGCATAGAGGCGCAGCAGGTCGTGCGGGCGGTAGCGGCCGGGCGTGACCTCCTGCAGCAGGTGCTCGTCGACCAGCTCCTCCAGCAGCTCAGCCGCCCGCCGCGGGGGCAGCCCGGCGAGCGGGGCGACCGACCGCGCGTCGAACTCGTCACCCGGGTGCAGGCCGGCCAGCCGGAAGACGCGGCGCGCGTCGTCGGTGAGCATCCGGTAGGACAGGTCGAACGCCGCGCGCACGGCGCGGGAGCGCCCGTGCAGCTCGCCCAGCCGGTCCGCCGCCGCCTCGAGCCGGCCCGCCAGATCCCTCACCGTCCACACCGGACGGTGGCGGAGTCGTTGCGCGGCAAGGGTGAGCGCGATCGGCAGGCGGCCGCACAGTGTCGCTACGCGGGCGGCCGCCACGGGCTCGGCGGCGACCCGCTCCCCCGCGATCCGCTCCAGCACGGCCACCGCGTCGGGCTCGCTCAGCACGTCGAGCGGTACCGCCATCGCACCGTCCAGATCGGACAGCGTGTGCCGGCTGGTGACGAGCACGAGGCAGCCGGGCCCGCCGGGCAGCAGCGGCCGGACCTGCTCCTCGCCAGCGGCGTTGTCGAGGAGCACGAGCGCGCGGCGGCCGGCCAGCCGGTCGCGGTAGAGCGCGGCCCGGCCGGCGAGGTCGGCGGGCACCTGCCGGACGCCGAGCAGGCCGAGGAACCCGGCGAGCACGCCGGACGGGTCGGCGGGCGGCGAGCCGGGGTCGAAGCCGCGCAGGTCGGCCCAGAGCTGGATCTCGTCGAAGCGACCACGGCGTACCAGCTCGTGCGCGGCGTGGATCGCGAGCCGGGTCTTGCCGACGCCCGCCATGCCGGCCACCGCGGTGATGACCACCGCGCCGCTCGCCTGTTCGATCCGTTGGTACAGCTGGGAAAGCTCCGCCTCGCGGCCGGTGAAGTCGGCGATGTCCATCGGCAGCTGGCGGTACGCGACGGGCGGCGCGCCCGGGTCGGGTGCCGGGTCGAGCGCGGGGTCGGCGGCGAGGATGCGCTGCTGCATGGTGCGCAGCGCGGTGCCCGGCTCGATGCCGACCTCGCGGACGAGCCGCTCGCGGGCCCCGGTGAAGACGTCGAGCGCCTCGGCCTGCCGGCCCGCCCGGTACAGCGCGAGCATGAGCAGCGCGGGCAGCTCCTCGCGGGTCGGCCGCTCGTCGACCAGTGCGCGCAGCTCACCCACCACGTCCTCGCCGACCTCGATCCGGGCCCGCAGGTGCCGCTCGACAACCGTCAGGTGCAGCTCGCCGAGCCGGGCGCGCTCGGCACGCAGCAGCGGCCCGTCGAGGCCGTGGAACGGTTCGCCGCGCCACAGCGCGCGGGCCTGGCCGAGCAGCCGCCCGGCCAGCGGCGCGTCCCCGTCGTCGAGGGCGCGGCGGCCGCGCGCCGCGAAGTCCTCGAAGGCGGCGAGATCCAGCTCACCCGGCCGGGTCTCGAGCACGTACCCGCGCCGCCGGGAGACCAGCCGGGAATCCGCTTCGCCCGGATCGCGCAGCAGCGCGCGCAGCCGCGCGACGTAGGTGCGCACATTGGACTCGGCGGCCGCGGGGATGATGTCCCAGACGTCCTGGCACAGCTGCGAGACGCTCACGAACGTGTTGGCACGCAACAACAACGCGGCCAGCAACGCCCGCTGCCGCGGACCGCCCACGCCGGCCGCGCGCTCCCCCGCGCCCGCCTCGACGGGCCCGAGCACCCTGAACCACATGACGCCCACCCACATCCGACGACACCCCGCGCCGTGCGGATCCATCCTGGCCCCACCCCGCGGAGCGGAACCGGCGACCCCTCCCCGAGCTTGCGTTGGAGCGCGCTCCAGGATCTAGCGTCGGTGACATGGCCACACCACAGCACAAGATCGGCTCGGGGTTCGGCGCCACCACGACGGCGGCCGAGGTCATCGCCGGCGTCGACCTGCGCGGCAGGCTCGCGATCGTCACCGGCGGCTACTCCGGCATCGGCCTGGAGACCACCCGTGTCCTCACCGGTGCCGGGGCGCACGTCGTCGTGCCTGCCCGCCGGCCGGACCAGGCGCGAGCGGCCGTGGGGGCCGGCGTCGAGGTGGCCGAGCTCGACCTCGGCGACCTGGACAGCGTGCGGGACTTCGCCGCGCGGTTCCTCGACAGCGGGCGGCGCATCGACCTCATGGTGAACAGCGCGGGGATCATGGCGGCTCCCGAGTCGCGCGTGGGTCCCGGGTGGGAGGCGCAGTTCGCGACCAACCACCTCGGCCACTTCGCGCTCGTCGGCAGGCTCTGGCCCGCGGTCGGCCCGGGCGCGCGGATCGTGTCGGTGTCCTCGCGCGGCCACCACTTCTCCGGCATCCGCTGGGACGACGTGCACTTCACCCGCGACGCCTACGACAAGTGGCTCGCCTACGGGCAGGCGAAGACCGCCAACGTCCTGTTCGCCGTGCACCTCGACGACGCCGACCGCGGCATCCGCGCGTTCTCCCTGCACCCCGGGCGCATCCACACCAACCTCGTGCGGTACCTGGAGCGCGAGGAGCTCGTCGCGGCCGGGATGTTCACCGAGGCAGGCGAGATCATCGGCGACGTCAAGACGGTCGAGCAGGGCGCCGCCACCCAGGTCTGGGCCGCCACCGCCGAGCGACTCGCCGGCCTGGGCGGCGTCTACCTCGACGACTGCGACGTCGCCGAGCCCGCGCCCGCGGACGGCACCCGCGTCGGCGTCCGGGACTACGCCGTCGACCCCGCTCAGGCCGCCCGGCTCTGGACGCTGTCCGCGGAGCTGACCGGCGTCGACCCGCTGGCATGAGCAGGACATGAGCGTGGCCGGGTACCCGGGGGAGGCGGGTACCCGGCCGGTGCCCAGCAGGCACGACCAGAGAGGACCTCCTACCCGGCCGGTCCGTCGGTGCGGCCGGCGCCCGTCGACACAGAGGCCTCGGCGGCCTCGGCGGGCTCGCCCGGCGGCGGATCGTCCGGATCGGCCAGCTCGATCACCGACTCCGAGGCGGGCAGCCGGCCCCACGACGACTTGCGCAGGCCCGTCACGATCGGGCTCGCGAGCGCCGTGGTCACCAGCGTCATCAGCACGAGGATCGCGAACAGGTCCTTGGTGAGCACGCCCAGATCGAGCCCGATGTTCAGCACCACCAGCTCGGTGAGCCCGCGGGAGTTCATCAGCGCACCGATCTGCATCGAGTGGTTCCAGTCCGCGCCCATCGCCCGCGCCGCGACCATCGCGCCGACCAGCTTGCCCAGCATCGCCAGCACCAGGACCACCCCGCACCAGGCCCACATGCTGCCGTCGCGGAGCAGCGTCAGCTCGGTGCGCAGCCCGCTGTAGGCGAAGAACAGCGGCAGCAGCAGCGTCGAGGTCAGGCTGTTGATCGTGCTGAACAGCTTCTCGCCCACGATGCTCTCGCCGGGCAGCACCAGGCCGAGCAGGAACGCGCCGAAGATCGCGTGCACGCCGATCCACTCGGTCGCCGTCGCGCAGAGCAGGACGCCGACGATCACGACCTGCACGATCATCCGCAGCCGGTGCGCCCCCGGGGTCTCGAGAAGCCGGGTCAGCCACGGCCGCAACGCGAACAGCAGGACCGCGAACACCGTGGTCAGCGCCGCCGTGGTCACCACCCCGGCGATCGAGGACACCCCGACGACCGCGATCACCAGAGCGAGCAGGATCCACGCGGTGACGTCACCGGCGAGCGCGCACGTCATCACGAGCGTGCCGATCCGGGTGCGGTACAGACCCAGGTCGACGAGGATCCGGGCCAGCACCGGCAGCGCGGTGATGCTCAGCGACACGCCGAAGAACATCGCGAACGGCAGGAAGCCGACGCCGTCCGGCGCGAACCTGTCGTAGGCGGGTATCGCCAGCAGCACACCAAGCATGAACGGCGTCGCGATGCTCACGTGGCTGACCACCAGTGCGAGCGGGCCGCGGCCCTTCAGCTTCCCGAGATCGAGCTCCAGCCCGGTGAGGAAGACGAACAACACCACGCCGAGCTGCGCGAGGATGTTGATCTGCGGCAGCACGCTCTGCGGCAGCAGGAAGTCCGACCCCGCCGGCCACAACGCACCCAGCACCGAGGGGCCGAGCACCATGCCAGCGGCGATCTCCCCGATCACCGGCGGCTGGCCGATCTTGCGCATCAACACCCCGGCCAGCTTGCAGACCCCGACGATCGTGGCGATCGCCAGGAACAAGCGGGCCATCGGGTGCTGCACGACCGAGGCGGCGGCCGAGCCGCCCGGATGTACGTCGTCCGAGCCCAGGTCGGCGCTGACCAGTGCGACCACCGCCACCGCGGCGGGGACGACCACCAGCGCCGTGTAGATCGCGGCCGTCCGCCCGATCCTGTTGCGCACGCTCATCATGTCCTCCAGGTGAGCAGGGATGGATCACGTGGAGAGCGGGCTCAGGTGCGGGCGGCTTCGGGTTCCCGGTTGTGCAGGCGGCACAGGTACTCGTAGGTCGTGGGCAGCGTCTCCAGCAGCTCTCGCTGCCGGTCCTTCATCTTGTCGAAGATGTGGTCGGCACGCGTCGCCGCGTCCGGCCGGTAGGTCAGCGCCGGCAGCGGCTTCTCGGGCAGGAAGTTCAGCCCGGCGAAGATGCAGTAGTAGCTGGCGTTGGTCCAGAAGTTGTGGAACTCGGCGTCGAAGTTCTCGTAGTAGGTCGCCTCGTCGGTGACCGGCATGTTGATCGCCATGCCGGCCCGGTACATCGCGATCTTCTCCTGGATGTCCGGGGCGAGCGCGATCTCCTTGTTGGCCCGCCAAAACTCGGTGTCGTTGCGGGGCGCCAGGCAGAAGTGCGCCTGGATGAAGTCCCGCGTGTCGTCGAACATGACCTCGATCTCCTTGTTGAAGCGGTCGAGGAGGATCGGGTCGAAGTTCTTGTCCGGGAAGTGCTTGGCCAGCTGGTAGATCGCGGCGGTGATGAAGTAGATGCCGCTGGACTCGAGCGGCTCCAGGAACACCGACGACAGGCCGATACCCACGACGTTCTTCACCCACGAGCGGCGGTTGCGGCCCACCCGGAAGCGCACGTGGTTCAGCGGCTGCTCGGTGGGGTCGAGCCCCCACATGTTGCAGAACTCCTCGGTCGCCTCGTCCTGGCTGGTGAACTGGCTCGAGTAGACGTAGCCGCTGCCGAACCGGCCGAGCATCGGGATCTTCCAGGTCCACCCGTTGCGCATGGCGATGGACGAGGTGTACGGCTCGACGCCGTTCGCCGCGTCGTCGTGGGGCACCTGGGTGGCGACCGCGCGGTCGTTCACCAGGTGGTCGGACATGTCGATGAACGGCTCTTCCATCACCTGGTTCATCAGCAGGCTGCGGAAGCCGGAGCAGTCGATGAACAGGTCGCCCTCGATGATCGGGCCCGCCTCGGTGCGCAGGCCGGTGACGAAGCCGCGCGAGTCCCGCAGCGCCTCGGTCATCTTGCCCTCGACGTGGCGCACACCCATCCGCTCGGTGGCGAACCGGCGCAGGAAGTCGGCGACCAGCTGCGCGTCGAAGTGCCAGGCGTAGTTCGTCCACGGGGTGCCGTCCTGGTGCCGCGGCGCCAGGTTGGCGTCGCAGATCGGGGACTCGCGGTAGCAGGCATAGTCGTAGGGCTCGTCGGTGAGACCGAGCGAGCGCTTGTAGGCCCAGTAGTGCGACAGCGGCATCTGCTCGTGGTTGGGCAGCAGTCCGAAGAGGTGGTCGAAGTGGTCCGGCTTGCCGTTGAACGTGCGCGAGGTCGACTGGCCGTCGCCCTCGGTCCGCCAGTTGACGAACCGGACGCCCATCTTGAAGCTCGCGTTGACCTCACGCATCCACTCGTCCTCTTCGAGGCCGAGGAACCGGAAGAACGCGCGGTGCAGGTTCGGCACGGTGGCCTCCCCCACCCCGATGCGCGGGATCGCCGGTGACTCCAGCACCGTGACGTCGACCGTCGGTCCCAGTGCCTTCCCCAGATACGAGGCCGTCATCCAGCCCGCTGTGCCCCCACCCAGGATGACGACGTTCTTGATCCGGTTGTCCATCTTTCGTGGTCCTCCACACTCGTGTACCGAAGGAGCCGCGCCGAGTTCAGGGAGAGGGGACGCGGCCCAGGGGAGAGAAAACTCTGTGCTCGCCTCAGTCGGACGTCCACGCCGCGTAGGACCGCATCCCGTACAGCAACGGGTTTCTCGGTCTGTTCAGCACGCCGTCGACCTGCCCGAACACGACGACGTGGTCGCCGGCGACCGTCGCCTCGACAACATTGCACTCGGCAACCGCGTGCGCGTCGTGGACCAGCCACGGCAGCCCGCGCCGCGGGGTGCGATCCCACTCGACCTCCGCGAACCGGTCCTTGTCCGGAGTCGCGAAGACCTCGGCGGCGTTGCGCCCGTCCGCGTGCAGCAGGTTCACCGCGAAGACACCTTGCCGCAAGATCTCGGCCAAGGTCTGGCTGTGATTGTGCAAGCAGGCCAACAGGATCGGCGGTCGAAGGCTCACGCTGCACATCGACGTGCACGTCAGCCCGTACGGGGTGCCATCAGCGTCCTGCGCGGTCACCACGGTGACCCCGCTGGGGAAGACGTTCATCAACTCTCGGAAGGCTGTGTCACCCACACCCGACCAGGTAGTCGCCCACTCGATGTCCGGCATCGCCGTCTCTGTCATCCGCCCGATCACCTCTACCTCGGCAACAGTTCCGTATGCGGCTTCTTCGGCGGCTCTCAAGGCGGATTCAGGTATTTTCCGACCCGCCCTGAGGGTGGCCAGAGTCTAACCCGCTCAGGCAAACATCTTGCTTTCCAAGCGTGAAGGGGAGCCGACGACTACGCTCGGTGGGCGCAACCCGGCCGCCGGGCCTGTCCACACCGGACCAGCGCCTTCTCGGGCGATCGGCGCGCCGTTTCGGTGATCTTCTCCCCGGCGCCCCCGCCTCCGTCGCGGATACCAGGGCCAGCCGATTTCCATTACCCCGCAATGACTTCCGAGTTACCCATAACGGGATCACGGACCGTGCCGATGTAGACTTCCGCAAGGGCCGGACGAGTGGTCAAGATCGCGGACGGGACCACCGTTCTCGGTCCGAAAGGGACACTCAGGTCCAAAGAGGCGGTACGTTCCTAGGTCATCCGCCCGCGACCCGGTCCAACGTTTGGCCCTCCCCCGGCGCCGCCATCCGGGCGGCGACGAAAGTCGGGGTGTCCACGGAGGGCTACGGCGTGACTACTCGTGTCCGGTCAAGACCGCCCGGGAAACCCGTGGGGAGAGGGTGGCGCCGGGCCGTCCGGCCGTGCTACGGGCCGGAGTCCGATTCGGTTCACGGTGAGTATCCGTCAGTATCCGACAGCTCCCCGTACGTTGACCGCATGAAGATCAGTGTGGTCGCCGCGGCACGGGAGGACGAGCAGTCACCGGCCGAGGCGCTCGACGTGGCGGCGACGGCGGACCGGCTCGGGTTCGGCGAGGTGTGGCTCGGCGAGGGGCCCACCTGGGACGCCTTCGCGCTCGCCGCGGCGGTCGGGGCGCGGACCTCGCGGCTGGCGATGACCGCGGGGCCGGTGCCGGTCTCGGTTCGCGACCCCTTCTCTATCGTGCGCGGGGCCGCCTCCGTGGAGGCCGTGACCGGGCGGCCCACCGGGGTCGCGCTCGGCACGTCCAGCACGCGGGTCGTCGAGGGCGTGCACGGTCGCTCCCGGGCGACGCCGGTCGGTGACCTGCGGGACTGTGCCGCCGCGTACGTGGCGCACCGGCGCGGCGAGTGGTTCGGCGCCACCGGCACACACGGGTTCCGCCGCCGGCTGCCCGCCGCGACCGGGCCGCTCACGATCGCCGCCTTCGGGGACCGGGCCATCCGCATCGCGGCGCGGTACGCCGACCGGATGCTGCTCGACCTCGTCTCCCCCGCCCAGGTCCGCGCGCTGCGGGCCATCCTGCATGCCGCGACCGGGCGGCCACCGGCGCTCGCCGCCTGGCTGCCGGCCGCCGTCGACCCGGACGACACCTCCTACGCCCAGCTCATGCGGGCCCTCGCCGGCTACCTGCCGGTGCGGGGCTACCAGGAGATGTTCGCCGCCGCCGGGTTCACCGCCGCGGTCGAGCTGGCGAACCGCGGCGCGAGCCCCGACGAGCTGGTCGCCGCGCTGCCCGGGCACGCGGCACGCACGGTCGGCCTCGTCGGCGACGCGCGGTCCGTGCGCGACCGGATCGCCGAGTACGCCGAGGCCGGTCTCGACGAGATCGCCGTCGTGCCGGCCACCGCGGGCGACCCCGCGGGCGAGCGCACCCTCACCGCACTGGCCGGTCCACAGTAGACAGTCGTGCTGATCATGCGCACGCATTCCGCATCAGGCACCTTTGGTAGGTGGTGCGCGCCCGCGCCACCTCCCTAGGATCGGCCGACTCGATCCTTGTCTGGAAAGGAACGTCGTGCGGTTGACACACCTTCATCGCAGAAGTGTGCTGTTAGGAACCTTGACCGTGGTCGTGGCGATGGTGAGCGCCGCGGTCCCGGCGACGGCGGCGGGCGGTGCCGCTCCCGGCGGCCCCGGCGCCGAGGCGGTCTACCAGCCCGCCGACAAGCAGGCGTTCGGCACAGCGCACAGCGGGGCGGAGAGCCCCGTGTGGTTCACCCTCGGTGGCGGCCGGATGACCGAGGTCTTCTACCCCGACCTCAGCACCCCCGCGGTGCGCGACCTCCAGCTCGTCGTCACCGACGGGAAGACCTTCACCGAGCGCGCGCAGGACGTCGACGTGCGCACCGAGCCCGTCGACGGCAAGGGCCTGACGTTCCGCCAGGTCGCCCGCGGCACCGGCTGGACCGCCGAGACCACCTACGTCACCGACCCGCACCGCGCGAGCGTTCTGGTGGACGTGAACCTCCACGCGCACCGGCCGCTGCAGGCCTACGTGTTCTACGACCCCGCACTGTCCCGGGAGGGCAACGACGACAGCGGCACGAGCGGCGCCGAGCTGGTCGCCTCGGACAAGAGCGCGACGAGCGCGCTGGTAGCCGGCCGCGGCTTCACGGCCACCTCGACCGGCTACCTCGGCACCAGCGACGGCTGGACCGACCTGGCCGACGACCACACGATGAACTGGACCTACGCCAAGGCGGGGCCGGGCAACGTCGTGCAGACCGGCAAGCTCGGCATCGACGGCGTCCGCCACGGCCACGACACGCTCGTGCTCGGCTTCGGCAAGAACCGCGCCGAGGCGGTCCGCACCGCGCACCGCACCCTTGCCACCGGCTTCCGTCCCGCCGCCCACGAGTACGCGCAGGGCTGGCGCGACTACGTGGCAGGCCTGAACAAGGCCCCCAAGAGCATCCGGACCCACCACGAGCGCGAGGTGTACGCCAGCTCGCTCATGGTCCTCGCCGCCTCGGAGGACAAGGCACATCCCGGCGCGTACATCGCGTCGCCGACGTTCCCCTGGGCGTTCGGCTTCGACCGGCAGATCTCCCCGGAGTTCGGCTCGTACGCGCTGGTCTGGCCGCGTGACCTCTACCAGATCGCGACCGGCCTGCTCGCGGCCGGCGACCACGCGGGCGCGAACCGGGCGCTCGACTACATGCTGAAGGTGCAGCAGCAGCCCGACGGTCACCTGTCGCAGAACACCCGGGTGAACGGCGAGCCCTACTGGACCAGCGTCCAGCTGGACGAGACCGCCTCGCCGATGCTGCTCGCCTGGCTGCTCGACCGCACCGACGCGGGCACTCTCGACGGTCTGCGCAAGGCCGCGGAGTTCATGGTCAACTACACCAAGGACGGCAACCACGCGCCGTGGACCGAGCAGGAGCGCTGGGAGAACCAGAGCGGCTACTCCCCCGCCACGATCGCCTCGGAGATCTCCGGCCTGGTCTGCCTCGCCGACCTGCTGCGGCGCGCCGGCGACACCGCGGGCGCACAGCACTACCTGCAGATCGCCGACTCGTGGGAGAAGTCGGTCGAGTCATGGACGGTCACCAAGACCGGGCCGCTGTCGGCCGATCCGTACTACCTGCGGCTGACGAAGGACGGCAAGCCGGACCTGGGCACGAAGTACAACCTTGGTGACAACAACCCGGGCGAGGTCGACCAGCGCACGGTCGTCGACCCGAGCTTCCTCGAGCTGGTCCGGCTGGGCGTGCGGCCCGCCGACGACCCGGCGGTCGTGAACTCGGTCGGCGTGGTCGACGCCCAGCTCGGCGACGAGACGCCGGCCGGGCAGCTGTGGCACCGGTTCACCGGCGACGGCTACGGCGAACAGGCCACCGGCGAGGCGTGGAACGTCATCTGGCCGACGCCGGAGCCGACCCGCACGTACGGGCGGCTGTGGCCGATCTTCGCCGGCGAGCGCGGCGAGTACGACCTGCTGTCGGGCGACCCGGCAAGCGCCCGCGACCGCCTCGACACGATCGCGGGGACGGCGAACAGCGGGCTGATGCTGCCCGAGCAGGTGTGGGACAACCGGGCGCCCGCGCCGGCCAAGGAGCCGGGCACCGGCACCACCTCGGCCACGCCGCTGGCGTGGACGCACGCGCAGTTCGTCCGGCTGGCGTGGTCGATCCAGGAGGGCTCCCCGGTGGAGCGGCCGACCGTCGTGGCCTGCCGCTACGCCGAGACCTGCTGAGGCATTTCTGAGGCACTGCCGAGGCAGGGCGTTCGCGGGGCCATCACCGCTCGTGGGTTGCGGTGGTGGCCCCGCGGCGTCTGACAACCAGTCACGATTACTACGCCCCACGTGCACGGAAATCACCGGGTGCACGCCCTCGGCGCGTGGCTGGGCAGGCGCGGGACCGCAGGTCGGGCAAGTTACGCTTGCCGACCAAGTCAGTCAGCAACACTCAGGTTGGAGCGCACGTGCCTGTCGAGGCCGAGGAAGCCATCGCGCCGGAAGCCGTCCTGGACGTCCTCGAGGCGGAGGCCATCCACGTCCTGCGGGAGGTCGCCGGCGCGTTCCGCCGGCCGGTGCTGCTGTACTCGATCGGCAAGGACTCCTCGGTCCTGCTGCACCTCGCGATCAAGGCGTTCGCGCCGGGACCGGTGCCGTTCCCCGTGCTGCACATCGACACCAAGTGGAAGTTCCGGGAGATGATCGACTTCCGGGACGCCACCGCCCGCCGGCTCGGCATCGACCTTCGGGTGCACACCAACGAGGACGGGCGCGCCGAGGGCGTCACCCCGTTCACGCACGGCTCGCACGAGTACACGCGCATCATGAAGACCGTGGCGCTGCGGCAGGCGCTCGACGCCGCCGGGTTCGACGCGGCCATCGGCGGCGCGCGCCGCGACGAGGAGCGCTCCCGCGCCAAGGAGCGGATGTTCTCCCTCCGCGAGCCCGGCCACCGGTGGGAGCCCCGCAAGCAGCGCCCGGAGTTCTGGCGCAGCGCGAACACCGAGCTCGCCGAGGGCCAGACGATGCGGGTGTTCCCGCTGTCCAACTGGACCGAGCTGGACGTCTGGCGATACATCAAACGCGAGGCCATCCCGGTCGTGCCGTTGTACTTCGCCAAGCCGCGCCCGGTCGTCGAGCGGGACGGCGCGCTGATCATGGTCGACGACGACCGCTACCCGCTGCACGAGGGCGAGCGGCCCGAGGAGCGCCTGGTCCGCTTCCGCACGCTCGGCTGCTACCCGCTCACCGCGGCGGTCGAGTCGAAGGCGGAGACCCTGGACGAGCTCATCGACGAGATGCGCGCCGACCGCCGCTCCGAGCGCGCGGGCCGGCTCATCGACGGCGAGGGTGGCAAGTCCATGGAGAGCAAGAAGACGGAGGGCTACTTCTGATGACCCTCGTTGACGCGGCCCCCCTGCGGGCCGGACACCGGCCCGTCTCCGTCCTGCGGCTGATCGCCTGCGGCTCGGTCGACGACGGCAAGTCCACGCTGATCGGCAGGCTCCTCGCGGAGACCGGCAGCGTGCCCGACGACCAGCTCGACTACGCCCGGCGCACCCGCCGCGGCGGCTCGACCGTGCCGGTCGGCGAGGTGGACTACTCGCTGCTGACCGACGGCCTCGAGGCCGAGCACGAGCAGGGCATCACGATCGACGTCGCCTACCGTCACCTCGACCTGCCCTCGGGCCGCCGGGTGATCATCGCCGACGCGCCGGGGCACGAGCAGTACACCCGCAACATGGCGGTCGCGACCTCCACCGCGGACGTGGCGCTGCTGCTGGTCGACGCGACCAAGGGCATCCGGGCCCAGACCCGCAGGCACCTGGCCGTGTGCGCGCTGATGGGCGTGCGCACCGTGATCGCCGCGGTGAACAAGCTCGACGCCCGCGGCTACGACCACGTCCTCTACGAGGAGCTGGCCGGCGGCGTGCGCTCCGCGGCCGCCCGCTTCGACGTCGAGGACGTCGAGGTCATCCCGGTCAGCGCGCTGGGCGGGGACAACGTCATCACCGGGTCGGCGAAGATGCCGTGGTACCACGGTCCGACGGTGCTCGGCGCGCTGTCGGCATGGCGGCCGCCGGAGCACGAGCCGGCCGACGACGGGGGTTTCCGGCTGCCGGTTCAGTACATCGTGCGCGCGGACGACTTCCGCGGCTTCGCCGGCACGGTCGTCGGCGGCTCGCTGCGGCCCGGCGACCCGGTGGTGGTCGCCGGCAGCGGTGCCGCCTCCACGATCGCCACGGTCCGCGGGCCCGACGGGCCGGTCGACCGGGCCGACCCGGACATGCCCGCCACCGTCACGCTCGCCGACGAGATCGACGTGCGGCGCGGCGACCTGCTCACCACCCCGCCCGCCACGAGCGGCGACCTGGAGCCGGCGACCGCGTTCTCCGCGCATCTGGTGTGGACCGCCGACGAGCCGCTCGCGCACGGCCGGTCCTACCTGCTGCTCGCCGGCCCGCTGACCGTGCCGGCCGTGGTCACGACCATCCGCGGCAAGCTCGACGTCAACTCCGGCGAGCAGCTCGCGGCCCGCACCCTCGGCATCAACGACATCGGCACGGTCGAGCTGACCACCAACAGCCCGGTGTCGCTGGACCGGTACGCCACCAGCCGCGACACCGGCAGCTTCCTGCTGGTGGACCGGGTCAGCAAGGACACCGTCGCCGCAGGCATGGTCCGCCATCCGCTGCGCCGCGGTACCAACATCGTCCCGCACGACTACGCGGTCGACCGCGCCGCGCGGTCCCGGCTCAAGGGCCAGCGGTCGCGGGTGCTGTGGCTGACCGGCCTGCCCGGCGCGGGCAAGTCGACGATCGCCGACGCGCTCGAGCGGCGGCTGCACTCGATGGGCCTGCACACTTACGTGCTCGACGGCGACAACGTCCGAAGTGGACTGAACAAGGACCTCGGGTTCACCCCCGAGGACCGCGCGGAGAACGTGCGCCGCGTCGCCGAGACCGCCCGGCTGCTGCTGGACGCCGGGCTGATCGTCGTCGTCGCGCTCGTCTCGCCGTTCCGGTCCGACCGCATGGTGGCGAAGAGCCTGTTCGACGCGGGCGACTTCCTCGAGTGCTGGGTCGACACGCCCGCGGAGGTCTGCGCCGAGCGGGATCCGAAGGGGCTCTACGCCAAGGCGAAGGCCGGCAAGATCCCCAACATGACCGGTGTCGGCCAGGGCTACGAGGAGCCAGAGCAGCCGGACCTCGTGGTGAACGGCGCGGGCTCGCTCGAGGACACGGTGGCAGAGCTGGTCTCCAAACTCGTCTAGAAAGGTCACGGATGGCGCGGCAACGGGTGTTCCTGCACATCGGCTCGCCGAAGACCGGCACCACCTTCCTGCAGGAGGTGCTGTGGTCGAACCGGGACGCGCTGCGCAGGGCGGGCGTGCTCTATCCGGGGGCGCGGCCCGACGCGCACTTCCTGGCCACGCAGGACCTGCGCGAGCTGACCTGGCACGGGCACGTCGACCCGGCGGTGGCCGGCAGCTGGGACCGGCTCGTCACCGAGGTCCGTAGTTGGCCCGGCGCGTCGGTCATCTCCCACGAGATGCTCGGCAGCGCTGCGCCGAAGGCGATCAAGCGCGCGCTGCAGTCGCTCGCCGGGCTCGAGGTGCACGTCCTGCTGACCACCCGCGACCTCTCCCGGCAGGTGCCCGCGGTGTGGCAGGAGGACGTGAAGAACTGCGGCATGCTGACGTTCGGCGAGTTCACCCGCTCGCTGCGCGGGCTCGACGACTCGATAGACCCGTTCTTCGCCAGGACGTTCTGGGGCTACCAGGACCTGCCGGTGGTGGTGCGGAACTGGGCCGGTGAGCTGCCCGCGGACCGCGTGCACCTCGTGACCGTGCCGCGCGGCGCCGCGCGCGACGAGCTGTGGCACCGCTTCGCGGAGACGGTCGGCTTCGACGCGACGAACCGCCCGGTCGAGGTGGACGTGCAGAACCCGTCGATGGGCGTGGTGGAGACCAACGTCGTCCGGCGGGTCAACGAGCTGGTCGTCAGCGAGCTGGACTGGCCCGCTTACCAGAGCCTGGTCAAGAACACGCTCGCGGTGAACGTGCTGGCCGCGCGGCCAGACTCGGTGCCGCTGCGGCTGCCGGCCGTGGACCAGGACTGGGTGCTGCAGAAGAGCAAGGAGATGGTCCAAGCCCTGCGCGAGGCGGGCTACCAGGTCACCGGCGACCTCGACGACCTCCTCCCGGCGTTCGGCGACGCCGAGCCGCGCCACCCCGACGACGTCACCGACTCGGAGGTGCTCGACGCCGCGATCTACGCGGTCGCGGGCCTGCTGCACCAGCTGCAGGCCGAGCGGGAACTGGCCGTCGAGCAGCGCGCGAACCTGGCGAAGCTGCTCGTCCCCCGCCCGTTCCGCTGGGCGATCGACCGGTACCGCGACGCGCGCGTCCGGCTGCACGACCTCAAGCAGTCACGCGGAGCGTGACCGTGAACGGCAACTGCTGACCCCATTTGGCCGCTGGTGTCCGGTTGCTGGTACTTCCTAACTTCTTCTCTGTGGGGACGGAACATTCCTCACACTTGGAGAAGGAAGGAAACCCTGCACATGAACCTCACCCGAAAAACAATCCTTCGGTCGCTGACCGTCGCGGCCGCGGCGGCCGCGCTCGTGCCGCTGGCGACGACCAGCGCGCAGGCGCTGCCGGCCGGCTACGGCGCGCCGGTCGCCGACGCGGCGGTCGCCTCGCTCGTCTCGACCGGGATGAGCGCGTCCGACGCGCTGCAGCGGCTCGCCGACCAGCCCGCGCTGATCGCGCGCGGCGAGCGGCTCGTCGACGTGGCCGGCGCTAGCTCGGCCGGCATGTGGCTCGACCAGCACACGGGGTCCGTGGTGGTCGGCGTCGTCGACGAGCAGGCCGCGGCGGCCGTCCGCGCGGTGGGCGGCACCGCGAGGGTCGTCGAGCACAGCACGACGGAACTCGAGTCGGTCCGGGACGCGGTCGCGCAGCGGCAGCCCGCGGACACGGCGGCGGGCATCGACGTCCGGGCCAACCAGGTCGTGGTCCAGATCGGCGAGACCGCCAAGGCGAGCGCGCTCGCCGCGACGGCCGCGCGCTACGGCGACGCGGTGCGCGTTGAGCACATCGACGGGTCGTTCCGGACGGCGATCTCCGGTGGCGACGCGATCACCGGCAGCGGCGGGCGGTGCTCGCTGGGCTTCTCCACCACCGGCAACACCGGCATCACCGCCGGGCACTGCACCTCGGCGATCGCGTCGTGGAGCGACCCGAGCGGCGCGTTCTACGGCCCGTCGGTCGGCGCCAGCTTCCCGGGCAACGACTACGGCCTCATCCGCAACGACGGCGGGCTCGCGCAGCCCGGCAACGTGAACCTGTACAACGGCAGCTTCCAGGACATCACCGGTGCCGGGAACCCGACGGCGGGCATGCAGATCTGCAAGAGCGGCAGCACGACCGGCCTCACCTGCGGCCAGGTCACGCGCACCGGCCTGCAGATCTGCTACGCCGAGGGCTGCGTGAACAACATGGCGGAGAGCACGGCCGCCGTGAACCCGGGTGACAGCGGCGGCGCCTGGTTCGCCGGCTCCACCGCGATCGGCATCACCTCCGGCATGGGCGGTGGCTTCAGCTACTTCCAGCCGGTGATCGGCGGGCTGAACCTGTTCGGGGTCAACGTCTTCTAGGCTCCACAAGGCATGACCCTCCGTTGGACCGCAAGGAGATAGTCCTTGCGGTCCAACGGGTTGTGGTCGGTCCGCGGCCTGCTCGGCGGCGGGCCGGCGACCGGCCGATAATGGTCGAACTCGTACTCCAGCACACCCTCGCCGCGGGTCCACGAGGGCAGCAGCTGCTGCAGCTCGTGCACCGCGCCCGCCGGCACGTGGCCCTCGACGGCGTACGCGCTGCCCGCCGGCACCTGCGTCGCGGGGATCGCGCGCAGCCGGGCCAGCGCCGGGAGCACCGCGCCGAGCGTGTCCGCCGGGATCTCCAGGCGGAACCGGTGCATCGGCTCGAACACGGTGGTGCCGGCCCGCCGCAGCGCGGTCATCAGCACCAGCGGCGTCAGGTTGCGGAAGTCCCCGGCCGTGCTCGACATGCTCTTGTCGAACTTCTGGTGCATGTGGCTCTGCCGTGGGTAGTAGCCGGAATGCGTCATCGTCACCACGCAGTCCAGCACCTGCCAGCCGTGCACGCCCTGGGTGAGCACCTCGTGCACGGTCTCCTCCACCGCCTTGAAGAACGCGTACGGCATCGAGCCCAGCTCGACCTCCAGCCGGAACGCGACGCCGCTGCCCGGCGGCGCCGGGTCGACACGCAGCCCGACCTGTGCGAGGAACGGGTTGGTGGGCTTGCCGAGCAGCTCGTACGCCGCACCGCTGCCGGCCGGCCGCTCGGCGCAGATGGTGGTCGACTCGCGGAACGACACGGCCAGGCCGTACTCCTGCGCCAGCGTCGCCTCGATGACCTCCTTCTGCACCTCGCCGTACAGCGACACGGAGATCTCCTGCCGGAGCTCGTCGAGCCGCAGGTTGATCAGCGGGTCCTGCTCGGCCAGGGAGACCAGCGCCGGATGCAGCGCGCCCTTGTCCTGCGGCCGGGCCGGCACGACGACCGTCTCCAGTGTCGGCGGCGCGAAGTGGTGCTCGGTGCTTCGGCGGGGGACACCGATCGCGTCGCCGATCCGGATGTCGCGCAGGCCCCACAGCTTGCCGATCTCCCCCGCGGTGACGGCCTTGCGCGCCACGGCGGTGCCGTTGTCGAACACGCCGACCGCTGTCACCTTGCCGCGCCCGCCGTTCCCGAACCGCACGACGTCGCGCAGCCGCACGGTGCCGGCGAACATCCGCGCGTAGGCGATCTTCTCCCCCGCCGGCCCACGCTCCACTTTGAACACCGTGCCGGACACCGGCGCGTGCGGGTCGCCCTCGGTGGCGGGCAGCAGCGTCGCGATCCCCTCGGTCAGCTCGGCGACGCCCGCACCGGTGACGGCCGAGCCGGGATACGCCGGGTGCACGAGCGCCCGCCTGGTCTGCGCCACCAGCGCGGCCCGGAGCCGTTCTTCCGGCAACGGGCCGTCGACGTACGCGGCGAGCAAGGCGTCGTCGCGCTCGGCGAGGATCTCGGCGAGCCCGGGCGGCCCATCCGCGTACGGCACGACCCGAGCGCCGCGGGTGCCGGGCGTGGTGGCCTCGCCCATCGGCACGATCGCCGGGGTCAGCGAGTCCGCGATCGCGCGCAGCACCCGGCCGGTGTCCGCGCCGCCGCGGTCGATCTTGTTCAGGAAGATCAGCGTCGGGATCCGCAGCCGCTGCAGGGTGCGCATGAGCACCCGGGTCTGCGCCTGCACGCCCTCGACGGCCGAGATCACCAGGACCGCGCCGTCGAGCACGCTGAGCACCCGTTCCACCTCGGCGATGAAGTCCGGGTGGCCGGGCGTGTCGATCAGGTTGACGGTGACGTCCCCGATCGGGAACGACACGACGGCGGCCTTGATCGTGATGCCGCGCTGCCGTTCCAGCGCCAGGGAGTCGGTCTGGGTACTGCCGTCGTCGACACTGCCGACGCGGTCGATGACCCCGGCCCCGTGCAGGAGCCGTTCGGTCAGGCTGGTCTTGCCGGCGTCAACGTGGGCGAGGATCCCCAAGTTCAGGATGCGACTCAAGCGTCATGTCCTCTGGGTAGGCGAAAGTTCCAGATGGGGTGGACATGAACGCTGCTCGCATGATCCCGCTCCTCTTCTCGCCTGCTGCCGCACAGGACACCAGGCGAGAAGAGGAGCGGGCAACCGAATTACCGACCGAACTACCCGACCGACTTACCCGACCGCGACCGACCCGTCCGGCTGGCGCGCACACGACACCGCGCGGCTCGCGGTGGTCGCCGCGCCGGCCAGGCACTGGCCGAGCACCCCGTACCCGTTCACGTTGGGGTGCCAGGACTCCTGGCAGGTCTGGAAGTAGTCGACGCAGGTCTGGGCGATGCGCTGGATGGCGATCTTGTCCTTGCCGTCGAAGCTCGTCACCGGCACGCCGCTCGGCCCGTCCTGCAGCCGGATCGGCGTGGCGAGCGCGTTGTCCGGGCTGCCGTCCTGCTCGCAGAGCCGGGCGCCGTCGAAGGCGTGCTGCACGTCGAGGAACACGAGGTCGTCGTTCGGGAACTCGGCGGACAGCGTCGAGTGCGCCGACTGCACGAGCCGGCCCAGGCCCTCGGAGAACAGGTGCCCGGCGGCGAGGCTCGCCCGGTGGGTCGGGCAGCCCGCGGCGTACCGCTCGGCGCCGAGCGCGCGGAACTTGTCCCGGTCGTCGGCCCGGCCGTCCTCCTCGTGGTAACGCTCCGCGTAGTCCTGCGGCAGCGGATTTGTGTAGTCCTGGAAGACGATCCGGTGCTGGCCGTCGGCGTCGACCTGGTCGAGCGTGGTGAGCAGGCCGCGCAGCGCGTCGATCGTCTCGGCAGTCCCGGCGGCGAGTTCGGCGTCGGTAGCCAGGTCGGAGATCACGCACGGCTCCTGCGGCGGGTCGCCGGCCCACACCTCCCACCAGCCGGTCCACGCGTCGGCGATGAACCGGTTGGCACACACGGAGGCCGCGTCGCCGAAGGTGAAGGAGCCGTTGTTCGACCCGAGGCCGACTAGCACCAGGTCGATGTCGTGGGTCTGGGCGACCGCCTTGACCTGGTCGATCTGCGCGGCGACCGTCCGGCCGTGGTCGCGGCTGGCGGAGGGGTTCGCCATGTCGTGCGGCTGGCCGCCGGAGCAGGCGAGGTTGAAGCGGTCCTGGATGCCGGCGAGGTTCGCCTGCAGCAGCGAGGAGTGCGCGGAGCGGTGGCAGAAGAAGGCGTTGGCGTTGGGCGCCGACCACCCGGGAAACCCTTGCGCCACACCGTCGACGTCGGTGACCGGCTGGTAGTCGCCGCCACCCTCGCCGCTGATGAAGCTGTCCCCGAGCGCGACGGCCGCGGTCGGCAGCTCGGCCGCCCCGGGTCCGTCCGGTGCGGCGACGGCGGTGAGCACGCCGGCGGTGGTGAGCGTGACGGCCACCCCGGCCGCCAGCAGTGAACGTTTGAGCAGGGACATCACGGACTCCCGAATGGCCACGACCGAAAATGTGAACAAATTTCACGTCGATGAGACCACTCGGCCGCGTCTCCGTCAAGATCCCTTCGTCGGTGCCGCGCTCCTCAGCGGCTCTTGTGGCGGGCGCCGCCGTGGGCGAACGACGCGGCCTCCGGGCCCCGCACCGGGGCTCGCTGGGCACGCAGCCGGGGCAGGCACGACTCCAGGTCGGCGACGAACAGGTCCGCCATATCATGGGTGAAGCCGTTGCGTACCACCACGCGCAGCGCCGCCAGGTCCTCCCGGTTCGCCGGGAACGTGTACGCCGGGACGAGCCAGCCGCTCTCCCGCAGCGCGGCGGACAGGTCGAACACCGAGAAGCCATCGTCCGCCACCGTGAACGCGAAGACCGGCAGCTCGTTGCCGTCGGTCAGCAGCTGGAACGGGCCCAGCTTCGCGATCCGCGCGGACAGGCTCGTGGCGACCTCGCGGCTGTAGGACTGCACGCGTGCGAAACCGACGCGCCCGAGCCGCAGGAACGTGTAGTACTGCGCCGCGACCTGCGCGCCAGGCCGCGAGAAGTTCAGCGCGAACGTCGGCATCTCGCCGCCCAGGTAGTTCACCCGGAACACCAGGTCGTCCGGCAGCGCCGCCGCGTCGCGCCACACGATCCAGCCCACGCCCGGGTACACCAGGCCGTACTTGTGGCCCGACGTGTTGATCGAGCACACCCGCGGCAGCCGGAAGTCCCACACCAGGTCCGGGTCGCAGAACGGCGCGATCATCGCGCCGGACGCGCCGTCGACGTGCACCGGGATGTCCCAGCCGCGCTCGGCCTGCAGCTGGTCGAGCGCCGCGCAGACGTCGGCCACCGGCTCGTAGCTTCCGTCGAAGGTGGATCCGAGGATCACGACCACGCCGATCGTGTTGGCATCGCAGTACTTCACGACCTCCTCGGCGGTGAGGTGGAGCCGGTCGCCCTCCATGGGCACCAGCCGCGCCTCGACGTCCCAGTAGTTCGCGAACTTGTCCCAGCAGACCTGGACGTCGATGCCCATCACGATGTTCGGCGTGCCGGTGCCGCCCGCGTGCTTCCAGCGGCGCTTCATCGCGAGGCCGGCCAGCATGCACGCCTCGCTCGACCCGGTGGTCGAGCAGCCGGTCGGGTTCGCGGACTCCGGCGAGTGCCACAGGTCGGCGAGGATGTGCACGCAGCGCTTCTCGAGCTCGGCGGTGCGCGGGTACTCGTCCTTGTCGATCATGTTCTTGTCGAGGCATTCGGCCATCAGCGTGCGGGCCTGCGGCTCCATCCACGTCGTGACGAACGTGGCGAGGTTGAGGCGGGCGTTGCCGTCGAGCATCAGTTCGTCGTGCACGATCTGGTAGGCGGTCTCCGCGTCGAGCTCGTCGGACGGGATGCGCAGCCGCGGGATCTCCAGTGGTTCCCGGGTGAACACGGGGTTCACCGACACTCGCTCACTGCCGTGGTCCTGGTGGTCGCTGGGATGGGCGAGAGGCATGCGGCCCTCCGAAGATGTGGTGACCCCGACCCGGACCCAGCCTCGCACCGGTCGCGGCACCGCGCATCCGCAGCGGTCGGACGGGGCGTGCTCAGACCGGCGTGCACTGGTCGTGCAGGAGCAACCAGCCCCCGCCGACGCACACGAACACGAGGCCGACCAGATATCGCGTCCGGACCGGTTCGCCCGCGCGGTCCACGTCGCGGTAGTCGGCCTCGTACAGCGCCCGGGCGGCCTGCTCGCCGACGGTTGTCGTTCGCTCGGTGAGGTCCTGGGTCCAGTCCGGGTCGGCGAAGAACTCGCGGTGGAAGTCGACCACCGCGGCCTTCCCGGTCAGCGTCGTCCCGGTCGGCAGCACGACCACCACGTCGTCGTGCAGCGTTGCCGCGAAGCCGTCGAGGTCCCGGCCGTTGATCGTGTCGAGGTGCCGGCCGATGGCCGCGCGCGCGTCAGGCATGGCCGGATCCTGCCGAGCGGTCGCCCCCGGGGCCAACGCAATTACGTACGCACTTCTGTGAATTTCACACAGACATTCGTCGGTAGTGGTCACTTCGCACCCGTATCGACACTGACCGTGAACACCTGCAGTCACTACGTAGCGAGGGGATTCCTGATGACCCTGTTCACTCCCGCACGCCGCCTGGCGCTCGCGCTCACCGCCGCGGTGGCGACCGCGGGCCTGGTCGCCACCGCCGCGCTGGCGAGCCCGGGATCGGACTCCACGGACGCGGCCACTGCCGCGGCCGCCGCGGTGCCGAACGGGCACGTCCCCGCGAAGGTCGGGCCGCTCGACTGCCCGAGCATCCCGCCGGACCGCGACCTCGCCGTCACGCAGACCGTCCACCAGGTCGGCATCAGCATGGGCGCGTCGAGCAAGGTCATGCTCGCCGGGTTCGAGGCGGGCTGGGTCGAGTCCCGCATGAACAACCTGCCGTGCGGCGACGCCGACTCGCTCGGCGTGTTCCAGCAGCGGCCGAGCCAGGGCTGGGGCACCCCGGAACAGATCATGGACGTCAACTACGCGGCCACCCAGTTCTTCGCCCAGGCCATCCACAACGAGCCGCTCTACCCGGACCTGAGCGCGGGCCTGCTCGCGCAGACCGTGCAGCGCTCGTGCTGCCCGGAGCGCTACGACCTGGCCGAGGGCAAGGCGAACGAGATGCTCGCCGAGGTCGGTGGCTTCGCCGCCGGCCGGGAGCAGTAGCCCGATGCGCACGGCCATGAAGATCGGCGGCGCCGCGACCGCCGTGGGCGCGGTGGTGGCCGCCGTCGTGCTCGCCGGCACGGCGGCCGGCCAGCAGGACGGCAGCGCGGCCGGGCCCGCGAACGCGGCGTTCGCGGCTGCGGCGGCGCAGTTCGACGTGCCGCGCGACCTGGTCGTCGCGGTCGGCTACGGCGAGACCCACCTCGACGGGCACGCCGGGAAACCCAGCCAGGACAACGGGTTCGGCGTCATGCACCTGGTCAGCAACCCGGCCCGGCACACGCTGGAGCAGGCCGCGGACCTCACCGGCACGCCGGCGGGCACGCTGCGCACCGACACCGCCGCCAACATCCGCGGCGGCGCGGCCGTGCTGCGGGCGCTCGCCGACGCGCAGGGCCTGGACGCGGCGGCCCGCGGCCGGCTCGGCGCCTGGTACCCGGTGGTCGCGGCATACAGCGGGGCGGCCGACGACAAGGTCGCGAAGATGTACGCGGACACCGTGTTCGACTTTCTGCACGGCGGTGTCCTGGCGAAGGCGGGCGGCGAGTCCGTGACGGTCGCGAAGCAGGACGCGCGCCCGGAGCTCGGCCGGTTCGCCGGCGTGCGGGCGCTGGACGACGTGTCGGGCGACGTGCACGCGACGGACTACCCGAACGCCATCTGGAACCCGGCGAGCGAGGCCAACTACCGGCCCGGCCGGACCTCGGCGATCACCACGGTCGTCATCCACGTGACCGAGGGCTCGTACGCGGGCACGATCAGCTGGTTCCAGAACCCGGACGCCCAGGTGAGCGCGCACTACGTGGTGCGGTCGTCGGACGGCGAGATCACGCACATGGTCGCCGACGCGGACACCGCGTGGCACGCCCGCTCGGGCAACGCCTACGGGATCGGCATCGAGCACGAGGGCTTCGTCGACGACCCGTCGTGGTTCACCGACGCCATGTACCGCTCGTCGGCGGCGCTGACGTCGTGGCTGTGCGACACCTACGGCATCCCGAAGGACCGCACCGGGATCGTGGGCCACAGCGAGGTGCCGGGCAACGACCACACCGACCCGGGCCCGAACTGGAACTGGGACTACTACATCCAGCTGGTCAACGGCGGCTGAGCTGGACGCATGGGCGCGGGGCGGCTTTCGCCGTCCCGCGCCTTCGCGATGCCACCGGAGATGCCCCACCGGTGGATAGGCTGTGCGCGCACAGCCGACCGCGGAGAGGAGCGGGCGTTGGGGGCGCAGTCCCGCGAGCGTGCGCGGATCGTGGACGCGGCCTACCGCACGCTGGCCGCCAACGGCGGCGCCGCGCTGTCGATGGCCGAGCTGCTCGACGCCGCCGGGCTCGGCACCCGGGCGTTCTACCGGCACTTCGCCGCGAAGGACGAGCTGCTGCTCGCGGTGTACCGCCGCGACGCGGACCGGCTCGCCGAACGCCTCGCGCGGGCCGCGGCCGAGGGCCCGCCGACGGCCGCGCTGACCGCGTTCGTCGAGACGCTGCTGCACGTCGCGGACGACCCGCGGCGCAGGCGCCGGCTGCGGATCATGTCCGCGGAGGCGGTCCGCCAGGCCCGCGGCTACGCCGGGGAGACGCAGCGGTTCCGGGCCGCGCTGGAGGCGTCGCTCGCCGAGATCCTGGCCCGCGGCCGCGGGGACGGCAGCTTCCCGCTGACCGACCCCGCACCGGACGCGCGGTCCATCCGCGCCGCGCTGGGACAGGCGTTCGACGACCAGGTCGCCGGCATCGCCACCGTCCGCGCGGCGGAGGCCGCCCGGCAGGTCACCGACTTCGCGCTGCGCGCCACGGGCGCCACGGGCGCCACCGACCGGGCAGCCGCGGCCGCACAGTGAGGTGCGCCGCGGCCGGTGATTCCCGGGCCGTCCGATGTGGACCGTCCCGCGCCGGTCACGAGCCGTGGACGCGCGCGACCTCGCGGCGGTAGATGCCCTTGCCGACCACGCGCCACAGCACGCGGGCGGGCAGCGGCAGCAGCCCGAGGAACTGGGTGCGCTCCCGCGGCGTGGCGTCCTCGAGTAGCCCGCCGAGGGACACGAATGCCTTGGCGCCCTTGGGAATCGCCTGCTGCGCACGGTCGCCGACCGCACGCCACTCGGCGGGGGTCAGGTGCTGCTCGCACAGCGGGAGGATCTCGACCTCCTCGTCCGTGAGGTGCTCGTCGAGCGCGACGGACATCTTCTCCAACGTGCTGGCGAGCTCCTCGCCGGTGGCCGCGTCCGCGGTGGCCCGCCAGGACGCCAGCAGCTCCCCCACCCGCGCCACCAGCACGGCGACCGTCTCGTGCTGGGTCTCCATGCGGTGCACGAGATCGCCGTCCAGCCCGCCGACCCGCTCCAGCAGCACCGGCCAGAGCACCTCGTCCTCGGCGGTGTGGTGGTGGTGCAGCCCGTCGGTGACGAACGTCAGGTGCCCGGCCACGACCGCGCTCCGCGCGGTGTCGCCGTCGGCGACCTTCCTGATCAACTCGGGCGCGCGCCCGAACTCCCGCCGGAAGGCCTTGTGGACGACCACCATCTCCCACGTGCCGACCGTGCCGTTGTGCTGCGACATGTAATGAGCCCTTCTCCTCTCCCGACCAACTCCACAGTCGCCGCCCAACGCGCGGCCGTTAGGGCTGGTCACAGGAGGTCAGTGGTGTCTCGCGTCACGCGGCGGCACACCGGCGCGCGGCCGGGCGGGTGCCCCGGCCGCCACCGGCGGCCCGTTCGCACCGGCACACGTGCGGACAAGCCATCGGCCGGGCGATAGGTTGGCGCGGATGCACAAACCACTTCTGCTGCGCGACGTCGCCATCGGGCTCACCGGGCGGCGCGCCGACGTTCGGGTCGAGAACGGGCGGGTCGCCGCCGTCGAGCCCGCCGGGACGGGGTCCGAGGGTGCCGACGTGATCGACGGGCGCGGCGGCACGGTGCTGCCCGGGCTCGTCGACGCGCACGTCCACATGCTGCAGTGGGCGAGCGTCCGGCAACGGGTGTCGGTCGCGGCGGCGCGGTCGGCCGCGCACGCGGTCGAGCTGCTCGTCGCCGCGCAGGGGCCACCCGGGGACACCGGGCTCCTCGCCGGCGCGCACTACAGAGAGACCTTCTGGCGCGTGCCGCCACACAAGGATCTCCTCGACCGCGCCTTCCCCGCCCGCCCGGTCGCGGTGTTCAGCAACGACCTGCACGCCGTGTGGCTCAACTCCCGCGCCCTCACCCTCGTCGGCCGCGAACACCCGACCGGCGTGCTCGTCGAGGCCGACGCCATGGCGGTCACCGCCGCGCTGCCCACGCCCGAGACCGCCGAGTCCGACCGGTGGGTGCTCGAGGCAACCGACGCGGCCGCCGCGCGCGGGATCACCGCGGTCGCCGACTACGAGTACGCCGACACCGCCGCCGACTGGACCCGCCGGCTCGCGGTCCGCGCGCCCTCGACCCGGGTCCGCTGCGTGATCCCGCGCTTCCGGCTCGACCACGCCATCGAACTCGGCCACCGCACCGGTGTGGAGCTTCCTGGCACGGACGGGCTGCTGACCGTCGGCCCGCTCAAGGTCTTCCTCGACGGCTCCCTCAACACCCGCACCGCCTTCTGCCACGACCCCTACCCCGGCGACTTCCCCGACGACGAGTACCCGGGCGAGCTGCTGATCACCGAGGACGCGCTGCGCGAGCTCGTAGAGCGGGCCGCCGCGCACGGCATCTCCCCCGCCCTGCACGCCATCGGCGACGGCGCCAACCGCGTCGCGCTCGACGTCCTCGCCGCGGCCGGCGTCGCGAACGCCCGCATCGAGCACGCCCAGCTGCTCAACCCCGGCGACGTCGCGCGCTTCGCCGAGCTCGGCATCACCGCGGGCGTGCAGCCCGCGCACGCGCCCGACGACCGCGACGTCGCCGACCGGTACTGGTCCGGCCGCACCGCGCGTGCGTTCGCCTACGCGGACCTGCTCAAGGCGGGCACCCGCCTTGAGTTCGGCTCGGACGCGCCGGTCGCCCCGCTCGACCCGTGGGACGGCATCGCGTCCGCGGTCACCCGCACCGACGACGACCGCCCGCCGTGGCACCCCGAACAGAACCTGCCGCTACCCGCGGCGCTCGCGGCCAGCGCGGGCGGGCGCACGACCGTGGCGGTCGGCGACCCCGCTGACCTCGTCGTCACCGGCCGCGACCTGCGCGACCTGCCCCCCGACGAGCTGCGCGACATGCCGATCGTCGCCACGATCCTCGGCGGGCGGACAACACATGCGGGCTGAGATCGGAAATGAACCGGTAACACCGTCTGCTCGTGTGGATGGTTGTGACGGCATCACTGTCCAGTACCCTGCTCGTCGATCGAGGCCCGGCCTGGTTCGGCAGGGTTCCTGTGGCGCAGCCTCGTGAACGTATCTCCGGGCAGGTGATGGCAAGCGTGGCTATCCCAGGCAGGAAGTCGCGGCGTGCGCGGCAGGTGCCCGGCGAGGACCTCATCCGCACGCTCTACGACGAGCACGGGCGCAGCCTCCTCGCGTACGCGGTGCGGCTGACGAACGACCGGGCCGCGGCCGAGGACGTCGTGCAGGAGACGCTCCTGCGGGCCTGGAAGCACGCCGACGATCTCGAGCACGGCATCGGCTCCGTCCGCGGGTGGCTGCTGACCGTCGCCCGCAACATCATCACCGACCGGGCGCGGGCCCGGGCCGTCCGGCCGACCGAGGTCAACCAGCCGGTGGACGTGCCGACGCCGGCCCGCGACCACGCCGACGACGTGGTCGACACGATCACCGTGATGGGCGCGATCGAGCAGCTGAGTCCCGAGCACCGGGCGGTGATCGTGGAGCTGTACTACCGGGGCCACACCGTGAACGAGACAGCGGCGGTGCTGCAGATCGCCCCGGGTACCGTGAAATCCAGGACATACCACGCGGTTCGCGCACTGCGCGCGACGCTGGGGGCGACCGCCAAGGGAGGTGCGCGATGAACCCCGTCGAGCACGACCCAGCACTGCTGGCGGCCTACGCCCTCGGTGGGCTGGACCCGGCCGAGCAGGACGCGGTGCAGGCCCACGTGGCCGGGTGCCCGGACTGCCAGCTCGAGGTCCGCGAGTTCACCAACCTGCGGCTGGCCCTCGACGAGGTGCCGCCGGAGGCGTTCCTCGACGGCCCGCCCGCGGGCGGCGACCTGTTGCTGCAGAAGACGTTGCGCCGGGCGCGGACCGAGGCTCCGCCGGAGCGGCGCCGGGTCTGGGGCCCGGCGCTGATCACGGTCGCGGCGGCCGTCGCGCTCGCCGTGGCGGTCAGCGGCGGCGTGGTGCTCGGCCGGCAGACCGCCCCCGACGAGGTGGCCGGCGGCCCGACGACCACGGTGCCGGGCAACGCCCGCCAGGCGAAGGCGACCGACGCCCAGACCGGCGCGACGATGGCGATCACGCTGGAGCCGAAGATGGGCTGGGTGACGCTGCACGCCGACGTGAGCGGCATCAAGGCGGGCCTGAACTGCGAGCTGCGTGTCGTGCCGAGGACGGGCGAGCCCGTGCTGGCCGGCAGCTGGCGGGTGTCGAAGCTCGGCGAGGCCGAGGGCACCCCGCTGGACGGCTCCGCGCTGGTCGACCCGTCCGCGGTCAAGGCCGTCGAGGTGGTCACCACCGACGGCAAGACGATGGTGACCGTCCCGGTCTGAGGCGCGACACGCCCGCACGCCTCCCGTGGCGTGAGCGCTTCCGGTGTCAGAATCAAGTGAGCGATCACCTCGGACACCCGGCCATCAAGAGGAGCGCACGTGGCGAACGATCCGCAGCACGTGGACCAGCTCACCGCGCTGCTGCATCCGGTACCCGTGCCCGACTTCATCGCGTCGGTCTCGGCGTGGCTCCAGGACGCACACGAAGCGGCCGCGAGCCTCCAGCCGGGGCGCAACGGCCCCCGCGGCAGCTGGCGCAACAACACCAGCTTCGGCACGGACCGCTACCAGTACCTGCGGGCCACGGCCGACTCGCTGATCGGCGAGCTGCCGGGCCTGGAGGTCGACGCCGCGTTCCAGTCGGTGCTGCTCAAGCTTCCCCGCCTGGGCATGTACCAGCTGCTCATGCCGGCCGGCCCGGACGGCTCCCTCGGGGACGCGAGCGACCTGCGGCGCGAGCTGTTCGGCGCCGGTGAGCACGAGGGCCTGATCAGCCGCCGCGAGGCGTGGCTGTCCGGGCGGGAGCTGCTGTTCCTGCCGTGGCACGGCACCGAGGCGGTCGGGCTGGCCGGGTTGTGGGCAGGCCAGGGCATGCTGCAGGACGACGGCCACATCGACTGGCTGTGGCGCGTCGACCTGCTCGAGCTCGCCGATGCGATCACCCCGCCGAACCAGGAACGCCGGCTCGTACCGGACACGTTCGGCCGGGCCACTCAGCCCGAGCTGCCACTCCGCCCGCGTACCGAGGCGCCCGCCGCCACCGAGTAACCACATACCGATCACCCGACTCGCGCCACGCTCCGTGCTCGGCGACGATGTCGCATGGTCGTTTCCGGGTCCGTTCAGGGGGTCGTCGTGTCGTCGAGTGCCGCCGCAGTCGCGCAGGCGTTCGCGCCCGCCCGGCTGACGATGGCACGGGAGCTGGCCGGACTGCGCAAGCGGGAGCTGGCGGTGCTGATCGAGCGGACGGCCGCGGCGGTGTCGCAGTACGAGCTGGGCCAGTCCCGCCCGAGCGCCGCGACCCTCGCCCGGAGCGCGGCGGCGCTGGACATGCCGGTCGGGTTCTTCGGGGTGGGCCGCCCGCAGCTACGGCTGGACACCACGCAGGCCCACTTCCGCTCGCTGCGCGCGACGACGGCCGTGCGGCGGCAGCAGGCTCTCGCGCACGTGGAGCTGCTGTGGGAGATCACCGAGGCGCTCGACGAGGTGATCGAGCTGCCGCCGGTCGACCTGGGGCTGCCGCTGGGCATCCCGCACGGCGAGGTGGCGCGGACCGCGCGGACGGTGCGCAAGGCGTGGGACTTGGGTGCCGGCCCGGTGGTGCACCTGGTGCGGAACCTGGAGGCGCGGGGCGTGGTCGTCACCCGCATCCCGTCGGTGGACAGCACGACGATCGACGCGTTCTCCTCCGCACTGCACGGCCGGCCCACGATCGCGTTGTCGGACAAGGGAAACCCGATGCGCCGCCGGTTCTCGGTCGCGCACGAGCTGGGCCACCTGCTGCTGCACCCGGACCCCGCCCCGGGCTCCCCGGCCCACGAACGCCAGGCGAACGCGTTCGCGGCGGAGTTCCTGATGCCGGCCGTGGAGGTCCGCCCGCTGCTGCCGACCCCCGTGGACGTGCCGGCCCTGAAGGAGATCGCGGACGGCTACGGCGTGTCGGTCGCGGCCCTGGTGTACCGCGGCAAGGACCTCGGCGTGTACGCGGACTCGACCGTCCGCCGCACGATGGCGACCCTGGCCTCGCTGGGCTGGCGCACCGACGAGCCCGCGGGCTCGGACTACCCGGGCGAGCAGCCGGCCCTGCTCCGCCGCGCCGTGGACCTGGCCGCCGACCACGGCCTGCCGCTACCGCGCCTCGCAGCTCGCCTCCACATCGGACTCCCCCGCCTCCGCGAGCTGGTGGGCATTCCCGACCAGCGCCCCCGCCTCCGCCTAGTCCACTGAGGACATTCGCGCACCTGACCCCACGTGGTTGTCCACAACCACAACGGTTGTCCACAAGTCGATCTTCGCCACCCAATTCGCCGGCGACCACCGGTAGACTGGCGTTGAGGGGTGCCCCCGGAGAGGGTGGGGGCCGCGGATAACTTGGCTGCGCCGCTTCAAGCCGCAGCCGTTGCCGTTCGGCCTAGTTCGTCGGGTCCGGTGGTGGTTCGGGCCTGTCGAGGAGGACCGTGACCAGGCGGGCGCGCAGGTCTGGCATCTCGTCGGCCAGCAAGGTGTCGCGCAGCGCGGTTAGCTGACGTTCCTGGACGTCCGCTCGGCGCAGTGCCGCGGTCAGGTCGGCGGCGGTCGTGGTCAGGTGGTCGGTGGTGCGCGCCTGGGCGGCGCGTAGCTCCTCGCGGAGATGGACCTCCGACGCCCGGGCCGCGTCGCGTTCGGCGGTCGTGTTGGCCAGGGACTGGGTCGCCGACTCCGCCTGGCGCACGGCGGCCTCGGCGCGGTCGTGCTCCGTGGCCGCGGTGCCCTCCGCGCGTGCCTTCGCCAGGTCGGAGCGGGTGGCCGCCTCCCTCGCGGCCCGGGCCTCCGCGCGCGCCTTGTCCCGGTCGAGCCGGTGGCGTTCGGCCTCGGTGGTGGCGGCCTCGGCGGCGTCTCGGGCCTCGAGGACCCGCAGGTCGGCGGCGTCCCTGATGCGTTCGGCCGCCGCGGCGGCCGCCTCGCGTGCCTCCTGGACCTCGGCCTCGGCGGACTCTCGTACCTGCTCGATCCCGGCCTGCGCCTCCGTCCTGGCGAGCTGGACGTCGGCCTCCGCGGCGGCCTTGGCCAGGTGGATCTCGCCGGCCGCGGTCGACTGCGCCTCCCGGATCGCGGTGTCCGCGGCCGACCGCGCCGCCCCGGCCGCCTCCTGTGCCTCGCGGACCTGCGACTCGGCGGCCTCGCGGAGCCCGCGCTCGGTCGCGGCCGCGGACTCTGCCCGCTCAGCACGCGCCGCCGCGGCCGTGACCTCCGCGGCGAGCGCCGCTCGCAACGTCTCCGCCGCGGCGAGCGTCTCGCCGAGCGGGCCGGCCAGCCGCTCCGCGACCGACGTGAACGCCTCGGTGGCGCCGGTCAGCGCGGCACCACCCGCCTCGCCCAGCGCCTCGGCGAGTGCCTCCTCGGCGGCGGCGAGCTGCTTGCACGTCTTGCCGCCCGGCCAGGAGCGGTCCGGGCAGTAGGCGAACGGCCGCCCACCCCTCGGCCCGGGCGCGGGCAACGGCGCCCGGCATTTACTGAACCCACAGAGGCCCGATATGTCCACTTCGGCCGCTTCGCTCATGATTCACATCGTAGTAGATGGTTACATAACTCGTAACTTGCATTAGGGTTTTGATATCTATAACAGAGGTCAGCTACAGAAGTGAGCTTTTGTAGCTAAGCTGATCCGGTGACCGAGATCGCGACACGGACCCCCGACAGCGCCCCCTGGCCGGCCGTCACGAACCCGGCGGAGCTGCTGGCGGCGATCGCGGACTGGCTGGGCGGCTACGGCAACCCGGCAACCCGGCACACTTACGCGGAAGGGCTCGGCCTGCCCACGAGCCCAGCCGACCTCCACGAGTGGCTGAGCGCCCCCGAGCAGAACTGGCGAACGGCGGTCACCCGCTACGCCGCCGCCCTCGGCACGGCCGGACGAGCGGCGAGCGCAGCGACCGCCGGCAACGGGCCGCCCCCAGCCGCGCGAGGACGGTTCCGGCACCTGCACTGGTTCCGCTGGTGCGCGTCCCGCGGCGCCGACCCCCGCGCCGCCACCTCGCAACACGTCAAGGCCTGGCTGCGCGCGCTCGACGAGGCGGGCGCCGCTGTCGCCACCCGCGACCGCATGCTCGCCACCGTGAAGGCGCTCTACACGCACCTCGCCGACGTCGGGATCGCCGCCGGCAACCCCGCCGCGCTCGACCGGCGGCGGCTCGGGCTCGTGAAGCCCGCCGGCAGCACCAGCACGACCATCGTCCTCACCACCGCCCAGGTTCGGGCCCTCTACGACGCCGCCGCGCGACCGCGGCAGGGCGCCGGCCCGCGGGACACCGCCCGCGCGACGGCCGTCGTCGCGCTGTTCACGCTCGGGCTGCGGGTCAGCGAGCTGTGCGACCTCGACCGCGCAGACCTGCACGTCACCCGGGGGCGGCGGGCCCTGCGCGTGCACGGCAAGGGCGGCAAGACCCGCATCGTCTACCTGCACGCCGCCGCCGAGCGGGCGCTCGCCGCGTTCCTCACCGACACCACGACCCTGCCCGCGCGCCGCGACGGCACGGGTGCGAGCACGCCGCTGCTCGTCACCCGGACCGGCGGGCGGTTCACCCGGCAGGCCGTGTGGCAGCTCCTCCGCCGCCTCGCCGCGGCCACCGGCGACCCCGGCATCGCGGGCGTGCTGCACCCGCACGCCCTTCGCCACTTCTACGTCACCACCGCCGTCGAGGCCGGCGCGCAGCTCGTGCACGTCCAGGCCGACGTCGGGCACACCAGCGCCGACACCACCGAGCAGGTCTACAACAGCGCGGCCCGCGACCCCGCGCGCAGCGCCGTCGACCTCGTGGCCGGCGCGCTGGAGCTCGACGAGCGCTCCGACCGTATCGCGCCGCCCGTCGTTACCTGATCAACCGTGATCATGGTTAGGCTGAGGACGTGGTGACGCGCGACAACGAGCTCGCGCGGCGCGCCAAGCGGGGGGACCCCGAGGCGGCCGCCGAGCTGCTGGGGACAATCCGGCCCGGCGTCCTGCGCTACTGCTGGGCGCATCTCGGCTCGCTGGGTCGTGGCGACCAGACGCCCGACGACGTCGCGCAGGACATCTGCCTCGCCGTGTTCGAGGCGCTCCCCCGCTACGAGGAGCGCGGGCTGCCGTTCACCGCTTTCGTCTACCGCATCGCCGCGTTCAAGGTCGCCGACGCGCACCGTGCGGCGGCCGCGTCCTCGACGCGGCCCATCGAGACCGTGCCGGAACCGGCCGACGACCGCTGGGACCCCGAGGACCGCGCGGTCACCGCCGACCTGTCCCGCCGGCTCCTGCCGCTGCTCAACGACCTCACCGACGCGCAGCGCGAGATCATCGTGCTGCGCGTGGCCGCGGGGCTGTCAGCCGAGGAGGTCGGCGCCGTGCTCGGCAAGAGCGCCGCGGCGGTCCGGATGGCGCAGTCGCGGGCGATGGCCCGGCTGCGCAGCTGGGCCCGCGAGCACGCGCCGGGCGAGGTGGTCGCATGACCGACCCGGACCTGCGCACGCTGCGCCGCGACGACCGCCTGCTCGACCGGATCGGCCGGGGCGAGCAGGTGGACGACGGCGACGTGGAGGCCATGCTGAGCACGTGGCGGCGCACGCTCCCGGTCGCCGGCCCGCCCGACCCGCGGCTGGTGGCCGCCGTGACCGCACCGCGCGTCCGGCCCAAGCTCCGGGTCGCACGCACGTCGCTCGGCGTCGCCGTGTCGGTCGCGCTGCTCGCCGGCGGGTTGATGGTCGGCGCCGCGTACGTGAACCCGGACAGTCCACTGTGGCCGGTCACCGGGTTCGTGTACGGCGACGTCACGAACTCGCGCACGGCCCTGGATGACGCCAAAGCCGCCGTGGCCGACGCCAGGACCGCCATCGGGCGCGGCCGCTACGCCGACGCTGGGCGCCTGCTCGCCACCGCCGACGAGCTGGCCGCCAAGGTCGACGACCGCGGCGCGGCGAAGCGGCTGCGTGACGACATCGCGGCCGTCCGCGCGCAGCTGCCGCCCGGCCCGCCCACCACCTCCGGCTCGACCACCGTCCGGCCCACCCACGTCGAAGCCCCGCCGGGCGACGCGGCGCCCCGCGACACGCCGCCCGGCCAACCGTCGCCGGACGGGCACGGCGGTGGCCACGAGCGGGACGGCGGCCACGAGGAGCACGGCCCGGGTGCCTGGCACGGCGGCCACGACGAGGAGGGCGGCCACGAGCGGCCGCACATCAAGGGCAAGGCGAACAAGCCCCGCCCGCACAACCTCGCCGGGTAGGCCGAACGGACCATCGCCGTTGGACCGGTCGTCGGCATTCGCGGCGAGTTGCGATCGACCCCGTTGCGCCGCGCCGCCCGGCCCGATTCACGATCGCGATTCCCCGAGACCGATGCCGGCGACGTCCCCCGCCCCGGCATCGCTCGTCGAGCCCGTCGACGCCCCCCAGCCCCGGGATGGCCAGGGCTCGAGGAGAACGTGGTGTCCTTCCCGGTCCGCTCCCGGGAAGGGCACCACGACAATTCCTTCCTCCCGCGATGTCGATCCGCGTGCGGCCCGTTCGTGTAGGGGGCGAGACAACCCCCGCACGGAAGGAATGCGCACATGCCCAGGATCGTGGTCGTCAGCAGCCTGACGCTCGACGGCGTCATGCAGGCCCCCGGCCGGCCCGACGAGGACACCCGGGACGGCTTCACCCACGGCGGCTGGGCCGGGAAGTACCCCGACGAGGTCATGGCGAAGGCCATGGGCGAGCGGATGTCCCGCGCCGGCGTGCTGCTGTTCGGCAGGCGCACCTACGAGGACCTGTACTCGTACTGGCCGAACCAGCCCGCGAACCCGTACACCGACAGGCTGAACAAGGCCGAGAAGTACGTCGTGTCCCGCACGCTCACCGAGCCACTCCCGTGGCAGAACTCCACGCTCGTCACCGGCGACGTGCCCGGGGCGGTCGCCGAGCTCACAGCGGGAACCGACGTCTGCGTGCTCGGCAGCGGCGAGCTGTGCCGCACGCTGATGGCCCACGACCTGGTCGACGAGTACCTGCTGCTCATCCATCCGCTGGTGCTCGGCACGGGCAGGCGGCTGTTCCCCGACGGTGCTCCGGTGGCGGATCTCGAACTCGCCGATAGCGTGACCACCACGACCGGCGTGGTGATCGCCCACTACCGGGTGCAGGGAGGGGCACGATGAAGCAGTACCTGCTCAGCATCTATCAGCCCGCCGGCGACCCGCCGCCGCCCGAGGTCCTCGACCCGATCATGCGCAACGTCGCGGCGCTCAACGAGGAGATGCAGGCCGCGGGCGTGTGGGTGTTCAGCGGCCCGCTGCACCCGCCGAGCACCGCGACCGTGCTGCAGGCCAAGAGCGATGACGTGCTCGTCACCGACGGCCCGTTCGTGGAGGGCAAGGAACACCTCGGCGGCTTCAACGTGATCAAGACAGCCGACCTCGACGAGGCGCTGCACTGGGGGCGCAAGCTCGCAAAGGTCCTGGCGCCGCTGTGGATCGAGGTGCGCCCGTTGACCGGCGAGGTCGACTGAGTGCCTGACGTCCCCGAGGTCGACGTCGCGCGCGTGTTCCGCGAGGAGCACGGCCGCGCGGTCGCGAGCCTGGTCCGCTTCTTCGGCGACATCGACGTCGCGGAGGAGGCGGTCCAGGACGCGTTCGCCGCGGCGGTCCAGCGCTGGCCCGAGACCGGGCTGCCGCCGAGCCCCGCCGGCTGGATCATCACGACCGCGCGGCGGCGGGCCATCGACCGGATCCGCCGCGAGTCGTCCCGCGCGGACAAGCACGCCCAGGCCGCGTTGCTGGGCACGGCGGACGAACAGGCGGCCGAGCCGGAGGAGGGCGCCGTGCACGACGACCGGCTGCGCCTGATCTTCACCTGCTGCCACCCGGCGCTCGGCGCCGCCGCGCAGGTGGCACTGACCCTGCGGCTGCTGGGCGGGCTCACCACCGCGGAGATCGCCCGCGCGTTCCTCGTCCCCGAGCCGACGATGGCGCAGCGGATCGTCCGCGCGAAGGGCAAGATCCGCGACGCGCGCATCCCCTACCGGGTGCCGTACGAGGCGGACCTGCCGGAGCGGGTGCGCGCGGTGCTCGCGGTCGTGTACCTGATCTTCAACGAGGGCTACACGGCCAGCTCCGGCAGCGAGCTGGTCCGCGACGACCTGAGCCGGGAGGCCGTGCGGCTGGGCCGGCTGCTCGCCGAGCTGATGCCCGACGAGCCCGAGGTGATCGGCCTGCTCGCGCTGATGCTGCTCACCGAGTCCCGCCGCCCGGCCCGCGTCGGCCCCGGCGGCGACCTCGTGCGACTCGCCGACCAGGACCGCGCGCGCTGGGACCGGGCGCTGATCGCCGAGGGCCAGGCGCTGGTGCGCGCGTGCCTGCGGCGCGGCCGGCCCGGGCCGTACCAGATCCAGGCCGCGATCAACGCCGTACACAGCGACGCGCCCCGCGCGGCGGACACGGACTGGGGACAGATCGTCGCGCTGTACGACCAGCTCCTCGTGTGCGCGCCGAGCCCGGTGGTGGCGCTGCACCGGGCGGTCGCGGTGGCCGAGGTGGCCGGTCCGGCGGCCGGGCTGGCCCTGGTCGACGAGCTGCCGCTCGACGCCTACCACCTGTTCCACGCCGTGCGGGCCGACCTGCTGGCCCGGCTCGGCAGGCCCGGCGAGGCCGCCGACGCCTACACGGCGGCCATCGACCGCACCGGGAACGAGGCGGAGCAGGCGTTCCTACACCGTGCCCGGGCCGCGCTCCAGTAGGTCGCGCACCCGCGCTGGCACGTCCGCCGGCGTGAGCTGGTGCTGGTCGCCGGTGCGCAGGTCGCGGACGGTCACCGTGCCGGCCGCCCAGTCGTTGCCGCCGACGATCACGACCACCCGGGCACCCGACTTGTCCGCGCGCTGGATCTCCTTGCCCAGCTTGCGGACGTCGAGCGGGGTGGACGTGCGGACCCCCGCGCCGCGCAGACCCTTCGCGACCGAGCGGGCCGCGTCGGCGAGCTCGGCGTCGGTGGCGATCACCGCCACGTCGATCTCGTTGCGCGGCTCGGGCAGCAGGCCGTGCGTGCCGAGGAAGTCGAACAGCGTCACGTCGCCCATGCCGAACCCGAGGCCCGGGATGCGCTGCGCGGAGTACAGCCCGACCAGGTTGTCGTAGCGGCCGCCGCCGAACAGCGAGCGCCGGTTGTCCGGGTGGGTGTCGAAGACCTCGAACACGGTCGACGTGTAGTAGTCGAAGCCGCGCACGATCAGCGGGTCGAACCGCACGAGGTCGCCGGCAGCGGTGTCCAGGACCGCGACGAGCTTGGACCGCTCCTTGACCTCCGCGGGCAGCTCGTCGAGGACCGCGCGGCCGCCGGTGAGCACCTCGCCGAGCCGCTCGAACTGCTTGTCGGACAGCCCGATCGCGGCGGCGTCGGCCGCGAGCTTGTCGGCCGGGTACTTCTCCCACCGGTCGGCCAGGCCGGCCACGTCGCGCACCGCCTCCGGGGCGACGCCGACGATGCCCATGAGCATCGCGTCGAGCAGCACGCGGTCGTTGACCCGTAGCACCCACATGTCGGGCGTCGCGCCGATCGCGGCCATCAGGTCGTGGATGAGCTCGAAGAACTCGATCTCGCAGGCCGCGCTGTCGGAGCCGAACACGTCGACGTTGATCTGCCAGTGCTCGCGGACCCGGCCCCGCTGCGGCCGCTCGTAGCGGTGGCAGTTCGGGTGGCTGTACCAGCGAACGGGAAACTGCAGCTTGCCGGCGTTGCCGGCGATCATGCGCGCGACCGACGGCGTCATCTCCGGGCGCAGCGCCAGTCGCCGCTCGCCGCGGTCGGTGAGCGTGTACAGCTGCTGCTCGACGATCTCGCGCGACGACTTGGCCTCGTAGATCTCGACCGGCTCGAGGATCGGGCCGTCGTAGCGCTGGTAGCCGTACCGCTCGATCACGTCGTAGAGATGCTGGAAGACCTGCATGCGGACGGACATCTCGGCCGGCAGGAAGTCGCGCGTGCCCCGGTAGGGGGCGGTCGGCAAGAACTGGGACACGAAGTCCAGCCTATCGAGGCCCCTCGGCCCGACCGGGCACCACCTGCGGCTATCGCCGGTCGAGCGCGGGCCGCTTGGGGTCGAAGCTCCAGCCGGGCACGAGGTGGCGCATGGCCACGGCGTCGTCGCGGGCGCCGAGCCCGGCGGTTTCGTGCAGCTCATGCGCCGCCGCGACGCGGTCCTCGTCGAGCGTGACACCCAGCCCGCCGCCGGCAGGCACGGTCAGGTGGCCGTCGCGCAGTTCGACCGGTGCGGTGGTGAGACGCTGGCCGTCCTGCCAGATCCAGTGCGTGTCGATGGCCGTGATCTCCCCCGGCGCGGCCGCGGCCACGTGCGTGAACATCGCGAGCGACACGTCGAAGTGGTTGTTGGAGTGCGAGCCCCAGGTCAGCCCCCACTCCTGGCACAGCTGCGCCACCCGCACCGAACCGCGCGGCGTCCAGAAGTGCGGGTCCGCGAGCGGAATGTCCACAGCGGACTGACGGACGGCGTGGGCGAGCGAGCGCCAGTCGGTGGCCACCATGTTCGTCGCGGTGCGCAGGCCCGTGGCGCGGCGGAACTCGGCGAGCACCTCGCGGCCGGAGTAGTCGCCCTCCGCGCCGCACGGGTCCTCGGCGTAGGCCAGCACGTCGCGCAGCGCCCGGCCCCGGCGCACGGCGTCGGTGAGCGGCCAGCCGCCGTTGGGGTCGAGCGTCAGCCGCGCGTCCGGGAAGCGGTCGGCGAGCGCTTCCATCACGGCGACCTCCTCGTCACCGGGCAGCACGCCGCCCTTCAGCTTGAGGTCGGCGAACCCATAGCGCGCGCGGGCTGCCTCGGCCTGCGCCACGATCCCGGCCGCGTCGAGCGCGGGCGCGTTCCGCAGCCTGCGCCACGGGTCGTCCGATGTGGACTCGTCGCGGTAGTCCAGGCCCGTCCGCGCCGCGTCGCCGACGAAGAACAGGTAGCCAAGCACCGGCACCCGGTCTCGCTGGCGGCCGTCGCCGAGCAGCGCGGCCACCGGCTGGTCGAGCAGCCGGCCGAGCAGGTCCAGCAGCGCCGACTCGATTGCGGCCCGGACGTGCACGGTCACCCGCAGGTCGAACGTCTGCCGGCCGCGCCCGGCCGCGTCCCGCCCGGCGAACCGGCCGGTCACCGCGGCCAGCACGGCGTTGTGCCCGCCGACCGGCGTGCCGACGACGAGGTCGCGGGCCTCGGTCAGGGTCGTGGTGATCGCCGGGCCGCCGGGCACCTCGCCGACGCCGGTGCGGCCGTCGGAGTCGGTGAGGATCAGCAGGTTCCGGGTGAAGTACGGGCCGTGCGCGCCGCTGAGGTTGAGCAGCATGCTGTCCCGCCCGGCGACCGGGACCACCCGGTAGCCGGTCACGACGGGCGCACGCGGTGTCAACGGTTCGCTCCGCAAGCTCCGCTCACGCCAGCTTCACCTTGTCCACCAACGCCTTCAGCTCGCCGAGCTCGGTGTCGGTGAGGTCGGTGAGCGGCGGGCGGACCGGTCCGGCGGGGCGGCCGACCGCGGTCAGCGCGGCCTTCACCATCGATACCGCGTAGCCGGCCCGCCGGTCGCGGATCTCCAGGTAGGGCAGCACGAACTCGTCGAGCCTGCGATACACGGCCGGCGCGTCGCGCTCGCGCACGGCGGCGTAGAAGTCGAGCGCGAAGCGGGGCGCGAAGTTGAGGATCGCCGACGAGTACGTCGTCACGCCCATCTCCAGGTACGGCAGGGCGTAGGTCTCCGCGGTCGGCAGCCCGCCGATCGACAGCAGCCGGTCGCCGAGTCGCGTGTGGACTCTCGTCATGAGGTCGACGTTGCCGATGCCGTCCTTGAAGCCGATGAGGTTCGGGCAGTCGTCGGCCAGCCGCTGCACGGCGTCGAAGCCGAACGCGGCGTTGGCGCGGTGGTAGACGATCACGCCGAGGTCCGTCGCGGCGCACACCGCGCGGACGTGCGCGACGAGGCCCTCCTGCGGCAGCGTGGTCAGGTACGGCGGCAGGAGGAACACGCCGGCGGCGCCGGCCTGTTCGGCGTCGCGGGCCATGGCCCTGGCCTGCGCGGTGCCGTACCCGGCGGGCGCGACCACCGGCCGGGCCGACTCGGCGACGGCCGCGCGGACCACCCGCTTGACCTCGGCCGGGGTGAGCGCGGGGAACTCGCCCGTGCCGCCCGCGGCGAACACCCCGGCGACCGGGAAGGACGACTGCCAGGCCACGTGCTCGCGGTAGGGCTCCTCGTCGAACTCGAAGTCCTCGCGGGCGTGGGTGACGGGAAAACACAGCAGGCCGGTCCCGAGCTCGGCGCGCAGGGTCTGCGGGTCGTAGGTCATGCGCGCTCCGTGGGTTGGGTCGGCACCCCGCAAGCCTAGGCCGGACGGCGTGCCACCATCGGGTGTGAGCACGCTGGGGTTCTTCGTGGTGTGCGCGGGGGTCACGCTCGGCGCGATGCTGCAGGTGTCGATCGGGTTCGGGCTGGGGATGATCGCCGCGCCGGTGCTGGCGATCGTCGACGCGTCGCTGGTGCCGGCGGTCAACCTGGTGCTGGCGTGTTGCGTGACCGCGGCGGTGCTCGTGCAGGACGGCGCGTCGCTGGACGTGCGCGGCGCCGGCTGGGCGCTGGCGGGCCGGGTGCCGGGCGTCGTGGCGGGCACCCTGCTGGTCACACTGCTGCCCGGCCGGGTGCTCGCGCTGCTGGTGGTGGCGGCCGTGTTCGCCGGGGTCGCGGTCACGGTGTACGGCTTCCGGCCGCGGCCGACCCGGCCCGCGGTGGTGGTCGCCGGGGCGATGTCGGGCCTGATGGGCACGGCGACGTCGATCGGCGGCGCCCCGATGGCGATGGTGTGGGCGCACTTCGCGGGCCCGCGGCTGCGCAGCACGATGGGGGCGTTCTTCCTGGTGGGGTCCGCGATGAGCCTGGCCGCGCTGGCGCTGGCGGGCTCGGTCCGGGTCGACGACCTGTGGTACTCGCTGCTGCTGGTCCCGGCGGCGGCGCTCGGGTTCCTGCTCGCCCGCCCGGTGGGGCGCCGGCTGGACGTACGGCGTACCCGGATCGCGGCGATGGCACTGTCGGTCACCGGCGCGGCGGTGCTGGCGGTGCGGCAGCTCGCCTGATTACCTGCTGTCCGTCTGCTGTCCGTTCACCTTCCGGGCCGTTGCCGGTCCAGCCCGTCGAGCACCTCCCGAAGCTCAGGGGGCTGCAGCGGATCGTCCAGTTCGCCGAGCTCCGCGACCGGCACCCACCGGTACTCGACGAGGTTGCGCCGCTCGTCGTCGAGCAGCCCGTCGCGCACCGGCTCGGGCCCGTCGCCGTCGAAGCGGGCCAGGAAGAAGTACTCGGGCCCGACAAAGCGAACACCCAACCAGATCACGTCCCGCTCGATGGTCATCCCGGGTGGCGCAACGGCCGCGGGGTCGAACCCGGTCTCCTCGCCCAGCTCCCGCCTGGCGGCTTCCAGCGGCGTCTCACCGGTCTCGATGCCGCCCCCGGGCGGCTCCCAGAGGTAGTGGCCGTCAGTGGGATCGCGCCAGTGGAGCAGCAGCACCCGGCGCGCCGCGTCGACACAAAGAACCCGGGCCGCGGGCCGATTACGTATCTCCACGATCTCGACGTTAGCCCGGGTGCGACAGACCCTGCCGATCGTCGTCGGTCCACTCCGGACTTCTGCCCAGCCGCGCGCAGTAGTCCACCCAGGTAAGGCTGCCGTCGGGCACGGGTTCGCGCGCCCAGTAGGTGACGCGCTCGTTGTGGCTCCACGCACCGGTGGCCGGGCCGTACCGGCTGACCAGTTTCTCCGTCCCGCTCCAGCCGCCCGAGCGCCACGGCGAACCGAACACTGGACGCGGTAGCGGGTCGTGCGCCGAACATCGAATGCCCGCGGTCCGCGACATGCGCGGCGAAGAGCTCCGGATAGCGTGTCCGCAACCGGTGCTCGATGACGCCGAACTCGGCGAACGGTTCGCCGTCGACGACGCATCGGCTCAGCGGATCGAGCAGTTCGTCGGTCACCCCGTGCGGGGCTTCGTCGGCGAACGTCACCTCGAGGCTGGCCAGCCAGACGTGCTCGGGGTGCGCGGACGTGTTGTCGCACCTGTACTGCAGCATCTTGTCAGGCAGCCGGAAGTAGGTGACATCGTCCGCGGTGAAGCACTTCGGGCAGGTGACGATCACCGGCTTCTCCCTCTGAACAGCGTGCGTTCCAGTTCGTCCGGGGCGCAGTGGTGGTCCGTGGCCCAGCGGTCGAGCAGGTCGCAGTAGCGGCGGTACGTGTCCGCCGGCCACGGGCCCGTCCGGTCCATCGAGTCCCAGCCGCACTCGTCGCGTAAGGACGTTGCCACGCGGCGATCGAGGATGAGGCTCGGGTGCTCCGGGCGGCCGCCGCCCGCGAAGTACAGGAACTTCGTGAAGAACGACGGGCCCAGGTACTCGATGGCGTTCGTCCGGCCGGGACGCAGGATCGCGAAAGCCCCCTCGGTGTCCTGGCTCGACCGTTCGGCCGCGGCCGTGAGCAAACCGCCGCACCTGTCGACGTCCTCCGCGATGACGACCAGGCGGCGCACGTTCTGGCGCAGGTACCGGCCCGCCCCCCAGGCCAGCGCGTACCACAGCAACGTGAACACGTCGCCGGACCGCGACCACACGTCGGCGCGCGTCAGCGACTCCGCCGACGGCGCCTCGCCGGGCAGGCCGCGCGAGAGGATCTCGTGGCGCCACCACCCGGTGCGAATCCCGATCCGCTGCGCCGATACCGCGTCCTCGCGAGGTTCGCGTGGAGCGGCCCACGACGGGAGTTCGAGCGTGCTGAGGTCGGTGCGTGCCATATGCCGTGAATCGGTCTGGGCAATCCGGTGTTACTACTCAAGGTGGGCCTTAGGTCACCTGTTCGTGGCCGCCTTGGACCCATCTGGCCAATTGTCTCGGGAATGTTGGTGCGGCAAAACTCTGTCACGGCCGAGAGAAAGGACACGGCGTGGCGAGCGAGTTGCAGCGGCGGAAGGTACAGGGCGTCTTCCGCGCCATGGATGCCAATGGGGACGGGTTTCTCGAGGAAGCGGATTTCGCCGCGCTCACCGCGCGGTGGGTCGAAATCCGGGGCGGCGAGAAAGGATCCGCGGAGCACGACCGATTGCGGGAAATCATGATGGGCTGGTGGAAAACCCTTCTCGCCGCCGCCGGGGACGTGCCCGACGGGAAAATCACCCTCGACGACGTGCTCACCGTCGTCGTGCGGTTGCGGCACATGGAGGACACCGTCGCGACCACCGCGGCGGCCATGTTCGAGGCCGTCGACGAGGACGGGGACGGACGGATCTCCCGCGCCGAGTATCGGCGCCTCATCGAGGCCTGGAACGGCCGGGAGACCCGCACCGACGACATCTTTCCCCGCCTCGACCTCGACGGCGACGGCTACCTCTCCCGCGAGGAGTTCACCGCGCTGTGGACCGAGTTCTGGGCCGGCGACGACGACGGCGCACCCGGCACCTGGGTCTTCGGACGGTTCGAGCTGCCCGTGGGCTAACGCAGCACCTGGTAGCGCAGGTGCGTGACCTGCCGGCCCTCGATCACCTCCGGGTCCGACAGCCGCACCGGCGCCTTCGCCAGGTTCGCGAAGAACGGGATGCCCTCCCCCATCAGCACCGGCACCAGGCTCACCTCGATCTCGTCGAGGAGTCCCGCGTCGAGGCACTGCTGCACGATCGTCGTGCTGGCGGCGCCTACGTTCTTGTCGCCGGCGACCAGCTTCGCCTGCTCGATCGCGCGGGGCACGCCGTCGGTGACGAACGTGACCGGGTGCGGCCAGTCCTCGACCGGGCGGTGCGTCACGACGAACAGCGGCGCGCCCGTCGGATGGTTGCCGCCCCATCCCCGGGTGTGGTCGAAAAGCCTGCGCCCGCACACCAGCGCGCCGGCCTCGTTGAGCGCGTTGCGCAGCCAGTCTGCGCTGGCCTCGGTGACGTGGAACGTCCACCGCGGGTCGTGGCTCGGCACGGTCACGTCACCGTTGTCGTACCAGCCGAACAGGTCCTCGACACCGTCGTCGGGATCGGCGATGAAGCCGTCGAGGGACATCGTCATGTGGGCGACGACCTTGCTCATGGTTCTGCTTCTTCGGTCGGTGGCGAACTCGACCGTGTAACGCACGCCGCGGGCGGAACTCATCGGTCCCTGGCGACCGCGTTAGCGTGGAGGCATGACCAGCAGGGTGTTCTGCCTCGCGATCGACTGCCGGGACACGGCGGTGCTGACCGACTTCTGGTGCGCGACGCTGGGCTACGAGGTGGTGAGGCGCTGGACGGACTCGCGCGGCACCGAGTACGTGGAGCTCGGCAGCGGCGACGAGCCGATCGTGCTCCTCCAGCCGGTCCACGAGCCCAAGTCGGGGAAGAACCGCCTGCACCTGGACATCGCCGCGCGGTCGGGCACGCGGGACTCCGAAGTGGAGCGTCTGGTCGGGCTCGGCGCCACGGTGGTGTCCGCCGAGCCCGACTACCACTGGGTGGTCATGGCCGACCCGGAGGGCAACGAGTTCTGCGTCCTGCCCCCGCGCCCGTGACTCATTGCGGCGGCGTGAACGTGAGCCGCGCGCCGTCCGGGCCGTAGCCCTCGACGGTGATCAGGATGTCGTTGAGGGTCATGTGGCCGGTGCCGCTCAGGTTGCCGTGCACGTCACCGTAGACCGGATCGGCACCCTCGAAGAGCATGGTCTCCGGCGGGACGAAGGTGACGACGAAGTCGGTGAAGCCGAACCTGTGCTCGAGCGGGATGTCCACCCGGCCGGGGATCGCGATCGAGCACTCCGCGTCCGCGCAGTCGGCAGGCGCGTCCGCAAAGGTCCCGGGCGCCGACGGGGACGTGGACGGCGCTGAAGACGACGACGAAGACGACGACGGGTCCGGGGTGGCGGTGGGCTCGGGAGCCGAGCCGGCGCCGGTACGGGTCACCGTGCAGCCGGTCACGAGCAGGACGACGGCGAGCAGGCCCAGGATGCGCATGCGCGTAGTCCTACCAGCGCCGTTCCGGGACCGCTCCCGGAGTCAGGCCGTGTCGTCGGCCGCCGGCTCGGGTAGCTCGGCGACGAAGTCCGCGACGACGGTGGCCGCGATGTCGCGCACCTTGCGGTTGGTGGCCTGCGACACGGCGACGAGCTGCTGGAAGGCCGTGTCCGCGGCGCACCGGTGGGCCGCCATCAGCAGGCCGACCGCCTGGCTGACCGTGCTGCGGCTGTCCAGCGCGCCGCGCAGGGTGACCGCCTCGCGCTGGTTGTCCGCGATCACCTCCTCGCGCAGGCGGTGCAGCTCCAGGTGCGCCCGCACCCGCGACACCAGCTCGTCCGGGTGGAACGGCTTCACCACGTAGTCGTCCGCGCCCTCGCGCAAGCCCTCGACGGCCGAGTCCGCGCCCGCCCGCGCGGTCAGCAGCACCACGGGAACCCGGTTCAGCGCGCTGCTCGCCCGGATCTCCCGCAGCAGCTCCAGCCCGTCGCGACCGGGCAGCATCACGTCGCTCACGATCAGGTCCGGGCGGTTCGCCAGCGCGTGCGCCAGTGCCGCGTCGGCGTCGCCGACGGCGCGCACCGGCCAGCCCTGCCCGGCCAGCAGCCGGGCCAGGTAGTCACGCATGTCCGCGTTGTCCTCGACCAGCAGCACACCGCCGGGCTCGTCGTCCACCGGCGACGCGGGCCGCCACTGGTCGGCCTCCCCCGCGAACGCCTCCCCCAGCGCGGTCGGCTGCCCGCCGTCGCCGTCGACGCACGCCGTGGGCGTCCACGGCACCGACACCGTGAACGTGCTGCCCGTCCCCGGGACGCTCGACACCTCGACCGTCCCGCCGAGCGCGGCGGCCAGGTCCCGCACGAGTGCCAGCCCGATCCCCGTGCCCTCGCCGCTTCGCCCGGCGCCGCCCTCGACCCGGTGGAACCGGTCGAAGATCCGCCCCAGGTCGGTGCCGGAAATGCCGACGCCGGTGTCCGCGACGGTCAGCACCAGCCGCCCCTTCGCCGACGCCAGCGTCACCGTGATCGACCCGGCCTCGGTGAACTTCACCGCGTTGGACACCAGGTTGAGCACGATCTTCGCCCACATCTCGCCGTCCAGCAGGACGCGGCCGGCCGCACGCACCTCGTTGCCGACCTCGACGGCCAGCACCACGCCGCCGCTTTCGGCGGCCGAGCGGAACATCGACACGCAGTCCGCGGTCAGTCCCGCCACGTCGGTCGGCTCGGGCCGGGCGTGCAGCTGGTCGGCCTCGGCGCGCACCACGTCGAGCAGCGAGTCGACGAGGCGGCGCAGCCGCAGCGCCGCCCGGTGCGCGGTCTCGAGCGCCTCGCGCTGCGCGGCGGGCAGCCCGTCGGCGTGCCCGTCGAGGACCGTGCGCAGCGGGCCGAGCAGCAGCGTCAGTGGCGTGCGGAACTCGTGGCTGACGTTCTGGAAGAACCGGGTCTTCGCCGCGTCCAGCTCGGCCAGTGCCGCGGCGCGGGTCCGCTCCGCCTCGTAGGCCAGCGCATCGGTGAGCGCGGTCGACACGTGGCTCGCGACCAGCTCCGCGAACACCCGGTACGGCAGGTCGAGCGCCCGGTACGGGTTCACGCCGAGCACCAGCGCGCCGGCGGGGGCGCTGCGGCCGAACGCGAGCAGCGGCAGCACGAGCGCCTGGTCGACCGGCGCGTCGCCCAGCCCGCCCGACGGCAGGTAGCCGGCGGCGAACCGGCCCGCGGGACCGTCGAGCACCACCGGCAGGCCGGTCTCGAACACGGTGCCGACGGCGTCGAGCGTGGGTTCGCTCCCGGCCCGCAACCCGGCGGACGCGACGAGCACCGGCTCGCCGCCCGGGTCCTCGCGCAGGTAGGCCAAGGCGAGCGGCACGTCGGCGCAGCTGCGGGCGAGCACGTCGACGGCCCCGCGGCACGCGTCGCTCGCGGTCTCGGCGGCGGCCGTGGACAGCGTGCCCAGCTCGCGCAGCGTCTCCATCCGGCGGTCGGACAGCACCCGCTCGGTCACGTCGGTGGTGGCCACGAAGATGCCGGCGATCTCGCCGTCCGCGTCGCGCACCGGGCTGTAGGAGAACGTCCAGTACGTCTCCTCGAGGTAGCCGTGCCGGCGCAGCAGGAGAAGCTGGTTCTGCGCGTGCGTGGCGCCGTGGCCGGCCAGCACGGCGTCGGCCATGGGGCCGAGCTGGTGCCACGCCTCGGCCCAGCACTCCGCGCCGGGCTGGCCGATCGCGTCCGGGTACTTGTCGCCCAGCACCGGCGTGTACGCGTCGTTGAAGATCTGCACCAGCCGCGGCCCCCACCACAGCAGCATCGGGATGCGCGACGGGAGCACCGTGCGGATCGCCGCGCACAGCTCGTCGGTCCACGTCTCAACAGGACCGAGCGGCGTGCGCGACCAGTCCTTCGCGCGCAGCGCCGCGCCGGTTCTGCCGGGTCCGTCGAAGATCGACCGCAACGGGTCGGAGGCGTCCACCATTTGTTGCTCCAAGCAAACACCGCGGCGCACCAACAAAAGGGGCGTCCGCGATCGCGTTCGGGTGTCTGCTCGGCTGGTGTCTCAACCGGCTGGGTTCCGCATCTTATGGGCACCGCCGTGGCGGCCACAATCATCCCCCCGCCCGGCGCGTCGGGGGCCTACTCCTCCGGTAGCTCACCGGTCTCGGCGAGCTGCCGCGCGAGCTCGCGCAGCTTCACGTTGCGGTCCTGGGACTGGCGCCGCAGCAAGTCGAACGCCTGCTGTTCGGTCACCTTGTGCCGCTCCATCACGATGCCGAGCGCCTCGCCGATCTCCTGCCGGCTGGCGATCGCCTGTTGCAGCTGCGCGTCGGAGCGGGCGCTCGCGAACGCCACCGCGGCGTGCGAGGCGAGCAGCCAGCCGATGTGCTCGGACTGTTCGGTGAACGCGTTGCGCCTGCCGCCGTAGAGGTTCAGCGCGCCGAGGTTGCGCTCGCGGGTGTAGAGCAGGAACCCCATCGCGCTGCCGATGCCGAGCGCGAGCGCCTGCGGCGCGTAGCGCGGCCAGCGCGTGTCGGTGGCCATGTCCGCGATGCGGTACACGCGCTCGCCGCGCAGCGTGCTGTCCAGGCACGGCCCCTCGCCGAGCTCGAGCTGGATCCGGTCGGACGCGGCCGCGATCTCGTCCGTGGCGGCCAGCGTGCGCAGCGTGCCGGACTCGATCGTCAGCACGCCGGCGCGCTCGCACCCGTCGACGAGGTCCACGGCGTACGCGATGATCCGGTCCAGCGTCTGCTGAACGGTGTCCTGCGTGAGCAGGTCGCGCGCCATCTGCGCGAGCGCCGTGGCCAGGTCCTCCGGCGAGCGGTCGGAAGCCATGTCCGGTCCTTCCGGTGTGGTCTCGCGACCTACCCTAATCGACGCACAACCGATGCAGCGCTCAGCCGCGGGTCGCCAGTTCGAATGTGGTGACGAGCTCGTCGGTGCAGGTGGCGAGGTCGAGGTCCGGGTCGGCGGCCAGGCGGTCGAGCAGGCCGTCGCGGACCGCGCGGACGGCGAGCGCCATCACGCCGACGTCGAAGAACCGGAACTCGCCGGCGAGCTGGCCCGTGCGCAGCAACGCCTCGAGCCCGTCGGCTCCGGCGTCCGGCCCGGCCGGCGCGATCTCGCGGGCAGCACGCAGGCGGACGTGGTGCTTGCCGGCGAACTCGATCGTCGCGGCGAGGTAGGCGCGCAGCCCCTCGGCAGGCCCGTCCGCCTCGCGCATGCGCTCGGCGACGGCGTCCGCCAGCTCGCCGGTCACCACCCGCACGACCTCGTCCATCAGCTCGCGCTTGCCGGCGAAGTGGTAGGAGATCAGCCCGGTGCTGGACAGGCCGGCGGTGCGGGCGATCCGGGCGAACGAGGTGCCGCCGAGACCCTCGGTCGCGATCGTGTCGATGGCGGCCTCCACGATCTGGGCGCGGCGTCCGGTGCGCATGCGGGCATCCAAGCCCACCTTGCTCGGGCGAACAAATCGGCAGCGCGGATCGGGCGGCGGACTACGCCGTGGCGCCGCGGCGCGGGCGGCCGAGCACGCGGCGGCCCGCTTCCAGCAGGTGCCGGCGCAGCTCGTCGTCGGGCAGGTCGGCCAGCGCGGGCGAACCGCCGGCCAGCGCGATGCCGGTGAGCGCCACGTGGGCGGCGACCGCGGACGCCGGGTCCCGGTCCGGGCCGACGAGTAGCTCGGTCAAGCAATCCTTGACGTTCTCCTCGCCGTGCAGCGTGCGCTCGAGCGCCCGCGCGACGCCGGGGTCGCTGGAGAACACGGCGGCGAGCGCGCGGTGCTCGATCACCATGTCCACGATGCCGGCCAGCACGCGGTCGATCTGGGCGCCCCGCCTGCGCAGCTCGCCGGCCTCCCGCACGATCGCGCCCAGCCGGCGCAGTGCGGGCTCGGCCACCGCCTCGGTGATCTCGTCCTTCGTCTTGAAGTGGTAGTACACCGCGGCCTTCGTCACGCCCAGCGCGTCCGCGATCATCTGCAGCGACGTGCCCTCGACCCCATGCCTGGTGAACAGCTCGAGAGCCGTCTCCAGCAACCGGGTCCGGGTGTCCGGCGCGGACAAGCGGGGCGTCATCGGTGACCTCCTTTCCTGAGAGCTTACTTGCCGGTAGGCAAGTACGACAACTAGCCGTGCGGCTAGTCACACCCTTGCCGATCGGCTTGGCAGCGCCTAGCCGATCGGCTAGCTTCGCGGGTGGAGTTCATCAATGAAGGAGTCAACGGTGGCGACATTCCTCTACCGCCTCGGCCGCGCGTCCTTCCGCCGCAGGTGGGTGGTCGCCGGCGCGTGGACGGTCCTGCTAGTGCTCTTCGGCCTCGGCGCCGTCGGCCTGTCCGGCCAGCTCACCAACGCCGTCACGATCCCCGGCACGGAGTCGCAACGGGCGATCGACCATCTCAAGGAGACCTTCCCCGAGGCCGGGGTCGGCGGCGCCACCGCCCGTGTCGCGCTCGCCGCGCCGGACGGGCAGACGTTCAAGATCGCGGCCAACAAGCAGGCGGCCGAGCAGGTCGTCGCCGCGCTGCGCGACGCACCGCAGGTCAAGCGGGTCACCGACCCGTTCCAGAGCCGCGCCGTCTCGCCGGACGGCACGGTCGCGCTGATCCAGGTCGGCTACGACGAGCAGGCCTTCGAGCTGATCGACGCGGACCGCGACGGGCTCCAGCACGCCACCGAGGGCACTCGGCTGACCGCGGCCATCGGGGGCGACGCCACCCGCGCCGCACCGGAGACCGGCGCCACCGAGATCCTCGGCGTCGCCGTCGCCGCGGTCGTCCTGGTGATCACGTTCGGCTCGCTGCTCGCCGCCGGGCTACCGCTGCTCACCGCGCTCGTCGGGATCGGCATCGGCCTGGCGGGCATCACCGCGGTGTCCGGGTTCACCGACCTGAACGCGAACACGCCGGTGCTCGCGCTGATGATCGGTCTCGCGGTCGGCATCGACTACGCCCTGTTCATCGTGTCCCGCTTCCGCCACGAGCTGGCCACCGGCGCCACGCCGGAACACGCCGCGGGCCGCGCGGTCGGCACCGCTGGCTCGGCCGTGGTGTTCGCCGGGCTGACCGTGATCATCGCGCTCGCCGGGCTCACCGTCGTCGGCATCCCGTTCCTCGCCGAGATGGGCATCGCCGCCGCGATCACCGTCGCGGTCGCCGTGCTGGTCGCCACCACCCTGCTGCCCGCGATCCTCGGCTTCGCCGGCGACCGCGTCCGCGGCGGGCGGCTGCTGCGCGGCGGCCCGAAGCCGGGCCGCACCAGCATGGGCGAGCGCTGGGCCCGGTTCGTCGCGCGCCGCCGGGTGCCCGCGCTGCTGGTCGCCGTGGCCGGGCTCGCGCTCGTCGCGATACCGGCCGCGAGCATGCAGCTCGGCCTGCCCAACGACGCCACCGCCGCGCCGGAGTCGAGCCAGCACAAGGCGTACGAGATCGTCAGCCGCGGCTTCGGGCCCGGCGCGAACGGCCCGCTGACCATCGTGGTCGACACGCACGCCGCCACCGACCCCCGGGCCGCGGTGCGGCTGACCGTGCAGCGGATCGGCGCGCTGGACGGCGTCGCGGCGGTCACCCCGCCGCAGCAGAACCGGACCGGCGACACGACGCTGCTGAGTGTCATCCCGACGACCGGCCCGAGCGACGAGGCCACCGAGGCGCTCGTCGGCGACATCCGCGCGGCGGCCGGCACGCTGCACGACCGCACCGGCGTGGACATCGCGGTGACCGGCCAGACCGCCGCCAACATCGACGTGTCCGGCAAGCTCGCGGACGCGATGCTCCCCTACCTCGCGCTGATCGTCGGCCTCGCGTTCCTGTTGCTGATGCTGGTGTTTCGCTCGGTCGTGGTGCCGCTCAAGGCGACGATCGGGTTCCTCGCCTCGGTCGCGGCGACGTTCGGCGCGGTGGTCGCGGTGTTCCAGTGGGGCTGGCTGTCCGACGCGCTCGGCGTGGAGAGTACCGGCCCGATCATGAGCATGCTGCCGATCCTGCTCATCGGCGTCCTTTTCGGACTCGCGATGGACTACCAGGTGTTCCTGGTGACCCGCATGCGTGAGGAGTACGTGCACGGCGCGCCCGCCGGCGAGGCGATGGTGAGCGGCTTCCGGCACGGCGCCCGGGTCGTCGTCGCCGCCGCGCTCATCATGACCAGCGTGTTCGCCGGGTTCGTGCTCGCCGAGGACACGCTGATCCAGTCGATCGGCTTCGCGCTCGCCGTCGGCGTGGCGATCGACGCGTTCGTGGTCCGGATGACGATCGTGCCCGCCGTGATGTCGCTGCTCGGCAGGGGCGCGTGGTGGCTGCCGCGCTGGCTCGACCGGCTGCTGCCGCACGTGGACGTCGAGGGCTCGCGGCTCGCCGAGCCGCCCCGGGAGGACCGCCGGACACCGATCCCGGTCTAGGGCAGCCCCGCGCGCAGGGCGTGGATCCTGGCCAGCGCCTCGCCGAAGGCCCCGCTGTCGAGGGTGCCGTCGGCGAGCGCGTTGGCCAGGGCCGCCGCCGCCTCGTCGCCCTGGCCGACATCCCGGGCGGACGCGAGAATCAGGTCGACGCCCGCGTCGGCCGCGAGCACCGCGCGGTTGCCGGTGGAGCCGAAGTCCCGCAGGGCGCCCGCCTCGAGCGCGTCGGAGACGGTCACCCCGCCGAACCCGTTGCGGGACCGTAACTCCTGCTGAATGACCACAGAGGACAGTCCGGCCGGACGGGCCGCGTCGAGTGCCGGATAGACGGCCCAGGACAGCATCACGAGCTTGGCGCCCGCGGAGATCGACGCCTGGTACGGCGCCTCGTGCACCGAGCGCAATGTGGACAGTGGCACGTTCAGCGTCACCGGGCGGGTGTCGGTGTTCTCCGTCGCGGCGGCCGCGCCCAGGCCCGGGAAGTGCTTCGCGGTCGCGGCGACGCCCTCCCCCTGCTCGCCCCGGACGTAGTTCGCGCCGAGCGTGGACACCGCGGCCGGGTCCTGGCTGAACGAGCGCTCGAACTGGTCCATCAGGTCGCCCGGCGCGTGGTAGACGTCGAGCACCGGCGCGAGGTTGACGTTCATGTCCACGCCCGCGAGGTTCGCCCCCGCACCGTGCCCGGCGTCGGTCGCGGCCGTGGCGGGGTTCGCCGAGGTGCCGACGTCCTTGTGGGACAGTGCGGGCTCGCCGGGCAGGCGGCGGACCTGGCCGCCCTCCTGGTCGGTCATGAGCAGCAGCGGCTCGTGCACCGGGCTCTGCGCCGCGGCGGCCCGCAGCTGCGCCACGACCCCGGAGATCTGGGACAGGCTGGAGATGTTCTCGCCGAAGAAGATCACCCCGGCCGCCTCGCCCGCGCGGATCCGGGCCAGCAGGCCCGCCGGCGGGGTGAGGCCCGGGTAGGAGTAGACGACCCGCTGCCCGGCCGCCTGCTGCGCGAACGCGACGAGGTCGGCGCCGGCCGCGTTCGCCGGTCCCTGCGCCCACGACGCCGCGCTCGCGACGACCGCCACTGCCGCGAACAACCGGACCAACCGACCACGTCGCATGGGACCCGACCTCCTAGACGCTGCGTGGGTCAACGATAACCCAGAGTGCCTATAGATCGTAAGTTTCTAACAAGTTCCGTTCACGGCACGACGAGGACCGGCCAGCGGCCCGTGCGGATCAGCCGGGTGGCCACCGACCCGGCGAACCGATGGCCGGCGCTCGTGGACGCGCCGACCACGACCGTGTCGGCATGGCAGCAGTCCGCCGCGTCGCGCAGCTCGTTGACCGGGTCGCCGTGCACCATCATGTACGTCACCGGCACGCCCAGCTCCTCCGCGGCCGCGCGGATCTCCGCCCCCAGGTCGGCGTGCAGCTCGCACCAGGTCCCGTGCTCGAACGCCGCCGCCGTACCGGTCAGGGCGAGGCTGGACCGCTCGGCCACGAACGCCACGAACAGCCGGCAGCCCTGCCGCCGCGCCAGGCCGAACGCGTAGGCCGCCGCGCGCATGGCGGTGTCGCTGCCGTCGACGCCGACCAGGATCGTGCGGCCGGACGCCGGCCGGGGTCCGAACCGCTCGATCTTCGGTTCGTACGCCCGTGCCGGCTCGCCCGGGTCGGCCGCGCCGCCGCCCATGACCATCACCTACCCCAGGACCGGGTCGGACTCCGCCTTGTCTTCGTCGTCGACCTTCTGTTCCAGGTCGATCGTGGTGCGCAGCTTGATCGGCTTGAGCAGCAGCGCCGCGATCACGCCGACGGCGCCCGCCACCGCGGAGATGATGAAGATGTGCGCGGTCGCGTCGCCGTAGACCTCGCGCACGACCTGCTGGATCTGCGGCGGCAGCGCGGCCAGGTTCAGCGCGCTGGTGTTCCCGCCGGCGGTCAGGCCGTGCCCGCCGAGGCGGGCGGTGAGGTCGGCGGTGACCCGGTTGGCGAGCACCGCGCCCAGCACGGACACGCCGATCGTGCCGCCGAGCGACCGGAAGAACGTGACCGATGCGCTGGCGGCACCGAGGTCGGCCAGCGGCACCGAGTTCTGCACGGCCAGGACCAGGTTCTGCATGGTCATGCCGACCCCGACGCCGACGAGCAGCATCGCGGTGCCCACGAACCACAGCGAGGTGTCGTGGTCGATCATGCCCAGCCCGAGGAAGCCGATGACCAGCACGATCGCGCCGGTCACGATGTAGGGCTTGATCACGCCGCTGCGGCTGATCATCCGCCCGGAGATGGTGGAGGCCACGAGCACGCCGGCCATCATCGGGATCGTCAGCAGGCCGGCTTCGGTGGGCGAGTAGCCGCGGCCGATCTGGAAGTACTGGCCGAGGAAGACCGCGCCGCCGAACATCGCGAGGCCGACCGCGAGGCTGCCGATGATGGCGAGCGCGGTGGTGCGGGTTTTGATGATCTTCAGTGGCACGACCGGCTCCCGCACGCGAGCCTCCACGATCGTGGCCACGACCAGGATCACCACCCCGGCGCCGACCATGGCCACGGACTGCCAGGAGATCCAGTCGAACGCGTTGTCCACGAACGACACCCAGATGAGCAGCAGGCTGACCCCGATCGCGATCAGCGTCGCGCCCGCGTAGTCGACGTGCACGTTCGGGCGGCGGATCGTTGGCAGGCGCAGTGTCTTCTGCAGCACGACGAACGCGACGAGCGCGATCGGCACGCCGACGAAGAAGCACCAGCGCCAGCCGAGCCACGACACGTCCACGATGAGCCCGCCGAGCAGCGGGCCGGCGACGACCGCCACGGCCATCACCGCACCGAGGTAGCCGTTGTACCTGCCGCGCTCGCGCGGCGGGATGATCGCCGCGATCACGACCTGGACCAGCGCCTGCAGGCCGCCGACGCCGATGCCCTGGAACGCGCGGGCGGCGATGATCTGGTCGGCGTTCTGGGCGAACCCGCTGGCCATCGAGCCCAGCACGAAGATCACGATGGCGATCTGGACCAGCGTCTTCTTGTTGAACAGATCAGCGAGCTTCCCCCAGATCGGCGTGCTCGCCGTCGCGGTCAGCAGCGTCGCCGTGACCACCCAGGTGTACTGGGTCTGCGATCCGTTCAGCGACCCGATGATCCGCGGCAGCGCCGTGGACACGACGGTCGAGCTGATCAAGGCGACGAACAGCACCAGCAGGAGCCCGCTGAGCGACTCCAGCACCTGCCGGCGCGGCATGACCTCCGCGACGGCGTTCCCCTCGGCCATTGCCCTTCCTTCCTGGCTGTGCCCCATGGCACGATTCTTGCCCATCGTGCAAAATTGCACAACAGGAAGCTACCACAACTGATTAGGGTGATATGCCATGGAGTCCGTGGGCACATTGCGTGAGCGCAAGAAGGCGGCGACCCGTCAGTCGCTGCACGAGGCCGCGCTGCGCCTCGCGATGGCCGGCGGGCTGGACGACGTGACGGTCGAGGACATCGCGGACGAGGTCGGGGTGTCCCGGCGGACGTTCTCGAACTACTTCGCCAACAAGGAGGACGCGGTCCTGTACGCGGACCGCGTCCGGACGCGCACGCTGCTGGACCTGGTCCGGGCCCGCCCGGCGAGTGAGAAGTCGTGGCAGGCGCTGCGGCACAGCGTGACGGGCCTGTACGGGGTGTTCACCCCGAGGGACCCCGTCTGGGTGGCGCAGCTGCGGCTGCTGCGCCGTCACCCGTCGCTGCTCGCCCGGCAGGCGGCGGACCAGATCGAGCTGGAACGCGAGCTGGCCGAGGTGCTGCTGGCCCGCGGCGCCTCCGACGCGGAGCTGGCCCGCCTGATGGCCGCGACGTTCCTGGCCGCGACCCGCACCGCCGGCGCCCTGTGGTTCGAGTCGGGCGGCGAGCAGCCGTTGCCCGAGCTCGTGGACCGCCTACTGGACCGGGTCCGCTTCCATTAGGGCGCGTCTGGCGGATCTTGGTCGATGCCATTCGTGATCCAGGCGGTTCCTGGCAGGCGGAGCAATGGCCTCGTACCGGGTCGTACTCGGCCGTTGCGACAACGCAGCCAGGGGCCGCTTGGGCGCGAACCGCGCGGCCGAAGATCCGCCAGACGCGCCCTAGCCCGCGATGCCTTCCTCCGGGCGGCGGTGGTAGGTGTCGACGTACTCCTGCCGCGACAGGTCGCGGATGGCGGCCATCACCTCGTCGGTCACCGCGCGGCGGGCGCGCAGGTTGCGGTCGGTCACGGTGGCGAAGTCCAGCGGCGCACCGAAGCGGATCCCGACCCGTGCGTACCGCGGGATCCGGCCGCCGCGGGGCATCAGCTGCTCCGTGCCGAACAGCGCCACCGGCACCACGGGCGCGCCGGTCGTCAGCGTCAGCACGGCCACGCCGGTGTGCCCGCGGTACAGGCGGCCGTCGAGCGAGCGGGTGCCCTCCGGGTAGATCGCGAACACGCCGCCCGCGTTCAGCACGTTCTGCCCGGCGTTCAGCGCGGCCAGCCCGGCGTGCGCGTTGCCCCGCTCGACCGGCACGAAGCCGAGCGCGCCCACGAACGCGGCCATCAGCCTGCCCCGCAGGCCGCGGCCGGTGAAGTACTCCGCCTTGCCGAGGAAGTGGACCTGCCGGTGCACGACCAGAGAGATCACCGCCGTGTCGAGCACCGCGCGATGGTTGGCCGCGATGATCACCGGCCCCTCGGCCGGCACGTTGTCGAGGCCCTCGACGCGCGGGCGGTACACGACCCTGGCCAGCGGCGCCAGGACATAGCGGACGAACTGGTTCAGCACGGCCTCTCCCGTCTCGGCAAAACTCCGCCAGCATAAGCCGCGCGGCGTGCCACGATGTGCCCGTGATCGAGGTTCGCACCGCGCACACCGCGCGCCTGTCCCCCGCCGACCGCCACGCCGCCCGGGCGCTGCTGGACGTCGTGTTCGACGACCTGGCCGACGACGACTGGGAGCACGCGGTCGGCGGGATGCATGCGATGGTGTGGGACGGGGACGACCTGGTGGCGCACGGCTCGGTGATCCAGCGCCGGCTGGTGAACGGCGGCCGGGCGTTGCGCACCGGGTACGTGGAGGGAGTCGGCGTGCATCCGGACCGGCGCGGCGAAGGGCACGCGGCGCGGGTGATGGCGGAGCTGGAAGCGGTCATCCGGGGCGCCTACGACCTGGGCGCGCTCGGCTCGTCGGAGATGGCCCTCGGCTTCTACGCCGCGCGCGGCTGGCGGCGCTGGCGCGGCACGTCCGCGGCACTGACCCCCGATGGTCCGCGGCGCACACCGGACGACGACGACGGGATCTTCGTCTACCCCCTCGACGCCCCGCTGGACCTCGAGGGGGAGATCGTCTGCGACTGGCGTGACGGCGACGTCTGGTAGGACGGTCAGGCCTCGCCGGTCCACTGCAGCAGCGCGACGGTCATCGTCAGCGCGCGGCGGACGGTCTCGAGACCGGTCAAGGGGTCGAGCTCGCGGACCGCGAGGTCCAGCTGGAACTCGGCGTCGTCGGAGCAGCCGTTCAGGTCGGCCAGCAGCGCGCGAATGGTGGCCCGCACCTGCGGCTCGAGATCGTCGATCGACACGTTGTCGTCGGTGCCGTCGCGCAGATCCACCGCGAACGCGGGTTCCTCCTCCGGCCCGACGCTCTCCCGGACCGAACGGGCGCCGACCTGGATCAGCTCTGCGACCACCGCCCGGACGTACGGCTTGAGGTCGTCGCCCTGCTCCACGACGGTCTCCAGCGCGCTGGTCAGCCCGTCCGAGTCACTGTCGAGTACACAGTGGACAAGTCGGTGCGCGGTCACCTGGGCGGTCGAGCCGTCGCTGCGCATCGGCCGTACTCCTTCCGGTGGGGTCGCGTGTGGAGTGCCCGCGGGCGCGGGTATCGAAACCGTACGAGGTGGAAGTGGCCGGCCGGCAGCGCCGTTCGTCGGGTGGTGTCAGGAACTCTTCCCGTCGCGGCCACCGGCCCGGGCACGCGTAGCTGTGCTGCGAACTTGCGTGCACCTCTTCCTGGGGGACGCCGCTACCAGCGGTACCAGCGTCCACCCGTTCCAGCGGCGGGCCGGCGCATGACGAAGCCCAGCAGCCACACCACGAGCACCACACCTGCCACGATCCACAGCGCCTTCAGCGCGAACCCCGCACCGAAGAGTGCGAGAACTACCAGTAAGACGAGAATCAGCGGGAGCATGTTCGACTCCTTTCGTCTCCGGGTCGCTAGAAGACCTACCCGGCGAGATCGGCGACAAACCCCGCCGCCGAAGTGTTTCGTCACGGCCGGCACGGGCTACTCACGGTGCGTAGTACATGGTCCGAATCGCCGGACGAGAAGGGTGCACAACCGTGGATACCAACAGCTACGTGGCGTTCTTGCTGGTCGGCGCTCTACTCGTACTAGTCGACGGCCAGATCATCTACCGCAACGGTCGCCGCTACCTGCAGCAGTCCGCGCCGAACGCCTCCGCGGAGTCGCTGACCAGGCTCGTGACCGTACTGTTCCACCTCGTCGTGCTGGGCGTGCTGGCACTGATCTCGACGATCGACGTGCCCGCCGACACCCCGGTCGAGAGCGTGGTGATGCGACTCGGCATCGTGCTGCTCATCATCGGTATCGCGCACCTGCTGGCCGTGGTCGCGCTCGGCAGGATCCGGGACCGCCAGGAGTTCGACGAGTTCACCCACGAGCGGGAGGCTCGCCGGATCGCCAACGAGCAGGCGAATTCCGCCTACGACACGCAGGTCAAGCCCGAGCACGGGGAGGGGCCGACCTACATCGACAGCCCGTCGGTCACCGTCAACGGGCGGGTGCCGCACCCGCGTAACTGAGACGCACGTTCAGAACAACGCGCTGACCGACTCTCCATTGTGGATTCTGCGCATCGCCTCGGCGAGTGCGGGCGCGATGGAGAGTACGGTCAGCTTTTCCGTGTTCTCGGCGATCGGCACGGTGTTCGTGCACACGATCTCGATGACGTCGTCCAGCTCCCCGATCCGCGCCAGCGCCCCCGCGGCGAACAGCCCGTGCGTGCAGGCGACACGAATGGAACGGACGTCGCGGTCGCGCAGCCGGGCGAGCAGCTCGATCACGGTGCTGCCGCGGGCGATCTCGTCGTCGAGCACGATCACGTCCCTTCCGGACACGTCGCCGATGATCGAGCTGATGGTGACCTTGTCGTCGGCGAACCGCTCCTTGGCGCCCGCCGCGACCGGCACGCCCAGCAGCCGCGCGAAGTGCGACGCCTCCTTGGCATTGCCCAGATCCGGCGACACGACGACCGTGTTGGTGAGGTCGAGGCGGCGGAAGTGGACCGCCAGCTCCCGAAGCGCGTGCAGATGATCGACCGGCACACTGAAGAACCCGTGCACCTGCGGGGAATGCATGGTCATCGCGAGCACCCGGTTCGCCCCGGCCGTGACGAGCAGGTCGGCGACGAGCCGCCCGCCGATGGAGATGCGCGGAGCGTCCTTTTTGTCCGACCGTGCATAGGCGTAGTGCGGCATGACGACCGTGGTGCGCGCCGCGGAGGCCCCGCGGGCGGCGTCGAGCATGAGCAGCAGCTCCACGAGGTGCTCCTGCACGGGCACGACCAGCGGCTGGATGAGGAACACGTCCCGTTCGCGGCAGTTGGCCTGCAACTGCACCTCGAGACAGTCGTTGGCGAACCGCGTCAGGCGCACGGGCTCCAGCGGCACCTCGAGGTGCGCGCAGATCTCCTCTGCCAGCCCCCGGTGCGCACTGCCGCTGAACACCGCGATCTCTCGCACCGACACTCCCTGCACCCGCCCAACGCTCGCCGAGCGCATGCTACTGGCGCCCGGGGCCACCGGCGCCCGCAAGCGGCCGGTGGCGCCGGACACACCCCCGGTCAGAAAGACGTCGGCAGCGACGGGTGGCGTTGGATGCTCAGCGCGCCCCGCACGACGATCTCCTTGTACAGCGCGGCGAACCGGCCGGTGAGCACGGCGTCGCGCGGGCTGTCGTCGCCGTGGACGAACTGGATCAGGCCGTCGCGGCGGCCCAGGCTGATGCACTGGTTGAGGTACCGGAACCGCATCCGCCTGGGTTCGCGGCCGGCCAGGCGGGCGCCGATCGCGCGGACCGCCGCCTGCGCGATCGGGCCGCCCGTCGCGCACGCCATGCGCAGCTCCTGGCCACTGTCCAGGTGCACCGCCGCCGCGTCGCCCGCGCCGTAGACGTCCGGATGCGACACCGAGCGCATCGACTCGTCGACCACCATGCGGCCGTCCTCGTCCACCGCCAGGCCGGCATCGCGGGCCAGTGGCGGCACGGTGAAGCCCGTGGTCCACACGACGAGGTCCGACGCCACGTGCTCGCCGCCGGCGAGCACCGCGCCGTCCGCACGGACCTCGCTCACCCTGGCCTCCTCGCGGACCTCCACGCCCAGCCGCGCGAACGTCCGGTGCAGGTGCCGCCGGGCGCGCTCGGACAGCCGCCCGCCGAGCGCGCCCGCGGTCAGCAGCCGCACCTTCAGGTCCGGGTTCGACTCCGCGAGCTCGGCCGCCGCCTCGATGCCGGTCAGCCCGCCGCCGACGACGGTGGCCGTGCCACCCGCGGCGACCCGCTCGCGCAGCCGGGCCGCCTGCTCGACGCTCGTGACCGTGAACGCGTGTTCTGCCACGCCCGGCGCCGCCTCGAGGTCGGCGTGGCTGCCGAGCGCGTAGATCAGCCTGTCGTAGTGGATCGGCTGCCCCGCCGCCAGGGCGACCGCGCGGGCCGCCGGGTCGATCGCGGTCACCCGGTCGACCACGAGCTTCACCCCGCTGCCGTTCAGCAGGTCCGCCAGGGGCTTGCGGCGCAGCTCTTGGCCGGCGGCGAGCTGGTGCAGCCGCACCCGCTCGACGAACCGGTCCCGCTCGTTCACGAGCGTCACCTCGGCATTCAGCGTGCGCGCGGCAAGGTTGGCGGCGAGCTGCCCCGCGTACCCGGCACCCAGCACCACGATGTGGGTCATCGTGTTCTCCCTCCTGTCATGAACTTGACTGGACAGCCGCTGGATCCGTGACACGGCGCGGGGCGATGCCGATCACACCCGGGTATTGTTGCGCGAAACGTAAGGAGGGACGCCAGATGCGAGTCGTCACCGACACTTCCCGCTGCGTCGGCAGTGGTCAGTGCGTGCTCACCGAACCCGCGGTGTTCGACCAGAGCGACGACGACGGCACGGTCGTGCTGCTGACCGAGCACGTCGAGGGTGATCAGCTCAAAGCCGTCGAAGAGGCCGTGAACATGTGCCCGAGCCAGGCACTGTCCCTGGCCGGCGACTGACCCGGCTCAGCGCCTCGCGTCCACGTCCGCGCGCGTGAGCGGGCGGCCCGGCAGCGGCGCCGCGTCCCGTGCGCGCAGGCCGTCGAGCATGATCGCGAGCACGCGGCCCGGCGCCAGGCCCGCCGCCTCGCCGCTCAGGCCGTGCGTCTGGTGCATGACCGACACGAACAGCATCGCCAGGTCCCCCACGCCGACGTCCATGCGCAGCGACCCTTCATCCTGCGCGCGGTGCACGACCTCCTCCAGGACGTCGAACGCGGCGCGCCGGTGGCGGTCGATCTCCTCGTCCGCCTTCAGGAGGTCGGCAACCGCCTGCGAGTAGGTGTGCAGCCGCATCGACAGCCGCAGCTGCGCGGACTGGCCGATGATCCGCACCAGCGCCTCCCACGCGGTCGGCTCGTCGGCCAACGCGGCGCGGGCCTCGGCGGCCACCGCCTGCACGCTGTCCCGGAACACCGCGCGGATCAGCGCCTCCCGGTCGGGGAAGCGCCGGTAGAGCGTGCCGACGCCGACCTCGGCCTCGCGGGCGATCTCCTCCATCGGCACCGTGATGCCCCGCGCGGCGAAGATCTCCTTGGCGGCACGCAGGATCTGGTCCCGGTTGCGGCGCGCGTCCGACCGCAGCGACGCCTCCGACGTGCGCGGGGAGGTCGTGCCATTCATCGCGTGAGTATCCCATCCGGCCAGACCTGGACGGAGAGCGTCCGAGTGACTACCGTCGGAAGCAACCGGACGGAATTCTTCCACATCGGTCACAAGGGGACATCCATGACACAGCCGACGAGCTTCCCACCGCCGCGCGACTGCCCGTTCCACACGTCCGAGGCACACCTCGTCCGCCGCGAGCCGGGCCCGTTGACGAAGGCGACGCTGCGTTCCGGGCAAGAGACCTGGGTCGCGTCGCGCCACGCGGACGTGCGCGCGCTGCTCACCGACCCCGCGTTCAGCGCCAACCGGCTCCACCCGAACTTCCCGATGCTCGTCGGCAGGCGTATCCAGCGGCAGGACACCCCGACCTCGCTGATCTCGATGGACCCGCCGGAACACGGGCCGGCCCGCCGCGAGGTGGTCGGCGAGTTCACCGTGCGCCGGCTCGCGGCCCTGCGGCCGCGGATCCAGCAGATCGTCGACGAGCACGTCGACGCCCTGCTGGCCGGCCCGAAGCCGGCGGACCTGGTGGCGGCGCTCGCGCTGCCGGTGCCGTCGCTGGTGATCTGCGAGCTGCTCGGCGTGCCGTACTCGGACCACGACTACTTCCAGGACCGCACGAAGAAACTGTTGTCCCGCACGGCAAGCAAGGACGAGGTCCGCACCGCCAGCGACGAGCTGCGTTCCTATATGGACGAGATGGTGAAGAGCAAGGAGGGGGCGCCGGGCGAGGACCTGATCGGCCGGCAGATCCTGCGCAGGCGCGCGAACGGCACGGAGGACCACGAGGACCTGACCGGGCTGGCACTGCTGCTGCTCATCGCCGGCCACGAGACGACCGCGAACATGATCTCGCTCGGCACGGTCTCGCTGCTGCAGCGGCCGGAGCAACTGGCGGAGCTGCGCCGCGACCCGAGCGGCATGCCGCACGCGGTCGAGGAGCTGCTGCGCCACCTCACGATCGTGGAGTGGGTCACCTCGCGGGTCGCGGTGGCCGACACCGAGCTGGGCGGCGTGCCGGTCAAGGCGGGCGAGGGCGTGATAACCGCGACCCTGGCGGCGAACCACGACCCCGCGGTGTTCACCGACGCGGACCAGGTGGACCTCCAGCGGGGCGCGCGCAACCACATCGCGTTCGGTTACGGCGCCCACCAATGCCTCGGGCAGAACCTCGCGCGGGTGGAGCTGGAGGTCGTGTTCAACACGCTGTTCGCCCGCGTGCCGACGCTGCGGGTGGCGGTGCCGCTCGACGAGCTGCCGGTGAAGGACGACGCGGCGATCTACGGGCTGCACGCGCTCCCGGTGACCTGGGACGACTAGAAGCGCACGATGGTCCGGCCGCCCTGGCCGAAGCGGGCGAACGCGTCGTTGACGCCCGCGAGGTCGGTGCTGTCAGTGGCGAGCGCTGCGAGGTCGACCCGGCCGGCGGCGACCTCGCCGAGCAGCCGCGGGACGTCGACGTCCGGGTCCGAGGAGCCGTAGACACACCCGTGCAGCGTCCGGCCGAACCAGTACAGCTCGAGCGCGTTGAACTCGACCGGGCTGGTCCTGGAGCCGACGCCGATCACGGTGACCGTGCCGCCGCGCCTGCTCGCCCCCCACGACGCGCGGATGGTCGCCGGCAGGCCGACGCAGTCGAAGGCGTGGTCGGCGCCGCGGCCGCCGGTGAGCGAGCGGACCGCCTTGCTGGTCTTGTCGTCGGCGACGATGAAGTCGGTGGCGCCGTGCACGGCCGCGAGGTCGGCCTTCGACTCGCTGACGTCGACGCCGATGATCGGCCCGGCACCGGCGGCGCGCGCGGCCTGCAGCACCGACAGCCCGATGCCACCGAGCCCGATCACCACGACGGACTGGCCGGCGCGGACCCTGGCGGTGTTGTGCACCGCGCCGTTGCCGGTCAGCACCGCGCAGCCGAGCACGGCGGCCTGCTCGAGCGGGATGTCGGCCGGGATCGGCACGACACCCTGCTGCGGCACGATCGTCTCCTCGGCGAACGCGCCGGTGCCCAGGCCCGGGTAGACCGGGGTGCCGTCGGCGAGGGAGGCGTACGGCTGGGTGGCGCGCTCCTCGGCGTGCACGCACAGCCAGGGCTCGCCCTGCTCGCAGAACCAGCATTCGCGGCACGCGGGAGCCCAGTTCAACACGACCGGATCGCCGACCACGACCCGGTCGACGCCGTCCCCGACCGCGACGACCGTGCCGGCGCCCTCGTGGCCCAGCACGGCCGGCATGTTCAGCGCGAGCGTGCCGTTGGCGAGCGAGAGGTCGGAGTGGCAGACCCCGGCCGCCGCGACGCGGACCCGGACCTGGCCGGGCCCGGGTTCGCCGAGCTCGATGTCCCGCACCTCGAGCGGCTCGCCCTGCCGTGCCAGCACCGCTGCCTTCACCATGACGCAGTCCCTTCCCCAGCTGTCCGGTACGAGGCTAGGCGCTCCGGCCGGCCGCGTGGACGGTGGCGTGCGCCACTTCCCTTGACCTCGACGTTACTTGAGGTTCAACACTGACTGCATGGTGCGGGTGGTGCGGGTGACGGAGTTCGGGCCGCCGTCGGTGTTGGTGCCCGGTTCGCGGCCGACGCCGTCGCCCGGTGCCGGGGAGGCGCTGGTCGAGGTGGCCGTGGCGCCGGTGCTGCTGCTCGACGCGCAGCTGCGGAGTGGCTGGGGTCGCGAGTCGTTCCCGGTGACGCCGCCGTACGTCCCGGGCATGGGCGTGGCGGGGCACGTGTCGGCGGTCGGCGACGGCGTGGCCGCGTCGTGGGCCGGCCGGCCGGCCGTGGCGGACACGGTGTTCGGTGGCTACGCCTCGGCCGCGCTGGTCCCCGCGTCCGCGCTGGTGCCGGTGCCGCCGGGCGTGCCGCTGCCCGAAGCCGCGGCCCTGCTGCACGACGGCCGCACGGCGATGCGGCTGCTGTCGGTGCACCCGGTGCGGCCGGGCTCGCGGGTGCTGATCACCGGCGCGGCGGGGCGATGGGGTTGCTGCTGGTGCAACTGGCGCACTCGGCGGGTGGCGAGGTGATCGCGGCGGCCCGCGATCCACGCAAGAGGGAGCTGGCCGCCTCGCTGGGTGCGACCGTCGTGGACTACGCCGACCCGTCGTGGCCGTCGCGGGTGGGCAAAGTGGACCTGGTGTACGACGGCGTGGGCGGGGCGATCGGCCGGGCCGCCCTGGACCTCGTCGTGCCGGGCGGCGGTTTCTCCGCGCACGGCGTCGCGTCGGGCGACTTCGTCCGACCGTCCCGTTCGGACGTCACCATCACGGGCATCGACAAGGTCCAGCTCAGCGGCGAGGATGCCCGGGCGGCCGTGACGGAGGCACTGTCGGCCGCGGCGGCAGGACGACTGCGCCCGATCGTGGGCCAGACGTTCCCGCTGGACCAGGCCGCGGAAGCCCACACCACCCTGGAAAACCGCACCGCAGCAGGAAAAACCCTGCTCCAGGCGTAACGCCCCCAAGCCCCGTGATCCGCGGCCCCCACCCTCTCCGGGGGCACCCCTCATGGCCATTCTACCGGGGAGGGCCGACAGGGTCGGGAGTTTCTGGTCGGCTGTGGACAGCCGGCCGGGTTGTGGACAACCTGCCCCGGCCGCCTTGCCGGAGCGGGCCGGGGCAGGTTGTCTAGGCGGCGTCGTGGAAGACGAGGCCCAGGGTGTGTCGGTGGCCGGAACGGATGACGGACACGCCGTGGCGCATCGGGGCCGTCGACCAGCCGCGGGCCGAGCGGACCGGGCGGTCGCGGGTCGTGAAGACCAGGCCGTGGCCCTGCGGGATCAGGGTCGCGATGCCGCGCGACTGCGCCCTCGGCCGCTGCTCCACCATCAGGAACTCGCCGCCCGTGTGGTCCTCGCCCGGGGCGTTCAGGTTGATCACCACCTGCAGCGGGAACACCTTGTCCCCGTACAGATCCCGGTGCAGCGCGTTCCAGTCGCCCGCCTCGTAGCGCAGCAGGATCGGCGTCGGCTTCGTCTGCCCGGCGGCGTGGCACTCGTCGAGCCACTCCTCCAGGGTGTCCGGCCAGCGCGCCGCCCAGCCCAGCTTCGCCGCCCAGTCGCGGGCGATCGGGACCAGCGACGGGTACAGCGAAGACCGCAGCGACGCCACGACAGGCGGGACCGGGGACGCGAAGTACCGGTACTGGCCCCGCCCGAAGCGGTAGCGCTCCATATCGATGGTGGCACGGAAGCGCGACGGATCCCCGTACAGCTTCGCCACCGACGCGCACTCGCGCGGGGCCAGCAGGCGCGGCAGCAAGGCGCAACCGTGCTCGTTCAGCTCCGCCGTCACCGCCGCCCAGTCCACGTTCGGCTTCACGCCGTCGCCCTGTATCTGGCGGTTCGCTCCGCAAGCTTCGCTCACGACGCCGCCTCCAACTCCAGCAAGGTCCGCTTCGCCGCGGTGCCGCCCGCGTACCGGCCCATCGAGCCGTTCGACAGCACCACCCGGTGGCACGGCACCACGACCGGCACCGGGTTCAGCGCGCATGCCGTGCCGACCGCGCGCACCGCACGCGGGCTGCCCGCCGCGGCCGCCACCTCGGCGTAGCTCGCCGTCCGGCCGTAGTCGATGTCGGGCAGGTGGTCCAGCACGGCCCGCCGGAACCCCGTCGCCAGGCGCAGGTCCAGCGGCACGTCGAAGCGCCGCCGCGTACCGGCGAAGTACTCGTCCAGCTGCCGTGCCACCAGGTCCAGCCGGGCCGGGGCGCGCAGGATCCGCGGGCTCACCTTCTCCGCCAGCGCCAGCAGGGCCTCGTCGGCCGGGTCGTACGCGACCCGCACCAATCCGGCCGGCGTGGCGGCCAGCAGGAGCGTGCCGACCGGCGTGTCGACGGTCCGGTACGCCACGTCCAGGATGCCCTCGCGCGCGGCGTCGGCCGCCAGACGTTCGTGCAGGTGGGCCGGCACGGGCGTGAGCGGGAACAGCTCAGTCATCGTCCTCTCCCCTCGGATAGGTCGAGCGCAGCCGCTTGACGCCGTCGGCCGCGGCGCGGCGGGCGGCGTCGGTGCTGCCGCCGGTGATGGCCGCGACCTCCTGGTACGGCAGGCCCGCGAGGTGGTGGTAGGCCACCGCCTCACGCTGCTTGCGGGGCAGCGCGGCGAGCGCGTCCCACAGGTCGCCGTCCCAGTCCTCCGGCCGGCCCGCACGGGTCGGCCGGTCCGGGACCTGACCGACCGCGACGGGACGCCGGGCCGCGGCCCGGTGCACGTCGATGGCCTTGCGGTGCGCGATGGTGACCAGCCAGGCCTCCACGTTCGCGTCCGCCGGCAGGTCCGGGTAGGCACGCAGCGCCGACAGGAACGCCTCCGACCACGCGTCGTCGGCGTCCGCGGCGCCGAGCAGCGCCCGGCACACGCGCAGCACCATCGGCCCGTACTCGGCGACGATCTGCTCGAAAGGTCTCACACCACGTAGACGCCCGGGTCCCACGAAACGTGAGACTGCCAGGTCAGGTCGACAGCACCGAACGCCCGTGCCGGCTGCGCAGCCAGCCGTACCAGTCGTCGAGGCCGTCCCCGCGGGTCGCGGACACGTGGATGATCTCCGCGTGCGGACGGACGAGGCCGACCGAGTCGGTGAAGCGGGCCACGTCGAAGTCCACATAGGGCAGCAGGTCGACCTTGTTCAGCAGCACCACGTCCGCGGTGCGGAACATGTGCGGGTACTTGACCGGCTTGTCCGCGCCCTCGGTGACCGACGTGACCACCACCCGGCTGTGCTCGCCGAGGTCGAACAGCGCCGGGCAGGCCAGGTTGCCCACGTTCTCCACGAACACCACCGACCGCCGGGCCGGGTCGAGCCTGCGCAGCGCGGTCGCGACCATGTTCGCGTCCAGATGGCACCCGGAGCCGGTGTTCACCTGGATCACCCGCGCGCCCGTCGCACGGATGCGCTCCGCGTCGAACAGCGTCTCCTGGTCGCCCTCGACCACCGACATCCCGACCTCGCCGATCAGCGAGCGGATGGTCCGCTCCAGCACCGTCGTCTTGCCGGAGCCGGGCGAGCTCATCACGTTGACCGCGTGGATCTCCCGTTCGACGAGCCACGCGCGATTGCGCGCCGCGAGGTCGTCGTTGCGGGCCAGCACCTTCTGTTCAAGCAGGACGGTGTGCCCGTGGCCGTGCCCGGCCGGGAAGTCGACCATCCTCACGCCTTGATCGCCGGGGGCGTCGTCGGAGCAGCCGCAGGTGTCGCACATGCCGTACTCACCTCCACTGACACGATCCGCAGATCCCGGCCGGACTGTACGTCCACATCGGCCGATCCACACCCCGGGCACAGCACGATCGGGTCGTCCACATCGAACTCCGTGGCGCGGTCCCGGCCCAGCGTCGACGCCGCTGCTACTCCGCGGGCCAGGCCGAGGCGCTGCACGACCTGTTCGGCGACACGGCCCGCTGGGCGGACACACTCAAGCCGATGCAGTTCATACCGTGGACATGCACTTCCCCAACGGCGGCTGGGCGACCGCGGTCATCCGGTCGCTGCCCGACATCAGGCGCTACCTCGAGATCCGCGACATGCGACTACCGCGGGCCGGCGGCCGGTACCCCGACGCCGCCCGCGACGGCCAGCTCCCGGCCGGTGAACTCACCGGTCAGCATCGGCATGGCCGCGGCGATCGCCGCCCGCGCCTCCGGCAGCTCCAGCGACGCGTCGTGGTGACCCTTGGTCGGCCACACCTCGTGCACCCAGATCATGTCCGGGTCGTCGTCGGACGTGCTCACCACGTACAGGTCGCAGCCCGCCGCGCGCAGCCCGTCCTCGCCGCCGAGCAACAGCGCCACCACGTCGTCGCGGTGGCCGGGCCTGGTTCGCATGGTCGCAAGATATCCGTATCGCACCGGGCCACCCTGCCACACGCCGCGGTGTCGCCATTGGACGAACGCGACACCGAGATCATGCGCAGGAATTACCGATTTCTCACCGGTTTGAAATGTTTGCGCCTCAATTCACAATGTCTCGTCGAACAGCGCCAGCTGGATGTCGCGTGCCTCCGCGAAGTGGGTGATCGCGCCCTTCTCGGCACCGTCGCCGTCGCGTGCCTCGATCGCGTCGACAATTGAGCGGTGCTGGTCGCCCGATCGTTCCCAGCGGCCCGGCGATTCCAGCGTGCCGGCCGGGTAACGCACCAGGTGCAGGTCCAGTCGCTCCAGGAGGTCGATCAGCGACGAGTTGTGACTCGCCCGCCACACCGCCGTGTGGAACGCGCGGTTGGCGCGGACCATCGCGTCGACGTCCTCGGCGGGCACGCCGTCGAGCCGGGCCACCGCTCTGCGCAGCAGGATCAGATCGTGGGAGTTGCGCCGCTCAGCGGCCATCCGCGCCGCGGTGCCCTCTAGCGCGATCCTGGTCTCGTAGATGTCCAGGACCTCCTCCGGGCTGCGCACGCGCACCACCAGCCCGCGGTCGTTGCGTTCCACCAGCCCGTCGTGCTGCAGCTTCGACAGCGCCTCCCGGACCGGCGTGCGGCTCACCTCGCACCATTCCGCCAGTACCGACTCCACAAGTTGCTGACCCGGTTGGAGATCCCCCGCGCGAATGGCTTCCTTCAGACGCTGGTACGGCGTGATCTTGTTGACCGGTTCTGGCAAACGTGCGGCGGACCGGCCGGATCTCGCGTTGGCCATGACCCGATCTCCCCATTCCCCAGTTTTACTTCACCCGCCGACGACGACGGGTCACCCAGTACGGGCATTGTTTGCCTATTTCCGCAAGTCGTCAACGTGCCAGTTCACTGACAGTACGCCCGGCCGTGGTCACGGTGGTCCATATGAGGGGGGCGGTATGTCGTTTTCTATCGGTAGACCGACGGACAGTAGACGCTATTCCCGGTGACGTCCGGACGGTCGGTACCGGGCCGCGAAGAGGACCGCCGACCCGGCCCGGCGGGTGCCGGGTTCGGCATCACGGGCGGCACTGACGCAGACTGGTGCGCGCAGATGTGAAGCACGGCGAAGGGAACACCATGCAGACTCGCCGCATCGGCGACGTGCTGGTCAGCGCCATCGGGCTCGGCGGCATGCAGATGTCGATCGAGGGGCGCCCGGACGAGCGGCGGTCGGCCGCGACCGTGCACGCCGCGCTGGACGCGGGCGTCACCCTGATCGACACGGCGGACGCCTACCACCTGCACGCGGGCGAGGAGGGCCACAACGAGTCTCTCATCGCGCGGGCGCTCGCGAGCTACGGCGGCGACACCTCCGGCGTCCTGGTCGCCACGAAGGGCGGGCACCTGCGGCCGGGCGACGGCTCGTGGACGCTCGACGGGTCGCCCGAGCACCTGCGGCAGGCGTGTGACGCCTCGCTCAAGCGGCTCGGCGTGGACGCGATCGGGCTGTACCAGTTCCACCGGCCGGACCCGAAGGTCGACTACGCCGAGTCGGTCGGCGCCATCCGCGACCTGCTCGACGCGGGCAAGATCCGCATGGCCGGGATCTCCAACGCGAACCCCGGCCAGATCCGGCTCGCCGACGAGATCCTCGGCAGCCGCCTGGTCAGCGTGCAGAACCAGTTCTCGCCCGCGTTCCGCTCCAGCGAGCCCGAGCTGACGTTGTGCGACGAGCTGGGCATCGCGTTCCTGCCGTGGGGCCCGCTCGCCGGCGCGTCGCGGGCCGCCGAGCTCGGCTCGCGGTTCCGGCCGTTCGCCGAGGTCGGGCAGGCGCACGGGGTCAGCCCGCAACGGGTGTGCCTTGCCTGGCTGCTGGCGAAGTCGCCGGTGGTGATCCCCATCCCGGGCTCGTCGCGGCCGGAGACGGTCCGCGACTCGGTGGCAGCCGTAGACCTGCGCCTGTCCGCCAACGAGATCACCACCCTGGACACCGTGGGCCGGTAGCTCTGCCAGACTCGACCGGTGGAGTTCGGGCTCCTGGGGCCGGTGGTAGCCCGGCACAACGGAACAGCGGTACCGGCCGGCAGCGGCCGTGAGCGATTCGTGCTGGCCACGTTGCTGCTCAACGCGGGGCGGCTGACCTCGCTCGACCGGCTCGTCGACGCGCTGTGGGACGACCCGCCGAGCACGGCCCGCGCCCAGCTGCACAACATGATCAGCAACGTGCGCCGCAGGCTGCGCGCCTACGACGGCGCGGCGGGCGACGAGCTGATCGTCACCCGGGCCACCGGCTACGAGCTGCACCTCGGCCACCACGAGCTGGACGTGCTGCGCTTCCGCGAGCTGGTGGCGCAGGGCAGGCGGGCGACGGTCGCGGGCGACCCGGCGCGGGCGGAGAGCCTGCTCGCGGACGCGCTCGCGCTGTGGCGGGGGCCCGCGCTCGCGGACGTGGCCGACGAGCTGGCCGAGCCGATCCGCCAGGTGCTGCACGAGGAACGGCTCTCCGCCGCGGAGGCCCGGCTCGACGCGCAGTTCACGCTGGAGCGGTTCGACGACGTGCTGCGCGAGCTGGACCCGCTGCTCGCCGAGCACCCGTACCGGGAGCGGCTGCACGAGCTGCGGATGTCGGCCCTGGCGGCGTCCGGCAGGCGGGCGGAGGCGCTCGCCGCGTACCGGCGGCTGTACCGGCGGCTCGCCGACGACCTCGGCGTGGAGCCGGGCCTGCCGCTGCGCAGGCTGGAGGAGCGGATCCTGCGCGGCGAGAGCGTCACCGCGGGCGGCCCGCCCGTGCCGCGCCAGCTGCCGGCCGCGACCTCGGTGCTGACCGGGCGGGACAAGCTGATCGGCGAGATCTGCGCGGAGCTGACCGGTGACGACTCCGCCGGGCTGGTGCGCGTGCTCGTCGGCCCGGGCGGGGTGGGCAAGACGACGCTCGCGCTCGCGGCCGCCCACCGGCTGGCCGCGGACTTCCCGGACGGCCAGCTGTACGCGGACCTGCGCGGCACCCACGACCCGCCGGCCGATCCGCACACGGTGCTCGGCCGGCTGTTGCGCACACTCGGCGTCGACGGGCCGAGCCTGCCGGGCGACCTCGACGAGCGGGTCGGCATGTATCGCAGCCTGCTGGCGCGGCGGCGGATGCTCGTGGTGCTCGACGACGCGGCGGGCGAGGAGCAGGTGCGGCCGCTGCTGCCGGCGACGGCGGGGTCGCGGGCGCTGGTGACCTCGCGGCGGCAGCTGGGCGCGCTGGTCGGGGCGGCCCGCTGGTCGGTCCCGGTGCTCGCCGCGGACGACGCGGTGGCGCTGCTGGCCGCGGTGATCGGCACCGAGCGCGCGGACGCGGAGCCGGACGCGGCGGCGGCCGTGGTCGCGTTGTGCGGGAACCTGCCGCTCGCGGTGTGCGTGGCGGCGGCCCGGCTGTCCGTCCATCCCGAGTGGACACTCGGTGACTTCCGCCGCAGGCTCGCGGACGAGCACAGCCGCCTCGACGAGCTGGCGGTCGGCGACCTGAACGTGCGGGCCAGCATCGAGCTGAGCTACCAGTCGCTGGACGAGCCGCTGCGCGCGCTGCTGCGCAGGCTCGGCCTGGTGCTGGCGACGAACTGGCCGGCGTGGGTGGCGCAGGAGCTGCTCGGCGCGGACTCGGCCGCGCGGGTGGAGCGGATGCTGGACGAGCTCGTCGAGGTGCACCTGATCGAGCCGGCCGGACGGGACGCGGTGGGCCAGTCGCGTTACCGGCTGCACGGGCTGGTCCGGGACTTCGCCGCCGAGCGGGCCGCGGCCGGGGAGTCGCCGGCCGAGCGAGGCGCGGCGGTGTCCCGCATGCTGTCCGGCTGGCTGGCGCTCGCCGGCGAGGCGGACCGGCGGGCGGCGCACCACACGAGCTACAGCGCGGACCTGGCGACGGTGGCCACCGCGGCCACGGTCGCCACCGCGGCCGCACGGGAGCGCCCGCGGGAGTGGCTGGAGACCGAGCGGCACAGCCTGTCGACGGCCATCGAGCAGGCGGCCGCGGAGGGGCACGCGGAGCTGGCGGGCGAGCTCGCGCTCCGGGTGTCGGGGTTCCTGACGCTGCGCGCGTACGACGACGAGCGGGAGCAGGCGCTGCGGGTGGCGGCGTCGGCGTTGCGCGAGCCGGGGCTGGAGCCGTTGCTCCTGGCGGTGTCGCAGGCGTTGTTCGGGGTGTACGCGCAGCTGGGCCGGGCGTCGGACATGGCGGGGCTGGCGACGGAGGCGCTCGCGCTGGCCCGGACGGTCGGCGACCACACCAGGTTCGTGCGGGCGCTGCTGCACGCCGGCCTGGCGACCCGCCGCCTGGGCCGCCTGGCGGAGGCGGCGGCCATGCTGGACGAGGCCCTGGCGACGATCGGCCCCGGCGACCCCGAGACGGTGCTGGCGTCGGTCCTGGTGAACCGCGCGGAGACCGACCGCGACCGGGGCGCGCCGCTGCCGGCGCTGCCGCTGGTCGAGCGGGCGCTGGAGATCCGCCGCAGCGGGCACAACACCCGCCTGACGGCACAGAACCTGATCATCTACGCGTACACCCTGATCGACGCCGACCGCCTCGACGACGCGTCCCGGGCCCTGGACGAAGCCGCCGAGATCACCGCGGCACTGGGCGACGACCTGCATGCGGCGTACACGGAACAGACCCGCGCCGACATCGACATCCGCCGCGGCCACTGGACCTCGGCAGCGGCCCGCCTGGACAGCGCCCAGCCGGAGTTCGAATCCCGCCGCAACCGCGACGGCCTGGCGGAGGTCCTGCGCGCCCGCGGTGACCTGGCCCTGGCCCAGGGCGACCCGTCGTCGGCGGTCGAGCCCCTGGAGGCGTCCCTGGCGATCTGGCGCCAGCTGTCCGCCGCCCTCGAGGAAGCCCGCCTCCTGGCCCGCCTTTCCATCGTCCACACGCGACTGAACAACCCGGTCGCGGCGGCGCGGCACCGCGAGGCGTACCGCACCATCCTCACCGATCTCGGCCTGGGCGAGGAGAGCCTGCGCCTGCCGTCCTGAGTAGACGGTCAGGCCGGTTCGTAGCGGGTGGTCAGCTGGGTGGCGCGGACGAGGGCGCGTAGCGTTGCCAGGTCGCCGTCCACCGCGCCCAGCGCGCGGGCCTGCACGAGCACGTTCCCCAGCGCCGTCGCCTCCACCGGCCCCGCGACCACCGGCAGGCCGCACGCGTCCGCGGTCAGCTGGCACAGCAGGGTGTTCCGCGCGCCGCCGCCGACGATGTGGACGGTGTCGACCGCGGTGCCGGACAGGCGGGCGGCGGACTCGACCGCACGCCGGTGCGCCTGTGCCAGGCTGTCCACAATGCACCGGACGGTCTCCGCACGCGTCGCCGGCGCCGGCTGGTCCGTGCGGCGGCACGCGTCGGCGATCCGCGCCGGCATATCGCCCGGTGGCAGGAAAACCGGGTCGTCCGTGTCGATCACCGCGCGGCGCGGCAAGGTGGCCGCCTGCGCCAGCAGGTCCGCCTGCGACGCGGACGGCCACGCGCGCAAGCACTCCTGCAGCAGCCACAACCCCATCACGTTGCGCAGGTACCGCACCGTGCCGTCGACGCCCAGCTCGTTCGTGAAGTTCGCCCGGCGGCTTTCCTCGGTCAGCACCGGCCGCGACAGCTCCACTCCGACCAGCGACCACGTGCCGCACGAGATGTACGCGAACCGCTCGCCGCACGCGGGGACGCCCGCCACCGCGGACGCCGTGTCGTGGGCGCCCACCGCGATCACGGGCACGTCGTCCAGCGGCGCAGCGGGGCCGATCACCGTTCCCGGATCGCGTAACGGCGGCAGCAGAGCGGGATCGAGTCCCGCCGTCGCGGCCAGGGCCGTCGCCCACGTGCGGGAACGGACGTCCAGCAGCTGGCTCGTCGACGCGATCGTCAGCTCCGCGCCCGCCGAACCGGTCAGCCAGTACGCCAGCAGGTCCGGGATCATCAGCAGCCACCGCGCCGCCGCCAGCCGCTCCGGCGGCTCCGCGGCCAGCTGGTGGATGGTGTTGAACGGCAGGAACTGCAGGCCCGTCGTCTCGTACAGCCGGGCCGCGCCGAACCGGTCCGGCGACGCGGACGCCGTGCGCGCGTCCCGGTAGTGCACGGGGTTGCCGAGCAGCGCGCCGGAGGAGTCGAGCAGCCCGTAGTCCACGCCCCACGCGTCGATGCCGATGCCGTCCAGCGCTCCTGCCGCACGCACGCCCTCGAGCACGCCCCGGTACAGGTCCAGGATGTCCCAGTACAGCGTGCCGCGGACGGTCACCGGCCGGTTCGGGAACCGGTGACACTCCTCAATGGACAGCTCATCGGGCCCAGCCCGGCCCACGATCACCCGCCCGGAAGCCGCGCCAAGATCGACCGCCGCGACCCTCATCGCAGGAAGGCCGCGGCCACGCCGGCGTCCACCGGTACGTGCAGGCCTGTCGTCAGCGACAGGTCCCCCGCGGTCAGCGCCACCACCGCCGCCGCCACGTGCTCCGGCAGCACCTCCTTCTTCAGCAGCGTCCGCTGCGCGTAGAACGCTCCCAGCTCGGACTCCGGCACGCCGTACACGGCCGCCCGCTGCGCGCCCCAGCCGGAAGCGAAGATCCCCGACCCGCGCACCACCGCGTCCGGGTTGACGCCGTTGACCCGGATGCCGTGCTCCCCCAGCTCCGCCGCCAGCAGCCGCACCTGGTGCGCCTGGTCCGCCTTCGCCGCGCCGTAGGCCACGTTGTTCGGGCCCGCGAACACCGCGTTCTTGCTCGCGATGTAGACGAGGTCCCCGCCCATGCCCTGCTCGATCATGATCCGCGCGGCCTCCCGGGCGACCAGGAACGACCCCTTCGCCAGCACGTCGTGCTGGCGGTCCCAGTCGGCCTCGGTCGTCTCCAGCAGCGGTTTGGAGATCGACAGCCCCGCGTTGTTCACCACCAGGTCGACCCCGCCGTACGCGAGCGACGCCTCCCGGAACGCCGCCGCCACCGCGGCGGGGTCGGTGACGTCCACGACGACCGCGAGCCCGCCGAGCTCCGCCGCGACCGCCGCCGCGGCCGGGCCGTCCCGGTCCGCGACCACCACGCACGCGCCCTCCGCCGCGAGCCGCCGCGCGGTCGCCCGGCCGATGCCCGACCCGCCGCCGGTGACGAGCGCGACCCGCGCGGACAGCGGGCGCGGGGGCGGCTGCCGCCGCAGCTTCGCCTCCTCCAGCGCCCAGTACTCGATGCGGAACTTCTCCCGCTCGCCGATCGGTTCGTACCGCGACACCGACTCCGCGCCGCGCATCACGTTGATCGCGTTGACGTAGAACTCGCCGGCCACCCGCGCGGTCTGCGCGTCCTTGCCGAAGCTGAACATGCCGACGCCCGGCACCAGCACGATCGCCGGATCGGCGCCGCGCATCGGCGGCGAGTCCGCGGCGGCGTGTCGCTCGTAGTAGGCGCGGTAGTCCGCGCGGTAGGCCTCGTGCAGCTCTCGCAGCCGGGCGGTGACCTCCTCGATCGGCGCGGTCGGCGGCAGGTCCAGCACGAGCGGCCGGATCTTCGTGCGCAGGAAGTGGTCGGGGCAGCTGGTGCCCTTCGCGGCCAGCTCGGCGAGCCGCTCGCGGGCGATGAAGTCCAGCACGACCTCGCTGTCGGTGAAGTGGCCGACCTGCGGCCGGTCGGTCGACGCCAGGCCGCGGATCGTCGGCGCCAGGCGGGCGGCCAGCAGGTGGCGCGCGGCGGGCTCCGGCGTGTCGACGACGACCGCGCCGAACGGGTCCGGCCTGCCGTGCTCGTCCAGGAACCGTTGCGCCGTCTCGATGATCTCGGTCGAGCGGGCCGCGCACTCGTCGCTCGTGGCGCCCCACGCGGTGATGCCGTGCCCGCCGAGGATCACCCCGATCGCCGCCGGGTGCTCGCGGCGCACGGCCGCGATGTCCAGCCCCAGCTGGAAACCCGGACGCCGCCACGGCACCCACACCACCCGGTCGCCGAAACACCGCCCGGTCAGCGCCGGCCCGTCCGCCGCGGTGGCCAGCGCGATGCCGGCGTCGGGGTGCAGGTGGTCCACGTGCGGGGCGTCGACGAGCCCGTGCATGGCCGTGTCGATCGACGGCGCCGCACCGCCCTTGCCGTGCAGGCAGTAGTCGAACGCGGCGACCATCTCGTCCTCGCGCTCGACGCCGGGGTAGACGTCCACGAGCGAGCGCAGCCGGTCCAGCCGCAGCACCGCGAGCCCGGCCGCGGTCAGCGTGCCGAGGTCGCCGCCGGATCCCTTGACGTACAACAGGTCCACGTCGCGGCCGGTCACCGGGTCGGTGCCGGTGACCTTCGCGGACGTGTTGCCGCCCGCGTAGTTCGTGTAGCGCGGGTCCGCGCCGAGCGTGTTGCTCCGGCGCACCAGCTCCCCGACCGCGGCGGGGGAATTGAACGTTTCAATCATCACGGACGAGCATGCTGGCGGACGCCGAGCAGTGTCAAGAAACGGCAGGAAACCGAGTCAGGAAGTGGTGCGCCGGGCCCGCGTCGAGGCGCGCACGACCAGCTCCGGTCTGAACCGGATCTGCTGGTGCACGTGCCCGTCCTCCCCCGCGGCCTCCTCGAACAGCAGCCGCGCGGCCGTGCGGCCGAGCAGCTCGCGCGGCTGGCGCACCGACGTCAGCGGCACGGCGGCCGCCTCGGCGAACTCGATGTCGTCGTAGCCGACCACCGCGAGGTCCTCCGGGACCGAGCGGCCCAGCCGGGTCATCGCCTGCAGCAGCCCGAGGGCCAGCAGGTCGTTGGCGCAGAACGCGGCCGTCGGCCGGGCCGAGGCCGGCAGCCCGGCCAGCCGCTCCCCCGCCCGCCTGCCCTCGGCGACCTGCAGCGCGTCGGTCTCCAGCAGCACCAGCGCGGACGACGGGCGGCCGGCCGCGGCCAGCGCCACCAGCGCGCCCCGGTGCCGGTCGCGCACCTGCGGCACGGACATCGGCCCACCGACGAACGCGATCCGCTCGTGCCCGGACTCCAGCAGGTGGGTCATCGCCAGCTCGCCGCCCAGCTCGTCGTCGACGGCGACCGAGCACCACGTGGCGTCCGGCGCCTGGCAGTCGACGAGCACGACCGGCGTGCCGCGGCCGGGCATCGCCGCGAGCCGCTCGCCGGACGGGTCGATCGGGGTGATCAGCACGCCCTGCACCCGCTGCTCGCGCAGCCGCTCGAGGTACTCGCGCTCGCGGGCCGCGTCCTGGTTGCTGTTGCAGAGGTAGACGGCCACGCCCTCGGCCCGCGCGGTGTCCTCGACCCCGCGGGCCACGTCGTTGAAGAACGGGTTCGCCGCGTCCATCACGACATAGGCGATGGTGCGGCTGCGGCCCGCGCGCAGCTGCCGCGCGGTCTCGTTCCGCACGAAGCCCAGCTCGGCGATCGCCGCCCGCACCCGGCTGCGGGTGGCCTCGCTGACCAGCTGCGGCCGGTTGAGCACATTGGACACCGTGCCGACGGACACCCCGGCACGCGCGGCAACGTCCTTCATCCCCGGCGAACCGCTGGTCATCGCCCCTCCCACCACCTGCTCTGGCGAAAGGCTAGATCAGCACCGGTGCGGCCCGCGTCACGGATCACCCGGCCGCGGCCGCGCTCTCCGCCGCCCGGGCGCGCAGCAGTGCCCGCTCTCGCTCGTTGCGGGTCAGGCCGGCCGCGCGGCTGAACTCGTCGCACGCCTCCGCGTGCCGGTCCAACTTCGCGAGCAGGTCGCCGCGCACGGACGGCAGCAGGTGGTAGTTCTTCAGGGCGGGCTCGTCGTTCAGCTCGTCCACGATCCGCAGGCCCACCTCCGGGCCGAACGCCATCGACAGCGCCACCGCCCGGTTCAGCTCGATCACCGGCGACGGCACCAGCTGCACGAGCCGCGCGTAGCGGGCCGCGATCCGCGCCCAGTCGGTGTCCTCCGGGGTGCGCGCCCGCGCGTGGCACGCCGCGATCGCCGCCTGCAGCTCGTACGGCCCGGCCTCCCCCGGCAGCGCCTCCGCGCGGGCGAGCGCCGCGAGCCCGCGCCGGATCAGCAGCCGGTCCCAGCGCGTGCGGTCCTGGTCGAACAGCAGCACCGGCTCGCCGGACGGGCCGAGCCGGGCCCGCGCCCTGGACGCCTGGACCTCCATCAGCGCGACCAGCCCGTGCACCTCGCGCTCGGCGGGCACCAGCTCGGCCAGGATCCGGCCGAGCCGCATCGCGTCCTCGCACAGCGCCGGGCGCATCCAGTCGTCGCCGCCGGTCGCCGCGTAGCCCTCGTTGAACACCAGGTAGACGACCTCGAGCACGGACGAGACCCGCTCGCCCAGCTCGCTCGCGTTCGGCACCTCGAAGGGAATCTTCTTCTGCGCCAGCGTCTTCTTCGCCCGCACGATGCGCTGCGCGATGGTCGGCTCGGGGGTGAGGAACGCGCGCGCGATCTCCTCGGTGGTCAGCCCGCCGAGCAGGCGCAGCGTCAGCGCCACGCGGGCCTCCGTCGACAGCACCGGGTGGCAGGAGATGAACACCAGCCGCAGCATGTCGTCGCTGATGTTGCTGTCGATGGCGTCGAAGTCCGGCTCGGCGGACGGGCCCTCCTGGGTCTCCAGGTCGCGGCCGATCTCCGTGACCTTGCGCTCCAGCGTCTCCCGCCTGCGGAACTGGTCGATGGCCCGCCGCTTCGCGATGGCCATGAGCCAGGCGCCCGGGTTGTCCGGGACGCCCGACTCCGGCCACTGGTCCAGCGCCGCGACGAGCGCGTCCTGCGCCAGCTCCTCGGCCAGCCCGATGTCGTGCACCATGCGGGTCAGCCCCGCGATCAGCCGGGCCGACTCGATCCGCCAGACCGCGTCGACCGTCCGCTGCACCTCCGACGTCCCCACGGCGTCATAAGAACAGCTCGGCCGAGCTGTCGGCAAGCCGAGCTCAGCCGTGTCGCTCGGCGATCTCCGCGCCCATCCGCTCGTGCCGCTCGCGGAGTTCCTCGGTGAAGCCCGCGCCGAAGTCCTCGCCCTCGAAGACCTGCCGGATCTCGATCTCCGTGTCGACGTCGGCGTCGAACGGGACCCGCTTGACCCACTCGACGGCCTCCTCCCGGGACTTCACCTCGATCAGCCAGTAGCCCGCGACGAGCTCCTTGGCCTCGGCGAACGGCCCGTCGAGCACGGTCGGCACACCGTCGGCGAACTGGACGAGCGCCCCGTCGGCCGAGGAGGCCAGACCGTTGGCGTCGAGCAGCACGCCCGCGTTGACCAGCTCGTCGTTGTACCTGCTCATCGCCTCGAGCTGCGCCGTGGTCGGCACGGCCCCGGCCTCGGATTCCGGGTTGGACTTGACCAGCACCATGAACCGCATCTCGTCCTCCTCAGGCCTTCCGGGTCGCGGCGCGCATGCGCCGTTCCTGCTCGATGACCTCCGGGGTCGCCGTCGGGAACTCCTCGGCCTCGTCCACCCGCCGGATCTCGATCGTCACGTTGCCGTGCCCGTCCTCCGCGGGCCACTTCTTCACCAGCTCGACGACCTCGGCGAGCGAGCCGGCCTCGATGAGGGTGTAGCCGGCGATCAGCTCCTTGGCCTCGGTGAACGGCCCGTCGACGACGGAGGTCCGCCCGCCGCTGAACCGCACCTTCATGCCCTTCGAGCTGGGCTGCAGGCCGGCCCCGTCGAGCATGACCCCCGCCTTCACCAGCTCCTCGTTGTACTTCGCCATGGCGTCGAACAGTTCCTCGGTCGGCAGCACACCGGCCTCGGTCTCCGCGTCCGCCCTACGAATGATCATGAAACGCAACGTCCTACCCCTTCCGTCGGCCGCCAACCTAGCCGCTGCCAACGCGTCGAACGAGCCGGCGCGGGATCGACACGGCGGCTCAGGTTTCCGCGCCGGCGACGGCCCGCTGCGCGCGTGCGGCCAGCGCGCGCAGGTGGTCGCGCAGCTCCGGCGGCTGGCGCACCTCGACCTCGCAGCCGAGCGTGAGCAGCCGGAACGCCAGCCATTCGAGTGTGTCGGCCGGGCTCTCCCACCGGCACCGCCCGTCGCCGAGCGGCGTGCTGGTGCCGCCGAGGTGCTCGGGTGCGGCGGGCAGGTCGAGGGTGGCCACGGCGGCGTAGGTCGGCGCGGACGAGTACATCCTCGTGGTGACGAACGCGGCCGGGTCCTGCTCTGGCAGCTCGCGCGGCGTGGCCCTGGCCCCGGTCGCGAACGGCTCGGCGATGCGGTCCACGCGGTAGATCCGCCAGTCGGCGCGCTCGGTGTCGAACGCGAGGAGGTACCAGCGGCGGCCGCCGGAGACCAGCCGGTAGGGCTCGACCAGCCGGCGGCCCGCGACGCCCTCGGCGTTGCGGTAGGTGAACCGGACGCGCTCGCGGTTCGCGATCGCCGCGGCGAGCAGCGTCAGGTGCGCGGGGTCCACGGTGGCCGGCCCGGCCGGCAGCGCGACCGTGGCGGCGCCGAGCGTGCCGACGCGGCGGCGCAGCCGGGCCGGCAGCACCTGCTCGAGCTTGGCCAGCGCGCGGACCGACGCCTCCTCGATGCCGGCCACCGCCTGCCCGGCCGAGGTCCGCAGCCCGACCGCGACGGCCACCGCCTCCTCGTCGTCGAGCAGCAGCGGCGGCATCGCGGCGCCCGCGGTGAGGCGGTAGCCGCCCTCGACGCCCTTCGTCGCGTGCACCGGGTAGCCGAGCTCGCGCAGCCGCTCGACGTCGCGGCGGACGGTGCGCGCGCTGACCGCAAGGCGGCGGGCCAGCTCGCTGCCCGGCCACTCCCGCGGGGTCTGCAGCAGCGACAGCAGCGCGAGCAGCCGGCCGGACGGATCGCTCATGGGTTCCAGGATGCCAGCAAACTAGGACAGGATCTGGCCTAGTTGGCCGCTACCGTCCCTGGCATGAAGACGATCCCGGACGGGTACACGACCGTGACACCATGGCTGATCAGCACGGACACCGCGGCGGAGCTGGAGTTCATCCGCGCGGCCTTCGGCGGGGAGGAGCTGGCGCGGGTGCCGAACGAGGACGGCGGCATCGGCCACGCGGAGACCCGCATCGGTGACGCGATCGTGCTCCTGTTCGACGCACCGGCCGACTGGCCGCCGACACCGTGCTTCCTGCGCCTGTACGTCGACGATGCCGACGAGACGTTCCGCCGCGCGCAGGCGGCGGGCGCCACCGCGGTCACCGAGCCGACGGAGCTCTTCTGGGGCGACAAGGTCGGCCGCGTCCGCGACCCGCTCGGCAACCTGTGGTGGATCCAGCAGCGGGTGGCCGAGCCGACCCCGGCGGAGGTCGAGGAGCGCATGACCCGGCCCGAGTTCGTCGCCGCCATGGCGTACGTGACGAGCGCGAAGCCGTTCGCGTCATGAGGCCGTTCCGCATCGACGTCCCGCGGGCCGACCTCGACGACCTGCGCGACCTCGCCGAGTACCGGCGCACCGGGTACGACTGGCGGGTGCACGAGGCCGCGCTGGCCGGCTTCGCGGGCATGCGGGAGTTCCGCGACTGGACCGACCCCGCAGCCGACCTCCCGGAGGACGCCGTGGACCGCGACCAGCTGCTCACCAACGTCTCGCTGTACTGGCTGACCGGCACCGCGGCGACCTCGACGTGGCTGTACTACGACGGCCTCGCCGGGATGCCGGCAGGACAGCGCGCGGTGCCCAGCGGGAACGCGGCGTTCGGCCTGCCCAACCCCGGCATCCGCCGCCTCGCCGAGCGCGACGACGACATCGTGCACTGGACCGAGTACGACCGCGGCGGCCACTTCGCCGCGATGGAGGTGCCGGAGCTGCTGGCCGCCGACATCCGGACCTTCTTCGCCACCGTGGCGGTCCGGGCGTGACCGCGGTCGGGTGGGCGCGGGTGTGCGCGCGGCGGCTCGCGCGGCACGGGCTCGCGGCGCCGCTCGCGGGCGGTCCGGCGGACGTGGTGGCCGCGACGGCCGGCGCGCACGCGCAGGTGCTGTCCGCGGCGGAGCTGTCGATCGGGCTGCGGCTCGACGGCGCGACGCGGGCGGACGTCCGGCACGCGCTGTGGACCGAGCGGAGCCTCGTGAAGACGTTCGGCCCGCGCGGCACCGTGCACCTGCTGCCCACCCGCGACCTGCCGAGGTGGACCGGTGCGCTGGCGGAGGTGCCGTACACGAGCCCGATGCAGGCGCCGGTGCGGCTGAGCGACGAGCGGACCGAGCAGGTCGTCGCGGCGATCGAGGACGCGGTCACGGACGCCGAGCTGACCGTCGACGAGCTGTCCGACGCGGTCGTCGCGGCCTGCGGCTCGTGGGCCGGCGACCCCGTGATGGAGGCGTTCCAGGGCAAGTGGCCGCGCTGGCGCCAGGCGCTGCCGCAGGCCGGGCTGCGCGGCGCGGTGTGCTTCGGCCCCAACCGCGGCCGGAAGACGACCTACACGAGCCCGCGCCGCTGGCTGCCGGACTTCGCACCGGCGCCCGGCGCGCTGCCCGAGGTACTGGCCGCGTACCTGCACGCGTACGGACCGTCCACTCCGGACAGGTTCGCCAACTGGCTCGTCGCACCGGCTGCTTGGGCACGCAAGGTCTTCGCGGCCGCCGAGCTGGCCGAGGTCGAGGTCGACGGCGAGGTTGCCTGGGTGAGCAAGGGCGACACGGAGTTCCCCGACGACCCGCCACGCGGCCTGCAGCTGCTGCCGTACTTCGACGGGTACGCCTACTCGGTCGGCAACGACAAGGCCCGCCTGTACCCGGGCGCGGCCGCCGCGCGGGCGGCCGGCAACGTCCAGGTGCTGCTCGTCGACGGCGTGGTCGCCGGCCGCTGGCACCAGCGCCGCTCCGGCCGGCGGATCGCGATCACCGTGGAGCCGTTCGGCGACCTCACCACGGCCCGGCGCCGCGAGCTGGACGCGCAGGTCGAGCGGGTGGGCGCGATCCTCGAGGGCACCCCCGAGCTGATCATCGGCGAGGTGACCGTCGGCGGACACGCGTGAGCGTCCTGTGGACAACTCCAAGGCTTCGTCGGTGCCCGCCCATAGAATCGCCGCGTGACTCTCCCCGCCGACACCGACCAGCACACCCAGCAGACCGCCGCCACGCTCCGCCGCGTGTTCGGCTACGACGCGTTCCGCGGGAACCAGCAGGAGATCATCGACCACGTCGTCACCGGTGGCGACGCGCTCGTGCTCATGCCGACCGGTGGCGGCAAGTCGCTCTGCTACCAGATCCCCGCCCTGGTCCGCGACGGTGTCGGCATCGTGATCTCGCCGCTCATCGCGCTCATGCAGGACCAGGTCGACGCGCTCACCGCGCTCGGCGTGCGCGCCGGGTTCCTCAACTCCACGCAGGACTTCGAGCAGCGGCGCACCGTCGAGGCCGCGTACCTGTCCGGCGAGCTCGACCTGCTCTACCTCGCGCCCGAGCGGCTCAAGGTCGAGTCCACGCTGCGGCTGCTCGACCGCGGCACGATCGCGCTGTTCGCCATCGACGAGGCGCACTGCGTGGCGCAGTGGGGCCACGACTTCCGGCCCGACTACCTCGAGCTGTCCGCGCTGCACGAACGCTGGCCCACCGTGCCGCGCATCGCGCTCACCGCGACGGCCACCGAGGCCACCCGCAAGGAGATCGCGACCAGGCTGAACCTCACCGAGGCCCGGCACTTCGTGTCGAGCTTCGACCGGCCCAACATCCAGTACCGCATCGTCGGCAAGAACAGGCCCGAGCAGCAGCTGCTGGAGCTGCTGACCACCGAGCACAAGGGCGACGCGGGCATCGTCTACTGCCTGTCGCGCGCGTCGACCGAGCGCACGGCCGCGTTCCTGTCCCAGAACGGGATCGAGGCGCTGCCCTACCACGCGGGGCTCGACGCGCGGACACGCGCGACCAACCAGTCCCGGTTCCTGCGCGAGGACGGGCTGGTGGTCGTCGCGACGATCGCGTTCGGCATGGGCATCGACAAGCCGGACGTGCGGTTCGTCGCGCACCTCGACCTGCCGAAGTCGGTCGAGGGCTACTACCAGGAGAC